>NZ_CP073581.1:182500-834334 GCF_018200035.1 Sulfitobacter albidus | reverse complement strand
GACCGTCGCCGAGCTGTGTTTCAACACGGCCATGACCGGCTATCAGGAGATCATGACAGATCCCTCCTACGCGGGGCAGATCGTGACCTTTACCTTTCCGCATGTCGGCAATGTGGGCACCAACCCGCAGGACGATGAAACCGGCGATCCGGTGGCGGCCGGCATGGTCGTGAAATGGATGCCGACCGAGCCCAGCAACTGGCGGGCGGTGCAGCATCTGTCGGATTGGCTCGCCGCGCGCGGGCGCATCGCCATCGGCGGGATCGACACGCGGCGACTGACCCGCGCGATCCGCCAGCAGGGCGCGCCGCACGCCGCCCTCGCCCATGACCCCAACGGGAAATTCGACATCGAGGCGCTTGTGGCCGCCGCCCGCGCCTTTGCCGGGCTGGAGGGCATGGATCTGGCCAAGGATGTCACCTGCGCGCAATCCTACCGCTGGAACGAGATGCGGTGGGCCTGGCCCGACGGATTCGCGCCACAGACCGACCCCAAGCACCGCGTTGTCGCCATCGACTACGGCGCGAAACGCAACATTCTGCGCTGCCTTGCCTCGGCGGGCTGCGAAGTCACGGTGCTGCCGGCCTCTGCCACCTATGAGGACGTGATGGCGCACAGCCCCGATGGGGTGTTCTTGTCCAACGGTCCCGGCGATCCGGCGGCCACCGGGGAATACGCCGTGCCGATGATCCGCGACGTTCTGGATAAGACCGAGCTGCCGGTGTTCGGCATCTGTCTGGGCCACCAGATGCTGGCCCTCGCCCTGGGCGGTGAGACGGTCAAGATGAGCCACGGCCACCACGGCGCCAACCACCCCGTCAAGGATCTGGAGACCGGCAAGGTCGAGATTACCTCGATGAATCATGGCTTTGCCGTCGATGGGCAATCCCTGCCGGATGGCGTCGTCGAGACGCATCGTTCGCTTTTTGACGGGTCGAACTGCGGGATCCGCATGACCGGCCGCCCGGTCTATTCGGTGCAACATCACCCGGAGGCGTCACCCGGTCCGCAGGACAGCTATTACCTTTTTGAGCGCTTTGCCGCCGCCATGGCGGCGCGCTGACGCCGCACCGCAGCTACCGCCAGGGTTGAAGTTAACCACTTCAACTCAACCCACTGAAAAAAAACGATATTAACGGATCGTTAATCCTTCTCTGCCACCAGTGATCCGTTGTGACGCTGGTTTGGTAGGATGGGATGAATGATCTCAACCTGCGTTTTCCACGGCTCACGCTCCCGCCGGAACGCCTTCCGCTGGGGCGTATCCTGGTGAATGCGGGAAAAATTACGCAGGCGGATCTGGTGCATGCGCTGGATCTGCAACGGCATGTGGACAGCCCTCTGGGTGAAATTCTCGTGACGGAAGGATTGGTGCGCCGCCATGATCTGATGCGGATGTTGTCGATTCAGCATCGCGTGCGCATGGTCGATCTGGTGGGCAGCCCGCCCGCCCCCGCCTTGCGCCACCGTCTGCCCGCGTCCTTGTGCCTGCGCCACATGGTCGTGCCCTACGCCGTGTCGGGTGACATCTTGCTGGTCTGCACCGCGCATCCCGAAACCTTTGACGCCTTGCGCGCCTGCCTGGGACCGCAGGGCCGGCGGATCGAGCCGGTGCTGGCCCATGAGCGCGACATCCGGGCGGCGATCAGCCGTCTGTACGGGGCGGAGCTGGCGCAGAAGGCGGCGCGTCGGGTGCCGGCGGCGCTCAGCTGTCGCGGTTGGGATGTGACCAATCCGAACCGCCGTATCGCTGCCATCGGGCTGCTGGCGGCGGGTGCCGCCTCAGTAATCCTCGCGCCGCTGTGGACGATCACCGTGCTGATGGTCTTTGCCTTTGTCACATTGATGATGACCACGGCGCTCAAGCTTGCGGCGACCGTGGCACAGTTGTTTTTCCCGGCGACACCGCCGCCTGCCCGTGCAGAACCGGAGGCGTTTCCGCTGCCGCTTGTCTCGGTCCTGGTCCCGCTGCTGCGCGAAAAGGAAATCGCGGGCAAGCTGATCGAGCGTCTGTCGCGGCTGACCTACCCGAAATCCCTGCTAGAAGTCGTATTGGTGCTGGAAGCCGACGATCATGTCACCCGCGAGACCATCGCGCGCACCGCGATGCCGCCATGGATGAGCGTGATCGAAGTGCCCGGCGCCTCAGGTCTGACGACAAAACCGCGCGCGCTGAACTATGCGCTGGATTTCTGCCGTGGCTCGATCATCGGCGTCTGGGATGCAGAGGACGCCCCCGAGAGCGACCAGATCGAAAAGATCGTCACCCGTTTTCATAGCGCACCGCAGAATGTCGCCTGTCTTCAGGGGGTTCTGGATTATTACAATGCCCGCACCAATTGGCTGTCGCGCTGTTTCACCATTGAATACGCGACCTGGTGGCGGATGATCCTGCCGGGGGTGGCGCGGCTGGGTCTGGTGATCCCGTTGGGGGGCACAACCCTGTTTTTCCGCCGCAGCGTGCTGGAAAAGCTGTGCGGCTGGGACGCCCATAACGTGACCGAGGACGCGGATCTGGGGATCCGCCTCGCCCGGGCGGGCTATGTCACCGAATTGATCGCCACCACCACCTTTGAGGAGGCCAATTGCAAGGCCTGGCCCTGGGTCAAACAACGGTCCCGCTGGCTCAAGGGCTATCTGATTACGTGGTGCGTACACATGCGTGATCCCGCAGCACTGATGCGCGATCTTGGATTTTTGCGCTTCATGGGGGTGCAGGCGATCTTGCTGGCCACGTTTGCGCAATTCGCCGCGGCGCCGCTGCTGTGGTCGTTCTGGATCATGCTGATCGGCATATCCCATCCGGTAAGCGAGACGTTGGGCAGCGGGATCGCGACGGGCATGGCGATAAGCTTCCTGATCGCGGAGGTCATCAATCTGTCGACCTCGGTGCTGGCCGTACGCGGCGTGGGGCACCGGCATCTGACGGGCTGGGTCTTTACCCTGCCATTCTATTTTCCGATGGGGGCCCTGTCGGCGTACAAGGCGCTCAAGGAACTCGTTTCGGAGCCGTTCTATTGGGATAAAACCCAGCATGGCGTGTCGCAGGAAGAGAACGCGCGCGCGCTCAGCTCTCCGCCTCGCGACGCTCAGCCTCTTGCCTTAACCGGGTCGTGAAGGCGACAGAGATATGCGCGCGCAGGGCGGCATCGGCGGCGTCACCGTCGCGCGCCTCGATCGCGGTGACGATCTGGTCGTGCTCTGCCTGCGCAATCGCGCCGCGCCCCACGACCGCCAGCGACGTGGTTGCCATCAATGCCATGGAGCGGTGAACGAGATCGAGTTGCCGCACCAGAAAGCGGTTGTGCGAGGCAAGATGGATCTGCTTGTGAAACCGCCGGTTGGCACGGGCGAGTGCGGCCGGATGCTCCAGCAGCGCGTTGTCGGCCTCGAGCATGTCGCGCAGCAGGCGGATTTCCTCTTCGGTGGCGTTGCGCGCGGCAAGACGGGCGGCGAGGCCCTCAAGCTCTCCGCGCACGACATACAGCTCGGCCATCTGGTTGTGATCCAGTGAGGCGACGATCAGGCTGCGCCCGTCACGGGTGAGCAGCGATTGCGTCTCGAGCCGTTGCAGCGCCTCGCGGATGGGCGTGCGCGAGACGCCAAACCGCTCGGCCAGCTCGCTTTCCACCAGCCGGTCGCCGGGGGTGTAGATGCCCGTGTCGATCGCGTCGAGGATCATGGAATAGGCATCCGTATTGCCGGAGCGGGCGCCAGTGGTCGTCTTGTTCATGGACGGGCTTTCTGCATGTGCTGGGGTCAGCATAGCCGCCCGCGCCCCGCGCTGGAAAGACCCCTTGCGCGCCTGCGTTGGCGCGCCTACCACCGGGGCCATGGATCATGGTGCTTTTTCCGATGTGACGACCTGGGTGTTCGACCTTGATCACACGCTTTATCCGCCGTCGGCGCGATTGTTCGATCTGATCGAGGTGCGGATGCGCGATTGGGTGATGCGTACGCTGGGCGTTGATGCGACCGAAGCCGACCGCCTGCGCCTGCACTATTGGCAGACCCATGGCACCACGCTGGCCGGGCTGATGCGCGAGCATGACGTGGATCCGGCCCCCTACCTTGAGGATGTGCACGACATCTCGATGGCGAGCCTTGTGCCCGATCCGGTGCTGGCCGCGCGGATCGGTGCGCTGCGCGGGCGGCGGATCGTCTATACCAACGGCTGCGCCCCCTACGCTGAACGGGTGCTCGCGGCGCGCGGGCTGACGGGGCTGTTCGATGCGGTCTACGGGGTTGAGCACGCCGATTTCCACCCCAAGCCCGACGCCGCCGCGTTCGAGAGGGTGTTTGGCCGCGACGGGTTTGACCGCAGCCGTGCCGCCATGTTCGAGGATGATCCGCGCAACCTGATCGTGCCCGATGCGATGGGCCTGCGCACGGTGCATATCGCGCCCGAACGCGCGGACGCGCCGCATGTGCATTTCCACGCGCCGGACCTATCTACGTTTCTGGGCGAGATAGCGGAGCACACGGGATGAGCGAGACTTGCGATATTCTGATTTCGGGCGGCGGGATTGCCGGGCTGACGGCGGCGGCGGCCTTTGGCAGTGCGGGGTTTCACGTGATCTGCGTCGATCCCACACCGCCGGTCACGGACGGTGACAGCGACGGTGCCGATCTGCGGTCCACCGCGATGTTGCAGCCCGCCCGCGATTTGCTGGAGCGCGCAGGGCTATGGGAGACGCTGGCGCCCCACGCGGCCCCCTTGCAAGTGATGCGGATCATCGACGCCGGGGGCGAGGTGCCAGAGCCGCGGGTGGTCAAGGAATTCGATGCCGCCGATATCTCGGACGCGCCGTTTGGCTGGAACTTTCCCAACTGGCTTTTGCGCCGGGAGATGCTTGCCCGGCTGGCGGATCTGCCGACTGTCGATTTCCGTCCCGGCGTCGGCACCACGACGCTGTTTACCCGCACAGCGGAGGCGCGCGTGGGGCTGAGCGACGGCACACGGGTGCGCACGCATCTGGTGATCGCCGCGGACGGACGCGGATCGCCCATGCGGCAGGCGGCGGGGATCGGCGTGCGCACGCAGACCTACGGCCAGCGTGCGCTGGTGTTTGCGGTCACCCATCCCCTGCCGCACGGCAATATTTCGACCGAGGTGCACCGCACCGGCGGGCCGTTCACGCTGGTGCCCCTGCCCGACCGCGATGGCCAACCATGCTCGGCGGTGGTGTGGATGGATGATGCGGCAGCGACGCAGGCGCGCGAGCGGATGGATGTGGCGGAATTCGAGGCCGAAGCCTCCACTCGGTGCTGCGAGGTATTTGGCCCGCTCACGCTGGTGAGCCGTCGCCAAAGCTGGCCCATCAGCACGCAGCACGCGGAGCGGTTGACCGGCGAGCGGCTGGCCCTGATTGCGGAGGCCGCGCATGCGATGCCGCCCATCGGCGCGCAGGGGCTCAACATGTCGCTCGCCGATATTGCGACGCTGCTGGATCTGGCAGAGGCGCGACGCGAAGGCTTGGGCGATCAAGAGATGCTGGATGCTTACGACCGCGCGCGATTTGGCGACATACAGCTGCGGGTGCGCGGAATCGATATGCTCAACCGGGCAAGCCAGGTGAGGGCGCCGCTCTTGCGCGACGCGCGGGCGATTGGGCTGCGGGCGCTTTACGCCGCCGCCCCGGTGCGCCGGATGCTGATGCAGATGGGGCTGGGCGCGCGTTAGTCGGCGGCGTCGGCCTCCAGTTCAGCCGCACGTTTTTCGACCTGCTCGACGATATGGTCGACCATCTCGTCGTTGTTCAGCTTATGGCTCTGCTTGCCCGCGAGATAGACCATGCCCGAGCCTGCCCCCCGCCGGTAAAGCCCACGTCGGTCATCAGCGCCTCACCGGGGCCGTTGACCACACAGCCGATGATCGACAGGCTCATCGGCGTCTTGATATGCTCCAGCCGCTGTTCGAGTTTTTCGACCGTCTTGATCACGTCGAACCCCTGCCGCGCGCAGGAGGGGCATGAGATGATGTTCACGCCCCGGTGGCGCAGGCCGAGGGACTTCAGGATCTCGTAGCCGACCTTGACCTCTTCGACCGGATCGGCGGAGAGCGAGACGCGGATCGTATCGCCGATGCCCATCCACAAAAGATTGCCCAGACCGATGGCCGATTTGATCGTGCCGGAGGTCAGCCCGCCGGCCTCGGTGATGCCGAGGTGGATCGGCGCATCCGTGGCGTCGGCAAGCTGCTGGTAGGCGGCGGCGGCCATGAAGACATCGGACGCCTTGCAGCTGATCTTGAACTCGTGAAAATCGTTGTCTTGCAGGATCTTGATATGATCCAGGCCGGATTCCACCATCGCGTCGGGGCACGGCTCCCCGTATTTTTCCAGCAGGTGCTTTTCCAGACTGCCCGCGTTCACGCCGATGCGGATCGAGCAGTTGTTATCGCGCGCGGCCTTGATGACTTCCTTGACCCGCTTCTCATCCCCGATGTTGCCAGGGTTGATGCGCAGGCAGGCGGCGCCGGCCTCAGCAGCCTCTATCCCGCGTTTGTAGTGGAAATGGATGTCAGCGACGAGCGGCACCGGGCTTTCGGCGACGATCTGTTTCAGCGCCGCAGAGCTTTCCACATCGGGGACCGAGACGCGCACAATATCCGCGCCTACATCGGCGGCGGCCTGAATTTGCGCGATCGTGGCCTTGGCGTCAGAGGTGAGCGTGTTGGTCATGGTTTGCACGGTGATGGGTGCATCGCCCCCCACGGGGACATTGCCAACCATGATCTGCCGCGACTTGCGCCGGTAGATGTTGCGCCACGGGCGGATGTGATTGAGGGTCATGTCAACCTCGCTGGACAGTCGGTTCCCCCCTACCTAGTCACCCAGCAACGGCTGTGCAACGCAAAGCTTGGGGCTACTCGGCCTGTGCGTCCGCCTCGTTTGCCTGCGTGCGCAGTTCGGCCACGAGGGTTTCCAGCGCGCTGTCGTCAGCGGGGTTGGCCGGCGTGTAAAGCTCGGCTAGGGCCTGCTGTTGCAGCGGCACGTTGGAGGTCACGGCACCGCGCCCCCCGACGGGCCCGTAGAATTCGCCGTTCATCACGAAATACACCGCGCCGCTTTGGCCTGTGCGCAGCATGGGGGGTTCTTCGGTGGCGGGCACGCTGAAGGTATCGCCCTTCTGCATGACTTTCTCAAAGATGTTGGAGCCATCGACGGAGGTGATGCGCACCCAAGTCTCGCCGGTGGCGACGACTCGCACTTCCGGCACGGGGCCTTCGACGACCTGCGGCAACAGCGCGCCGAAACGCGTCTCACCCGCCAACGCCTCCGTCACGGCGCCGTCGGTGTCAGGAGTAGCATCGGCCAGCTGCGTCGGGGCATCGGGGACAGCGGGCGTGGCAAAGGCAGGGCCGTTGAACACCCCACCGGCCCGCGGATCGAGCGTCGCAATGGGCGCGTCACGGGCCGTGAGCACCGGCACATCAAGCGCTGCCGGGCGGTAGAGCCGATCCAGCGCTTCGACCCGTGGGGTATCATCGATAGCGGCTGGCGCGTTCACTTCCGCGCCCAACGTGGGCGCGGAGGGGGCTGCGGCCTGCAACGGATCCAGATCGGAAAGCACGATTGGCGTCTGATCGACCGGGGCGACCTGCACGCGCTGCACTTCCTTCAGGACGGTCCAGCCGCCAAAACCAATGGCGCCGATCAAGGCGACAAGAACGGCCATGGACACAATCGCCCCCGGCTCAATGCGCGCGAACATGCTGTCGCCGGTCGGCGCAAAGGGCATCGCCGGCCGCGAGAAGATATCGCTTTCAGGTTGGCGGGTCAGACGCTCTTCGCGGGTGGGCTTGCGCACCACGGAGGCTTCGGCGGACATGCCATGCGCCACGCTGAACCCGCTTTCGGTGCAGAAGGCGTCGAATGCCTTGTCAGGGTCCATTCCCAGATAACGGGCGTAGGAGCGCACGTAGCCAGCAATGAAACCGGGCGTATCAAAGGCATCTGGATCGGCATTTTCGATGGCGGCGATGTAGGACGCTTTGATCCGCAGCTCGCGCTGCACGTCCAGCAGGGATTTACCGAGCGTCGCCCGCTCCCCCCGCATCAGATCGCCCAAACGCAGCTCGAATGCGTCGAACCCCTGTGGCTCAACCGCATCATCTTCCGCGTTTTTCGACGCCCAACGCCCAATCATCGCAAATACCTTTAGTGCCCGTTCGCCTCGCTAGCGACGCGTCCCCACGATTCGCTCAAGGTCTTTGTTGACCGATGCATAACATAGTTCAACGGCATTTACGATATATAGAGGGTCTATCCCGCCTCTTCGGCACGATTTAGCGCACAATGCGACCACAGACCGTCCATGGCGTGCACCAATGCATCGATTTCACCCTTACCGTGCACGGGAGAGGGGGTAAACCGCAGCCGCTCCGTGCCGCGCGGCACGGTGGGGAAGTTGATGGGCTGCACGTAGATGCCGTGATCTTCGAGCAGCATGTCCGACAGCATCTTTGTATGGACCGGATTGCCGACCATGACGGGCACGATGTGGCTGCCGTGATCGATGATCGGCAGGCCAAGCCCCTTGAGCCGCAGCTTCAGCTTGGCGGCTTGTTCCTGGTGTCTCGCGCGCAGCTCTGGCGCGCGCTTAAGATAGGCAACAGAGGCGGCGGCACCGGCGGCCACGGCGGGCGGCAGCGAAGTGGTAAAGATGAAGCCCGGCGCGTAGGAGCGGATCGCATCGCACATCTTGGCAGAAGCGGCGATGTAGCCACCCATCACGCCGTAGGCCTTGGCCAGCGTGCCGTTGATGATGTCGAGCCGGTGCATCAGGCGGTCGCGTTCGGCCACCCCTGCCCCGCGCGGGCCATACATGCCTACCGCGTGCACCTCGTCGATATAGGTCAGCGCGCCGAATTCATCGGCCAGATCGCAGATCGCCTCGATCGGACCAAAATCACCATCCATCGAGTAGATGGACTCAAACGCAATCAGCTTGGGCGCGTCGGCGTCGTCTGCTGCGAGCAATTCGCGCAGGTGGTCGACGTCGTTGTGGCGAAAGATCCGCTTGGCCCCGCCGTTGCGGCGCACGCCTTCGATCATGCTCGCGTGGTTCAATTCATCCGAATAGATGATGAGCCCCGGAAACAGCTTTGGCAGGGTCGAGAGGGTCGCGTCATTCGCGATGTAGGCGGACGTAAACAGCAGCGCCGCTTCCTTCCCGTGCAGATCCGAAAGCTCGGCCTCAAGACGCTTGTGATAGACGGTCGTGCCCGAGATGTTGCGCGTCCCGCCCGAGCCCGCGCCCGTCGCCTCAAGCGCCTCGTGCATCGCCTGCAGCACGACGGGGTGCTGGCCCATGCCCAGATAGTCATTCCCGCACCAGACCGTGATATCCTGCTCGGATCCATCCGGACGGGTCCAGACGGCGTGCGGAAACTGGCCATTGCGCCGCTCGATATCGATAAAGGTGCGGTAGCGGCCTTCGTCGTGCAAGCGTTGCAGGGCCTGATCGATCTGGTCCGAGTAGGTCATAGGCGTCTCCGTGGGCGCGCGGGCCCGTCCCGCTGATTGTTTAGAACGAATATAGATCGGGGGCTGAGGCTTCAATACGCAAACGGGCGCAGAGTGTCGCAGCCCTTGTTTCCAATGGGAAACCTGCGCCACTGGACACTGCCCCGCGCATCGCTACGCTCACGCCAAAGTTGACCCGATGACGGAGCCTGATCCCATGTCCCTCGATGCCACCCTCACCCATATCGACGCCGCCCTGCCGGAGGCCACCGAACGACTGCTGGAGCTGATGCGGATCCAGTCGATTTCGACCGATCCGGCGTTCAAGGCAGACTGCGACCGCGCCGCCGACTGGATGGTGGCGGATCTGCAAAGCATTGGATTTGATGTGCAAAAGCGCCCGACACCGGGTCATCCGATGGTGGTGGGGCACGCGGGGCCTGCGGACGGGGCGCCGCATCTATTGTTCTACGGCCACTACGATGTGCAGCCCGTTGACCCGCTGCACCTGTGGGACCGCGACCCGTTTGACGCCACGGTCGAGAGCACACCCACGGGCGAGGTGATCCGCGGGCGTGGGGCCGCGGACGATAAGGGCCAGCTGATGACCTTTGTCGAAGCCTTGCGCGCGTGGAAATCCGTAAACGGTGAATTTCCCTGTCGCATCACAGTTTTTCTGGAAGGCGAGGAAGAATCAGGCTCCCCCTCGCTGGTGCCCTTCATGGAGGAAAACGCGGACGAGCTGCGCGCCGATTTTGCGATGATCTGCGACACGGTGATGTTCCAAAGCCGCACCCCCGCGATCACCACCATGCTGCGCGGCCTGCTGGGCGAAGAGCTGACGATCAAGGCGGCCAGCAAGGATCTGCATTCCGGCATGTTCGGCGGGATTTCGATCAATCCCATCCGCGTGCTGAGCCGCATCATCGCGTCGCTGCACGACGATACGGGCCGCATCACCGTGCCGGGGTTCTACGACGGCGTGCCCGATCTGCCCGACGATCTGGAGGCGCAGTGGCAGGGGCTGAACTTCGACCACGCAGGATTTCTGAACGAGGTCGGGCTGAGCCATCCGGCAGGAGAGCAGGACCGCACCCCGCTCGAGATGATCTGGTCGCGCCCGACCTGCGAGGTCAACGGCATCGGTGGCGGCTATCAGGGCGACGGGTTCAAGACGGTGATCCCGGCGGAGGCATCGGCCAAGATTTCGTTCCGGCTGGTGGGCGATCAGGATCCGCACGCCATCCGGCAAAGCTTTCGCGCGATGGTCGAGGAAATGCTGCCGCCCGATTGCGAGGCCGTCTGGTCAGCGCATGGCGCCTCGCGCGCGTCGGGGGCCGCAACGGATGATCCGGCCTTTGCCGCAGCGCTCAAGGCGCTGAGCGAGGAATGGCAAATCCCCGCCGCCTATATCGGCTGCGGCGGGTCGATCCCGATCGCGGGGCATTTCGCCAATATCCTCGACACGCCGCCGATGCTGATCGGCTTTGGCAAGGACGACGACCAGATCCATTCCCCGAACGAGAAATACGATATGCAGAGCTTTCACAAAGGCATCCGGTCATGGGCGCGGATTTTGGACGCGGTGAGCTGAGATGGGGATTGCGGCGTCGCAGCGGATGGCGGGAATGAGGCCGAAGTCCGGAGGACCAAACGGCAATCCAATATCCGCCTTCGCTGTGTACCCACCTAAGATTTTCAGGTAGTAGTACCCATAGAAAACTTGGAGACGCCCGTGAAATTCCCGATTGCCCTCGGATTTGTAATCTCGCTCATTTCGACCTCGGTTTCCGCCGAGAGTATTCGTTGGAAACCCGAGACTCTCAAACCTGGTGACTACACCAGTATCAACCAAAGCCAGGGAGGTCTTATCCACCATGTATTTCGTGGGAAGGTCGGGCGTTTTTACGTTTTGGACAGCTATCGCGGTTCTTCTCCATCGGGGAAACCCGTTTTTTCAACGTACATGGACAAAGATGGAAATCAGGTTCGGTGGGTCAGGCAAGACGGTTTTGAGCTGAAATTCCGTCCCCATGACTGCAAGCGAACACTTGGGCGATGCCAGTATACTCAAACCGGTTCTGACGGAAAAAAGGAAGTCCGCTTGAGAATAACAGAGGCCACGCGGAACGGGTTCAAGTTCTCTGAATACGGATCTGACGGCAAGCGATTGTTCGGAGGTAATATTACTTTGGATGCACGCGGCAATGCAGGCAACGGTCGTTTGGACGGCTACCAAGGAAAGCAACGGTTTCGTCTGGTTAAGCAAGCATATCAATAGCAACCGACAAACCAACCTGCGCAGCTACAGTATGAAACCAGCCGTTGACGCGACTGTAGCGAATTCACGCTTCGTCCCGCTCACCAGACAAATCCCGCCACTCTCAAAGCACCTTTTCAACAACGGCCCTGAGCCGCGCCACGGTGCCGTCCACGTCATAGAGCTTGTCCAGCCCAAAAAGCCCCAGCCGGAAGGTTGAGAACCCCTCGGGCTCGCCCACTTGCAGCGGCACGCCTGCGGCGATCTGCATGCCGTGGGCCATGAATGCCTTGCCCGATTTCACATCCGGGTTGTCGGTATAGCAGACCACTACCCCCGGCGCGCCGTAGCCCTCGGCGGCCACGCTTGTCACGCCCCGCTCGGCCATGAGCGCGCGCACGGCGTCGCCGAGCCTCCACTGTGCTTCTTTGAGGCGGGCAAAGCCGTATTTCTGGGTCTCAACCATCGTGTCGCGGAAGGCGCGCAGGGCGTCCGTGGGCATGGTCGCGTGATAGGCGTGACCGCCGTCGAGATACGCCTGCATGATCGCGTGCCATTTGCCCAGATCAATGGCGAAGCTGTCGGATTGCGTGTGCGCCAGTTGCGCCACCGCCCGGTCGGACATCATCACGAGGCCCGCACAGGGTTGCGCGCTCCACCCCTTTTGCGGAGCGGAGATCAGCACGTCGACGCCCAGCGCCTTCATATCCACCCAGGCACAGCCCGAAGCGATGCAATCGAGCACCATCAGCGCGCCCACATCATGCGCCGCCGCCGTGAGGCGTTTGATATAGTCGTCGGGCAGGATCACCCCGGCGGAGGTTTCGACATGCGGGGCAAAGACGACTGCCGGGCGCGCCTCAGCAATGGCGGTCTCGACCTCTTCGATGGGGGGCGGCGCAAAGGGGCTGGGGGCGGCGTTGCCCTGCGGGCGTGCCTTGATGACGGTGGTGTTGGCGGTCAGCCCGCCGGTTTCGATGATCTGGCTCCAGCGGTAGGAGAACCAACCGTTGCGCACGACGACCACATCGCGGTCGCGGGCGAATTGGCGGGCGACCGCCTCCATCCCGTAGGATCCGCCCCCGGGATCACGGCGACCGCATCGGCGTTGTAGACCTCGCACAGCATCGCGTGGATATCGCGCATCACCCCCTGAAACGACGCGCTCATGGAATTGAGCGAGCGGTCGGTGAACACGACCGAGAATTCTTCGAGCCCGTCCGGGTCCACTGTATCAAGCAATGCCATGATGATCTCTCCCTTGGATGTGGCGGGAGCGTACCCCGGCGGCGCGCAAAGGCAAAGCGCCCGTCGCACGGTTTCGCGCCGATCCGCGTTTCCGATAGGCGGCGGTCAGCCGCGCAAAGGCCCCGGCAGCCGTTCCTCGCTCAGCAGCACGTTCGCCTCGACCTGCCCTGCGCCGGGCAGCGTCATGATGCGGCGGCGCAGGACACGCTCAAAATCCGCCAGATCGCGCGCGACCACGCGCAGGCGGTAGTCATAGAGGCCCAGCACATGCTCGACCGTCTGCACCTCCGGAATGGCGATGACGGCACGTTCGAAATCCTCAAGGCTGACGCGCCCCTTGGTCGCCAGTTTCACGCCCAGAAACACCGTTACGCCAAAGCCGAGCTTTTCCGCGTCGAGCCGCAGGCGGCGACCTTTGAGCATGCCTGCCTCTTCGAGGCGGCGGATGCGGCGCCATGTGGCGGGCTGGCTCAGGCCCAGCCGTTTGCCCAGCGCCGCCGTGCTTTGCGCGGCATCGCGCACCAGTGCCAGCACGATGGCGCGGTCGGTGTCGTCCAGCGGCATCATATCGGCAACCCGTGCGCGTCCTTGATCCGCGCCACATGCATCAGGGCCTCGATGTCGGCGATATGCGGCAGGGTCAGGATGCGGCTGCGGTAGATACTTTGATAATGGGTCATGTCGCGGGCGATCACCGACAGACGTGCGTCGACCCGGCCCAGAAACGTCTGCGCCTCGATCACTTCGGGCACTTCGCGGGCGGCGGCAAGGAAGGCGTCGAACGCGTTGCCTTGCGTCTTGTCCAGCGTCACGCGCAGCGAAACCTCGACCGTGTAGCCAAGAGCGGCCCAATCGACGATGGCCTCAACCTCGCCCAGAATCCCCCTGTCGCGCAGACGCGCGATGCGCCGCGCGGCCTTGCCCTGCGTCATCCCGCACCGCTCTGCCAGCTCCCCCGTGCTCAGGCTTGGCTCCGCCTGCCAATAGCGCAATAAGCGGCGGTCCAGATCATCAAGCATGATTTTTCCGTTCTTCAGACATTGCACGCATTACCACGCCTGAATTCCTGAATAAAGCGGCGATAGATCGCTGGCCCCTCGCCACGGTTTGTCTATAACTCGGGCCAGAACCCATCCCCGAAAGGACAAGACAATGCGCGTATACTACGACCGCGACTGCGACGTGAACCTCATCAAGGACAAGAAGGTCGCCATCCTCGGCTACGGCTCCCAAGGCCACGCCCACGCCCTGAACCTGCGCGACAGCGGCGCCAAGAACCTCGTCGTCGCCCTGCGCGACGGCTCGCCCTCGAAAGCGAAAGCCGAAGGCGAAGGCCTGCAGGTCATGGAAATCGCCGAAGCGGCGGCCTGGGCCGATGTGATCATGTTCACCATGCCAGATGAACTTCAGGCCGAGACCTACAAGAAATACGTGCACGACAACATCCGCGAGGGTGCGGCAATCGCCTTTGCCCACGGTCTGAACGTACACTTTGGTCTGATCGAGCCCAAGGAAGGCATCGACGTCATCATGATGGCGCCCAAGGGCCCCGGCCACACCGTGCGCGGCGAATACACCAAAGGCGGCGGCGTGCCGTGTCTGGTAGCGGTGGATCGCGACGCTTCCGGCAAGGCGCTGGAAATTGGTCTGTCCTATTGCTCCGCCATCGGCGGCGGGCGTTCCGGCATCATCGAGACCAACTTTCGCGAGGAATGCGAAACCGATCTGTTCGGCGAGCAGGCCGTGCTTTGCGGTGGTCTGGTCGAACTCATCCGCATGGGTTTTGAGACGCTGGTCGAGGCGGGCTACGCCCCCGAGATGGCCTATTTCGAATGTCTGCATGAGGTGAAGCTGATCGTCGATCTGATCTATGAGGGCGGCATCGCCAACATGAACTACTCGATTTCGAACACCGCTGAATATGGTGAATATGTCTCCGGCCCGCGCGTGTTGCCCTACGACGAGACAAAGGCCCGGATGAAGGCGATCCTGACCGACATCCAGACTGGCAAATTCGTGCGCGATTTCATGCAGGAAAACGCCGTTGGCCAGCCGTTCTTCAAGGGCACGCGCCGGATAAACGACGAGCACCAGATCGAAGCCACCGGCGAGACGCTGCGCGGCATGATGCCATGGATTTCCGACGGCAAGATGGTCGACAAATCCAAGAACTAAGGCCCGCCTCGCGCGGCACAGGAAAAGGCCCGCCTCGCGCGGCACAGGAAAAGGCCCGGAGCGATGCTTCGGGCCCTTTTGGTTTATTTCACATCCGCAGGGGTGCCGTGCGGATCACCGTCCTTGGCGAGCGTCGATTTGGGCGCGTGCGGGTCATCCATCCGCTCTTCGACCTTGTTCTTGTTCCAGTAGGCAAAGCCCACTGCGAGGATCAGCGTGGTGAAAACCAGCGCTGCGGTCAGTAGTGTCCAGTCCATGATGTGTCTCCAGTCAGGTTGCAATATCTTGCAAAGGTAACCGCCACCGGGCGGGCATCGTTCCCGGACGCGATGTCACACCTTGCCAGCGCGGGGCAAAGAGGGCATGGCAGCGCGATGGAAACCGCCCCCCGCATCACGCTCGCCAGCTGGCTGATGGTCGCCACGCTCGCCTTTGTCTGGGGCGGGACGTTTCTGGTGACCGAAGTCGCGTTGCTGGGGATCACGCCCTTCTGGCTTGCCGCCGCGCGCATCGGGTTTGCCGCCGTGCTGATGGGGATGGTCTGGGCCGCGTTGGGCTTTCGCCTGTTCGAGGTGCGCCCCGCGCGCGCCACGACCGCCACGGTTCTGGCCATCGGCGTGCTCAGCTCTGCGCTGCCGTTTTCGCTGCTGGCCTGGGGGCAGCAATATGTGACGTCGGGCTTTGCCGGCGTGTCCATGGCTGCCGTCGCGCTGATCGTGCTGCCGCTGGCGCATTTCACCGTGGCGGGCGAGCGGATGACACCGCGCAAGACGGTGGGATTTGCCATCGGGTTTGTAGGCGTCGTGATCCTGATCGGTGCGCAGGCGTTTGAAAGCACGGGGGCCGCGCGCGAGGGATGGGGACGCATCGCCTGTGTGGGGGCCGCAGCCTGCTATGCGGTGGCTTCGATCCTGATGCGCCGACTGCCTGCGGTGCATCCGATCGGGCTCGCCTCCGTTTTGCTGATGATCGGCGCGGCGGTGAGCCTGCCGGTCGCGCTGGCGGTCGAAGGCCCGCCGCCGCTGCCCGATGCCAAGACCCTTGGCGTGCTGGCGTTTCTGGGTCTTATCCCCACGGCGGCGGCGAATTTCCTGCGCGTTTTGGTGGTGCGCAGCGCGGGGCCTGTTTTCATGTCGCTGGTCAATTATCAGGTGCCGCTGTGGTCCGTCCTGTTGGGCGCATGGCTCTTGTCTGAGCCTCTGCCCTCCTCGCTGCTGCTCGCCATGGCGCTGATCCTGACCGGCGTGGGACTGAGCCAGTTCGGCGCCCTCAGCCGTCTCTTCAAGCGCCGGGGCTGACCTCCGGCGCGTGCCTGTCGCTGCGCGCGCGACCTGAAAAATTTCGTGCTGGCCCGCAGGGGCTGCGCATGTCTTAAATATTTCGCGCAGGCCCGCAGGGGCTGCGCTGGGCGGTCACGCGCGCACGGCGTCCTCGACGGCGCGGACCACGCTGTGCACCGTGCGGGTCATCAGGGCGGCATCCTCATGCTCCGCCATGACCCGTACCAGCGGCTCGGTCCCAGACTTGCGGATCAACAGCCGCCCACCCTGCGCCAGATCGGCCTCCGCCTGCGCGATGGCAGCCTGCACAGACGTGTCCTCCAGCGGCGTCTGGCCCGCGGAAAAGCGCACGTTTTCCAGCAGCTGCGGCACCGGATCGAACTGGTGCAGAAGCTCGGATGCGGAGCGTTCGGCGCGGATCATCTCGGCCAGGAATTGCAGGCCGGCCATCAGCCCGTCGCCGGTGGTGGCATAGTCGGTCATCACGATATGGCCCGACTGCTCGCCCCCGAGGTTATAGCCCTTCTCACGCATCCGCTCGACGACGTAGCGGTCGCCGACACCGGTGCGTACCAGCTCGACCCCGCGACCGGCCAGAAAATGCTCAAGCCCCAGGTTGCTCATCACCGTGGCCACCAGCGCATCGCCACGCAGGCGCGCGTCGGCCTTCCAGCGCGCGGCCATCAGCGCCATGAATTGATCGCCGTCGCCCACGCGCCCCGTCTCGTCGAGCAGGATCACCCGGTCGGCATCGCCATCAAGGCAAATGCCCACATCCGCACCATGCGCCACCACTGTTTCGGCGGCCGTGGTGGGGTGGGTCGAGCCGCAGGCGTCGTTGATGTTGTGCCCGTTGGGCGAGACCCCCACCGGGATCACCGTCGCCCCCAACTCCCACAGGGCCATCGGCGCCACGTGATGCGCGGCGCCGTTGGCGCAATCGATCACCACCTTCAACCCGTCGAGCCGCATCTGGCGCGGAAAGCTGGATTTCACCCGCTCGATGTAGCGAAAGCGGCTGTCGTCGATGCGTTTGGCCCGGCCGATCTCGGGGGCGGCCACCGGCTCCACGCCCGCCGCGACCAGCGCCTCGATCTCCGCCTCGACCGCATCCGACAGCTTGAACCCATCGGGGCCGAAGAATTTGATCCCGTTGTCCTGTGCCGGGTTGTGGCTGGCCGAGATCATCACCCCTAGATCCGCCCGCATCGATCGGGTCAGCAGCCCCACTGCCGGTGTCGGCACAGGCCCCAGCAAGAGCACATTCATCCCCGTCGAGGTCAGCCCCGCCGTCAGCGCGTTCTCGAACATGTATCCCGACAGGCGCGTATCCTTGCCGATCACCACGCGTTTGACCGATGACGCACTCTCGCGGCGGAAATAGCGGCCGACGGCGGCGCCGATGCGCAACGCCATATCGGCGGTCATGGGATGGATATTCGCCGTGCCCCGCACGCCGTCGGTACCAAAAAGCTTAGTCATTTGCGTATCCTGTCACAGTGGCGCGCCAAAGGGAAATCGCCTGAACGGTCTGCGCCACGTCATGCACGCGCAAAATTTGCACCCCCTGCCCCAGCGCCGCAAGTGCCACGGCAATCGAGCCCGGCGCACGGTCGGACGCTTCGGGTGCCGCGCCGATGGTGCCGATAAACCGCTTGCGCGAGGCGCCCAGCAGGATCGGCACGCCCAGCCCGTGAAACGCCGAGATCCGCGCCAGCAGCGCAAGGTTATGCGCCTGGGTCTTGCCAAATCCAATCCCGGGATCGGCGATGATGCGGGCGCGCGGGATGCCCGCCGCCTCAAGCGCCGCGATGCGGGCGGCGAGATGGTCGTAGACGTCGTGCAGCACGTCGTCGTAGCGCGGGTTTTGCTGCATCGTGGCCGGGTAGCCCTGCGCGTGCATCACGCAAACCGGCACGCGGGCTGCTGCCGCCACGTCCGCCAGCGCCGGCTCATGGGTGAAGCCCGAGACATCGTTGATCAGATCCGCCCCGGCGGCCAGCGCGGCCTCCCCCACTGCCGCCTTGCGCGTGTCGATGGATATCGTGCCGACAAATCCAGCCGCGCGCAGACCCGCGATCACCGGCACGACGCGCTCGATCTCTTCGCCCGCGGGCACGTAGGCCGCACCGGGCCGCGTGGATTCGCCACCGATGTCGAGGATCGCGGCCCCCGCCGCCGCCATCGCCAGCCCGCCGCGCACCGCATCCTCGGCGGCGGCGTGCAGACCTCCGTCGGAAAAGCTGTCGGGGGTGGCGTTCACGATGCCCATGACGGTCGGGCGTTCCCCAAAAAGCGCGCGGGGCGCTGTCAGCGCCTCCAACTCGCCCACCTTCTGTGCCCGCAGAATTTCGGGCGGGGCGTCGCGGCGCAGAAGCTCGACCCGGTCAAACCACCCCCAGCCGCCCGCCAGCGTGCGGGCACCTTCGGGACGGGCCACATCGGTGCTGACGACTGGGCGCAGGATCATCGGCTAGATCTCTGCCTCATCCACAGCCAACGCGCGTAGCGGCACCGACGCGCCCTCCGGCAGGGCCGCGCCGATCACCAGCATCTCGCGCGCCTCGAAGCCTGCGGCGAACCACGCCGCAAGAGACACGGCATCGCGCGGCTGGGCGGAGGGTTGCTCCACACTGTCGAGCACGATCTTGGAAGGCGCCCAGACGCAGGTCTGGCCGTTCTTCATCGCCCAGTCTAGCTCGGTCCGGGTTTCAACCACGACGCAACGCGCATCGCGGGCCGCCAGCACCCATGCGTTTTGTTCAATCGCCAGCAGGTCGATGCGGCGCTGTGCCATCGGGTGCGACACCTGCGGGGCAGCCACGTCCGCGGGCCCCACGCACAGGATCAAGGGGCGCTCACGTGCGTGCAATTGATCCAGCCAGCCGGGCAGATGATCCGACGCAATGGCCGCGTTACTCAGAAACACGAGCCTCGGATGCGGGGTCTCTTCGGGCGCGATTTCAGCGGGGGGGCACCGACGCGGGCACGCACGATCTCGACCCCCAGCGCGCCGGGACCGCGATCAAGCTTTTCGATCCGCACGAACACCCGCATTGCCTGCGGCTCCAGCAGGATCCGCTCCGCCACCCGTTCGGCCAGCGTTTCCAGCAGGGCCAGCCGTTCGATGGCAAGCTCGGCGCCGATGGCCTCGGTCACACGGTCGTAGGACAGGATGCGGTCGACATCATCGTCGATCGGCCCCGCCAGCGGCTGCACCTCGACGACGATGTTGAAACAGATGCGCTGGGTCACGCCCCGCTCGGCCTGAAACGCCCCGATCTCGACCTCGACGGTGTGATCGCGCACCGAAATACGGTCCAGCGGCGTGTCGGGCGCACTGGCGGCGGCACGCTCGGACGGGTGCGCAAAGGCAAGGCGGGTCTCGGATGTCATGGCAGCTCACATGATGGGGTCGCGCGCCTCTATACCGCGCGCGGCCCCGGTCGCAACCGCGCTTCGCGCCACCCCAGAGCCAAAAAGCGTCAGTTGCTCGCGGTCTGCACGCCCCGGCGGTAGAACAGATGCACGCCGTAGCGCGCGGTGCGGGTGAACTTGCGCGCCCAGCTGGGACGCACGGCGGTGGTGTGATAGAACGTCGCCCCGTCGGTAATTTCGGGCGCGCGCCCGTCTAGGGCGGCACGGGCGACTTTCGACACCTGCGCGTAGGCGCGTGGTTCTGCGATCACCTCGGCGTGGCCGTCGCAGGTATAGGTAAACTGGCACTGGTACTTGCGGCCCGTGCCCTGATTGATCACGCCGCAGTAGCTGTCGGGAAAGCGCGCGGATTTCACCCGGTTCGAGATCACCTCGGCGACCGCGAATTGCCCCTTCACGGTTTCGCCGCGCGCTTCGAAATAGAGCGCTTCGGCAAGGCATTTGAATTCGCTGTTGCCGCTGGGCTTGGGCTGGCTGGCGAGCCAGTCCCGGCTGAACACCACGTCTCCTGCCGCCTGCGGGCTGGCGGAAATCACCAGCTTGTTCAGGCGCGCGGCATCGATCTTGCCCATGTTTCGGGCCTCGATCTTGGCAAGATTTTCGGCGGCGGCGTTGGCCACGGCGGTTTGCGGGGCTGCCACGAGCGTAAGTGATGCCAGTGCGAGCGCGAGTGTCTTTCTGTATCCAGACCGCATTGTCTGTCCCTTTTTATCTTTTTCAGATGGAACAGCGCCTAGCCGGCGGTACGGCCTCGGGCAAGCCAGCCGCCCCCGTTGGGCAAATGCCCGCCGGTCCAAACAGGTCTTCTATTTGATTTCAAAGGCTTGAAGGCGTCAACCGGTCCGTTATCGCAAGTTGAGCGGCGGCAAGCCGCGCAACCGGAACGCGGAACGGCGAGCAGGAGACATAGTCGAATCCCGCCGCGCGGCAGTAGGCAATCGATTCGGGGTTGCCGCCGTGCTCGCCGCAAACCGACAGCGTGATGTCGGGTTTTGCCCCCCGACCGCGCTCCGCGCCGAGGCGCAACAGCTCTCCCACCCCGTCGTGATCGAGGGTGTGAAAAGGATCTTCGTCAAAGACCCCCTGCTGCACGTAATCCGACATGAACCGCCCCGCGTCGTCGCGCGACAGACCGTAGGTCATCTGCGTGAGGTCGTTTGTACCAAAACTCAGAAAGGCACAATGCGGCGCGATCTCGGCCGCGCGCAGGGCTGCACGCGGCGTTTCGACCATCACGCCAAGGCGGTAGTCAAACGCGATACCGGTCTCGCTGCGCACCGAAGAGGCCACCGCGTCGATGGCGGATTTCACCAGCTCCACCTCGCGGCGGGCGGAGACAAGGGGGATCATAATCTCGGGCACGACGGTGTCACCGGCGCGGGCAACCTCAACCGTCGCCTCGAAAATCGCGCGCGCCTGCATCTCGTAGATCTCCGGCACGGTGATGCCCAGCCGCACACCGCGCAGACCCAGCATGGGGTTATATTCGCGCATCGCCTCGATCCGGCGTGTCACATCCGACCGCGGCAGGCCCAACGCCTCGGCCAGTTCGCGCTGGCCATCGCGGTCGACAGGCAGGAATTCGTGCAGCGGCGGGTCGAACAGCCGGATGCAGACGGGCATCCCGCGCATGATTCCAAAAAGCTGTTTGAAATCATCGCGCTGCATGGGCAAGAGCCGCTCAAGCACCGCGCGCCGCCCGTCGGAGGTATTGGCAAAGATCATCTCGCGCATGACTGTAAGGCGACCGGGATCGAAAAACATATGCTCCGTGCGGCACAGGCCGATGCCCTCGGCGTCGAAATTGCGCGCGGTCTGGGCGTCGTCGGGCGTGTCGGCGTTGGCGCGCACGCCGATATCGGCGCTGTCGGCGGCCCAGCGCATCAGCGTGCGGAAATAATCGTCAAGGGCCGCCTCCTGCAGGGTCGCGGCACCCGCCATGATCTGCCCGGTGGAGCCATCCAGCGTGATCGCATCCCCCACGCCGAACACGCGCCCGTCCTTGGACGTCAGGGTACGGTCGCGCAGGTTGAAAGTAAGCGAGGACGCCCCCACCACGCAGGGCAACCCGATGCCGCGCCCGATCACCGCCGCGTGGCTGGTGATGCCGCCGCGCTCGGTCAGCACACCGTTGGCCGCGTGCATGCCGCGCACGTCTTCCGACGAGGTTTCACGCCGCACCAGAATGCACGGCTCTCCGCGTGAGGCGGCAGCCTGTGCGGCGGCGGCGTCGAACACGAGCGTACCCGTGGCCGCCCCCGGGCTGGCGGCGATGCCGCGCCCGATCACGTCGCGCGCCACGGTCGGGTCGATCTGCCGGTGCAGCAGCTCCGTCAGCAAGCGCGGCTGCACGCGCATCAGCGCCTCCTCGCGCGGGATCACGCCGTCCTCGGCCAGCGTGACCGCGATGCGCACCGCCGCGCGGGACGAACGCGCCACGCGCACCCCGTCGAGGATGTGCACGGTGCCGTCGTCGATCGCGAATTCAACCTGCATCTCGGCGCGCAGACGGGTGCGCATCAGCTGGGCGTAGGATTTCAGCGTCTCGAACGCCTCGGGCAGCTCTTCTTCCAGCGAGCGGCCACGCGGGTCGCGCACCAGATACAGCGCTTCCTCGCGGTCCTCCAGCGCGTCGCGGCCCTGGCTTTGGCCCAGATAGCGCCCGGTAACCTGCGGCGCGCCGGTATCGCTGTCGACCAGTTGCAGCACGCCCGAGCCGCACTGCCCCGCGCCCACGCCAAAGATCATCTGCTGCACCACCAGCCCCAGACCCGCATCCGCCGGCGCGCCCTTGGCCTCGCGCAGCAGCCGCGCGGAGGTGCCGTTCCACGCCCGCGCCATGGAGCGTAACACGGCGGCCAGCTGCACCCGGCGGTGCTGGGGAAAGCTTTCCTCGGTCTCTTCCTCGTAGGCGGCGAGCGTCTGTTCCAGCCCCGCGCGCCCCTCATCTGAGACGTGATCGAACATATCCGGGTCCAGCCGGGCGACATTGATCGCGTAGGACTGGATAAAACGGGTGTAGAGGGCTGCGGCAGGCCCCTCGCCCATCGTCTTGGCAAACCCTTCAAACCGCGCGTCATTCATGCCGATGTTGAGCACCGCGCCCGGTCCGCCCCAATCGGCATCCTGGCTTGACGGGCGCACGCACAACAGCGCGTCACGGTCGAACTGATCCACGACGGAGCCCACATCCGGCAGCTCGCCCATGGCGATCTGGTGCACGGTGTCAAACGACAGCGCCACGGTGCGCGGCACCGGCAGATCAAGCCGCACCAGACGCTGCAAACACTTCGCCCGGCCACCGTGGGTATTGGTGGCGACGGGCGCGGTTTGCGTGATCAGCGTGGTATGCGGATTATTCTGCACTGCGGCATCCTTTGGTTTCAGGTGCAGCATAGGCGCTGGGAAGGGCCGTGCAAGAGTTACGTGACAGTGCGCGGCGTCAGGCGCGCCTTACCCCTCGATCCGCCGCAAATCGGCCACGCCAAGGCACAGCTGGCGGATCCGGCTGAGCAGGTTGAGCCGGTTGCGCCGCACGGTGGCGTTGTCGGTGTTGATCTGCACCGCCTCGAAAAACGCATCGAGCGCGGGGCGCAGGGAGGCCATCGCCCCCATCGCCGTGCCAAAATCCTGCGCGGCCATGGCGGGCGTGATCGCGGCCTCTGCGCCATCGAGCGCGGCAAAGAGCGCGCGTTCCTCGTCGGTCTCGGCAAATTTCACATCCGCGCCGTAGGAGTATTCGACACCGTCGGCCTCTTCGGCCTGCGTCAGGATGTTGTTGGCGCGCTTGAAGGCCTGCAAAAGGTTCTCGCCATCGTCGGTTTTCAACGTATCGGAAAGCGCTCGGGCGCGTTTGACCAGAAGGGCGAGGTCGTCGTTGCCCTCCATCGCGATGCAGGCGTCGATGATGTCGTGACGGATGCCCTGATCCTTGAGGTAGACTTTCAGGCGGTCGTGCAGGAAGGCGAGAAGGTTGTGGGCATCGGCATCGTGGGCCGCACTGGCAAAAAGCGCAGATGCAGGCAGGCTTTGATCGTTTTCAACGGCGATCCGGATGATCCCCAATGCCGCACGGCGCAGCGCGAACGGATCCTTCGACCCCGTAGGCTTTTCATCAATCGCCCAGAAGCCCGTCAGCTTGTCGATCTTTTCGGCAAGCGCCACGGCCACGGAAACGGGCGCCGTGGGCACGGCATCGGAGGGGCCGAGGGGGGCGTAGTGATCTTCGGACGCCGCCGCGACTTCCGCAGGCAGGCCCGCCGCCTCGGCGTAATAGCGGCCCATCAACCCCTGCAGCTCGGGAAATTCGTAGACCATTTCCGACGACAGATCGGCCTTGGCCACCCGCGCGGCCTGCTCTGCCAGATCGGGATCGGCGCCGACCATCGGGGCGATTTCGCGGGCGAGCGTCGCCATACGGTCGATCAGCTCGGCCTGTGTGCCCAGCTTGTTGTGGAAGGTGACATTCTTGAGGTTTTCAACCCAAGCCTGCATGCCGGCGTCAGAAGTCGCCACGCGCAGGTCGTTCTCCCAGAAGAACTTGGCGTCGGCGAGCCGGGCGCTCAGCACCTTTTCGTTGCCCGCGAGGATCGTGGCGCCATTGTCGGCCGTCTCGCGGTTGGCGACGGTGACGAAACGCTCGATCCGGCCCGATTTGGTGTTGCGCACGGAAAAGAACTTTTGATGCTCTTTCATCGAGGTTTGCAGCACCTCGGCGGGCAGGTCGAGGAAATCCTCCCCGATGCGGCCCATCAGCACCACGGGCCATTCGACCAGCCCCGCGACCTCATGCAAAAGGCCCGCGTCCTCAACCACTTCCATGCCGTTGGCAAAGGCCTGATTGGTGGCGTCGTGCCAGATCGCCTCGCGCCGCGCCTCGGCGTCGAGGATCACATGGGCGCGGCGCAGCTTGGCGGAGTAATCGTCAAAACCGGTCACGCGGATGGCGTCGGGCGCGTGGAAGCGGTGGCCGTAGGTCACATCGCCCGACACGATGCCATCGACCGTGAGCGGCACCACTTCGGCACCGTCCTCGCGCGACAGCACGCAGAGGATCGATTGCAACGGGCGCACCCAGCGCAGGCTGCCACTGCCCCAGCGCATGGATTTGGGCCAGGGGAAATTGCGGATCGTCTCTTCGAGCACTTCCGCAATGATGTCGGCGGCCGGGCGGCCCTCGCGGGTGATCCTTGCAAAGAGGATCTTGCCCTTGGGCGTGTCGCGTTCCTCTAGGGCGTCGCGGGTAACGCCTGCGCCGCGCAGGAACCCTTCGATCGCTTTTTCGGGCGCGTCGGCCTTGGGGCCTTTGCGCTCCTCAACCGTGCGCGGGGAGGCCTCCAGCAGCCCCTCGATCGTCAGGCACAAGCGGCGCGGCGTGGTGAAGGCGGCGGCGGAGGCATAGGTCAGCCCCGCCTCGACCAACCCATCGGTCACGCGCTTTTTCAGATCTTCGCCCGCGCGGGTCTGCATCCGGGCGGGGATTTCTTCGGAGAAGAGTTCAATCAGCAGGTCGGCCACGGGGCGCTCCTAGTCTTGGCTTGCGGGACGGTCGGGGCATTCTTCGCCCACGATGGTGCCGTCATAGGCTTTTTCGCCACATTCATTCAGCTCGTGCCAGACATAGCCGCGCCCGTCCTCGGTGACGGCCACGATCCGGTCAACGCCGAAATGCACGTTCTTGGCCCCCAGAAAGCTGAGCGCCGTGCCCGCGTCCAGCTCTGCCGCGATGTCTGCGGCGTCAAAGCAATCGAACCAGCCCGGCGCGTTGCGCGGTGTCGCGTCCTCGATCAGCTGGAACGTCTCGCTCATCAGCGCGAGGCTGTATGGCGTGGTGAAACACGCACGGTAGCGGATGGGGGAGCTGTCGGCGTCGATCGCCTCAAAGCTGTCGGTGGGAATGGGCTCTGCCAGACCGGCGAGCGAGATCATCGTGACCCCCTCGGCGGGCGCGTCGACCTCTTCGTAAAAGCCGTAGATCTGCAAATAGTACAGCGCAGCGCCTGCGATGAGGGCAGAGATCATGATGACGATTCCTATGATTTTACCGCTCATGCTGCGTCTTCGGCCTGCCAGCCGCCCGCGCGGGTCTGCACGAAGGCATCCGCGCAGCCCTTGGTCAGCGCGCGCACACGCCCGATATAGGCCTGGCGTTCGGTGACGGAGATCACGCCGCGCGCATCGAGCAGGTTGAAGATATGGCTCGCCTTGATCGCCTGATCGTAGGCGGGATGCGCCATCACGATGCGCTTGCCGGTCTTGGGGTCGTCATGTGCTTGATCGAGGATCGCGCGGCATTCTGCCTCCGCCTCCTCGAAATGGCGCAGCAGCACGTCCGTGTCGGCCACATCGAAATTCCAGCGCGCGTATTCTTCCTCGGTCTGTTTGAACACATCGCCGTAGCTCAGCGGGATCGGTGCGTCGGGATCGTTGAACGGCATCTCCATCACGTGATCCACGCCCAGCACATACATCGCAAGACGCTCCAGCCCGTAGGTCAGCTCACCGGAGACCGGGTGGCAGTCGTGCCCGCCGACCTGCTGGAAATAGGTGAACTGGCTGACTTCCATGCCGTCGCACCAGACCTCCCAGCCCAGCCCCCAGGCGCCCAGCGTCGGGCTTTCCCAATCGTCCTCGACAAAGCGGATATCGTGCAGATCCATGTCGATGCCAATGGCCTCAAGGCTGCCGAGGTAGAGATCCTGCAGGTTGGGCGGGCTGGGTTTGATGAGCACTTGATACTGGTAATAGTGTTGCAAGCGGTTGGGGTTCTCACCGTAGCGGCCATCGGTGGGGCGGCGCGAGGGCTGCACGTAGGCCGCGGCCCAGGGCTGCGTGCCGAGGCTGCGCAGGGTTGTGGCCGGATGGAAGGTGCCCGCGCCGACCTCCATATCGTAGGGTTGCAATATCGCGCAGCCGTGGCGCGCCCAGTAGCTCTGCAGGCGCAGAATGATCTCCTGAAAGGAGCGGGGCGTGTCGGCCATGGCGGTGTCCTCGGGGCATGTTGGGGCGTGCGGGTGTCCGCGCTCTACCTAGTCGGCGCATGGGGCGGGGTCAACGGGGCCGCGCGGCGGCGCGGACACGCATCCGAAATTGATTGTTTCGCGGGGTTTAGCGTATGGGAATCGGGGCAAAATCCTGCTTATGTACGCCAAATTTGCTTTTTCAGAGTTTCCTGACCCATGATCCGTATCCTTTTGTGCACCTGCCTTGCCCTGATTGTGGGCCTGATGTCCTCCGCCTCGCCCACGCGCGCGCAGTCGGGCAACCCGGATGATGTCGTCTGGGTGCAGGTCGAGGCGCAGCCATCGCTGAACCGCGCCACGGGACGCGCGCAGGATTTCGCGCGCACGATCGAAGATGTGAACGGGTTTGCCGTGGGCGGCGGCTGGTACGCGATCGTCGTCGGCCCCTACCGCCGCGCCGATGCCGAACTGGTCCTGCGCCAGTACCGCCGCGACGGGCTGATCCCGCGCGACAGCTTTATCCAGACGTCCAACCGCCTGCGCAGCCAATTCTGGCCCGTGGGGGCAAATGTTCTGGGCACCGGCGCCATCACGGCGCCCGGCGTGCCCGCCGCCCCTACCGAGACGACGCAGGCAGAGCCTGAAACCCCTCCGCAGGCCTCTACCCCGCAGCCCGATCCCGAACCCGCCGTGGTCGACGAAACCCCGGCAGAGGCGCGCCGCTCCGAACGTGCCCTCAGCGCCGCCGAACGGCGCGAGTTGCAGGTGATGCTGCAGTGGGCGGGCTATTACAATGCCGCCATCGATGGCGCCTTTGGACGCGGCACGCGCGGCTCGATGGCGCAGTGGCAGGCGGCGAACGGGTTCGAGACGACAGGCGTGCTGACCACACTGCAGCGCGCCACCCTCAAAGAACAATACAACGCCGTCCTGCGCGGCATGGATTTGCGCCGGGTGCGGGATGCGCAGGCAGGGATCGAAGTGCTGGTGCCCACGGGCGCCGTGGCCTTTGACCGCTACGAGCCGCCGTTCGCCCATTACGAGGCGACGGGCGATTTGGCCGCGCGCGTGCTGCTGATCAGCCAACCGGGCGATCAGAACACACTCTTTGGTCTTTACGAAATCATGCAGACTCTTGAGATCGTACCATTGCAGGGCGCGCGTGAACGGCGCGACCGTTCGTTCACCCTTGTGGGCGAGAACGCGCGCTTTATCAGCTATACCGAGGCCGCATTGCAGGACGGGGAGATCAAGGGCTTTACGCTGATCTGGCCCGCGGGCGACGAGGAAAGACGCCGCCGGATCCTGGGTGAGATGCGCCGCTCCTTCGCGCGGCTTCCGGGCGTTCTGTCGCCGGGCGCGGGCACGGCGGCCGAGCAATCCATCGACCTTGTTTCGGGTCTGCAGATCCGCAAGCCGATCCGCGCCCGCTCGGGCTTTTTCGTGACGGCGGATGGCGCGGTGGCGACCGTTTCCGAGGCAGTACAAAACTGTAGCCGCATCACCATCGACGGCGATACCGACGCTGCGCTGATCGCGGACGATCGCGCGCGCGGCGTGGCCTTGCTGCGCCCCGACGCAGCACTTGCCCCGCTTGCGGTGGCGGCCCTGTCGCCGCGTGAACCGCGCCTCAAGAGCGAGGTTGCCGTTGCGGGCTATTCCTTTGGTGGCGTGCTGAGCGCCCCGTCGAGCACCTTTGGCACGCTTGCCGACGTGCGTGGGCTGAATGGCGAGGACAGCGTCAACCGCCTTGCCCTCAAGACCCGCGCCGGCGACGCGGGCGGTCCTGTTCTGGGCGAGGACGGTGAGGTCATCGGTATGGTGGCGCCACGGATGCAGGACGGCACGCAACTGCCCGATGACGTGAGCTTTGCCCTTGATGCCGCGACTGTGGCGGCGGCGGGGGCCGAGGCCGGGCTGACGCTGGCGCCAAGTACCGGAAGCCGCGCACTGACCCCGTTTCAGATCACGGAGCGGGCCAGCGGGATGACCGTGCTGGTCAGCTGCTGGGAATGATCCACCGCTGATCTGAGCACTGACAGAATTTCTCACGAAATTCTGGACCCAAATTTTCCCCGAAAATTTGCGCGCGCGGCGGGCTCAGCGCAGGATCGCGGGCGTCAGATAGATCAGCGTCGGCCCCTGCGCCGCGAATGCCGCGCGCACCGCGTCACGCATCTCGTTTAGGCTCCCGGGCGCAACCGCGCGCGCACCAAACGCCCGCGCCAAAGCGCAGAAATCGGGGTTGCGGGCGACGACCGCATTGGGCGCGATCTGGGCGCGCACCATGCTGTCCTCGATCTCGCCCAGCTTGGCGTTGTCCCACACAACGATGGGCAGCGGCAGGCCGAGCTCAACCGCCACGCCGAGCTCTTGCAATGTGTAGTGGAACCCGTAATCGCCGATCAATGCCATCGTCGGCAGCCCCGGCCGCGCGATCGCCCCGCCAATGGCGGCCGGGGTGGCATAGCCGAGCGTACCAAAGCCGTAGGGGTGGTGCCAATGGCCAGGGCGCGCCATGTCCCAGACCTCCTTTGCGGCATAAGCGATCTGGGTCATGTCGGAATAGATCATCGCCTCCTCCGGCACAGCGGACTGCAATGCATCGATCACCGGCAGAAGGCCCGGCCGCTCCGCATCCAGCTCCGCCCGCCAGCCCGCGCGGATTTTTGCGATTTCCTCCTGCGTCCAGTCGCTCGTCGGCATATGCCCGTCAAGTGCGGCAGTGACCGCCTCGAACGTTGCCACCGCATCGCCGCGATGCTGATGGCTGTCGGGGTGCCCGTCCCCGCCCAGCTGCGCGGGATCAATGTCGACGCGGATCATCGCGCAGTCATGGCCCAGATGCGGCTTCCACAGATCGACCTCGGCCAATTCACTGCCGACCACCACCACCAGATCGGCAGCGGCAAAGACGCGTGTGCAATCGGGCCGCGCGAGCCATGAGCCAAAGTGAAGCGGTGTTCCCGGCGGCACGCACCCCCGCCCTGCGTAGGTGGTGAATGACGCAGCCCCCGTCGCCACCATCAATCGCGGCCACAGGCTGCCGCCCTCGACGGCCCCGCCCCCCAGAACGAACACGGGCCGCCGCGCGCGAGAGAGGGCTTCGGCAATCCGGCGCACCGCGGCCGGATCAGCCTCAGGCGGCCCCAACATATCGGTCTGGCTTGCCGTAGGCGGTGGGGGCGCCTGCGCCTCAAGCGCGGCGATGGGCACCTGGATATGCTTGGGGCGCGCGCGGGCGGTTTTGAACTCCGCAAAGGCGCGGTCGACCAGCGTATAGGCGGCCTCGGCCGTGCGGGCCTCTTCGGACCAGTCGCAGACCGTTTCGGCGGCGGCGCGCTGGTCTTTCATCTGGTGCAATTGCCCGCGCCGTGCCGCCGTCTCGTCAAGACAGCTTGAGATCACCAGCATCGGCACCGAATCCGAATAGGCCTGCCCCATCGGCGTCATGATGTTGCACAGCCCCGGGCCGGTAATCACATACGCCACGCCCGGCTTGCCGCTCGCCCGCGCGTAGCCGTCGGCCATGAAACCGGCCCCCTGCTCATGACGCGCCAGCACATGGGTGATCCCGGCCTCTTCGATGCCGCGGTACATCTCCTGATTATGCACACCGGGGATGCCAAAGATGGTATCGACGCCGCGGGCGCGGAGCATGTGGGAAATCTGTGCACCCAAGGGGCGTTCAGTCGGATCAGCCATCAGGCCCTCCAGAAATTCACTGTAAAGATGACGTAGACCACCATCAGCTCTAGCCGACCCAGCAGCATCGCCAGCGTCAGGATCCATTTGGCGGGGTCGTTGAGCGTGGCGAAGTTGCCCGCAGGCCCGATGATGTCGCCAAGCCCGGGCCCGATATTGGCCAGCGCCGCCGACGCCCCCGAGACCGAAGTCACAAAATCCAGACCCGTCATCGACAGCGCCACGGCGACCAGCCCCAGCGTCACCACGAAGAACATGAAGAACGACATGACCGACGCCAGCACATCCTCGCCCACGGGTCGCCCGTCGTAGCGCGGCGTAAAAATACCGCTTGGCGAGCGAATGCGCCGCAGCTGCGCGCGCACCGATGCGAACAGCAGCTGATAGCGGAAAACCTTGATCGAACAGGCCGTTGACCCGGCACAGCCCCCAATCAGTCCGATGAAAAAGAACAGCGCCACCGCAAAGCTGCCCCATTGCATGTAATCGACCGAGGCATAGCCGGTGCCGGAAATGATCGAGGTCACGTTGAACACCGCCTCGCGCAGCGATTCCTCGACGCCCAGATGCACGCCTTCTTCAAGCACGACGATCAGCACCAGCGTCAGCACCGCGATCACCGCCACGAAGGCGCGCACCTGCGGGTCACGGTGCAGCGCGGTCGGGTTGCCATTAATCAACTGCACATAGCGCACGAACGGCAGCGCCGCGAGCATCATGAAAAGCGCCGCGGCATATTCCAACGGTCCCTTGAACGCCCCGAAAGACGCGTCGTAATTGGCAAAGCCGCCCGTCGCGATGGTCGTCATCGCGTGGGATGTCGCGTCAAACAGGCTCATCCCGAAATACAGGTAGACCAGCGCGCAGATCAGCGTGAACGCCACGTAGAGCCCCGAGATCTGCGTTGCGATCTGCCCCGCCCGGGGCAGGATCTTTCCCAGCGTGTCGAAAGCTTCGGATTTGAAGATCTGCATGCCGCCGACGCGCAACTCGGGCAGGAACACCATCGCCACAACGATGATGCCGATGCCCCCCAGCCATTGCAGGATTGCGCGCCAGATCAACAATCCCTTGGGCAGCGTATCGAGACCGGTGAAAACGGTGGATCCGGTGGTGGTGAGCCCTGACATCGCTTCGAAAATCGCGTCGACCGTGCGCGCCTCGGTCGCGCCCAGTACGAAGGGGATCGCCCCAAAAAGGGGAAGCGCGAGCCAGACCGAAGACGTGAGCAGAAAGGTCTGCTGGATCGTCAGCCCCTCGCGGACGCCACTGGCACAGGCCAGCGCCATGGCCATGCCGCCGACCACCGTAATCACCATGGATTGAAAAAAAACTGGCCAATGGCCGCGCCCCTCGGCCAGATCGACCAGCAAAGGCACAATCATCGCCGCCCCCAGAAAGGCGACCAGCAGGCCGATCACATATCCAACGGGGCGCAGATCCATGGTGCAGCGTTGGCGCGCGACCGGCGCGGTGTCAAGCATCACACCCGATCCCGTCAAACGAAAAACCCGCCCGGGCCTGAATGGCCACGGGCGGGTTAACGTCGGTGGATCGGCGATAGCCGGAAAGCGTCAGAGGTACATCAGATCCTTGAAGACATAGTGCGCGATTTCATCGCGTTTGATGCCCATTTTCGCAAGCTCGGCGTCGGATTTCGCGCGCAGCGCTTCGCACTGATCGACGCGCGCGGCGGAGGTCGAGGCCCGCATAAGCGCGCCCATCAGGCTGGAAAAGAACGCGCCCGTGACACGCAATGCGCGGCCCGCGCTGAGGAAGGGCGCCGGTGCCGTCGACAGGCCCGCGCCGGGCATCTTGGCTGAGAAGTGATCGGTTGCGGTGTGTTGGTAGGTCATATCGGATGCCTTGGATTTATTGCGGGGATCAACTTTCCCCGTGACCAAGAGATAGGGCTTGCTGCACCGCAGCAGTACCGCCATTTGTGCATACCCGGTCTTCGGGCCTTGCAACCGATGGGCGATCGGGCCGCGCGACGCGCACGCGGCCCGATGCATCAACCGACGTGGAACAACGTGCTGAAGGTCCGCGGATCAAGGCTCGCTTGCGCGAATGTCGGCCCCTCGGTCAGGACGCTGACGGCATCGTGGCTGTGCAGGCTTTCCTGATGGCTGGCCATCACGCGGAAATCGCTGATCCGCGCATCGGCCAGCAATTGCTGACAGAACAGGCGCGCGGCATCCTCGACAAAGATCGGGTTGGCGGCGTTCAGCTCGGCGAAGGCCTGTTCGTCCTCGCGTTTGACCATCACCTGCGTCTCTGTCGGCACCGCGCGGCGGCAGGCGTCGATGAGATCCTCGAACCACAGGCAATCTGCCCCCTGCTCGATCAGCACCGAAATCCGCGCGACCGAGCGTTGCGAATGAGGTGTGGCCAGCTGGCCGCGCGCGGCACGGGCGTGCTCGCTGAGCTCCAGCGAACAGGGGCAGGTGCTGGAATAGACGTAATCAAGGTGAATGATGCGCTGGCGCACGCCCGCCGTTTCGACGACTTCAAGCGCGACATCATAATACTGGTATCCCTCAAGGCCAGAGCGCAGGCTGGGCACCTTCACCGGGAAGGAAAAGCGCATCTGCAACCTCGCATCAAAGCTTTCCAGATCGGTGATGTAGTCGTCCAGCGCCGCCTCGATCACCTCAAAGCTGAACCGCCGCTCCGCGTGCTTGTAAAAGCTGCGCATGATGCGGGACATGTTGATGCCCTTCTTGTCCGCCTCAAGGCTGACGGTGCCGGTCACGGACGTCTCAAGCGTCAGCGTCCCGTTGTCGCGGGTGGCAAATTGCACCGGCAGGCGGAAGTTCGAGATGCCGACGTGCTGGATTTGCTGGCGCGCGCCGCGGATCAGGCTCGACGGGCCGTTCTGCAGATCGGGCAGGCTTGCCTTGTATTCGGGGGTGACGGTGAAATCGGCGTCAAACTCACGCTCCATCAACGGATAGGCTTCGGCCCCTTCGAGTAGTTGCGCAAGCGCCGGCTCCAGGGTCGCCACGTCCTGCGCGCTGGCGTTCGCCGCCCAGGCGCGCAGCGTTTCAAGCGCGGCCTCGGCCGCCGGGCGATCCGGCGTTTCCTTGATCGGTGTTGCGATATTCATGGGTGAGCCCCCCTGTTTCCGTCACCGACCAGATGTAGGCGCGCGCCGCGATATTGCCAAAAATAATTCACCCAATGCGCGCCGTTAGCGCCACGCAGGGCCTAGTTTACGGCATCGAGCGCTGCGCGGAAATCCGCGATCAGATCGTCGGCATCCTCAAGCCCGACGCTCACACGCACCCATCCTGCCGAGATCCCCAGCGTCGCGCGCATCTCTTCGCTCAGCCGTTGGTGGGTTGTGGTCGCGGGATGCGTCACGATGGTCTTGGCATCGCCCAGATTGTTCGAAATCAGCGCGATTTCCAGCGCATTGAGGAAGGTGAACGCCTCCGCCTTGTCGCGCAGCTCAAGCGCCAGCATCGTGCCGCCCGCGCCCATCTGTCGCTGGCACAGCGCGTGCTGCGGGTGATCGGTTGCGCCGGGATACACCACCTCTTTCAACGCCGGGTGCCCGGCAAGCGCCGCCGCGATCTTGCCCGCGCTTTCGGTCTGGGCCGCGACCCGCAGGCGCATCGTCTCAAGCCCCTTGAGCATGATCCACGCGGTAAAAGGCGACATCGAGCCGCCGGTATGCTTCATGTAGGGCTCGACCGTGCCGCGAATGAACTCCCGGCTGCCCAGGATCACACCGCCCAGCGCCCGGCCCTGTCCGTCGATGTGCTTGGTCGCGGAATAGATAACAACATCAGCGCCTTGTGCGATGGCCTTAGAGTAAACCGGGGTGGAGAACACGTTATCCACAACAACGGTCGCGCCATGCCTGTGGGCAAGTGTACAAACCGCTTCGATATCAACGAGTTGCAGCGTGGGGTTCGACATCGACTCAAAGAAGACGGCGGTCGTGTCGGGGCGGATCGCGTCCTCCCATTCCGCAAGGTTCGCGCCGTCGACAAAGGTCACCTCGACCCCGAACCGCGTCAGGATCTCTTCGAGCACGTAGAGGCACGAGCCAAAGAGCGCGCGGGCGGAGACCACGTGATCGCCCGCCTTCAGCATCGAGGTCAGCGCACCCGACACGGCGGCCATGCCCGACGCGGTGGCAAAGGCATCCTCGGCCCCTTCGAGCGCGGCAATCCGATCCTCGAACATCGCCACGGTGGGGTTGCCATAGCGCGCATAGATGAATTCATCGTCGCCTGACGAAATGAACCGCGCCTCGGCGTGCTCGGCGCTTTCGTACACGAATCCCTGGGTGAGAAAAATCGCTTCGCTCACCTCGCCGTACTGGCTGCGGCGGGTGCCTGCATGCACGGCCTGCGTGCCCGGTTTCCATTTGGTCATGGTTGTCGTCCTCTCGCTGTGCCGGGGGCCGGTCGGCACAAAAAAACCCCACACGCGGTCAAGCGAAAGGGGCCTTTCATCCTGACCTTTTAGCAGCTTGTTTTACGTGGCCTGCAATCCGGTAACAAATCACCACGGCGCGAGGGTTACGTGAGCAAAAGCACCGCGTCAAGATCATCGAACGGGGGCGTAACGGGATTTTCACATCCCTGAAACATGCTTGTGCAACTCCAGCTTCAGCATCAGATGAGGAAGGGACCGGCCATGCCGCTCCTGCCGATCACCGCGCCGCGTGCGCCGCAGGCACCGCTGTGCCTGCCGACGGATCTGCCGCGCGGCACGCGACGGGTCGTGGTCATGGTGCACGGGTACAAATACACGCCACTGATGCCCGCCCACTGCCCCCACGCCAAGATTTTTGCGCCCGCCGCCTGGCCCGAAGGGCTGGGGCTTGGGGGGCCGGATGTGCTGGCCCTGGGCTTTGGCTGGCACGCAAGGGGGCGGTTGCGCGATGTGCATGGTCATGCGCTGGCGCGCGGGGGGCAGTTGGCCACCCTGATCGCCGGTCTGCGGCAGGCGGGGCGACCGGTGCAGCTGGTGGCCCATTCGCTGGGGGCGACGCTGGCGCTGGCGGCCCTGCCATATCTGCAAGCAGGCGATGTGGATCGGATATTGCTGTTGAGCGGTGCCGCGCACCGTGACATGGCGCAGCATGCCCTGCGCAGCCCGGCGGGATTGGCGGCACACTGCATCCAGATCACCAGCGCGCAGAACGCTATTTTTGAGCGGTTGTTTACGCTTGCCGTTCCCGGCGCGGGCGGGATCGGGGGCGGCATCGGCTGTGCCAATAGCACCCGCGTGATGATCGATTGCGCGCGTAGCCGCGCGCGGCTTGCGGCTCTTGGCTACCCCATCGCGGCGCCCGCGCGCACGGTCTGCCACTGGTCGAGCTACACGCGCGAGGGGGTGATGGCGCTGAACCGCGCGCTGTTGTCCGGCGCGCTCGATCCCGACAGCCTGCCGCGGGCGGCCCTTGCACCCCCGCGCCAAACCCGCAAGAGTTGGCCGAGCACTCTGCGAAAGGCCGCCTCTCATGAACCAGCCCATTGATCTCTATTACTGGCCCACGCCGAACGGCTGGAAGATCTCGATCTGCCTGGAGGAGATGGGGCTCCCCTACACCACCCATCTGATCAACATCGGGGCGGGCGATCAGTTTGATCCCGCCTTCCTTGCGATCTCACCCAACAACCGGATGCCCGCGATCACCGACCCCGACGGCCCCGATGGCGCGCCCGTGTCGATCTTTGAAAGCGGCGCGATCCTGCAATATCTCGCGCGCAAGACCGGAAAGTTCTGCGGCGCGACCGAACGAGAGCGGATAGCGGTCGATCAATGGCTGATGTGGCAGATGGGCGGGCTGGGGCCGATGGCGGGGCAAGCCCATCACTTCCTGAAATATGCGCCCGCGATGGATCCGCCCAACGATCTGCCCTACGCAAAGGACCGCTACCGCACGGAGACGGCGCGGCTCTACGGTGTGCTCGACCGGCAATTGGCGCAACATGAGTTTGTTGCGGGCGATACCGTCACGATTGCCGATTTTGCGATCTGGGGCTGGGCGTCGCTGTGGGAAGGTCAGCAGCAGACACTGGACGACAAACCACATATGGCCCGCTGGCTCGACACGATGGGCGCGCGCCCGGGCGTTCAGGCAGGCCGCGCGCTGCACGCGGACAAACGCGCCGGGTTCAAGAAAGACGCACAGGACAGGCTCTTCAAACGCTAGCCGCGCGGGGCAAAGTTTCATCCGAAACTTTGGGCCCAAATCTTCTACGAAGATTTGTCGCCGTCCTCCTCGATGAGGTGGCTTTGCAATTGCGAGAACTGCCAGAACAGGAAAACCATCATCGCGATGGGAAATCCGAATGTCTCGATCTTGACCCAGGTTTCCGTCGACATGGTGCGCCAGATGATCTCATTCGCCACGGCCAGCACCACGAACAGCGCCGTGAGCCTGCGCGTCAGGATCATCCAGCCCGCATGATCCATCGGCATCACCTCGGCCATGACGTATTCCAGCCAGGACCGCCCGCGCAAAAGCCCGACCCCGAGGATCGCGGCCAAGAGCCCGTAGACAATCGTCGTCTTCATCTTGAAGAACCGCTCATCGTTGAACCACGCCGTCAGCCCGCCGAAAAAGATCACCATGAAGGCGGTGAACACCTGCATCCGGCTCAGCTTTCCGGTCAGCGCCCAGAGGATCCCCATCGCCACCAGCAGGATCGGCACGAACACGACGGCGGCTACGATAAAGCCGGTGTAGTCGGTGCCGCCGATGGTGAACGTGTCATCCTTGATCCGCAGGTAGAGCACGAAAAAGGCGATCGTCGGCCCCAGCTCCAGCACCTGTTTGAGAACTCCGTTGATCTCGCGCGCTTGCGCCATGCTCAGCCTCCCATCTCGACGATAACGGCGCCAGCCGCGATCAGCGCCATCAGCGCGATGCGGCGGGGGCCGACGGTTTCCTTCAGCACCAGCCAGCCGATCAGCGCGGCAAACACGGTCGAAGTCTCCCTCAGTACCGCCGCTTCGCCCACCTTATCAAGCCGTGTCGCCAGCATGATCGCCCCAAAGCTGAAGAGTGCGACGATACCGCCCACCAGACCGCGCGCCATCAACGGCCCCACGGCGGGTGGATCGGCCATCGCGCGCCAGCGGTGCAGCGCCACAAACGGGAACACCAGCCCGTCGATCATGAAAAACCACGCCAGAAAGGTGAACGGATCGGGCGTGGCGCGGATGCCGTAGGCGTCGTAGGTGGTGTAGAGCGCGACAAACAGCCCGGTCAGCACCGCAAGGCCAAGTGCGGCGCGCAGGGTGTCGCGCTCCGTCTCCAGATAGGCGAGATTATAGAGCGCCAGACCAAAGATCCCGGCCATCAGGGTCGCCACGCCAAGCCACTGCACGGCGTTGAAGCTTTCGTTGAAGATCAAATAGGCACCGATCACGGTAAACAGCGGCCCCGTCCCGCGCACCACCGGGTAGACGACCGTATAGGCGCCACGGGTATAGGCCATGGCCTGCAACGTCTTGTAGGCCAGATGGATCACGAAAGCGCCGAAAAAGATGATCCACATGCCGTCCTCGGGCCAGGGTACGACAAACAGCGCAAAGGGTGCTGCGATCAGGCAATAGCAGGCATCAATCGCCCCGCGCGTGAGCCACGGATCGTGCCGCCCCTTTTGCAGCGCGCCAAAGACCGCGTGCAGAAACGCCGCCATCAACGCAAGGGCGAGCGCCGCGCGGTGGCCAGCCTCTGTCCCCTCGATACTGGTGATCCAGTCGGTCACCCGGCGCGCCGCATCACCGCGCAACCCCGGTCAGCGCGTCGGCGAACTCCTGCGGATCAAAGGGCTGCAGATCGTCGATCTGCTCTCCCACACCGATGGCGTGGATGGGCAGGCCGAACTGATCGGCGAGTGCGACCAGCACGCCGCCCTTGGCGGTGCCGTCAAGCTTGGTCATCACGAGGCCCGATACGTCCGAGATTTCCTGAAATACCTTCACCTGCGTGACCGCGTTTTGACCCGTCGTCGCATCCAGCACCAGCAACGTGTTGTGCGGCGCGTCGGGGTCTTTCTTGCGGATGACGCGCACGATCTTGGCCAGCTCTTCCATCAGATCCGCGCGGTTTTGCAGCCGTCCGGCCGTGTCGATCATCAAAAGGTCCGCGCCGTCCGCTTCGGCCTTGGTCATGGCGTCAAAGGCAAGGCTGGCGGGGTCGGATCCTTCGGGCGCGGTCAGCACCGGCACGCCCGCGCGCTCCCCCCAGACCTGCAATTGCTCGACCGCCGCCGCGCGAAAGGTGTCGCCGGCAGCGATCACCACATGCTTGCCCGCCGCGCGGAACTGGCTGGCAAGCTTGCCGATCGTCGTCGTCTTGCCCGAGCCGTTCACCCCCACGACCAACACCACCTGCGGCGTCTTTTTGTAAAGCGGCAGCGGCTTGGCCACCGGCTCCATGATCCGCGCGATTTCAGCGCTCATAAGCTCTTTGATCTCGGCCACGGACATTTTGCGGCCCATGCGGCCTTCGGCCATGTTGGCGGTGACGCGCAGGGCCGTGTCCACCCCCATATCAGCGGTGATCAGCAGCTCTTCGAGCTGCTCAAGCATCTCGTCGTCGAGGGTGCGGCGTACCACCGGCGCACCGCCACGCCCCATCAGACGGCCAAGGATGCCACGTTTGGGCGCGGGATCGTCGGACGGGACGTCAGCGAGATCAGGCGCCACAGGGGTCAGCGGGATCGGAGCGGGTTCGGGGGCGGCCTGGTCTGCCTCGCGTCTGGCTTCGGCGTCGCGTCGGGCTTGCGCTTCGGCCTCGCGGTGTCGTTGCGCTTCGGCCTCGCGTTGAGCCTGTGCCTCTGCATCGCGTCGCGTCTGTGCTTTCGCTTCGGCGTCCTGCTTTGCCTGTTCCTCTGCCTTGCGCTGCGCCTGTGCCTCCTCAGAAGCGCGCATTTCGGCGTCTCGCGCCCGCTGCGCCTGTGCCGCGCGCTCGGCCTGCGCGCGGGCCTCCGCCGCGATCTGCGCCGCATCCTCTGGCGCCTCCACCGGCGCGGGAGCCGAAGACACATCCGCAGGCGCGTCCTGAACCGGACCGTCGTCAAACGCCTCTGCAGGCGTTTCCATCACCTCATCAACGCGTTCTTCGGCCTCGCCGCCGTCGCTGACGATCGCCTCCAGCCCCTCGTCGATCTTGGACGAGGATTTGAACAACCGATCCTTGAGCTTTTTGAAGAATGCCACCGTGAAACGCCTTTGATCTGGAACTTCCCACCGATCTAACCCTTTGGCAGGGCGGAGGGAAGGGTGTGCGATTGACACGCGCAGGTGCGCAGGCCACCAAAGGCCATGCGCCTGATCCTTGCTCTTACCGCTGCCCTATGGGCCACGACCGCCGCCGCCGAGCCGCCGCAGCGCGCGTGCAGCACCGGCAAATGGGGGCACGCGCATTGCATCCGGCCCGCGCATTTTGTCTACGACACCTGCAACGCGATCAAGGTGTTCAGCGACCGCCACGGTCTGAACACCGATTTCTTCGCCCGCCTGATCTGGCAGGAAAGCCGCTTTGACCCCAACGCCTTGAGCCCCGCAAACGCGCGCGGGATCGCGCAATTCATCCCCTCCACCGCCCGGCTGCGGGGGCTGAAGGATCCCTATAACCCCGCCGACGCGCTGGAGCATTCCGCGCAATACCTCGCCGAGATGGTGCGCCGCTATGGCAACGAAGGCATGGCCGCGATCGGCTACAACGGCGGGGAGCGGCGGGCGGAGGGTTTTCTGGAAGGCAAGGGGCTGGCGCGGGAGACGGTCAACTACGTGCCCATCATCACCGGGCTGAGCGCCGAGCAATGGCGCGACGCGCCGCCCAAAGACCTCGACATGCGGCTCGACAAGACAAAGCCGTTTATCGAAGCCTGCCGCGAGATGGCCAAGAACCGCAGGCTGACGCCGGTCAAGCTTCCCAAACCGCCGCCGCCCGCGATCAAACCCTGGGGCGTGCAGCTGGGATTCGGCACCTCGAAGGACGCGGCCAAGGCCAAGATCGGGCGCGCCACGGGCGCCTGCCGCGCCCCGCTCAACCGCGAAAAGCTGGACCTGATTTTTGTGAAAAACCGGGTGTCGGGCAAGAACGGCTATTACTTTGGCCGTGTGGGCCGCGACACACGGCGCGGCGCCATGCGCCTGTGCGATGAGCTCAAGCGTCGTGGCTGCCGCTGCCTTGTAGTGCAGAACAAATAGCGTCAGATCTCGTCGGGAAAATGCTTCATCGTCAGGCGGATGGGGTTCGGCGCCGCCTGCCCCAGCCCGCAGATCGACGCATCGACCATCGCCTGCGACAGCTCTTCGAGCAGCGGCTGGTCCCAGCGGTCGGCCTGCATCAGCTTCACGGCCTTTTCACAGCCCACCCGGCAGGGCGTGCACTGACCACAGCTTTCGTCCTCGAAAAACCGCAGCATGTTGAGTGCTGCGGCGCGGGCGCTGTCGTGCTCTGACAGGACCACGACCGCCGCCGATCCGATAAAGCTGCCATGCGGCTGCAATGTGTCAAAATCCATCGGGATGTCGTGCATCGACGCGGGCAGCAGCCCCGAGGAGGGCCCGCCCGGCTGATAGGCCTTGAACACATGGCCCTCGGCCATGCCGCCCGCCGCCGCGATGATGTCGGTGATGGTCGATCCGGCGGGCAGTTGGTACATCCCCGGAGTGGCCACCCGGCCCGACACTGAATAGCTGCGCAGCCCGGTGCGGCCGTTTTTCTCGACCGACGACAGGATCTGCGGCCCCTCGCGGCAGACCCGCGCGACCCAATGCAGCGTCTCGACGTTATGCACCAGCGTGGGGCGGCCAAAGATGCCGACTTGTGCGACATAAGGAGGGCGGTGGCGCGGGATACCGCGCTTGCCCTCGATGCTTTCGATCATCGCGGATTCCTCACCGCAGATGTAGGCGCCCGCCCCCCGGCGCAGATCGATATAGCCGGGGGAGACGACGCCTGCATCCTCAAGTGCCGCAATCTCGCGCGCGAGGATTTCCAGCACCGCCGGATATTCGTCGCGCATGTAAAGATAGATGCGATCGGCCTCGACCGCCCAGGCGGCAATCAGCATCCCCTCAAGGAAAAGATGCGGCGTGCGTTCAAGATAGTAGCGATCCTTGAACGTGCCCGGCTCGCCCTCGTCGCCGTTCACGGCCAGATAGCGCGGGCCCGGATTGCCGCGCACGAAGCCCCATTTCTTGCCCGACGGGAAGCCCGCACCGCCCAGACCGCGCAGACCCGACGACAAAACGCGCTCCTGCACCTCTTCCCAATCGCCGCTCTCGCGTAGATCGGTGAGCGTGGCATAACCGCCCTGCGCCGCGTAGGCGTCATAGCCCTCATAGTCGGGGATCACCGCATGGGTGTCACCCGCCGCAATCGCCGCCTCGACCTTTTCGGGCGTGGCGTGGTCGATGTGTTTGTGGCCCAGCTCCAGCACCGGGGCGGTATCGCAGCGGCCCATGCAGGGCGCGCGCAGCACGCGGACTTTGCTGGCGTCCAGCCCGTCCTCTAGTGCGGATTTCAGCGCCTGCGCGCCCGCCAGCTCGCACGCGAGCGAATCGCAAACCCGGATGGTGAGCGCGGGCGGCGGCGTCTCGCCCTCTTTGACCACGTCGAAATGGGCGTAGAAGGTCGCGACCTCATAGACCTCGGCCATCGACAGGCGCATTTCCTCGGCCAGCGCGCGCAGGTGCGCGGCGGACAGGTGGCCAAAGCGGTCCTGAATGAGGTGCAGATGCTCGATCAGCAGGTCGCGGTCGCGCGGCTCCGCCCCCAGCAGGTCGCGCACCTCGGCCCAGGCTGTATCGTCCAGCTGGCGGCCCTTGGTATGGCGGCGCCCCCGGCCCTTGCCGGATTTCCACACGCCCTTGTCGGGGCAGTCGGTTTTTGCGTCCAGTGCCATGATGCGTCTCCCCTGCGGTCTTTGTGCGGTGTAGCAAAGCGCGCCGGTGTGATTGAGACGAAAAACGACACAAGAGGCCCGTTTTGCGCGCCGCGCGGGCGCCCGCTGACGCGCATCGGAAACGGTGGCGCTTGGCCCCGCGCTCTGGCAGGGTGGCGCCATGCGATATCTGATCTGCGCCCTTTGGCTGCTTACCGCCCTGCCCGCCGCCGCCCAGACCATGTCTGCGGCGGAATTCGACGCCTATACACAGGGCAAGACCCTGTATTACGGCAACAACGGCGAAGCCTACGGCGCGGAGATCTATCTGCCCAACCGCCGCGTGCGCTGGACGTTTCTGGACGGCGAATGCAAGGACGGCGAATGGTACGAGGACAGCGGGCTGATCTGTTTCGTCTACGAAGACCGCCCCGACCCGCAATGCTGGAGCTTTGAGCTGGGCACGCGCGGCCTGATCGCGCGGTTCGAGAATGATCCCGCACAGGTGCCGCTGTATGAGGCGAACGAAAGCACCGAGGAATTTCTGTGCCTCGGCCCCAAGATCGGGGTGTGACGCGTCAGAAGAGGCTGCCCTGTTCGGGCGGTTTGCCGGATTTCTTCTTGGGCGGTGCAGCACCACCGATGCTCAAGCGGCCGTCGGCGAATTGGATTTCCAGCGCGCCCGCCTCTTTGGCGGCTTTGGTGGTGGTGATGACGCTCTCGCCGCTGCGCACCACCGCAAATCCGCGCTCCAGCGTGGCCTCATAGCCCAGCGTGCGGCGCAAACGCTCCGCGTTTTCGATCTGGCGACGCCAGTGCTTGGTCTGACGGGTCGCCGCGTCTGACAACTGGCGCGTGATGCTCGACAGACGCTCCGCCTGACGCGCGGTCTCGCGGGTCAGCGCATCGGGGCGCAGACGCTGCGCGTCGCTCGCGCGCCGTTTGTTGGCGATCACACGGGTCACCGCAGGCGTCAGCCGGGCCGAGAGCTGGTCGAGCGTGCGGCGGTGGTTCGCGATCCGCTCGCGCAGCGCTTGCGGGCGCAGGCCCCCGGCCCGTTGCGCCAGATGCAGCGCACGTTTCTGCACGCCCGCGCGCAGCGCCGGATCGAGCCTGTCGCCCGCCCGGTCAAGCCGTTGCCGCGCGGTTTCGGTCAGCGTGTCTGGGCGCGGCAGCGCGCGCGCCAGATCGCGTAGGCGCTGGTCACGCCGCGCCAAACCGCCGCTCAGCGCCTGACCCATGCGCGCGTCAAGCTGGCGCAGCCAGGCCATCAGCTCGTGCCGCACGGGCACCGCCAGCTCTGCCGCCGCCGTGGGTGTCGGCGCGCGCTTGTCCGAGGCGTAGTCGATCAGCGTCGTGTCGGTCTCGTGCCCCACGGCGGAAATCAGCGGGATGTCGGAGGCCGCCGCTGCCCGCACGACCGCTTCCTCGTTAAAGCCCCACAGATCCTCGACCGAGCCGCCGCCGCGTGCCACGATGATGAGATCGGGCCGGGGCATCGCGCCGCCGGGGCTAAGCGCGTTGAACCCGGCAATCGCGCGCGCCACCTCGGGTGCGCATTTTGCGCCCTGCACCGCCACCGGCCAGATCAGCACCTTGCGCGGAAACCGGTCCCGCAGCCGGTGCAGGATATCGCGGATCACCGCCCCGTGGGCGAGGTCACGACGCCGATCACTTCCGGCAGATAGGGCAGCGGGCGTTTGCGCGACGCCTCGAACAGCCCTTCGGCCTGCAACGCCGCGCGGCGCTTTTCCAAGAGCGCCATCAGCGCGCCGGCGCCCGCGGGTTTCAGATCCTCGATGATGATCTGGTATTTCGATTGCCCCGGAAAGGTCGTCAGCCGCCCGGTGGCGATCACCTCCATCCCCTCTTCGGGCTGGGTCGCAAGCTTGGCCAACTGACCCTTCCAGATGATGCCCGCGATCACCGCGCGGTCGTCCTTAAGATCGAGGTAGAGATGCCCCGAGCGCGGGATCGTCACGCGCCCCACCTCGCCGCGCAGACGCACGTGGCCAAACTCCCCCTCGATGGCGCGTTTGATGGCCCCCGACAGCTCGCCCACGGTGTATTCGGGGCGGTTGCCGTCCTGCGGGCCGTCGTCCTCACCGTCGTCAAAAAGCTCCATGCCCGCGTCCTTGTGCTGCGCTCCGTGCCAGATTAGAACGCCCACCAACAAAGGCCAAGGGAGCGCGCCCATGAATATCCTCATCCTCGGCAGCGGTGGCCGTGAGCATTCGCTCGCCTGGGCGGTCAAGCAGAACCCCAAATGCGACAAGCTGATCGTGGCGCCGGGCAATGCGGGCATCGCGCAGATCGCGGAATGTGCCAGCATTGACATCAACGACGGCGGCACCGTGGTCGAGATGGTCGAGCGCAACAACGTCGATTTTGTGATCGTGGGGCCGGAGGCGCCGCTGGCCGCCGGCGTCGCGGACCGCCTGCGCGAGGCCGGTGTGCTGGTGTTCGGGCCCTCGCAGGCCGCTGCCGCCCTTGAGGCGTCCAAGGCGTTCACCAAGGAGATTTGCGATGCCTGCGGGGCGCCCACGGCGGCCTACGGGCATTTCACCGATGCGGAGGCCGCCAAGGCCTATGTGCAGGCGCAGGGCGCGCCGATTGTCGTCAAAGCTGACGGGCTGGCCGCCGGCAAGGGCGTGATCATCGCCGAAACACTGGCCGAGGCGGAGGCCGCCATCGACGACATGTTCGGCGGTGAATTCGGCGCGGCGGGCGCCGAGGTCGTGATCGAGGAATTCATGCGCGGCGAGGAAGCGTCATTCTTTGTGCTGTGCGACGGCACGGACGTGTTGCCCATCGGCACGGCGCAGGATCACAAGCGGGTGGGCGACGGCGATACCGGCCCCAACACCGGCGGCATGGGGGCCTATTCCCCTGCGCCGGTGCTGACGGACGCGGTTGCCCAGCGGGCGCTGGAGGAGATCGTGAAGCCTTGCATGGCCGAAATGGCTGCACGCGGCACGCCCTATCACGGCGTGCTTTACGCCGGGTTGATGATCGAGGACGGCGCGCCGCGGCTTGTGGAATACAACGTGCGCTTTGGCGATCCGGAATGTCAGGTGCTGATGATGCGGCTGGGCGCGCAGGCGTTCGATCTGATGCACGCAGCCGCCGAAGCGCGGCTGGGGGAAATGCGCGTGAACTGGGCCGAGGATCACGCGATCACGGTGGTGCTCGCCGCTGCGGGCTATCCCGGCGCCTATGAAAAAGGCTCGGTCATCAATGGGCTGGACGCGCTGCCCGCCGACAGCCGCAACATGGTGTTTCACGCAGGCACCGCCGCGCGGGATGGCGGGATTGTCGCGACCGGGGGTCGTGTGCTCAACGTCACGGCGCGCGGCGATACGCTGGCCGAGGCGCAGGCGCGCGCCTATGCGATGGTCGATGCGATTGACTGGCCCGAAGGGTTCTGCCGCCGCGACATCGGCTGGCGCGCGCTCGACTAGGAAACCGGCGCGCCCTCGCACAGCACGGGCTTTTCGCTCACGTCGCTGATGCGCTGGGTCTGGAACGACGTCTGCGAGACAACCAGCAGGGCACCGTCGTCGCTGTAGGTCGTCCAGCAATTGTCGGGGTTCGGGTAGTCCTCGTAGATGAAGCACAAAAACGGCCCGCGCACCTCGATCCGCCCGTAGGTGCAGCGCCCGTCCTGCCCGGCCCAGACCGACAGATCACGGCGCAGGAATTGCTCGATCCCGACCACTTCGCCCGAGATGACCCCGCGAAAGGTCAGCGTGCGCCCCACGGCGAGATCCAGAAAATCATCCGGGCTGATCTGCTCCTGCGCGGCCAGCGGCGTGGCGGTGAGCGCCGCAAATGCCAGTGCGCGGATCATTCGCAGGCGAGTGCGGCGGCAAAGCTCGCACGATCCCGGTGGCGGCCGATGTCGCGCGCTTGGGTCGTCGTACCGTCGAAGGTGACCGCGACTAGCCGCGCCCAATCGGCGGTGGCGAGGATCATCTCTGGTCCCTGCCCGCAATCGCGGATGCCACCCGCGATGTCGCGCTCCCCGATGCGGTGGTTGGTGAGGCCGGGGCGATTGGCCACCTCGCGCAGCACGTGGTTCACGCTGTCGATCCGCTCGACCCGCATCACACGCAGGGTCTTGGCCAGATGGGGGCGGTCGACATAGGCGATTTCTAGCCTGCCATCGCCGTTCAGATCCCCGGCGCCCACCACCGCGAGCCAGCGAAAGCGTTGCCCGATGAAGGGACCGGCGGCAAAGAGCGTGAGCGCACCGTCCCGCATCGTGTAGACGGCAAGCCGCGCGCCGAGGTTCTGATCGCTCTCGACCACGATCACTTCGGGCGCGCCATCGCCGCTCAGGTCCATTACGCGCGGTGCTGTATCCTCGAAGACGATCTCCTGTGGCCAGAGCAGCGTCCGCCTGCTGCCATCACCCAGCGTGACCTCAAGGCCCGCGTGCTCGACCGTGTCGCCCAGCACCCCGTGCGGATAGCGCGTCGTCGGATCGGTATAACGCGCCGAGACGATATCTTGCGCGCCCGCCGCCACCGGGACCAGCAGCGCCAGCCACACGCACAGCGCCAGCCACACGCGGCGCGCGGGGCCGTGCCACACGCGCGCGGGCAGACGCCGCGCTGCCATCAGATCTGCTTTTCTGGCATTTGAACGCGCAGACCGTCCAGCGCGTCGGTCACCTTCAACTGGCATGTCAGGCGCGACCGGGCGGGATCGGGCTCATACGCGAAATCGAGCATGTCCTCTTCCATGTCGTCCTTGGCGGGCAGCTTTTCCACCCAGGCCGGATCGACGTAGACGTGGCAGGTCGAGCACGCGCAGGCGCCGCCGCAATCGGCCTCGATGCCGGGAATGTTGTTGTCGCGCGCGCCTTCCATCACGGTCAGCCCGGTGGCGACATCCACCACATGCTCGGTTCCGTTGTGTTCGACGTAGGTGATTTTGGCCATCCGGGTGCCCCTTTTGATAATCAGTCGCGCCAAGTCTTAGCCAAGCGGGCCCGGCCCTGCCAGCCCGTTTTTGCCGCCCGCGCGCCCGCGCCGCACGCGGGTTCTAGGCAGCACCGCGCAAAGCGGCTAGTCTGCGCCGGAACCAAGAGCCTCGGAGACAGCGGGCCATGATACAGGACATTCTGACGCGCAGCATCTGTGCGGCCCTTCTTGCCACGCTGGCCGCCTGCACCACCGGTGGGGGGCAGACCGTCTCGGCAGAGGGGGTCGTGCAGGGCAACGGGCTAGCACCGCCCGGCGCGCCGCCCGGCACCTGCTGGGGCAAGATCCCCACGCCCGCCGTGATCGAGACGGTGACCGAGCGTGTGCTCGTCACACCGGCCAAGACCAACCCGGACGGCAGCATCGCCTCGCTGCCTGTCTACCGCGACGAAAGCCGCCGCCAGATCGTGACCCCGCGCACCGACCGCTGGTTTGAAACCCCCTGCCCGCCCGCCTTCACGGTCGAATTCGTCTCGACCCTGCAACGCGCGTTGCAGGCGCGCGGGCTTTATGCGGGGGCGGTGACGGGCAACATGGATGCGGCCACCCGCCGCGCGGTGCTTGCCGTTCAGACGGCCGACGGGCTGCCCGCCGACGTGCTGTCGATCAAGACGGCGCGCGCGTTGGGTATCGTCGCCGTGCCACGCGATCCGGCCTGACGGCACGAAAAAAGGCGCCCCGGTCTCCCGGCGCGCCCTTTCCCTGATCAGCGTTGATCCTAGTCCGCGTCGAGTGTCAGCGCGACAAAGCGCGGATCGCCCGCACGGCGCACCAGCAGCAGCAGCGATTTGCGCCCGGCCTCGCGCGCCGCGTCGATGCGGGCGTTCAGCTCTGCGATGCTGGTGATCTTCTGCTGGCCCGCTTCGGTGATGATGTCACCGGCGCGCAGGCCCTTTTCGAACGCTTCCGAACCTTCGGTCACCTCCGTCACGGCCAGACCGTCCATGCCGGGCTCGGCGCCCAGCTCTTCACGCATTTCGTCGGTCAGCGGTGTCACCGTCAGACCCAGCAGCGAGGAGACCTCGGGCTCGGCGGGAGTGTCTTCCTCGTCCTCGGAGGCGGTGCTTTCGCCGTTGGCGTCCTCACGGCGGCCCAGCGTGACGGGGATCGTCTGGCTGTTGCCCTCGCGCAAAACGGTCACGCGCACGGTGGCGCCCACGGGGCTGTTGCCGACCTGACGCACCAGACCGCGCGTGTCCTCGACCTCGACCCCGTCAAACGACAGGATCACATCGCCGGTCTCAAGGCCCGCGTCGCGCGCGGGGCCTTCGGGCACGTCGGTGATGAGCGCACCGGTCGCGGTATCCATGCCCATGGCATCGGCCACATCCTCAGTCACGTCCTGGATGCGCACGCCGAGCCAGCCGCGCCGCGTCTCACCGAACTCCTGCAACTGGTCCACCACGCGGGTCACCACATTGGCCGCCATGGAAAAGCCGATCCCGATGGAGCCGCCGTTGGGCGACAGGATCGCCGTGTTCACGCCGATCACCTCACCGTCCATGTTGAACAACGGCCCGCCCGAGTTGCCCCGGTTGATCGCCGCATCGGTCTGGATGTAGTCGTCGTAGGTGCCCGACAGCGCGCGGTTGCGCGCCGACACGATCCCTGCCGAGACAGAGAACCCCTGCCCCAGCGGGTTGCCCATGGCGATGACCCAATCGCCCACACGGGCGTTGTCGCTGTCACCGAAGCTGACGAAGGGCAGCGGCCCGTCGGCCTCGACCTTCAAGAGCGCGATGTCCGTGTTGGGATCGGTCCCGATCACCTCGGCGACCAGCTCTTCACCGGAGAAGAATTCGATGGTGATCTCGTCGGCACCCTCGATGACGTGGTTGTTGGTGACGACAAACCCATCCTCGGAAATCACGAAACCCGATCCAAGTGCGGAGGACCGGCGCGGCGCTGGCGCGTTCTCGCCGTTGCGGTTTCGGTTGCGGTCCTGAAACTCGCGAAAGAAATCCTCGAACGGGGAGCCTTCGGGCACGATGCCGCGCGGCCCGGTGCGTCCTTCGACCAGCGTCGAGGTCGTGATGTTTACGACCGAGGGGCTGATCTGCTCCGCCAATGGCGCGAGGCTTTCGGGGCGGGCCTGTGCCATCACCGTCTGAACGGCGATAAGGGCAAGGGCCAAAAGCCCCATCATGGCCCCGCGCAGGGCCAGCTTCTGCGCCGGGTTGGGCTGTGTTCGGGTTCGGGCGACCGCTTTGGGCTGCATAATACTCTCCTGATCGACTGCGCTCAGACTGCCTGTGGAGCAGCGTTGGCTCAAGCTCAAAGATGTGACACCGCCACGCTATTTCAACCACGGTGCACGGCGGCGTGAACCATTGTTCTGTTTATCGCGGCCAAAGCGGTTATGCTGACGCCATATCTGAGCCTCGATGCGGAGCCCTCCATGACCCTAGATACCGTGCCAAACAGCCCGCAAAGCCGCGTCCTGCGCCGCAGTCTGACGGCGCAGCAACCCTCGATCGTCGGCGGTGAAGGCGCGTGGCTGATCGACGGCGAGGGCAAACGCTACCTCGATGCTTGCGGGGGGCGGCGGTATCGTCGCTGGGCCATGACAACGCCGCCGTGCGCGCGGCGATCTGCGAACAGGTCAACACGCTGGCATACGCGCACACCGGGCTGTTCACGAACCCTCAGGCAGAGGCACTATCGGACTATCTGGTCGCGCGTGCGCCCGCTGGCACCGGTACCGGACGGGTGATGTATCTCGGCTCCGGCTCGGAGGCGATGGAGGCGGCGCTGAAGCTCGCGCGGCAATACCATGTGGAGCGGGGCGAGACGCAGCGCGCGCATGTGATCGCGCGCGCGCCGTCCTATCACGGCAACACGCTGGGCGCCCTGGCCGTGTCGGGCCACGCGGGCCGCCGGGCGCCCTTCGCCCCGCTGCTGATCGAGACGCAGCACATTGATGCGACCTACGGCTACCGTCTGCGCGGGGCGGATGAAACGGAGGCTGATTTCGGCGCCCGTATGGCGCAGCAGCTAGAGGACCGCGTTCAGGACCTGGGCCCCGAAACCGTTTGCGCCTTTGTGGCCGAGCCGGTCGTGGGCGCCTCGCTGGGCACGCAGCCCGCGCCGGAAGGATACTGGCGCCGCATCCGCGAGATCTGCGACCGTCACGGCATCGTGCTGATCGCGGATGAGGTCATGTGCGGCATGGGGCGCACCGGCAGCCTCTACGCGCTGGAGCAGGAAGGCGTCGCCGCCGATCTGACCACGATGGCCAAGGGGCTGGGCGCGGGATACCAGCCGATTGCGGCCGTGCTCGCGTCCGAGCGGATCTGCGACGCGATCCTCGCAGGCTCCGGCCGACTCTGGAACGGGCATACATACATGAGCCACGCGGTCGCCTGCGCCGGGGCGATGGCGGTGATGAAAGAAATCGACGACCGCGATCTGTTGAGCAACGTGCGCACGCGCGGCACACAGCTCGAAGCGGCCCTGCGCGCGCGGTTGGGCGATCATCCCCATGTGGGCGATATTCGCGGGCGCGGGTTGTTCTGGACCTGCGAATTCGTCGAGGACCGGACGAGCAAGGCGCCATTCGATCCCGCGCGCGGAATCGCGGGGCGGGTGCAGGTGGCAGCGATGCAGGCCGGCATGATCTGCTACCCCGCACAGGGCTGTGTGGACGGCACGCGCGGGGATCATGCGTTGCTTGCGCCGTGCTTCACCTCGACCGAGGCGGAGATCGCGCTGATCGTGGACCGGCTGGCAGAGGCGGTGGACAGCGCCACCGCCTGAGGCGCGCAGCTACTGCTGTGCGACCGCCTCGATCTCGAACATCAGACCGGGCAGTGCCAACCGGGTCACGCCCAACAGCGTCATCGGTGGCTTCACCCCATGCGGGCCAAAGCGCATCCCCATCAGATCAAAGTTCTGCAAGGCCGCGTCGACATCCGTGGCATAGACGCCCAGCCGGGTCACATCGGCAAGGGTCATCCCCGCCCCGGTCAGCACGGCCTCAAGATTGTCGAGCGCCAGCGTGATCTGCGCGCGCATGTCGTCCGCGTGCTGCGGTGCGCCAGTCGCATCGACCGACGTCTGGCCCGCCACGGTCAGCTGACGCTGCGCGCCGCTGACGATCTCTGCCTGATGATAGCCAAGGCTCTGGGACCAATCCCAAGGATTTACGGGCATACGTTGCATGATGATTCCTTCTCTCTTGCGTTGATGAAACCTTGCTACAGACACCCTGCTGACAGCATTGTGTCAGCAGAGATTTCCGGGGCACATTTTTTCAGGAGCAGCGGCCATGCGGCGGGCGGACAGGTTGATCGGGATCGCGCAATTCCTGCGCAGCAGGCGCCGCGCCGTCACCGCCGCGCAGATCGGGGCGGCGTTCGGCATCTGCACGCGCACCGTCTACCGCGACATCGACGCGCTGGTGGCCACGGGCGCGCCGATCACCGGGGAGGCGGGCGTCGGCTATGTCATCGACAAGGCGTACTACCTGCCGCCCGTCACCTTCGACAGCGAAGAGGCCGAGGCGCTGGCGCTGGGGATCAGCATCGTGCGGCAATGGACCGACGATGCCTTTGCCGCCAAGGCCGAAAGCGCGCTGCACAAGATCGAAGCCGCCCTACCCGCACGGATGCAGGGCGATCTGCAACAGCTCACGACCTACGCGGGGCCACGGCAGGCGCCGTTGCCGTGGGACGTGCCGTTTTCCGATCTGCGCGAAGCGATCCGCGCGCGGCGGTATCTGACGTTTGACTATCGCGACACCCAAGACCGCGCCAGCACGCGGCAGGTGCGCCCCTTGGCGCTGGTGTTCTTCAGCCCTGTCTGGCTGCTGGCGGGCTGGTGCGAGACGCGCGGCGCGTTTCGGCATTTTCGGCTGGACCGCATCACCGGGCTGGTCATCAGCGACGCGCGGTTTGCCGACGATCCCACCCGCGACCTTGTCGCCTATGAGGCGCAGCTGGGGGAGGGCACATGAAAAAGGCCGCTCCGGTCAGGAGCGGCCTTCTGCGTGGCTGAGGGTCAAATCAATTGCCGGCGGCGATTGAATCAGCCCCCTGATCGGAGCGCAGATAGTTGAAGAATTCACTATCCGGCGAGATCACCATCGTCGAATTGTTGCCGCGCAGCGATTCTTCATACGCGGCCAGCGAGCGGTAGAACTCAAAGAATTCCGGATCCTTGGAGTAGGCTTCCGCAAAGATGCGGTTGCGCTCCGCGTCGGCTTCACCCTCGATGATGCGCGCGTCGCGGCGCGCCTCCGAGATGATCTCTTCGTAGGTACGATCCGCAAGGGCGCGCACACGCGACGCGGCCTCACGACCACGGGCGCGTTCATCCGTCGCTTCACGGTCCCGTTCGGCGATCATCCGCTCCAGCGTGGCGTCAAAGTTCTGCTCGGGCAGGTTGGTCTGACGCAGGCGCACATCCACGACCGACAGGCCCAGTGCCTCGGCGCGGCTGTCGGATTGCTCGCGGATCTGGTCCATCAGTGCGGAACGCTCCGGCGACAGGATCGTGTTGGAGGTCACACCCTGCGAACCCAGCACGGCACGGATCTGTGCCTCAAGAATACCGCTCAGATCGTTCTGCGCGCGGGTCAAGCCACCGGCGCCGACCGCCTGACGGAACTGCACCACATCCGAAATGCGGTAGAGCACGAAGGCGTCGATTTCCAAGCGACGGTCGTCGGCGGGCGTAACCTCGATCAACTCCGTCTCAAGCGACAGGATCCGGTCTTCAAAGCGCACGACCTCATCGATCAATGGCACCTTGAAGCCCAGACCGGGCTCCTCGGCCACCTGTTTGATCTGGCCAAAGCGCAGCACCAGCGCCTTCTCACGTTCGTCCACGACAAAGATCGACGACAGCACGGCGGCAACGGCAATCACGATGATCGGGATCAGGAAACTCGTCTTTTTCATCAGTTGTTACCTCCGCTGCGACGCAGCTCGTTGAGGGGAAGATAGGGCACGACGCCCTGGCCACTGCCCTGCCCGCCGCTGTTCTCAAGAATGATCTTGTCGACGTCGCCAAAGACCTTTTCCATCGTCTCCAGGTACAGACGCTTGCGCGTGACCTCGGGGGCGGCGGCATATTCGGTCAGAACGGCCTCGAACCGGCTCGCTTCACCGATGGCGCCGTTGACCTCGCGGGCGCGGTAGCCCTCGGCGGCCTCAAGCAGCTGCGCGGATTCACCGCGCGCCTCGGCCGTGCGCTGGTTGGCGTAGGCGTCGGCCTGACGCTCAAGACGGTCACGCTCCTGCTCGGCGGCCTGAACATCGCGGAAGGCGTCGACAACCGATACCTGCTGCGTGTTGCCTTCCGCATCGGTGACGGAGACCGTCCGCTCCGGCGGGTCGACCTTGTTCACGTTTACACGCAGCACGTTGATGCCGGTTTCGCGGTTATCAAGCGTCGTCTGGATCAACTCTTCGACCTGCTGTTCCACCAGACCACGATCCCGGTTCAGGATCGGTGCAAGCTCGGACTGCGCGATGACTTCGCGCATCGCGGATTCGGAAATCGCACGCACCGAGCTGTCCGGATCGCGCAGCGAGAATTTGAACTGCTGCGCATCCTTGATGTTCCAGACGACCTGGAAATCGATGTCGACGATGTTTTCGTCCGTGGTCAGCATCAGACCATCGTTGCCCTGCCCGCCGCGGCTGACGCCCAGCGTTTCGGTGCGGTTGGTCGTGACGTCGAACACTTCGGCGGTGACCAGCGGCCAGGGGGCAAAGTTCAGACCCTCGGTGCCGATGCCGGAAAACTCACCCAAGAAAAGCTCGATCGATTGCTGTTCGGGACGCACCGTGTAGGTGGACGCAAAAAGCCACGCCGCCGCAGCGACCAGCACGCCAATCCCAACTGTGCCGCGGGTCAGCGCGGGGCCGCCGCCGCCACCACCGGCGCCGCCGGTCCCGTTTGAACGACCACCGCCGCCCATCAACACGCGCAGCTGCTCCTGACCCTTTTTCACCAGTTCGTCGATCTCGGGGATCGGGGGTTTGTCGCCGCCGCCATTCGGAGGCCGGTTGCCCCCGCCGCCGCCGTTGTTGCCGCCGCCGTTGTTCCCGCCGCCAGAATTGCCGCCGCCGCCCCAAGGACCGCCCGTATTGCCAGCCATAAATCTCTCTTCCCTTATTCAGTACCCGCCCCTGCGGGCGCCCGTCTGTCTGTGCTCTTAACCTGTGCGCTCACCGGGCGAAATCAAGATGTGCGCACCGGGGTGCGCATTGTCACCAATTCTTCCGACATGGTGGGGTGAACGGCGCAGGTTGCATCGAATTGCTCTTTGGTTGCGCCCATTTTCACAGCGATGCCCGCCAGCTGGATCATCTCGCCCGCCTGCGGTGCGACGATATGACAGCCAAGCACGCGCCGCGTCTCGACGCTCACGATCAGCTTCATCATCACCCGGTCGTCACGGCCCGCGAACGCGGTCTGCATCGGCTTGAACGATGTGGCGTAGACCTCGATGGGCTCTTGCGCCTCGGCCTCTTCCTCGGTCATCCCCACGGTCCCCATCTCGGGTTGGGTGAAAACGGCAGAGGCGACCAGATCGTGATCGACCGGCGTTTTCTCGTCACCGAACACGGTTTTCACAAACGCCATCCCCTCGCGGATTGCCACCGGCGTGAGGTTGAGCCGGTCCGTCGCGTCGCCGATCGCGTAGATCGAGGGCACGGCAGTCTGGCTGAATTCATCGACCTCGACCGCGCCATTGCGCGCGAGCTTCACGCCGACCTCTTCCAGCCCCATGTCGTCGGTATTCGGCCGGCGCCCGGTGGCAAAGAAGACCTTGTCGTAGATCCGCTCCTGCCCGAACGTCGATTTGGTCCAGATGCCGCCGTCGCGTTCTTCCATTTCCAGCACGCTGGCGCCGGAGTGCATGTCGATCCCGCGTGCGCGCATCTGCTCGGCCACAAGGCCGCGCGCCTCGTCGTCGAATCCGTTCAGGATTTGCCCGCCCCGGTAATACATCGACACATCCACCCCCAACCCGTGCAGGATGCAGGCGAATTCACACGCGATATAGCCACCGCCGACGATCAACATCGAGCGCGGCAGCGTGTCGAGGTGGAAAATATCGTCGGAAACAATCCCCAGATGGGCCGTTTCAAGGTTCTGCGGGCGGACGGGTCGCCCCCCCGTCGCAATCAGGATCGTCTTGGCCGTTTTCTCCTCACCGGTGGAGAGGGACACCGTGTGCGCATCCTTCACGCGCGCACGCGCGTCGAATTTGTCGACGCCCGAGCCGTCCAGCAGATTGCGGTAAATACCTTCGAGCCGGTCCAGCTCCCCGCGCATTTTCTCGGAAAAGCTATGCCAGTTGAACGGGCCGTCATTGACGTCCCAGCCGTAGTCACGGGCGTCCTGAAAGCTGTCGCGGTAGCTCGACGCAAAGACCATCAGCTTCTTGGGCACACAGCCACGGATGACGCAGGTGCCGCCATAGCGGTCCTCTTCGGCCAGGCCGACACGTGCGCCATACTCGCCCGCGGCCACACGTGCAGCGCGCACCCCACCGGATCCGCCCCCGATCACAAACAGGTCGTAGTCATAGTCGCTCATATTGGGGGAGTCCTTTGCAGTCGGGTCACAGGTCGGAAAACAGATTGTCGCTTTCGACAAAATCCACACGCTCGGTGGCGATGGTCCCCTCATTTATGTCGCGCAGCTCGACCTTTCCATCCCCAAAGCCGATCACAACCGTGTCACAGATGTCGATGAACAGGCCGTTTTCGACGCAGCCGGGCATCTGGTTGAGCACGAGCGCAAGCTGGCGCGCGTTGCCGATGCGGCCGAGATGCAGATCAAGGATGTGATTGCCCTCATCGGTGATGAAGGGCACGTCACCGTTCATGCGCAGCGTCGACGATCGGCCCAGCACATCCATCGAAATCAGCGTCTCCTCGACCAGCGCCTGCGTGGTTTGCCAGCCAAAGGGGATCACCTCGATCGGCAGGGGGAAGGCACCAAGGGTCTCGACCTCCTTGGCGGCATCGGCGATCACGATCATCCGGTCCGACGCGGTCGCCACGATCTTTTCCTGCAACAGCGCGCCGCCGCCGCCCTTGATGAGGTTGAGATCCCCGTCGAATTCATCGGCGCCGTCGATGGTCAGATCCAGCCATTTCGCCTCGTCAAGCGAGATCACCTGGATCCCGACTTCGCGCGCGAGCTGCGCGGTGCGGCTCGATGTGGGGACGCCGCGGATGCGCAGACCCTCCTCATGCACCCGCTCGCCCAGGCATTGCACAAGCCACGCGGCGGTTGATCCGGTGCCCAGCCCCACACGCATCCCATCCTCCACAAAGGCGGCGGCGCGTTTGGCGGCGACGAATTTGGCCTTGTCGATGGGTGAGAGTTCTCCGGCCATGGCGGCAGCTCCGTTTCGGTGGGTCTGCAAATTGGTATAGGGGCTTTGCCCGCGCGGGGCGAGAGGGGGCGCGCATTTTATCCCGGCCCGCTCAGCCCGGTGGGTTGAGCAGGGCGATGGCGCGGCGCAGCTCGGCCACGGTAACACGGCCATCGGCGTCGGTGTCAAAGATCATCAGGCGGCGCAGGGCCTGTGCATCCTCGGCCCCCAATGCGGCCCGCGCACGGGCCCGGCCGAAGGCGCGCAGCTCCGCCCAACTGGCGGTGCCGTCGCCGTCGCGGTCGGCGTCCAGATGCCAGCCCATCAGTCGCCCGCGCATCGTGGCACTTGCCGCGCCGATGACGACCGCCATCTCTGCCGTGCTGACTGCCAGATCGTCGTTCAGATCCGCCTCAAGCAGCCGGCGCAACTCGCGCGCACGGACGCGCGCGCGCTCGGCCGCGATGGCCGCCTCGATCCCGTCGGCGTCGATCCCCGCAGGCCCGCCAAATCCCAGCACAACGCCCGCCGCCTCCGTCAGGAAGCGGTCTGGATCGGCGCGCAGATCCTTCAGCGTGGCGCCCGGTATCCGCGTCTCCAGCACGGCGATCAGCGAATCGCGGTCCTGCGCGGCGACCGGCAGCGCGCACATCATCAGGGAGAACAGCACATATTTCATCGCCATCACCCTCTCACCGCATGGTTAATGAAACGCTAAGGTGCGCGATCCCGTAGAAAAGCGTCGGTTTTGCCGTGGCGGCCTGACCTTTCAGGCCCTATCAACGCCTCCATGTCCTACGTGCTGCACTACGCCCCCGACAATGCGTCGCTTATCGTGCGGCTTGCGCTGGAGCACGTGGGCGCATCCTATACCACGCAGTTGGTCGACCGTGCGCGGGGCGCCCAGCGCAGCGCGGCCTTCCGTGCGCTCAACCCGCACGGGCTGATCCCCGCGCTCGAGACGCCCGAGGGTGCGCTGTTTGAAACCGGGGCGATCCTTTTGTGGCTGTCAGAGCGGCATCCGGGGCTGGCGCCCGTGCCCGGCGATCCGCAGCGCGGCGCGTACCTCAAATGGCTGTTCTACGTGTCCAACACCCTGCACCCGGCGCTGCGCATGACATTTTATCCGGACAAATACATCGGTCCGGCCCCCGCCGATCAGGCGCGCCTGCGCGCAGGCCTGCGTGCGCCGATCCTGACGGCGTTCGCCGCCCTTGAGGATATCGCCGCAGACGCCGCATGGTTTGGGCACGGCACCGGCGCGCTGGATTTCTACGTGGCGGCGTGCCTGCGCTGGTGCGCGATCTATCCCGGCGATACCGATCGCAGCTGGTTTGATCTGCGCGCGTTCGCGCATCTCACCGCGATGTGCGCGCGGATCGAGGCCTTGCCTGCCTGCGCCGCGCTGATCCGTGCCGAAGGGATGAACGACACCCCTTTCACCGCACCCGACTACCCCAATCCACCCGAAGGGAGTGCGATCTGATGTTTTTGTCCGTTTTCGAGATGTTCAAGGTCGGAATCGGCCCCTCCTCCTCGCACACCATGGGGCCGATGGTGGCCGCCGCGCGGTTTCTTGATCTGATGCGCGCCTCGCCGTTCCAGTTTGCGGGGCTGCGCGCCTCGCTGCACGGCAGCCTTGCCTTTACCGGTGTGGGTCACGCCACCGACCGTGCCACGATCCTTGGCCTCGCGGGCTTCACCCGGAGGACTATGATGCCGACAAGGCCGAAGAGACCCTCGCGCAGATCGCGGCGACCCGTACGATCGCGCTCGACGGTGCTTCGCTCAGGTTCGACCCAAAGGCCGATCTGATCTTTGACTATGACACGCCCCTGCGCGGCCACGCCAACGGCATGATGCTGATGGCCACCGACGCGCAGGGCGACGTGACCCTGCGCGAGACCTATTACTCCATCGGCGGCGGTTTTGTGATGACCGAGGCCGAATTGGCCGCCGGCAAGGACACCGACGAGGGCGATCCGGTGCCCTACCCCTTCAAGACCGCCGCCGAGATGCTTGAGATGGCGCGCAGCTCGGGCAAGGATATCGCGGGCATGAAACGCGCCAACGAAGAGGCGCGCGGCGGGGCCGAGAACCTTGCCCGCGGCAGCAAACGCCTGTGGCAGGTGATGAACGACTGCATCCAGCGGGGCCTTGAGACCGACGGCATCCTGCCCGGCGGTCTGTCGGTCAAACGCCGCGCCAAGGGGATCCACGACGCGCTGATTGCCGAGCGTGGGCTGAACCAGCAGGCGCCGCACACGATCAACGACTGGATGAGCGTCTATGCCATGGCCGTCAACGAGGAAAATGCGGCGGGCGGCCAGGTGGTCACCGCGCCCACGAACGGCGCGGCCGGCGTGATGCCCGCCACACTCCGCTATTACCTCGATCACGTGCCCGGCGCGTCGGAAAGCCACGTCGAGGATTTCCTGCTGACCGCTGCCGCAATCGGTGGGCTGGTGAAGTTCAACGCCTCGATCTCGGGCGCCGAAGCGGGCTGCCAGGCGGAGGTTGGATCGGCTGCCGCCATGTCCGCCGCCGGGCTGTGCGCCGTTATGGGCGGCACGCCAGAGCAGGTCGAGAACGCCGCCGAGATCGCCCTTGAGCATCACCTCGGCATGACCTGCGATCCGGTCAAGGGGCTGGTGCAGGTGCCCTGCATCGAACGCAACGGGCTGGGCGCGATCAAGGCGGTATCGGCGGCGTCACTCGCGCTGCGCGGCGACGGCACCCATCTGGTACCGCTCGATGCCTGTATCGAGACGATGCGCCAGACCGGAGCGGATATGAGCGAAAAGTACAAGGAAACCTCGCTGGGCGGGCTGGCCGTGAACGTGCCCAACTGCTGACGCCCCGTCAGGCGGAACGAACGCCGCAGCCTCGCATTGAGTGATTGACACATTCAAACATCGCGAGGCACGACATGAACATTCTGATGGTACTCACCTCACACGAGGATCTGGGCGATACGGGCGAAAAGACGGGCTTCTGGCTCGAAGAATTCGCCGCCCCCTACTACACGCTCAAGGACGCGGGCGCGCAGATCACGCTGGCCTCTCCCAAGGGCGGCAAGCCGCCGCTTGACCCCAAAAGCGATAGCGACGACGCGCAGACAGACGCCACCCGCCGTTTCAAGGAAGACGCAAGCGCCCAAAGCGCATTGGCCACGACCCGCAAGCTGGCGGACATGGACGCAGGCGAGTTCGACGCCGTGTTCTACCCCGGCGGTCACGGACCGCTGTGGGATCTGGCCGAGGATGCCGACAGCATCAAGCTGATCGAGACCTTCGCGGCCCACGACAAACCCATCGGCGCAGTCTGCCACGCGCCCGCCGTGTTCAAGCACCCCAAAGGCCCCGACGGCGCGCCATTGGTCAAGGGCCGCCGCGTCACCGGCTTTACCAATGGTGAGGAAGAGGGCGTCGGCCTCACGGATGTGGTCCCGTTCCTTGTCGAGGACATGCTCAAGGAGAACGGCGGCACTTACGAGAAGGGCGATGACTGGGCCAGCTTTGCCGTCACCGATGGCAAGCTGGTGACGGGTCAGAACCCCGCGTCCTCCGAGGCGGCTGCTAAGGCACTGCTGAAACTGCTCTGACACCGATTGCCGTCACCCCGGCTCCGGCCTAGGGTGGCGGCATGACAAACGATCGCCCCCCGCTCGGCATCGCCCTGATGCTGGGCTTTTGTGTGCTCGCCCCTTGGGTGACGGCATGGCAAAGGTGTTGGGGGACACGGTCTCACTGGGGCAGCTGGTGCTCATCCGGTTCGTGGTGCAGGCGGGGATCTTGCTGCCGATCGTCTGGATCACCGGAAAACGTCTGTGGCTGTCTGGTCGCGTGCTGCGCCTCGCGTGGCGCCGCACGGTGCTGCATATCCTCGGGATCGGCGGCATGTTCACCTCGCTGCAATTCCTGCCGCTGGCGGACGCCATTGCCATCGCTTTTGTGATGCCCTTCATCATGCTGCTGCTCGGGCATCTGGTGCTGGGAGAGGAAGTTGGCGCGCGCCGGATGATCGCCTGCGCCGTCGGGTTCGGCGGCACCTTGCTCGTCGTGCAGCCCAATTTCGTAGATGTCGGCGCCATCGCGCTGCTGCCGATGGGCGTGGCGGTTGTCTTTGCGCTGTTCATGCTCACCACGCGCCAGATCGCCAAGGACGTGGACCCCATCGCACTGCAAGCGCTGTCGGGGGTGATGGCGACGGGTATTCTGCTGCCGCTGATCGTAATCGGCTCCTCGGCGGGTTTCACACCCTTGACGCTGTCGATGCCCTCAGACACGCAGACGTGGATGCTTTTTGCCGCGCTCGGCGCGCTCGGGACGCTGGCGCATCTGATGATGACATGGTCGCTGCGCTTTGCCCCCTCTGCCACGCTGGCGCCGATGCAATATCTTGAAATCCCTTTTGCCACGGTGATCGGCTACTTCATGTTTACGGAGTTTCCGAACGCGCTGGCCGCCCTTGGCATCGCCATCACCATGGGGGCCGGCGTTTACGTCATCCTGCGCGAGCAGGCCACCGCGCGCCGCCTTGCGAAAACTGTGCCACCAACGGCCTGAGATGGCGCCGTGCCACGATCAGCAACATTCCCGGCGCGTGCATTTCGATCTCGACCGGGCCGGTGGCGCGGTTTGACGTGCCGATGAACTGCGCGGGGTGGAAATCAAGCCCGTCGATCGGCCACTCCAGCCCCCGGCTGGTGCCGGTCACCGCAACCATGGGAAAGAGCGAGACTGTCTCCCCCGCCCGGCAGTCAAGTGTGACCCGTGGCGGGGCCAGCACGACGATCTCGTCTTCCGCCAGCAGGATCGTGGGGCGCTCCGCGTGCACCAGCAGCGTATGAAACGCGGCCAGTTGGTGATCGACCCGCCCGCCGCCAAAACCAACGCCGACGACCACGGGCGCGCGCACCGCGCGCAGGGCCTTGTCGAAATCGGTGGTTTGTTGTTCACTGACCCGGTGCTGCCGCTCCGGGGGGATGCGGGCCAGCGCGCCCGGCGCCACGCTGTCCATATCGCCGATCACCGCCAGCGGATCCGTCCCGACCTCAAGCGCGAGGGAAAGCCCGCCGTCGACCGCCACCAGATGCGGCGCCATGGTTAACGTCTCGGCAAGGTCTGCCGCGCTACCCTGTCCCCCACCGACGAGGGTTATTGGTTCTGGAACGTCAATGATGAGTTTCGACATGTCGCAGGTTTGCCGGTTTTGGCCGCAAGACACAATATGGACACAAAAAGACACCGCGCGTGGCATTGTTTCGAGCCGCTATGGTCTTGCCCATCGTGGTAAACATCTCGGCGACAGACGCAGAGGACGAGCATCCGATGATCAATAACAACAAAATTCTTACCGTTTCCTATGGCACATTTTCGTGCACGCTTGAGGGATTCGATGATTCCTTCGGCACGATGAAGGCGATTGCGGAGTATTTCCGCGATCTGGCCGCCGACGACCGCTATTTCGGGGCCGAACCGCCACAGCCCGACGCCCAGATGCTGGCACATATCGCCCAGCGCGAAACCGCGCGCCGGGTCGAGGCCCGCGAGGATGAGGGCCGTATCGTGCTCTCCGCCGCTGCCGCCGCACCGGTTGACGCCACGACAGAGCCGGATGTGCGTGCCGATGCGCCAACGCAGACGCCGCTGCCAGCGGCACCTGATACGGATGCCGCAAATGCAGTCGAGGATGCGGCGACCGAAACCACACCGGACGGTGGGACTGACGCGGCGCCCGTTCCTGTACCGCAGATTGCGCAGACCGCCGAGGTCCCCGCCGCGCCGCTCGAAGCCGACGCTCATGTGGGCGAGACCGATCTGGCCCAGCTCGACGATGCCGAAACCTCACCCGCGCAGGACGAAGCGGAGGTCGCACAAGACGCCCCCGCGGATGTTCCCGACATTGTGCCAAGCCTGCCCGACGCGCAGGTCGAGGCATTCTTTGCCGATGACACCTCCGACGCACCGCACAGCGGGTCGCGCGACATTCCCGAGTTCGAGGAGGAGGAAGCCGCCCCGGCCCCCGCCCCGACAGCATCGCCGAAAAACTCAAGCGCATCCGCGCCGTCGTCTCCCAGCAGCCGGAGGCAACGACCGATCATCTGGAGGACGAACACGCCGACGGCGCTGCCCTGTTGTCTCAACCCGATGATCCGGCTTTTGACGCCGACTTTGGCGAGGCGGACGCGGCACCAACCGACGTTGTCGCCGATACGCTGCGCGATATCGAGGACGCGCTGGACGAAGATGACGCCGCCGTGCCCGCCCATCTTGCGCAGGATGCCGAGGCCGACGCGCAGCAGGAGGAGGAGGCCGAAGAAGATATCGACGCCCTGCTCAGCCGTCTGTCCGATGAGGAAGACGACGAGGAAAACATCCTGATCGACGATGGCACCGACGATTCGGAGTTTTCAACCTTTGACGAGGATGAGGACGACGCGGAGGAGGAGGCCGAGGCCACACTGCACGCAGACGCCGCGGAAGACGCGCGGCAGGCAGATGAGGCCACCGATACCGACGACGCCGAGGACGGCAATCTCTTCGACCGAGAGGATACGCTCGCGGCCCTCCCGCCGGAGCCGGAGAAACCCGCCCGCCGTACCCGCGTTCTCAAGGTCAAGCGGGCCACCCTCGAAGCGGCCATCAGCGCGGGCCAGCTGGAGGAATACGAGGACGAAGACGACACTGCCGAGGTGGCCCCCGCGCGCCGCTCTTCGCTGAGCGATGACGAGGAGGCCGAGCTTGCGCGCGAACTGGCCGAGCTTGAGGCCGACATGCAGGGTCGATCGGCCCCGGTCGCAGACGATCAAGAGGCTACCGCGGACGACACGGAAGTGGACGAGGCGCCACGCGCGGACGCGGACACATCCGACGAAGGCGATACTTTCGACGCGGACGAGGATGAGGACGACACTGCCGAGCACGAAACCGTCGACGAGAACGACGCGGCTGCCGACATCGCCGCGCAGGACACGGACGGGGATGACGACGACATCGACCGTCTGATGGACGAAGCCGACAGCCAGATGCATGAGCCCGAAAGTGCTACGCGCCGCGATGCCTTTGCCCATCTGCGCGCTGCGGTCGCCGCGAAAAAGGCCGACGAGGCCGTCGGCGCCGGGGACAGCGACGAGACCAGGGATGACGCCTACCGCGACGATCTGGCGAGCGTTGTGCGCCCCCGTCGGCCCGTGGCGTCGGCCCAGCGCACCCAGCGTCCGCCAGAACAGCGCCCGGCCCCGCTCAAACTCGTGGCGGAGCAGCGCATCGATGTGGACAGGGCGACGCCGTCGGCGCCGGTACGCCCCCGCCGCGTGGCCGCAGTTGTGGACAACACCACAAGCGACGCGCCGCAGGCCGAGGGTTTTGTGAACTTTGCCCGTGATGCCGGTGCCGAAGCGCTGCCGGATCTGCTCGAAGCCGCCGCCGCATACATCGCCTACGTCGAGGGAAATGAGCAGTTCTCGCGTCCGCAGCTGATGACACTCGTGCGCCAGGCCGAAGCCGAAAGCTCGTCCCGCGAGGATCGCCTGCGCCACTTTGGCAAGCTGCTGCGCGACGGTAAGATCGAGAAGCTCTCGGGCGGTCGTTTCCACGCGACAGAGGCCATCGGTTTCAAACCGGACGCCCGCGCCGCAGGCTGAGCACCTCCCCAACGCGCGATAGAAGGCGGCTCCGGTGCGGGCCGCCTTTTGCGTATCTCAAGCAGGCTTTTGCTCTAGCCCCTGTCGTTGGGCGTGCAAAACACCAGACGGTTGCCGGATGGATCCTTGATCATCATCTCGTCCCAGCCCCACTCCTGAACCTGCACGCCCGGGCGCGCAAACGTATAGGACTTGGCATTCAATTCCGTGCAGTAGGCCGCCACGTCGGCGACTTCGATCCGCAGACCGGCACCGGGCACGGCATCGCCAAAATGCTCTGACAGGTGCAGCTCGCACGCCCCCTGGCGCAGCCCCAAGTACAGCGGTGCGTCGCCATCAAAACGATGCTCGAACAGGATCTCGAAACCCAGAAAATCGATGTAGAACGCCCGCGTCTGCGCCTCATCCAGACTGCGCAGGATGGGCACTGCCGCCTTCATTGCAGCGGGTCTTCGGGGCCGTCGGGATCGGCCTGCCCCACCCCTTTGAATACTGCCTTGAGGGGGAACGCCCAGATCACGCCCGATCCCACGTAAACCAGCAGCTCGATCCAGAACGGGGGCCGGTCGAACAGCGAGATCACGTAGATCATCAGCACGATATAGACCGGCAAGCCGATCAGCAGCACAAACAGGGACCAGCGGCGGCGCGCCTTATAGCTCATAGCCATGGGAGTTCTCCTTTGCCTGAGCCACAGATGACCCCGCGCATGCCGAATTCAACCGCGACACGCCGCCGCTTCAGTCGGCAAACGGATCGGTCACGAGGATCGTATCCTCACGCTCGGGCGAGGTGGACAACAGCGCCACGGGACATTCGATCAGCTCTTCGACCCGGCGCACGTATTTGATCGCCTCGGCGGGCAGATCGGCCCAGCTGCGCGCGCCTTCGGTCGATTGCGACCAGCCCGGCATTTCCTCGTAGATCGGGGTGCAGCGCGCCTGTTGATCGGCGGCGGTGGGCAGATAATCCAGCCGCTTGCCGTCCAGCTCATAGGCCACGCAAATCTTGAGCGTGTCGAACCCGTCGAGCACGTCAAGCTTGGTAAATGAAATTCCGTTCACGCCGGAGGTGGCACAGGTCTGGCGCACCAGCACCGCGTCGAACCAGCCACAGCGGCGCTTGCGCCCGGTGACCGTGCCGAATTCATGGCCCCGCTCGCCCAGACGCTGGCCATCCGCATCGTGCAGCTCCGCCGGGAACGGTCCCTCGCCCACACGGGTCGTGTAGGCCTTGACGATGCCCAGCACAAAATCGATCGAGCCGGGGCCGATCCCCGTGCCCGTCGCCGCCTGACCCGAGATCACGTTGGACGAAGTCACAAACGGATAGGTACCGAAATCGATATCCAGCAACGCCCCCTGCGCGCCCTCGAACAGGATCCGCTTGCCCGCGCGGCGCTTTTCGTTGAGCACTTTCCACACCGGGGCCGCGTATTCCAGCACGCTGGGCGCGATCGCGCGCAGATCGGCCAGCAGGCGGTCGCGGTCCACGGGATCAAGGCCCAGCCCGCGGCGCAGCGCGTCGTGATGCACCAGCGCGCGGTCCACCCGCAGCTCTAGCGTGGCGTCATCGGCCAGATCCGCCACCCGGACAGAGCGGCGCCCGACCTTGTCCTCATAGGCGGGGCCAATGCCGCGCCCGGTGGTGCCGATCTTGGCCACGCTGGTCTGTTCTTCTCGTGCGCGGTCCAGCTCCCCGTGGATCGGCAGGATCAACGGGGTGTTTTCCGCGATCATCAGCGTTTCGGGGGTGATGGTCACGCCCTGACCACGCAGCTGCGCGATTTCCTTTTCCAGATGCCAGGGGTCCAGCACCACGCCGTTGCCGATCACCGATAGCTTGCCGCCGCGAACGATGCCAGAGGGCAGCAGGCTCAGCTTGAACACCTCGCCGTCGATCACCAGCGTGTGGCCCGCGTTGTGCCCGCCCTGAAAGCGCGCGATCACGTCGGCCCGCTCGGAGAGCCAATCGACGATCTTGCCCTTCCCCTCGTCACCCCACTGGGCGCCTACGACGACAACATTTGCCATTGCTCTCTCCTTGATCCGGTTTGATCCGTTGCCGCCCTGCGTGCGCGGCCCGCGCCCGTATAGCCATCCCTGCGCCCACGCGAAACCGCAAACTGCGTATTCCCCGTGGACTTTTGCCGCCCGCGCCGGGATAGTCGCGCGCCAAACCAACCGGAGCTTTCACGATGGGATTTATCCTGCGCTGGGTCTGCGCCTTTTGCCTGCTGGCCGCGACCTTCAACCCGACCCAATATAACTACGTGCAGTGGGTGCGAGACTACGGCGCGATGAACGTGCCGATAGCCGTGCTCATCGGGCTGCTGCTGCTGATTGGCTACATCATCTACCTGCGCGCGACCCTGCGCAGTATCGGCGCGCTCGGCATGCTGCTTGTCGCGGCGGTCACCGGCGCCTGTATCTGGGTGGCGGCGGATTTCGGGCTGATCAACTTCGACAATCCAAGCTTCAATCTGTGGCTTGGGCTTGTCGTGCTCAGCTTTGTGCTGGCAATCGGGCTCAGCTGGTCAATCGTGCGGCGCGCGCTGTCGGGGCAAGCGGATGTGGACGACGTCGATATGTAGATGCGGGACGGCGGGCGGGGCGATGTGCCCACGGCACGAGCGGCGTCAGTCGTCCAGCACCACCGGTGCGCCATGCGGTGTCGCCAGATACGCGCGCTCCCACGCCGCGCGCATCTCGCCCAATGCGCCCGCCTCGGCCATGTCGCGCGCGATCAGGAACGTCTCAAGCGTCTCGAGCCAGGCATTGAAATAATCGTCACCCCCGTCAAGCTCCCGTGCGAGGCCGTGCCGCTTCAACGTCGCGCCAAAGGCCTCCGCCCAGTCGCCCCAGCCAAAATGCCCCGCCTCGTTCAGATGCACCGTCAGCGCAAACAGCTGCGCGTGCCACGGCGCCTCGAACGCAGGCTCCGGCGGCTGGCTCATGCCGGCGCCAGATAGCTTTGCCACAGATCCAGCACGACCTCGTCGTTCGGATGCTCCGGCTGCGCCCAAAGCTCGGACGCGGGGAAAACCACCGCGTAAAGCGGCTCCGGCGCCTCGCCCAGATCATGGGCATTGCTGTCTGGCAGCACATGCGTGCCGTGGTAGCGCAGGATCTCGCCCCGCGCCCCGGCAGCGTAGCGCGGCAGCCGCGTGTGCCCACCCGCCACCAGCGTGTTCTGCGCCAGGCGGCGCGTCACCACCCGGTCGCCCGGTTTGAACACGGGTGCTGTGTCGCTGTCGCGATCCGCAGGACCGCCGCGCGCCAAAACTTCCGGCACGGCCTCCGCCGTCAGCTTTCGGTCGGCCAGCGGATGCGGGTCTGCGTCGGTCCCGCCTGCCAGATCGGCTTCGGTCAGCACCCCGCGCGCCACCAGCAACTCCGCCAGCCCCGCCATCCATTTTTCGTAGTAGGTAAACGCAGTGTAATCCATCGGCGCAAGGCTCTCGCGCGCGTGGCGCGAGATATCGATGTTCCACTGGCCCAGCGATCCGCTCGCCAGTGTCACCGCCAGCGCGCGCTTGTGCCACTCGGCGTGAAAAACCTCACCCTCCGGCTCCGGCACCACCGGCCCGTCGCCAAAGCGGCCGCCCATGTCGTGCACCCGGCTCATCTCCGTCGCCCTCCTGAGGGCGACGCGGCCGAGGCAGCGGCTTTGCAAAAGCCGCGTTCGGCCTCCGTGAATTGAATGTACCGGCTCATCTCAACGCCTCCACCAGACCCGTGCCGATCATGCTGTCACGACTCACAAGCGCCGCCAGCGCCTCCGCATCCATGCCATCGGTCCCCTCGGGCCGCATCGGCAGCACGAGATAACGGACCTCCGCCGTCGAATCCCACACGCGCACCGCTGTCTGCTCAGGCAGCGTCACGCCAAAATCCGCCAGCACCGCACGCGGCTCGCGCACGGCGCGGGCGCGGTAGGCGTCGGATTTGTACCACCCCGGCGGAATGCCCAGCAGCGGCCACGGGTAGCAGCTGCACAGCGTGCACACGACCATGTTGTGCCGCTTGGGCGTGTTCTCAACCACCACCAGATGCTCTCCCTGACGGCCGTAGTATCCCAGATCGGCGACCGCCTGCGTGGCGTCGTCGCGCAGCGCCTGGAGGAACGCGGGATCCGTCCACGCCTTGGCCACGACATGCGCGCCGTTGCGCGGGCCGATTTTGGTCTCGTAGGTGTCGATGATCGCGTCGAGCGCGGCCGGATCGATGAGACCCTTGCGCGTCAGCACGGTTTCCAGCGCCTTGACCCGCAGCGCGGGGTCAGAGGGCAGCAGCGAATGCGGGTGGTGAGGATCATCATGGGGCATGCGGTGAAATCTGCACCCTGCGCAAGGTTCTGTCCAGCGTGATCCGTCCCTTGCCCCGCCGCGCAAACTTGCCTAGATACCCCCAATAGCCAGACACCAGCCCTAACCCACGAGCAGCGTACCCCATGGAAAATGTCGTCCTGATCATCCACCTCATCCTTGCGCTGGCCCTGATCGCCGTGGTGCTGCTGCAACGCTCCGAAGGGGGCGGTCTGGGCATCGGTGGCGGCGGTGGCGGGGCGACCTCCGGGCGCCCACCGGCCACTCCGATGAGCAAGGTCACATGGCTTTTGGGCATCGCTTTCGTCATCACCTCGATCACGCTGACGATCGTCTCGGCACGTTCGTCCGCAGGTGTGTCGGTGATCGACCGTCTGACGGCGGCGCCGCCCGCGCTGAACCAGCAAGACGACGATGCGGGCAGCCTGCCCGATGCCGACAGCCTGCTGCCACCCGCGCAGGGTGACAACGCGCCGCTGGTTCCGACGCTGGACTAACGAATAAACCCAAATTGTTGAGGCATTCGGGTCGCGCGCAACAGGATGTTGCGGTCCTCCGCTTGCCTTGGCGCTCCGAATCCTGTTAGGTTTAAGTCCCGTGAGGTTGCGTTTTTTCGCGCCGCTTTGGGCTGCCGCGCAGGCCCTGACACACCAGAGCAGACGCATAACGCGCACGGGGGACCGCTTCATGGCACGCTATATCTTCATTACCGGTGGGGTGGTTTCATCGCTGGGCAAGGGGCTTGCCTCTGCTGCCCTTGGCGCGCTGTTGCAGGCCCGCGGGTTCAGCGTGCGCCTGCGCAAGCTTGACCCCTATCTCAACGTCGACCCCGGCACGATGAGCCCGTTCGAGCACGGCGAGGTCTTCGTCACCGACGATGGCGCCGAGACCGATCTGGATCTGGGTCATTACGAGCGTTTCACCGGCGTGCCGGCCCGCAAGACCGATTCCGTCTCGTCGGGTCGGATTTATTCGACCGTTCTCGAAAAGGAGCGGCGCGGCGATTATCTGGGCAAGACCATTCAGGTCGTCCCCCACGTCACCAACGAGATCAAGGATTTCCTCGCCGTGGGCGACGACGAGGTCGATTTCATGCTCTGCGAGATCGGCGGCACCGTGGGCGATATCGAAGGGCTGCCGTTTTTCGAAGCCATCCGCCAGTTCTCCCACGACAAGCCACGCGGCCAGTGCATTTTCATGCACCTGACGCTGCTGCCCTATCTCGCCGCTTCCGGTGAGTTGAAGACCAAACCCACCCAGCACTCCGTCAAGGAATTGCAGAGCATCGGGATCGCGCCCGATATTCTTGTCTGCCGGTCCGAGCATCCTATTCCGGAAAAAGAGCGCGAGAAGATCGCGCTGTTCTGCAACGTGCGCAAGGAGGCGGTTGTCGCCGCCTACGATCTGCCCACGATCTACGATGCGCCGCTGGCCTACCACGAACAGGGGCTCGATCAGGCGGTGCTGGACGCGTTTCAGATCTCGCCCGCGCCCAAGCCCGATCTGGCCGTGTGGCGCGATGTGTCCGACCGGGTGAACAATCCCGAGGGCGAGGTTTCCGTCGCCATTGTCGGCAAATACACGCAGCTTGAGGACGCTTATAAATCCATCAAGGAGGCGCTGACCCACGGCGGCATGGCCAACCGCGTGAAGGTCAACGTCGAATGGGTGGACGCCGAAGTATTCGACAAATCCGACGATGTCGCTCCCTATCTGGAGGGCTATCACGCGATCCTCGTGCCCGGCGGCTTTGGCGAGCGCGGCACCGAAGGAAAGATCAAGGCCGCGCAATTCGCGCGCGAGCGGAAGGTGCCCTATCTGGGCATTTGTCTGGGCATGCAGATGGCCGTGATCGAGGCGGCGCGCAACGTGGCCGGCGTGACCGGTGCAGGGTCAGAGGAATTCGACCACGAGGCGGGCAAAAAGCGGTTCGAGCCGGTGGTCTACCACCTCAAGGAATGGATACAGGGCAACCACAAGGTCGAACGGTCCGCCACTGACGACAAGGGCGGCACCATGCGTCTGGGCGCCTATGACGCGACCCTTACCGAAGGCTCGAAAGTGGCCGAAGTCTATGGCGGCACGGCCATCGACGAACGTCACCGCCACCGCTACGAAGTCGATATCGCCTATCGCGACAAGCTGGAGGAAGCGGGCCTGTGCTTTTCGGGCATGTCGCCGGACGGCAAGCTGCCGGAGATCGTCGAATGGTCGGATCACCCGTGGTTTATCGGGGTGCAGTTCCACCCGGAGCTGAAATCCAAACCCTTCGACCCCCACCCGCTGTTCAAGGATTTCGTGCGCGCGGCCAAGGAAATGTCACGGCTGGTCTGACAAAAAAAGAGACGCCGTGGCGGCGTCTCTGAAAGTGTTGGAGCAATGCAGGCAAACAGGCTCCGGGGCAGATGAATGTAGGTTACGGGGTCGCCACCAGTCGGATGAGAACCGGTGATATCTACTTCGGTATGATAGTCACCAAGTAGATGGATACCCTTTTGGCGTGCACTCTACTGCAGATTATACTACTTTAAAGTGCATGATAGGTCAACATAAATTTGACATAAATTATTTGTTTAAATCGAGCAACTTGAGGCTTTTTGCCATAATTTATCCACAATTCGATCCACAGCACCTTCGCAAAATTGATATGTCGCCTGACACACACGCCCTGCAAGAGGTTTCCCAATGCTGAGTTACCAACATGTCTATCACGCGGGTAATCTGGCGGATGTGCATAAACACGCGCTGCTTGCGTGGATGCTGGATTACCTGATTAAGAAGCCCAAGCCGCTGAGTTATCTTGAGACCCACGGTGGCCGCGCGCTTTATGATCTGGAGGACGCCGCCGCGCTCAAGACGGGGGAGGCCGCCGCCGGGATCGCGCGGGTGGTCGATTGGTTCGATGCGGCGCATCCTTTCGCCCGCGCGCTCGCGGCTGTGCGATCCGCGCACGGGCAGACCGCCTACCCCGGCTCGCCGCTCATCGCGGCACATCTGCTGCGCGAGACCGACCAGATCCATGTCGCCGAATTGCACCCGGCCGAGCACGCCGCGCTTGATTTCGCCATGTCGCCGTACCCGGCAAGATGCCACCGCCAGGACGGGTTCGAGATGGCCTATGCGCAATGCCCTCCCACCCCGCGCCGGGGCGTGATGCTGATCGATCCCAGCTATGAGGTGAAATCCGACTACTCCGAGATCCCGCGCCATGTCGCCAAGCTGCACCGCGCGTGGAATGTCGGGGTGATCGCCCTTTGGTATCCGGTACTGACGAGCGGCGCGCAGGTGCCGATGGTGCGCGCCGTGACCGCTGCGCACCCGGAGGCACTGCACCACGAGGTCCGCTTTGCCCCGGCGCGTCCAGGGCATGGGATGGTCGGCTCCGGCATGATTGTGCTAAACCCGCCCTACGGTCTCGATCACGAGGCCCGCAGGCTGACGCAGCTGTTCACCCGGTTGCGTTAGGCCCACACCGCACCAACGGGAGGACGATATGGCACGCAAAGGATATTGGATCGGCAACATGGATGTGCGCGACGCGGAGGTTTACGACAAATACCGCGCCGCCAATGCCAAACCCTTTGCCGACTACGGTGCCCGGTTCCTGGTGCGTGGCGGCACACAGCAGGTGCGCGAGGGGCAGGCCAATCCGCGCACCGTCGTCATCGAGTTCCCCAGCTACGCCGAAGCTGTCGCCTGCTACGAAAGCCCGGCCTACCAGGCCGCCAAGGACATCCGCCTGACCGTGGCCGACGGATCGCTCATCATTATTGAGGGCTACGACAGCTGAAATTTGTGCTAGGCTGCGGTCATGCGCAGCTTGGCCCTCATCCTGTCACTCTGCCCGGCGCTTGCCTGGGCCTGCACCGATCCGGTCTGCGTTGTGGCGCCCGACACGCTGGATCTGCCGCGCGAGATCACCTTTGACGGCACGCCGGGCGGCTACGGCCCCGGCTTTCTGGTCAACGATGTGCTGCGGCTTGACGGGGCGCAGTTTGCCGAACGCTTCGTCGGCCAGCGGATCGAGCGGCGCGGCGATCACGATGCGGTCACCGGCGCCGCCTTTGGTCCGCTGACGCTGATCCCCGGCGCGGCGGGGCAGAACCTGTCGGTCGTGGCCTTTCGCGGCATCCGTGTGCTCAACGGCTACGGCGCCGAAGGCTACCCCAAGCGGCGCGCACAGGGCGAAGGGGCCATCGCCATCCTGTTCGACGACGATCAATACGCGCTCACCCTCGATATCCGCGGCGGTGAGGCCGGTGCAGCGCGAATTCTCTTTCTGGCGCGCAGCGGTGCCGTGATCGCGGATCTGTCCGTCGCCCCCGTGGGCGAGGAGGCGATCGGGTTTCTGCGCGCGGGTGGTGTCGACGACATCGCGGGAATCGTCCTCACAAATACCGATCCTCAGGGCATCGCGCTCGACACGATTACATTTGGCAAGCCGCTGGACCTGAGTTAATCCTACGCCATGCTTGAACGCCTTTTTCCGCGCCGCGCGCCCGATCCACGCCCCCTGCCCCAGCCCAATGCGCAGCTTGCCCTCGGGGCGTTGCTGGTGCGTGTGGCGCTGGCCAACCGTGAATACGTGGCTGCCGAGGTCGCGCAGATCGACCGCATCCTTGCCCGCACTTTTGATCTCAAACCGCTGGACGCAGCCAAGCTGCGCGCCGATTGCGAAGCGCTTGAACGCCACGCTCCCGGCACACCGGAATTCACCCAGATCCTGCGCGAAGAGATCGACTATGCCCACCGCAAGGCGCTGGGGGACGCGATGTGGGCCGTGGCTTTGGCCGACGGAAAGCGCGACGACCTGGAAGAAGCGCAGCTGATCGACATCGAAATCGCGCTGGGCCTGACCGGTGAGGACATCGCCGCCGCGCGGAAAAACGCGCTGACCTCTTTGTAATCGCGCGCCAAGCGCCTAGGTAGCTTTCCATGTTTGCAGATCTTATGAAACGGCTGACTGACCCGGCCCCCGCCCCGCTGCCCGACACCGACGCGCGTCTGGCACTCACCGCCCTTCTGGTGCGCGTCGCGCGCTCCGATAATGATTACAGCGCCGCGGAGCGTGACCGTATCCGCGAGATCATCGCGCTGCGCTACGCGCTTGACGATGGGGGCCGCGACGCCCTGCTCTCGGACGCCGAAACATTTGAGGCCGAGGCCCCCGATACCGTGCGCTTTACCCGCGCGATCAAGGACGCCGTGCCCTACGACGACCGCCGCGCGGTGGTCGAGGCGCTGTGGCACGTGGCCCTCGCCGACGGTCGCCGGGCGAAAGAGGAGGACGCGCTGTTGCGCCTTGTCGCCAATCTGCTGGGCGTCACCGATGTCGACAGCGCAACCGCCCGAAAACGCGCCGAAGGCGGCTGACGCAGGGTCATTCTCGCCCCGGGGTATCACGATCCGTTTGCATACGCGGTGATTCTGCCGTCATATACCGGCTGCAAGCGAAGATGGGCCCCCCTTTGAGTATCCAAGACCCGGTAATCGAAATCCGTGACCTGCACAAAGCCTACGGCGCGCTGGAGGTGCTCAAAGGCGTGTCCATCGCGGCGCCGAAGGGCCATGTCATCTCGCTCATCGGGTCGTCGGGCTCTGGCAAGTCCACGCTGCTGCGCTGCTGCAACCTTCTGGAGGACAGCCAGCAGGGCGCGGTTCATTTCAAGGGGGAGCCGGTCAGCTGGCGCGGTGAGGGCCACGCGCGCCGCCCGTCGGACGCGGGTCAGGTGCTGCGCATCCGCACGAACCTCAGCATGGTGTTCCAACAGTTCAATCTTTGGTCGCACATGACGATCCTGCAAAACGTGATGGAGGCGCCCGTGACCGTTCTGGGCCGCGACCGCGCAGAGGTCGAAGCCGCCGCGCGCGCCTATCTCGACAAGGTCGGCATCGGCGACAAATGCGATGTCTACCCCGCGCAGCTGTCGGGCGGCCAGCAACAGCGCGCCGCCATCGCGCGCGCGCTGTGCATGGAGCCCGAGGCGCTTCTGTTCGATGAGCCGACGTCGGCCCTCGATCCCGAGCTTGAGCAGGAAGTGATCCGCGTGATCAAGGATCTTGCCGCCGAGGGGCGCACCATGCTGATCGTCACCCACGATATGAAACTGGCCGCAGATGTATCGGACACGGTCGTGTTCCTGCATCAGGGCCTGATCGAAGAACAAGGGCCGCCCGACACGCTGTTCGGCGCGCCCAAATCAGAGCGACTGCGCGGGTTTCTCTCTGCAACCCACGCCGCATAACCAACCGAAAACGGGAGTTACCAATCATGAAATCCATCATTCTCGCCACCACGGCGCTGACACTGGTCGCGGGCGCGGCCCTCGCCGACGGCCACGCCAAGACCATCCGCATGGGCACCGAGGGCGCCTACCCCCCCTACAACTTCCTCAACGACGCCGGCGAAGTCGACGGGTTCGAGCGCGAAGTCGGCGACGAGCTGTGCGCGCGCGCCGAGCTGACCTGCGAATGGGTCACCAACGATTGGGACAGCATCATCCCCAACCTCACCTCGGGCAACTACGACACGATCATCGCGGGCATGAGCATCACCGATGAGCGCGACGAGGTCATCGACTTCACCCAGAACTACATCCCGCCGGCCGCTTCCGCCTACGTTGCGGCCTCGGCTGACGCGGATCTGACGGGTGGCGTGATCGCGGCGCAAACCAGCACGATCCAATCGGGCTACGTCGCCGAAAGCGGCGCCACCCTGCTTGAATTCGCCACCTACGACGAAACCGTGGCTGCCGTGCGCAACGGCGAGGCCGACGCGGTCTTCGCCGACAAGGACGCGCTGGCCCCCTCGGTCGAGGAATCCGGTGGGGAGCTGATGTTCGTGGGCGACGATGTGCCACTCGGCGGCGGCGTGGGCATGGGCCTGCGCGAATCCGACACCGAGCTGAAGGAGAAATTCGACGCCGCCATCACCTCCATGAAGGAAGACGGCACACTGAACGCCGCCATCATCAAATGGTTCGGCGAAGACGCCAAAACCTACGAATAAGGCACGCCGCAGGGGGGCTGGGCACGCCCGTCCCCCCTGCACCCTTTCAAAAATACCTATAGTCCCCCCATCGCGACGAGCGGCCCCATTTTTCAGTATTGCACCGATCCCGACACGCTTGAGGGCCTGACCTGGCTCAGCTGCTACCTGACGACGGGCAAGCATATGAACCTCTATTGGTCGGTGCTCACGGTGCTGTTGCTGCTCGCCATCACTGCGCCCACCGCGCTGGCTTTTGGCTTTGGCGGGGCGTCTGCCGCGCGCTCGCGGATTGCCCCGCTGCGCTGGATCGGCAAGACCTACATCGCCATCGTGCGCGGCGTGCCGGACATCGCGTTTTTCCTGTTTTTCGTGATCGCGCTGGATCAGGGCATCGAATACCTGCGCCACAAGGTGCTATGCCCCGATTGGGATCAGCCGATCCGTCAGGGCAATGATTTCCTCGTGTGTCAGGCCGCCAAGATGCCGCTGGGCACCTCCCCGCAATGGGTGCACGAAAGCTATGGCTTTGCCCTTGCCGTTCTGACCTTCGCCATCGTGTTCGGGGCGTTTGCGGCCAACGTGCTGTTTGGCGCCATGCGCGCCGTGCCCCGCGCGCAGATCGAAACGGCTCAGGCTTACGGCATGTCCACCCGCCAGACCTTCTGGCGCATTCTTGTCCCGCAGATGTGGGTCTATGCACTGCCGGGTCTGGGTAATCTGTGGATGGTCCTGATCAAGGCGACGCCGCTGTTATTCCTCCTGGGCGTCGAGGACATCGTCTATTGGGCGCGCGAGCTTGGCGGCTCCAAAACGCCGCGCTTCACCGAGTATCCGCACCCCGACTGGCGCATGTGGTACTTTCTGGCACTCCTGGTGTTCTATCTGTGCTTTACCCGTGTCTCGGAAATCGTGATCGACCGGCTGATGAAACGCCTGACGTTGGGCCAGGCAACCGCAGGCGGAGAAGCGCAAAGGAAGCTGGCGTGAGCTGTCTTGCCACCATTCAGGACTACGGCCTGCGCGCCATCGGCATCGGCGAGCGGTTGCTGCCGCGTGAGGATTTCACGCTGTGCCAGCAATTCACGCTGATCGGTTCCGGCATGATCTGGAACATCTATTTCGGCGTGGTCGCCCTCGCCTTCGGGTTCTGCTTTGCCACGCTCCTTGCGATGGGCAAGGCCAGCCCGCGCCGGCGCTTCCGCAAACCGGCGGAGTGGTTCATCTTTATCTTCCGGGGCTCGCCGCTGTTTATCCAGTTCTTCTTTGGCTATTTTGTTTTTCTCAGCCTCAAATCATATTTCCCGATCTTCGATGCCTTCACCGCCGCGTGGCTGGGCGCGCTGATCGTGCTGTTTTTCAACACCTCCGCCTATTCGGCCGAGATTTTCTATGGCGCGCTGCAATCCATCCCCAAGGGCGATACCGAGGCCGCCGATGCCTACGGCCTGTCGGGCTGGGCGCGCTTTCGGCGGATTGTCTGGCCCACGATGCTGCGTCTGGGCTGGCCCGCCTACACGAATGAGGCGATCTTTTTGTTCCACTCCACCACGCTTGTCTTTGTCTCCAGCTTTCCGGCGTGGCAGCAGCGCGGTGATGCGCTGTATTACGCCAGCTATTTTGCGGACAAGACGTTCAACCCCTTTGTGCCCTACCCGATTCTTGCGGGCTATTTCATCCTGCTGACGCTTGTGGTGATCGTGATCTTTGGCGCGGTCAATCGCCGCCTCAACCGGCATCTGCCGCAGGATGTGCGCCCAAAATTGCGCTTGCGCCCCCAACTCATCAGGTAGTAAATCGGAAGGGATCAAATTTGATCAAATATCGCGCTTCCGCAGGATCCCATGCATAACTGGCTTCGCAAAAACCCGTCCGTCCGCACCATCAGGGTCGCGGCGGCTGATCTGAACGGTGTGGCACGGGGCAAACGCATCCCCACCCGGTTCGCCGACAAGGTGGCGATCGAGGGCACCCGTTTCCCGTTCTCCGTTCTCAACCTCGACATCTGGGGGGAGGATATCGACGACAGCCCGCTGGTGTTCGAGCAGGGCGACCGCGACGGCGTGCTGCGCCCGACGGAACGTGGGTTCATGCCGATGCCCTGGCTCGACGCGCCTTCGGCGCTGTTGCCGATCTGGATGTTTCACGACGATGGCCGCCCCTATGCCGGTGATCCGCGCCACGCGCTCGATGCGGTGCTGCAACGGTTCCGGGCGCGCGGGCTCACGCCCGTCTGCGCGATGGAGCTTGAGTTCTTCCTGATCGACGACTCGGGCCGCAAATTGCAGGTGCCTCCCTCGCCGCGTTCGGGCAAACGGCGCAAGGGGGCCGATACGCTCAGCATCCGCGCGCTCGATCAGTTCGATCAGTTCTTTACCGATCTTTACGATGCCTGCGAAGAAATGGACATTCCCGCTGACACGGCCATTTCCGAAGCCGGGCTGGGCCAGTTCGAGATCAACATGATGCATTGCGACGACGCCCTGCGCGCCGCCGACGATGCGTGGCTGTTCAAGATGCTGGTGCGCGGCGTCGCGCGCAAGCACGGCTTTGCCGCCAGTTTCATGGCCAAACCCTATGCCGATTATCCCGGATCGGGGCTGCACACGCATTTCTCGGTGCTGGACGCAGAGGGACGCAACGTCTTTGACAACGGCGGGCCCGAGGGCACCGATACGCTGCGCCACGCCGTCGCCGGCTGCCTTGCGGCAATGCCGGGATCGGCGCTGGTGTTCGCGCCGCACGCCAACAGCTTTGACCGGATCGTGCCCGGCAGCCACGCGCCTACCGGCGTCAGCTGGGCCTACGAGAACCGCACGTCGGCGATCCGCATCCCCTCGGGCAGCCCGGTCGCGCGCCGGATCGAGCATCGCGTGTCGGGCGGCGACGTGAACCCCTATCTGATGCTCGCCGCCGTGCTGGGGGCCGCCATCGGCGGGATCGAGGACGGCGCAGAGCCACCCGCCCCCATCACCGGCAACGCCTATGACGCCGATCTGCCGCAGATGCCCACCGACTGGGCCAGCGCCATCGACGCGTTCGAGACCGACGCGCAGATCGCGCGCATCTTTGCGCCCGAGCTCATTCGCAACATGGTGATGACCAAACGCCAGGAGCTGCATTACATGGAAGACCTGGACACGGACGAGCGCGTCGAAATCTATCTGGACACGGTGTAGCGTATGAAAATCGGCATCCTTCAAACCGGCCACTCCCCCGAGGAAATGCTGGAAGCGCACGGCAATTATTCGGACCGTTTCACGGCACTGCTGGACGGGCACGGATTTGCGTTTCAGACGTTTTCGGTGGTGGACGGTGAGTTTCCCGCCGGGCCGCAGGACGCCGACGGCTGGCTCATCACCGGCTCGAAACACGGTGCCTACGAGGATCACGACTGGATCCCGCCGCTGGAGGATCTGATCCGCGACATCGCGGCGGCAGAGCAGCCCATGATCGGCGTCTGTTTCGGCCACCAGATCATCGCGCAGGCGATGGGCGGCAAGGTGGTGAAATTTCCCGGCGGCTGGTCCGTGGGGCGCACCGAATACACGCTGGATGGGGAGACCGTGGCGCTCAACGCCTGGCATCAGGATCAGGTGGTGGAGCGGCCCGACGGCGCCCGCGTTGTCGGATCATCGCAGTTTTGCGAAAACGCCATGCTTGCCTACGGCGATCACATCTGGACCGTGCAGCCGCACCCTGAATTCGGCGCCGATTTCATCGAAGGGCTGATCGCCCACCGGGGCAAAGGCGTCGTGCCCGACGAACAACTTGTCGCGGCACAGCGCGCCCTCCCCCTGCCCAACGATAACGGGCAGATGGCGCAGCACATGGCGGATTTCTTCAAGAACAAAGCGAGGGTCTGATGGCCGATTGGACAGATACCCTTCCCGACGCGGCGCGCGCCTACCTTGAGGGGCGCAGGCTGGACGAGGTCGAATGCGTCATCCCCGACCTGCCCGGCATTGCGCGGGGCAAGGCGGTGCCCGCCAGCAAATTCGCGCGGCAAGAGACGTTTCATCTACCCGACAGCATCTTTTATCAAACCATCACAGGCAATTGGGGGGAGGCCGCGGGCGACGAGGGCTTCATCGAAAAGGACATGATCCTGCGCCCGGACATGAGCACCGCGACGGCGGCGCCCTGGACCGGGGACTGGACGCTGCAGGTGATCCACGACGCCTATGATCGCGACGGCAAGGCGGTGGAGTTCAGCCCGCGCAATGTGCTCAAACGCGTCGTACAGCTCTACCGCGATGCGGGGTGGGAGCCGGTGGTCGCCCCCGAGATGGAGTTCTTCATCGTCGCGCGCAACCTCGATCCCGCGCATACGATCAAGCCGATGATGGGCCGCTCGGGCCGTCCGGCGGCGGCGCGGCAGGCCTATTCAATGACGGCGGTGGATGAATTCGGACCCGTCATCGACGACATCTACGATTTCGCCGAAGCGCAGGGCTTCGAGATCGACGGCATCACCCAGGAAGGCGGCGCGGGCCAGCTGGAAATCAACCTGCTGCATGGCGATCCGGTCAAGCTTGCCGATGAGGTATTCTATTTCAAACGTCTGATCCGCGAAGCCGCGTTGCGCCACGATTGCTACGCCACCTTCATGGCCAAACCGATCGCGGATGAGCCCGGATCGGCGATGCACATCCACCATTCGGTGCTGGATGCCAAGACCGGGCAGAACATCTTTGCTACCGCCGATGGCGCGGAAACGGATGCCTTCATGCATTTCATCGCCGGGTTGCAGACCCATATGCCCAGCGCGCTGGCGGTGATCGCGCCGTATGTGAACAGCTACCGCCGCTACGTGAAGGACCACGCGGCGCCGATCAACCTTGCCTGGGGGCGCGACAACCGCACGACGGGGATTCGCGTGCCGCTCAGCTCTCCCGCCGCGCGGCGGGTGGAGAACCGGCTGGCGGGCATGGATTGCAATCCCTATCTCGGCATCGCCGCCTCGCTCGCCTGTGGTTATCTGGGCCTGCAGGAGGCGCGCAAGCCGCAGCCGGAATTCAAAGGCGATGCCTATGACGGCGACGGGGATATCCCGCGCACCATGGGCGACGCGCTGCGCCTGTTTGACGAGGCGGACGCGCTGCACACGGTTCTGGGGGCGGATTTTGCACGGGTCTACAGCATTGTAAAAGCGGCCGAATACGACGAATTTCTGCAGGTGATCAGCCCGTGGGAGCGCGAGCATCTCCTGCTCAACGTCTGATCCGGCTGCGACTGTCGCGCAATAGGTATTTGGAAAAGGGTGCAGGATGAACCTGTTGTTCGCCAATGACAGACGGGGGCAGTACCCCGAAAGCTGGTATGCGGCGACGGCTGAAATGTTGGCGCCGTTCGAGCCGTTGCGCGGGGAGCAGCGGGCGGATGTCTGTATCGTGGGTGCGGGGTTTACCGGGCTGTCGGCGGCGCTGCATCTGGCGCGTGCCGGGCGCGATGTGGTGGTGCTGGACGCGCAGCGCGTGGGCTTTGGCGCCTCGGGGCGCAACGGCGGGCAGCTTGGATCCGGGCAGCGCATGGAGCAGGACGCGCTGGAGCGCTTGAGGGGCGCGCCGGAGGCGGCAAAGCTCTGGGCACTGGCGGAGGATGCGAAGGCCTTGGTCAAGGGTTTGATCGCGGAGCATGACATTGACTGTTTTCTGCGCCCCGGGATCGTGCACGCAGGCTCGCGCCCGTCGGAGGTGCGCGACCTGCATGCCTACGCCGAGCATTTGCACACCCGCTATGGCTATGATCAGGAGGAGATCCTCGACGCAGAGGCATTGCGCGCCATCTGCCCCTCCCCGGATTACTGTGGGGGGTGCTGGATCACGGGGCCGCGCATCTGCATCCGTTGCGCTTTGTGCTGGGGCTTGCCCGCGCTGCGGTTGGCGCTGGCGTGCGGATCCACGAGCGCAGCCTGGTGCATGAGGTCGTGAGGGGGACGCCGGGCGTTGTGCGGACGGACGCTGGTCGGGTGACGGCAGATCACGTGATCCTTGCCGGGAACGGCTATCTTGGCGGGTTGGATCGCCGGGTCGCGGGACGGGTGATGCCGATCAACAATTACGTCGCCGCAACGGAACCTTTGGGGGATCGTATGGCAGAGGTATTGCCGCGCGATGTGGCCGTGGCAGACAGCCGGTTTGTCGTGAACTACTTTCGTCGCAGCCACGACGGGCGGCTGCTGTTCGGGGGTGGCGAAAGCTATGGCTACCGGTTTCCACGCGATATTGCGGCGAAGGTACGTGGGCCGATGTCCGTTATCTTTCCGCAGTTGCGGGACGTGCGGATCGACTATGCCTGGGGCGGCACCCTGGGGATCACGATGAAACGGATGCCCTATTTGGTGCGACTGGCGCCGAACCTGCTGAGTGCGTCGGGCTATTCGGGGCACGGTGTCGGCACAGCCACCCACGCGGGGCTGTTGATGGCCCGCGCGATCGAAGGCGACGGCGACGGCTTTGACACGATGGCGGCCGTGCCCGCCACGCCCTTTCCAGGAGGCCCCGCCATGCGCAGCCCCCTGCTGGCCCTCGCGATGAGCTGGTACAGCCTGCGCGACCGTATCGGGCTGTAAGCCGCCTGTTACAATAGTTTCACGCAAGCGCTCTTGGCCCCGTCGCGCATTTGTTTTATGTTTCTGAAAACCTAATTTCAGGAAATTGAAATATGCCCCTGCCCGATATGCATACCGCCGAGGCCCTGCCCGACCGCGTGCGCGCCGAAGTCGACCGTCTGCTGGCGACGGGGGATCTGTTCCGCTACCACGCGGCGCAGGACGCGCCCGTCACGCTGTTGGAGGCGGAATTTGCTCAGATGCTTGGCAGCCGCTACGCGCTCGCCGTCTCGTCCTGCTCTGCCGCGCTGTTTCTTTCCCTCAAGGCGTTGGATCTGCCGCGCGACGCGCGCGTGATGATCCCCGGATTTACCTTTGCGGCCGTGCCGTCGGCCGTGCTGCACGCCGATTGCCTCCCGGTTCTGTGTGAAGTGGGCGCGGATTATCGCATCGATCTGGAAGATTTTGCCGCAAAGCTGCCGCCGGTCGCTGCGGTGATCATCAGCCACATGCGGGGCCATACCTCGGACATGGACGCGATCATGGCGCAGTGTGACGCGGCGGGCGTCCCCGTGATCGAGGACGCCGCCCACAGCCTTGGCACCACATGGCACGGGCGCAAAATCGGGACCATCGGGCGCCTGGGCTGTTTCTCGTTCCAAAGCTACAAGATGATCAACGCGGGCGAAGGGGGAATTCTGGTCACCGACGATGCCGATCTGGCCGCCCGCGCCGTCATCATGTCGGGCGCCTATGAGCACAACTGGCGCAAGCATCCGGTGCTTGCCGACGCCTTTGCCGCCCACCAAAATCAACTGCCTCTTTACAACCTGCGCCTGGGCAACCTGTCGGCAGCGCTGGTGCGCGCGCAATTGCCCGAGCTTGCACGCCGGGTGGCAGACGGGCGGCGCAATCACGATCTGGTGGCCGAGCGGTTGCAGCGCGCGCCGCAGGTCACTGTTCCCTCTCCCCTGCCCGGCGAAGTGCGCGCCCCCGATTCCATTCAGTTCAACCTTGGAGGGATGAGCGACGCACAGGTGCAGGATTTTGTCGATGCAGCTGGCGCCGAGGGATTGAAGGTGCAGGTCTTTGGCCAAAGCGCGGACAACGCGCGCGCCTTCTGGAATTGGCAGTTCATCCCGGATCTGCCGGAGTTGCCGCAGACCCGTGCGATGCTGATGCGCGCCTGCGATGTGCGCCTGCCGGTCCATCTGAGCGTGGCGGAATGTGAAACCGTCGCCGACACGCTTCTGCGCGCTCTCGATACGGCGATCCCGCAGGCCGCCTGAGCGGTCAGCCACGCTTGGGGCACCCCGAAAAGGTGTCGCCTGCCCACCGGGCAGGCGACATCCCGATCATTTCAGCTTGGAAAGTTTATCCTGAAGTTCGGCAAGCTGGCGTTTGATCGCATCCAGATCCTCGCCGCCCTCTTTTACCTTGGCCGCGTTTTCCGGCTTGTCGCCGCCCGACCAACCGCCGGTCATCGCGTCCATGAACGCCTTTTGCTGTGCCTGCATCGCGTCAAATCCGGGCATCTTCGCCAACGGATTCATCTGGCTCATGTTTTCGACCATCTTGGCCTGACCGTCGCGCAGCATGGCAAAGCTTTGCTGCAGGAACTCGGGCACCACGCTGGCGCCGCCGCCCATGTAGCTGCGCACCAGATCGTTGAGCACATCGACGGGCAAAACGCTTTCGCCCCGGCTCTCGTGTTCGGCAATGATTTGAAGGAGATACTGACGCGTCAGGTCGTCCCCGGATTTCAGATCAACAATCTGCACCTCACGACCGTCGCGGATAAAGCCCGCGATATCCTCAAGCGTGACATAGTCGCTGGTCTCGGTGTTATAGAGCCGCCGACTGGCGTATCGCTTGATCAGAAGGGGTTTCCCGGTTTCCGCCACGTGCATGTCCTCCCAGGAACGTTGTGCTGCAGCGCAGCCTAGACGCGGCTTTAGAAAAAAGAAAGGGCGAGCTGTCTCCAGCCCGCCCCATGGCGTCACAATTCAGGGAAGAGGACGTGACGCCCCTCCGTGAAGAGGTTTACTTCGCTGTGGCTTTTTTGGTCGCTGCTTTGACCTCATCGCCCGCTTTTGTCATCGCGGCGGTGGCTTCGTCGGACATGTCTTTGCCCGCGGCCATCATAAGCTCAACTGTATCCATCTGGACTTTTTTCGCCACTTCGGCAAAAGCCGCCATGTGCTCGGCTGCGCTTTCGCTGTAGGCGGTGGCGAAGTCGGTCATTGCTTTGGCGTAATCGGCTGGCTCGGATTTCGCTTTCGCCATGTCCGACAGCTTCGCAACGGTCTCTTTTGTCCAGGCCGAAGAAATCTCGGTGGATTTTTCAACGGCTGTCAGTGCCACGCCCGAGAGTTTCTCGTTCAGGGTCGCGGATGTTTTGAACTGTGTTTCCATCGCTGTTGTGTCGACGGGGAATGCGCCCATGATGTCTTTCATCATTGCGGTCATGTCTGGTGTCTTGGTCGCCATTGGAATAGCTCCTTAAAGGTTGCACCGGGCCTTGCCCGGCTGAATTTCGGCGCGTCCGGCTGGCTCATCCAGCTTTCTGCGTGTGCAACAAATATACGTGCTGCAGTGCAGCATTTCAAGCTTTTTCTGCACCGCAGCATAATCGATAATCAGCCCCAAATTATCGCTGAAATTCAGCCCCTTGCCTTTACGGCAACGTAGGTTCCCGGCGCATCGCCCAAAATTTTTCGGCCGTCATCCCCGGGATTTCGGGCCGGAATCATCTTGCCAGAGCGGCGTTTGAGCCATTTTTCCCAACGCGGCCACCAGGATCCTTCGGTGAATTTTGCGCCTTCAAGCCAATCCGCGTAGTCCAGCCCCAGATCGGTGTTGGTGTAGTGCCCGTATTTTCCCTTGCTCGGCGGGTTCACGATCCCGGCGATGTGGCCCGACTGGGTCATGATGAATGTCTTGTCATCGCTGCCCATGCGCTGGATGCCGCGATAGCTGTCCTTCCAGGGGGCGATATGATCGGTCTCGCAGGCAATGGCGCACAGCGGTACATCCACCTCGTCAAGCGTCAGATGATACCCCATCAGATCATACCCCGTCTCTGCCAGCTCGTTGCGCTGACACAATCCGCGCAGGTATTGCATCGCCATCTTCGCGGGCAGGTTCGCCCCGTCCCCGTTCCAATACAGCAGATCAAAGGCGGGCGGCGTCTCCCCCAACATGTAGGATTTGACGGCTGGCCCGTAGACCAGATCGTTCGAGCGCAGGAAGGAGAACGTGCGCGCCATGATGACAGAGGGCAGGATGCCCTTGTCCTCGGTCTCTGCCTCGATGCCGTCGATGAAATCATCGGTCAGGAAGGGCTGGAATTCACCCTGATCGCCAAAATCCGTCAGCGCGGTAAAGAAGGTCGCCGATTTGACCGACGTGTCGCCCTTCTGTTTCAGCAATGACAGCGTCAGCGCCAGCGTGGTGCCCGCGATGCAGTAGCCCACGGCGTTGATCCGCTTTTCGCCGGTGATCTCTTTCACCTCGCGGATCGCAGCAAGGTATCCGTCCTCGACGTAATCCTCCATCCCGACGTCGCGGTAGGTGCTGTCGGGATTGACCCAGGACACCATGAAAAGCGTGTAGCCCTGATCGGTCACCCATTTCACGAATGAGTTCTGCGCCTTGAGATCGAGAATGTAGAATTTGTTGATCCACGGCGGGAACACCAACAACGGCGTCGTATGCACCTGCTCGGTGGTGGGCGCGTATTGGATCAGCTCAAACATGCGGTTGCGGTAGACGACCTTGCCCGGCGAGGTGGCGATATTGCCACCCAGCTCGAACGCGTCTTCATCCGCCAAGCGCACGATCATTTCGCCGTCGTTGGCTTCCAGATCCTTGATCAGGTTTTCAAGGCCTTTGACAAGGCTCTCCCCGTCGGTATCGACCGCGCGTTGCAGCGCGTCGGGGTTGGTGGACAGGAAATTCGTCGGGCTCATCATGTCGATGATCTGGCGGCTGAAATACTGCAGGCGCTGTTTCTCGCGCGGCTCCATATCCTCGACATCCTCGACCGCCTGGCTCAGCGCTTCGGCGTTCATCAGATACTGCTGTTTGACGAAGTTGAAATAGGGGTGCGTCTCCCACAAGGGGTTGGCAAATCGACGATCGCGGCCGGTGCGGTCTTCCGGTGCCGACAGGGTGCCGGACGCGAGCGCCTGCTGGGCCTCGACAAAATGGGTAACGGATTTTGTCCAGTATTCCAGCTGATGCTCGATCAGCTTGGCGGGGTTTGAAACGGCCTCTTTCATGTAGGCCTGTGCCGCGCGGGCGAACAATTCCTGATTCGGACCGTCCAAAGCGGCCTGATGCGTGGTGCGGTGCACCATGATGTGCGCCAGACGCGCGCGCAGCTCTTCAACCTTTTGCAGATTCTGCGTCATACGCGCCATGGTCTGCGTGCTTGGTTCACCCTGATCGTCGGTTTTGGTTGTCATCTCAACACGTCCGTCCTATGTTTGCACTTGCAGCATTTTAACGATTGTCGCCCAAATTCGCGAGGGGATCGGCGACATACCCGGATATCCGGGCGTCAACAGTGCCCGGATATCCGGGCCGGAAAAGGAGCTCCCCAATGCGTTACATGGCATCCTACGACCTGATGGAAACGGTTCGGAATACCAACCAGTGGCTTGGCGCGTCAGCGCTCGCCATGGCATCCTACCCGGCTTTTGCCGCCATTCCAAACCCTGCCTTGCAATGGCTGGGCGCATGGGGCGAAGTGACGGAACGTACTTTCAGCCGGATGAACCTCAAACCCGACTGGAACATCCCCCCTTTTGTAGGCAGCGACGGCACCGACCGCCTCGTCGCCGAAGAGATCGAGCTGCCCGGTGCCTTTGGCGATCTGCTGCACTTCCGTGTGCAGGGTCGCAGCGAGCCCAAGCGCAAGGTGTTGCTCGTGGCCCCCATGTCGGGCCATTACGCGACGCTGTTGCGCTCAACCGTGATCAGCCTGCTGCCCGATTGTGACCTCTACATCACCGATTGGCACAACGCCCGCGACATCCCCGTAAGCGCGGGCAAGTTCGACGTCGAAGACTACACGATGCACCTCGTCGATTACATGCGCCACCTCGGCCCCGATACCCATGTGATCGCCGTGTGCCAGCCCGCCCCACTGGCGCTGGCCGCAACCGCCTACCTGGCCGAGGAAGACCCCAAGGCACAGCCCAGCACGCTGACCCTCATTGGCGGGCCGATTGATCCCGATGCCGCCCCCACCGAAGTCACCGATTTCGGCCACTCCGTCACCATGGGTCAGTTGCAGGAAATGATGATCCAGCGCGTCGGCTTCAAATACGCAGGCGTGGGGCGCAAGGTCTATCCGGGGCTGCTGCAGCTCTCTTCGTTCATCTCGATGAACATGGACACCCACCGCGATGCCTTCATGGGTCAGATCAGCCGGGTCGCCAGTGGCGAGGCGCATGAGCACGACAAACACAACAAGTTCTACGACGAATATCTCGCCGTGATGGACATGCCCGCCGAATTCTACCTCTCCACCGTCGAGCGGATCTTCAAAACCGGCGAAATCGCGAAAAACCAGTTCACGATCAAGGGGAAGCGCGTCGACATCGGCAAGATCACCGATGTCGCGGTGAAGACCGTCGAAGGCACGAAGGATGATATTTCGGCCCCCGGTCAGTGCATCGCGGCGCTGGATCTGTGTACCGGGCTGAAAGACAGCCAAAAGGCCAGCCACGTCGAGGAAGGTGCCGGCCACTACGGTATCTTCGCGGGCAAGAGCTGGCGCCAGAACATCCGCCCGCTGGTGCTGGATTTCATCGACGACAACGAACGTGCGACGCCTCCCGGCTTCCGCCAGAAGAAAAAGTCGGACGCGAACAAAACCGCCGCCAACAAGAACGCGGCGGCCTGATTGGTGGCGGATGTCCCTTTCTCCTGCGCATGCGGCGAGATTGCGGGCACGCTGCACGGCGCCTCCCCTCGGTCCGGCAATCACGTGCGCTGCTATTGCAGCGCGTGCCGGGCCGCGGTGCTCTACACCACCGGCGTTGATCCCGAAGATCGCGGCGTTGAGCTGTACCAGACCACCCCGGACAAGATCAGCTTTCAACGCGGGCGCGGCAACCTCGCGGTGTTTTCGTTTTCACCGAAAAAACTGCTGCGCTTTCGCGCCAGTTGCTGCGGTGTCCCGATGTTCACCATGCTGCCGACGCCCAAATTCGCGCTTGCCGGGATGATGACCAACCTGCTCGACAGCACCGAGGCCATCGGCCCCGTCGCGTCAGAGGCGTTCATCCCCCAGCCCGACGGCACGTCGAGGCACAGCTCAACGCTAAAGCTTTACGGCGGCACGATCTGGCGGGCGTTCGTGGCGCGTGTCACCGGCCGGTGGAAGCAAACCTCGTTCTTCGACATCAAGACAGGAAAGCCCGTCGCCCCCGTCTATGTCCCTACCCCGCAAGAGCGCGCCAAGCTGCCGCTGTAACGGCTATTGCAGCACGTAGGGTTGCGCCAGCCACTCGCGCAGCGCCGCCGTCGTCTCGTCCGGTTGTTCCAGCGTCGGCAGGTGGCCCGCGTGCTCCAGCACAACCAGTTTTGCGTAGGGAATGAGCTCCGCCATGAACTCATGCCGTTTGACCGGGCACAGGGCGTCATGCGCGCCGCACAGGACCAATGCCGGCACCTTGCATTTGCGCAGTGTCGCCTGCTGATCCTTGCGGCGTTGCAGCGCACGGGATTGGCGGATGAAAACCTCCGGGCCAAGCCGCTCCGCCATGTCCATCACCAACTCCAGCACCTCGCTGCGGTAGGGTCCGGGGGCGAGGTAGTTCGGCTTCATCTCGTCGCGCATCACCTCCAGCATCCGCCCCGACCGCGCCTTGACGATCTGCGGCTCGCGATTGGCGGCAACGACGGGTGTTTCCGCCAGCGGATTGGTGTCCATGAGCGCGATGCGGCTCACGCGGTCAGGCGCGCGGCGCAGGATCTCCATCGCGACGATCCCGCCCATCGACAGCCCCGCCAGCGCAAACCGCTTGGGCAACACGTCCAAAAGCGCCGAGGCGATTTCCTCTACCCGCTCGCCTTGGGTCACAGGGCAGACCATCACCGAGGTGTCGGCAGAGAGATCCGCGATCTGCGGCCCGAAAAGCCGCGCGTCGCACATCATACCGGGGAGCAAAACCAAAGCGTCTTTCATGGCGGGGCGCATCCTTGCTGGGTCGTGTCCGTGCAATGCCAAGCGGCGCGCGGCGGCGCAAGGGGGCGCGCCTATTCGGGGTAGCGAATGCCGCGAAACGGTGGAAAATCGCCGTAGCGGGCGCGCCGTTGCTCCGGCGTTTCTCCCGGCGCCTCGCCCGCACGCAGCAACATGCCGCGCGGCGCGATGTAGCTTGAGATCGTGCGCTGCGGTTCAGGCCGCCAGACCAGATTGAATGCCGCGAGTTTGGGGAAAAACCACATCTCTGAATAGGGCAGATGATCGTGCACCCACCACGCCAGATCGCGCCAGTCGCGCCCCTCGGCGTAGCGGTCGGCAAACCATGGGATGACCAGCGACGCGCCGGCCACCGGGGTCTGGGGGATGTCCCAGATATGGCATTCGATCGGGTTGTCGCTGCGCGCGCAGTTCAGCTTGTTCTCATTGCCATAGGTGTTGAGCGCGGCAGAGCGGTAGCCCGAGCGGACCGCGATCCGGCCAAAGGTTTCCTGCAACGGGTCCAGCAATTTCGTGCACAGCATCCGCCCGCGCGCAATCGCCAGATCAGGTTCATCCGGTACGTTAGGAATGCCGTGAAACCCACTGATTTCGCTAAACATAAAGTCACGCATGTAGAAGTGTGGCGACAGGCGCACCCGGCCAAACGTCTCAAGGCTCCACATGCTGCGCGGGCGGCGCACGGGCTAGAGCCCCGCCGCCCAGTCAAGGATCCGCGCCACCGTCGCCTGCGTCTGACCCGGTGAGACGATATCGCCCGCGATGACGTGGCGCGATGGATCGTCCGCCTCGGTCAGCTCCGGCGTCCACTGTGTTGTCGGCCCCCCCATTCGGCCAGGGCAGCACGGGTTGCCGTGGCATCAACCACCTGATCCTCATCGGAAAAGATGAAAAGCGCAGGCGTCTCGGTGTCGCTCAGATCAAGGCGGTCCACCGCTTTGACGAGGGCGGCCATGGGCATCACGGCGGTCGAAGGGTATTTGGTCGTCCAGTACCGCGCCTGATCGTCGTTGAGCGGCTCGAAACTGCGCCTGTCACCGGCAATCAGTGGCACCCAGTAGCGCGCGGCGGGCAGCGTCAGCAGGGGTGCTGCCGGGTTGTTGACGGCAAAGTTGGGCGAGATCATCACCGCACCAGCCACCTCTTGCATCAGCCCCGCATCCACCGCCGCCGCCGCCACCAGCGTCCCGCCGGTGGAGGTTGAAATTACCAGCGTGCGATCCGAGATTTTATTCGCAATCGCAAGCGCTTCGGCGGTGTCGTTCATCCAACCCGCGACGGTCCCTTCGGCCATCGCCTCCGCCCCGCGCCCGTGGCCCTGCAACCGCGTCAGCACCAGATTGGCGCCCAGCGCCTCGGCGACACGATCGGGCACCGGGCGGATCTCCTGCGCCGTTGCGGAAAAGCCGTGGATGTAGACGACGGCCCATTCCGTCGCCGTCTCCGGCGCGCCCGCCCAGATCACCTGTTTCTCGACGCCGGGCGTGATCCCGTCCACCTGCGCCTCGCGCCAGTTGAGATAGGCACTGACCCCGCGATCCAGCTCGCCCGCGTCAAAATCCGTCGCAAGATCCGCAGGCTCATAGGGGCCAAAGGCCCACAGCAGAAGGATCACCGCCGCAAACCCGCCCGCGATGCGCCCCACCCACTTCACGCCAGCACCTCCTCGACGGCGCGTTCAATCAGTGGCAGGCACGGCCCGTCCGAAAAACGGTGATCGGCGTCCTTGACCAGCAATAGCTGCATGTCGGGGCTGTTTGCGTGGGCGAGGAGGCGGTTCGCCGTCTCACCCGTGACGGCCGTGTCGGCGGTGCCTTGCAGCATCCGCACGGGAAACGGCAAATCAAGCGCGTCGCGCAGCACCAGATGATCGCGCCCGTCCTCGATCATGCGCTTGGTGACGACGTAGGGCTCCATATAGTCCGACGGCAGTTCAACCCGGCCCGTCGTCTCAATCTGCGCGCGCTGTTCGGCGTCAAAGCCAGCCCACCATCCGTCCTCGGTGAAATCGGGCGCGGCGGCGATGGTGACCAGCCCGGCCACCCGTTCGGGCAACGCGCGCGCCAGCAAAAGCGCCTGCCAGCCGCCCATGGACGAGCCCACGGGCACAATCGCCCCCTCCGTCAGGGCCTCGACGGCGGCGAGCGTGTCACGGTGCCAATCCCCGATGCACCCCTCCTCGAACGTGCCTGACGATGAGCCATGCCCGGAATAGTCGAATCGCAGGAACGCGCGGCCCGTCGCACGGGCCCAATCCTCCAGATGCACGGCCTTGGTGCCCATCATGTCGGACTTCAACCCGCCCAGAAAGACCACGCAGGGACCCGTCCCGTCAGTGCGGTGATAGGCCAGCCTGCGGCCCTGCGGTGTATCAAGAAAATCAGCCATTTGCGCGCTCCCGTTTGGCGCCGATCATGGGCGCCAGCGGCGGCTTGGGCAACAGGCTCCGCAAAATTTATACGTTACCATATTGTCACGTGACTATTGAGTAACCTATAAGGCTCCTATGGACACGATCTTCAAAGCCCTTGCCGATCCGGCCCGCCGCACCCTGCTCGACGCGCTGCGTCAGCGCGATGGACAGAGCCTCGCCGACCTGACGGAGCTGCTGGACATGTCCCGCTTTGGGGTGATGAAACATCTCGGCGTGCTTGAGGATGCCGGGCTGATCGTGAGCCGCAAACGGGGGCGCTTCAAATATCACTACCTCAATGCTCTGCCCCTGCAGGAAGCCATTGATCGCTGGATCGAGCCGCTGCTCGTGAAACCGGCGACCCGAGCAGCCCTTGACCTCAAAACCAGATTGGAAAGCGAGACGGCAATGACCGATACCGATACCGATACTCTAAAGAAACCCGATTTTGTCCTGCAAACCTTCATCCGCTGCACGCAGGATGCGCTTTGGGACGCGCTGAGCGATCCCGCGCAGATGGCCGCCTATCACTTCCTGTGCAATCGCGTCGACGGCGAGGCCGCCGTCGACACCGAAATGCGCTGGCTCCGGGATGACGGCAGCGTCATGTTTCGCCAGACAGCCCTGTCGATTACACCCAAAAGCCGGATCGAGGCGACCTTCGAGCCCGATTTCTTTGGCCCCGACGCCAAGGCGTCGCACATGGCGTTCCTGATCGAAGCCGAAGGGCCGCTGTGCAAACTGACGATCGAACATTTCGACATCCCCGCGGGTCAGGACGGTGTGCGCGAAGGCTGGGCGCGGTTTGCCGGCTCTCTCAAATCCTGGCTGGAAACCGGCCAACCCCTGAAGATGGAGATGTGAGCCGATGACCATGCCTGTCGAATTGACCGTTCTCGCCGTCATCGCCTTGATGGCCGCATCGCTCTGGATTCCGTACATCGTCGGGGTGAATACCGCCCCCAAAGGTTCATTGCCCGCAGACGCGCCTGACGGGTTCGTGCGCATCGCCAATCCGGCGTTGCAGCGCCCCTGGGTGCAGCGCGCCTACCGGGCGCATCTCAACCTGCTGGAACAGGGCATGCCCTTTGCCATTCTCGTTCTGCTGGCGGATCGCGCGGATGCCTTTGGCCCGCTGACCCTGTGGACCAGCGTCGCCTTTCTGGTCCTGCGCGTGGCCCATGCGGTTGGCTACATCACCGCGGGCGCGCGCCTGCCGCTGCGGCCGTTGATCTTTGTCGGCGGGTGGCTGTGCTGCCTTGCGATGGGATTTGCCGTGCTGGCCGCCTAGCCGCTTACGTAAGGCTCATCGCTGGGCGGTAAAAAATCTTTTGATTGTGCAGCCGCCCCAGCAAATCGTCGATGACGCGTACCGGATCGCCGCCCTCGACTTCCGGCAGCAGCGCGCGGGAGCCATCGCGCCCCAATGACAGATCGCGTTTGACGACCTGCAAGGCCGCCTCGATCATGTCGATGTCGTTGAGGGTCAGGTCGAAGTTACGGTTGTACTTGGGCATGTTGGTCCCCTTTGCGTTGGGCTTAGCGTAGTGGATCGCGCGCGCAGTTCAACCGTCCTCCGCCTCCGGCAGGCCATATGCTGCGACGGCGGCGGCAACGGCCATGAGCGCAAACAGCACCAGCACCGCTTGCGGGCCGAACAACGCCGCCCCACCACCTGCAAGCCCCGCCACCAGCAGCAGCGCACCGATCACCGTATTGCAAACGGCGGCGTAGGCCGCGCGCCGATCCGCGGGCGAGATATCCACCAGATAGGTCGACCGCCCCTGCCGCACGCCGTTATAGGCCACCATCAGCACAAAGAGCGCCCCCGGCATGGCCCAGACCGCCTGCGCCAGCCCCGCAAGCGCCAGCCCCACTGCCAGCAGCATCGCCAGCGCGCCGATCACCCCTGTCAGCATCAGCACCCGGCGGCTGGAGATATCCGCAAACCGCCCCCAGATGTAGGAGCTGACAAAGGAGGCCAGCGCCGAGGCCAGCACCAGCGCGCCAAGCTGCCCCAGCGCGGAGGCGTCCTCGCCCCCGCCGAGGATCACGAAATAAGGCGGTGCCAGCGCCGTCGAGACCAGCAGCCCGCGCACCACGATGAACCGCCACAGCACCGGATTGTCCCTGAGCACGTCGAAGGAAGCGGCAAGGCTGCCGTCCGGTTCGCTGTCCACCTCCGTGATCGTGCTGAACAGCACCGCCGCCAGCGCCCACAGCGCCGCGGCCAGCCCGATGGCGGCGATCACGGCGCCGCGACTTTCCAGCAAGCCGCTGATGAGCAACCCGGCAAAGATCAGCACCCCCACCGACGAGACCGACCCCGCCAGCCCCGTGATCGCCCCGCGACGGGACTGGCCCACCGTCTTGCCCAGAATATCCTTGTAGCTGACCGAACACATCGCCCGGCTCAGCGCCAGTACGGCCAGTGCCCCGCAAATCGCCAGCCCCGCCGCAGCGCCCTCAAGCGTGAGCGCGAAAAACACGATGGCCGCCGCCGCAGTCCCCTGCCCGGCCGATCCCAGAACCCATGCCCAGCGTCGCTGGCGCAAGGACGACACCCAACCGGCATACAGGATCTGCGGCAACAGCGCGCCCGCCTCGCGGATGGGCACCAACGCCCCCGCATAGACCGCCGGCGCGCCCAGCGACGTCAAAAGCCAGCTCAGCACCAGTTTGGGGTCGATCAGCCCATCGGCAACCTTGGTCATGCTCAGCGATGCGGCGTGGCGCAGCCCGTTGGCCGCCTCCGCCTCTTGCGCGGTGCCGTCGAGCCCCTCCGCCGCGCCGTCTGCACCGGTCAAGGTCTCGAACGCGTCGTCGGTCAGATCATGGGAGCTGGACATGGGAGGCCTTTCGTCATTTGCCGTAACGGCACATAGCGCCACTCTCTTGTGAGGCGAGTGCATCGTGGTATGCACATTTATGGACGCAACGCACCCCGACCGCTTTTTGATCCCGACTCTGTCGGCCTGCAACTTTGTCATTGGCATCGGGGCCTTTGTCATCATTGGCCTGTTGGAGCCCTTGGGCGCCGATCTCGACCGCTCCGCCGCGCAGGCCGGGCAGCTGATGACGGTCTACGCCGTGGCCTACGCGTTTCTGTCGCCCCTGCTCGTGGCAATGACGGGCAGCGTGGGGCGGCGCCGGGTGATGGCGGCGGGCTTTGCGCTGTTTGCGCTGGCGGCATTTGTCTCCGCGATCGCGCCCAATTTCACGGTGCTGAGCCTCGCGCGGATCATCGCCGCCGCCGGGGCGGGTATTTTCACCCCGCTGGCTGCCGCCGTTGCAGCGGCACTCTACCCAGAGGCGCAGCGCGCGCGGGTGCTGGCGGCGGTGTTCTTTGGCCTGACGCTCAGCCAGGTGGCGGGCGTGCCCGCAGGCAGCTGGATCGCCTATACCTTCGGCTGGCGCTGGGCGCTGGTTCTGGTCACCGCCCTCGCCCTGCCCTGCATCGCGCTGATCTGGACCCGCGTCCCCGCCGGGCTGAAATTCCAACCCGTCTCGCTGCGCGATCTGCGCGACGTTTTGGGAGAGGGACGGCTGATGCTCGCCATCGGCTTCACCGCCAGTTTTATCGGGGCGCAATACGTGCTCTTTACCTATATCGCGCCCCTGCTGAGCGAGACCATGGGCTTTGGCCGCAACGGTATTACGCTGGTCCTGGTCATTTCGGGCGTGGGCGCGGTATTCGGCAATATCATGGGCGGATTTCTCAGTGACCGGCTCGGCTGGCGCATCACGCTGTCGGCGCTGTGCGTGGCGCAGATACTCCTGATGCCGATGTTTTCGCTGCTGCCCGTCGCACCGCCGATGCTGTTCCTGCTGGCGTTTCTCTGGGCCTTGGGCAGCTGGTCTTTCATGGCCGCGCAGCAGACCCGCCTGATCGCGCTGGCGGGCCACCGCGCGCCGGTGGTGCTGGCGCTGAACGCCGCTGCAATCTACGTCGGCGCGGCGATTGGATCGGCGTTTGGCGGGGCGCTGATCGCTGGATTTGGGCTGCTGGCGCTGGGGATCGGCGCGGGCGTGGGCGCCGCGCTGGCGCTGGCGCATTTGACACTCTCGGCGCGGCTCGCCCCTGCCCCCTCTTGACGGCGCGCGCGGCGGGCGGCAAACGGGCACGACATAACCCGCAACCGGGCGTCTCGTAGGCGCCAAACCGACGAGGAGGCCCCAATGGCCCAGATCTCCCTCACCCTTCCCGATGGCAACGCCCGACAGTACGAGGCCGGTATCACCGCCGGTGAGGTCGCCGCCGACATCTCCAAATCGCTGGGCAAGAAAGCCATCAGCGCCACCGTGAACGGGGCGCATTACGATCTGGCCTGGCCCATCGAGGCGGACGCCGACATCGCCATTCACACCATGGCCGACGAGGATCAGGCCAACGAGCTGGTGCGCCACGACCTCGCGCACATCATGGCCCGCGCCGTGCAGGAAATCTGGCCCGACACCAAGGTCACCATCGGCCCCGTCATCAAGGACGGCTGGTACTATGATTTCGACCGCGCAGAGCCCTTCACCCCCGAAGACCTCGGCCTGATCGAAAAGCGGATGAAAGAGATCATCAACAAACGCGATCCCGTGCGTACCGAAGTCTGGGACCGCCCCCGCGCGATCAAGCACTACGAGGATCTGGGCGAGCCCTACAAGGTCGAGCTGATCGAAAGCATCCCCGGCGACGAGCCGCTGCGCATGTACTGGCACGGCGACTGGCAGGATCTGTGCCGCGGCCCGCATCTGCAACATACGGGACAGGTGCCCGGCGACGCGTTCAAGCTGATGAGCATCGCGGGCGCCTACTGGCGCGGCGACAGCTCTCGCGCGATGCTGCAACGGATCTACGGCGTCGCCTTCACCGGCAAGGAAAAGCTGCGCGCGCATCTCAACATGCTCGAAGAGGCCGCCAAGCGCGACCACCGCAAGCTGGGCCGCGAAATGGACCTCTTCCACATGCAGGAAGAGGCCCCCGGTCAGGTGTTCTGGCATCCCAATGGCTGGATGATCTACACCCAGCTTCAGGACTACATGCGCCGCGCCCAGCGCCGTGGCGGCTATGTCGAGGTGAACACTCCGCAGGTCGTCGACCGCAAGCTCTGGGAGAAATCCGGCCACTGGGAGAAATACCAGGACCACATGTTCATCGTCGAAGTGGACGAGGAGCACGCGCGCGAAAAGGCCGTGAACGCGCTCAAACCGATGAACTGCCCCTGCCACGTCGAGATTTTCAAACGGGGTCTCAAATCCTACCGGGACCTGCCGCTGCGCATGGCGGAGTTCGGCTCTTGCGCGCGGTATGAGCCATCGGGCGCGCTGCACGGCATCATGCGGGTGCGCGGTTTCACCCAAGACGACGCGCATATCTTCAGCGCCGAAGACCAAATCGAGGCCGAATGCGCGCGGTTCATCGACTTCCTGTCGAAGGTTTACAAGGATCTGGGGTTCGAGAAGTTCGATATCCTCTTCTCCGACCGCCCCGAACAGCGTGCGGGCAGCGACGAGACCTGGGACAAGGCCGAGAAGGCCCTCATGGAAGCGACCCGCGCCGCGGGTGTCGAGCCGCAGATGAACCCCGGCGAAGGCGCGTTCTATGGCCCGAAGCTTGAATTTTCGCTGACCGACGCGATCGGACGGGTCTGGCAGTGCGGCACGTTCCAGGTCGATTTCGTGCTGCCCGAACGGCTCGACGCGACTTACATCGGCGCGGACGGGGCCAAGCACCGTCCGGTCATGCTGCACCGCGCCTGCCTCGGCTCCTTCGAGCGGTTCATCGGCATCCTGATCGAGGAACACGCGGGCAAGCTGCCGTTCTGGCTGGCGCCGCGTCAGGTTGTCGTCGCCTCGATCACGTCGGACGCGGATGCCTATGTGGGCGAGGTCGTGGCGGATCTGCGCGCCAAGGGCGTGCGCGCCGAGGCCGACACCCGCAACGAAAAGATCAACTACAAGGTCCGCGAACACTCCGTCGGGAAGGTGCCCGTGATCCTCGCCGTCGGGAATCGCGAGGTCGAGGAGCGCACCGTTTCCGTGCGCCGTCTGGGCGAGAAACAAACCTCCGTTCAGGCGCTCGATGATGTCAGCGCCGCGCTCGCCGTCGATGCCACGCCGCCCGACCTTCTGTAACATTTCACGACAAAGGGGTCTTCGGACCCCTTTTTTGTTTCAGAATGGCCGTAAATCGCCGATTTCCGGGGGATCTGGCTGATTTTCTCTAACGGACGCGTGACACACGGGGCTGTGAATGGAAATCTGGCGGCGAGATTGCTCTATTGAGGGCACAGACAGCAACGATTCAAATCGGGAGAGACCCAATGTCCACAACCATGAAAACACTCGCCATCGCGGGCGCCGTCGCCACATCGCTGACAGGCATGACCACAACCGCCTCCGCCGCCGCCAAGGAAAAATGCTATGGCGTGTCGCTGGCAGGCGCGAACGATTGCGCGGCTGGCCCCGGCACCACTTGCGCCGGCACCTCCGTGACCGACTATCAGGGCAACGCCTGGACGCTGGTGGACGCCGGCACCTGCGAGAGCATCGAACTGCCCGCCATGGCCGACGGGACCGAGCGTACAGGCTCGCTCAAGGCGCTGGACCGCGACCTGCCGGCCTAAGCGCCACTGCGGGACCAATCTGGCGGGGCCCTGTGGATAACGGGGCCCCGCTTTTGTTAGGAACGGAAGGGAAAGTGTTGGTATGTTTGACCAAACCCAAGACGTTAACGCGCTCCCGCAGGCTGTGGGTATCGGCTATAAACCGCAGCATTTTACCGAGCTGATGCAGGCGCCCGGTCCTGTCGAATGGATCGAGGTACACGCCGAGAATTACATGGGCGACGGTGGCCGCCCGCACGCCCAGCTTGCCGCCCTGTCTGACCGGTTTGCCCTGTCGGTGCATGGGGTCGGATTGAGCATCGGCGGCGAAGGGCCGCTGAACCGCGATCATCTGAGCCGCCTGCGCAAACTGGTCGACCGCACCAACCCTGCCAGTTTTTCCGAGCATCTCGCCTGGTCGACCCACGGGGCGGATTTTCTCAATGATCTGCTGCCCCTGCCCTACACCGATGCGACCCTGACCCGCGTCGCAGACCATATCGCGCAGGTGCAGGACACGGTCGGTCGCCGGATGCTGCTGGAAAACCCCTCCAGCTACTTGGCGTTCGCCGAAAGCACGATGTCGGAAACTGATTTTCTGGCGGAACTTATCCACAGAACTAGCTGCGGTCTTTTGCTGGATGTGAACAATGTCTTTGTTTCCTCCACAAATCTGAACGTGAGCCCACAGGCCTATATCGATGCCTTTCCGCTCGATGCCGTCGGCGAGATCCACGTAGGCGGCCACGACGAGGATACCGACGATCACGGCGCACCGCTGCTGATCGACAGCCATGGCAAACCGGTGGTCGATCCCGTCTGGGCGCTGCTGGACTATACACTCGCGCGCAGTGGTCCCCGGCCTGTGCTGGTCGAGTGGGATACCGATGTGCCCGATTGGCCGACCCTGCGCGCCGAGGCTGAGCGCGCGGATGCCCTGCTCGCCCCGCTCAAGGTCGCCTGATGCCCGTCACCCAAGCGGAATTTCGCGCCGCCCTGCTCGACGCACAACACCCCGTCCCCGAGGGACTGGTGGATGCCAGTGGCGGGCCCGCCGGGCGCCGCTATGCCGTTTATCGCAACAATGTCACCGTCTCGCTGATCGAGGCGATGAAGCTGGCCTTTCCGACCGTGCGCGGCCTTCTCGGGCCGCAGAATTTTGACACGCTGGTGCCGATGTTTGTGCGCGCGCATCCGCCGCGTTCTCCGCTGATGATGCACTATGGCACTGATTTCCCGGACTTTCTGAGCGGGTTTGAGCCGCTCGCCCATCTTGGCTACCTCGCGGACGTGGCCCGGCTCGACCTCGCGATGCGCGCGTCCTACCACGCGGGCGACGCCGCTGCGTTCGACCCCGCCGCGCTTCAACAGCCGCCCGAAGATCTGGCACAGCTGCGCCTTCACCGTGCCCCTGCGACCCGGCTGCTGCGATCCCCTTGGCCGGTGTTTGATCTGTGGCGCCGCGCGCGCGATCCCAACGCCCCCAAGCCGCGCGCCGAGGCGCAAGCCGTGCTGATCACCCGGCCCGAGTTTGATCCCGCGCCGCATCTGCTGCCGCCCGGAGCCGCGACATGGCTCATCGCGCTTGAAACGACATCATTTGGCGCGGCACTTGAGACGACGCTTGCCGCCGTGCCCGATTTCAACTTCGAGGCAACGCTCACGCTGACCCTCTCCACCCACGCATTTGCATCACCGAAGGACATTGCATGACCGCGCTTTTCTCTCTCTACCGCTCCGCCGCCGATACACTTGAGCGCGCGGACTGGCTCTTGCCGACACTCGCGCGCTTTCTCTTTGCGGCGCTGCTGCTGATGTATTTCTGGGTGTCCGGCCTCACCAAGCTGGGCGAAGGGTTTCTTGGCCTTTTCAGCCCGTCTACCGGCGCCTATGTGCAGATCTTTCCAAAGGCGATGGAGGCGGTCAGCTATGACACCTCGCAATTCGCGCTGTGGCAAAAGGCGGTTGTGGTTGCAGGCACATGGGCCGAATTCATCCTGCCCGCTCTGATTGTCGTCGGCCTTCTGACGCGCCTCGCAGCGCTTGGGATGATCGGTTTTGTCGTGGTGCAATCGCTGACCGATCTCTACGGTCACGGCGGGTTTGACGACCCAACCGTTCTGGGTGCCTGGTTCGACCGTTTTCCGGATGCCGTCATTCTGGATCAGCGGGCGCTGTGGGTGTTCTTGCTGCTTGTGCTGGTCATAAAGGGCGCGGGGCCCCTGTCGTTCGACCGCGCCCTGCGACCCCGCGCGCAGGGCTAAAGCGCCGCGCGCACCTCGGCCTCGGTCGCCGGGGACCAGCCCAAAAACATCTGTGCGCCCGCGACAATCAGCGGGCGTTTCATCAGCGCCGGATGGCTTGCGATCAGATCAAGCGCGGGGGCGGCCCGCTCCGCCTCGCTCAGCCCGCGCCAAGTGGTCGAGCGGGTATTAAGCAATCGCGCGCCAAACGCCTCGAACGCCCGCGCGGCAAGGTCCGCTGGCATCCCGTCGGCACGTACATCCACCAAACGCGCCTCCGGCAACGCTTTCAGCGCCTTGCGGCATGTATCGCAATTTCTGAGACCGTAAATCTCAACCACACTGCACCCCCTGATTTATTCCTGTGACATTTTGTGCAGAGCCCCGGATTCTGCAACGAAGAACTTGATTTATTTGCCCTGCGGTCAATCCTTTAAGGCGTCGGTCCCCGGCTGTCACCGGAACCGGCCCCGCCGTCACCGGCGGGACAATGACTGAAAAAGGAGGCTCGGAAACGATGCCAACGGGAACCGTTAAGTGGTTTAACACGACAAAAGGATACGGATTCATCGCACCCGAAGGGGGTGGCAACGATGTGTTTGTTCACATTTCTGCGGTAGAGCGGTCTGGTCTCACCGGTTTGGCCGATGAGCAGAAAGTCAGTTATGAGCTGACCGAAGGACGCGACGGGCGCCAGATGGCGAGCGATCTGAGCCTTCTGTAACCAACGGGCGCCCCGGCGATGACCGGGGCATTCCCGCTAGTCGATGCTGCACCCTTTGGTGCCGATCGGGCAATGCGCTTTCGCCCGCTGTATGGGTTTGTGCCTGATTTTATGTCGCTTTTTCGCGACAGGGTGCGACATCGCTGATTGATAGCTGATGTGCTGGTTCGGGCTGCCACAGCAAATCACGCCATTGATGCTGACGGGTTGTAGCCCCGTCGGACAGTAATTCGCGTGTGTTTTATAGGGGTAAATCTTCACCTCCGCGCTGGCGAGCGTGGGGATGCCGATGGCGGCCAAAGCGGCGCCAGCGATAATTGTCTTTCGGGTGAACATGTTGGACCCTCCTCAAGCAAATCTGGTCCCAGTCTTGCCGACGCCTGCGCGTGTGTCCAGTTGTTTCAGTCCAGTTCAGCCGGCAGATGTGCGTAGCCGCGAAACCGGATGCGCCCGCCGTGCGTGCGGTCCGGCAAAAGGTGGTAGTCGGGAAAGCGGTTCAGCAACCGGGATATGGCGATCCGCCCCTCCATCCGCGCGAGTGTGAGGCCAACACAGACATGCGGGCCACCCGCGAAGGCGAGATGCCGGTTGGGGCGTCGCGCAATGTCAAAAACCTCCGCGTTTTCAAACACCTCCGGATCACGGTTGGCGGCACCGATGCACAGATGCAGATTGCACCCCGCCGCGATACGGTGCCCGCCGATCGTGACCTCGGCCGCGGTTTCGCGGTTGCCGAATTGGTTGGGAGAGGCCACGCGCAGGATCTCTTCGATGGCCGTATCGATATGGCGTGGCTCTTCGACAAGTCGTTGTTTTTGATCCGGATTATCGTGTAACAAGGCCAGACCGTTGCCGATGAGGTTGGTCGTTGTTTCGTGCCCGGCATTGAGGATGAAGATGCAATTCTGGATCAGCTCGACCTCGGTCAGCTGGCCCTCCTTGTCCCCGGCAATCAGACGGGTCAGAACATCGGTTTCGGGATCTCCGGGCACCTCCCTTCGTCGCGCGATAAGTCCCTGTAGATACGCGGAAAAATCTGAAACAGCTTCATTTCCCGCGCGCAGTTGCGCGTCGGTCAATGTGGGCTCCAGCACGCCGAGGATCGCGAGGGACCAATCGCGCAGAGGGCCGCGTTCGGACATCGGGATATCGAGCAGGTTTCCGATGATCTGCACGGGGATGGTAGAGGCGAAATCCTCAATCAGATCAGGGGTTTGCGGAAGATTTTCGAGCAGGTGATCGACGGTGTCGATCAGGCCCGGCTCCATCCGCGCGAGCGCCTTGGGGGTGAGCGCGCTTGTCATGATCCGCCGCACGCGGGTGTGCAGGGGCGGGTCGTTGAAAACGAGGCTGGTGGTGTGATGCACGTAGAGCGGGGAGCCGGGGCCGAATTTTGGCGCAAATGCCTGTTTTTTATCGGAAATATAGGTGGCCGTGTCGCGGTAGATGGCGTTCAGATCGGCGTGTCTGACGATCAGGTATGATCCATCGGGCTGGGGTGTGACGGGGCTGTTTTCCAGCAGGTCATCGTAGTGCGGAAAGGGGTTATCCGTGAACCGGTCGGGGGGATTTGCGAGGTTGAACATGCGCGAAGTGTGGGCGCTGCGCGGGGTATTTTCAACGGTTTTGCGCCGTGCACCGGGCGTACACAGGATGTGCACAGCCTGTGCATACGATTTGCGGAGGGGTGTTGAGGGGGCACCGCGCCCGAACCGAGGGGGCAGACGCCGGGCCGGGCATTGCCCGGCAAGGGATCCGGGGGATCCCTTGAGGTGGCTGCGGGCGGAGCCCCGGCGGCGGTGAATAATGCGGCTCGCTGTCTAATGAGCGCCGCGCCCGAACCGAGGGGTGGGCGTAAAGCGCCCGCCCCGTGGGGGCGGTTCGGGCGCTGCCCAATCCTTGATTGGGCATCTGGGAGGCGGGTTAGGCGGAGTCCCCGGGGCGGGGGATAATGCGGTTCGCTCTCTCAGGAGCGCCGCGCCCGAACCGAGGGGTGGGTGTGAAGCGCCCGCCCCGTGGGGGCGGTTCGGGCGCTGCCCAATCCTTGATTGGGCATTTGGGAGGCGGGTTAGGCGGAGTCCCCACTACCCCCATAAACTCCCGCCATTCGCCCTTGCTCATGCCGCTGGTCTCCTGCGTGACCTCTTCGCCCGCGAGCATTTTGCGCAGGCAGTCCAGCGCGCGGCCCGAGAGGGTGGCGCCGCCCAGGCGGTAATCCTCGAACGCGCCGTAGGCGGCGGGGACCCAGTCGGCGACGACCTTGCAGATGGCGTCGGCGTAGACGCGGATCTCGTATTGGGCGTGGCTGTCGGCACGCAGGCGCAGGAAGTGGAAGAGGTTGTGCAGATCCACCTTCCAGTACCATTGCGTGTAGATATTGGCGGGCAGGTTCATGCGGGCGAGTTCGCGCGCGAGGCCGTCCTGCCCTTCGTCGGAGATCATGGATTCGTAGTTGTCATAGGCGCGGGTGGAATCGGATTTGAGGATTTCGAGCACGCGCTCGGCCTCGGCCCCTTCCAACAGCGCGCCGCGGCCCTGATTGTTCACGGTGCTTTGCGCGTTCAGCTGGTCGGGCTGCGGGATGTAGAATTCGCGGTCGAGGATCGAATAGCGGGCGGAGTATTCGTTGACGTTGGCGGTGCGGTGCCGGATCCACTGGCGCGCGACAAAGACGGGCAGTTTGACGTGCAGCTTGATCTCGCACATCTCGAAGGGGGTGGAGTGCCAGTGGCGCATCAGGTAACGGATGAGCCCCTCGTCGTTTTGCACGGATTTGGTGCCACGCCCGTAGCTGACCCGCGCCGCCTGGCAGATCGCGGCGTCGTCGCCCATGTAGTCGATGACGCGGATGAACCCGTGGTCGAGCACCTCATGCGCGCGGTAGAGATGCGCCTCCATCCCCTCGCTCACGGCGCGCAGGGTCGGGCGGGTCTGGCTGCGCAGGGCGTCGATTTCGTCTTGTTGCTCGGGCGTCAGAGGCATGGGATCGGTCCTGTAGATGGGATTCGCCGCCTACTGTATCTTGCGGATGGCGGGCGGGGAACCGCGATGGATGGTATTGCTTTTTCGCCATGGTCGCGGGGATTCTGGGGGCGCGCGGGTGGCGCACGTTGACAATGGCGCGCGGGGCCAGCGATTGTTGCCGCAACGATATAAAAGTAGGGCAGAGCAATGAAACAGCATATCATCAGCCTCGCGCTGATCGCGAGCCTTGCGGCCTGCGGCAGCGGCGGCAACCCGTTCGATGATCCGGCCGAGGAAGAAACACCCGGCACGCCGACGGACGGCGAGGAAATGGGCGATGGCGAGGGCACGGGGATCAACCGCGATGGCATCCCGCCCGGCACTGTCGCGGCCTCGCCCGATGCGGCGCTGTTCCGGTCAGAGCCCGAAGGCCCCGATGAGGATTCGGGCGACGGCGCGGCCACCGGGATCAGCTATAACAGTGTCGACGACACATTCACGGTCGACAACCTCGCCTTTGACGGGGACCGCCCCTATGACCGCGGCACCGCGGTGAGCAGCATTGCGTCGAGCGCCAGCAACCCCAACGGCGAATTCGCCGTCTACGAAGGGCCGGCCACGGCCGTCGATCCGGTGTCGGGCGATGTGGTCAACCAATTTGTCTATCGCGCGGTCTACGGCGTCAGCCGCAATCGCGTGCGCGCCGCCGATGGCAGCGTGACGACCCAGCCGACGACGCAATTCGCGATCGTGCGCACGGGCAGCTACGTCGATTACGGCTTTGGCGGCTTTATCTACCAGCGCGACACCACGCTGACCCTGCCCAACAGCCTGCAGGCGACGTTCAGCGGGAAGTCGGGCGGTCTGCGCGATTTCAACGGCACGGGCGGGTTGCAGTACACGACTGCCGACGTGACGGTCGACATCGACTTTGAGGATTTCAACGACGGCGAAACCATTCGGGGCGACGGTGTGAAGGGGCGGATCTTCAACCGCCAGATCTTTGACCTCGACGGCAACGACATCACGGCCACCGTCGCGGCGTCGCTGGGTGAAAACGTCAACGAGATCCCGGACGCGGTGTTCGAAGTCGGGCCGGACGTGCTGGACGACAACGGCGATCTGATCACCGAGATACAGAGCCAACTGCCCGGCAGCACGGACACCTTCGAGGAAGGCACATTCTACGCAATCGTATCGGGCGAGAACCCCGACGAGATTGTCGGCGTCTTTGTGCTGGAGGCCGATATCGAGACCGGGACCGCGCGCGATACCGGCGGCTTCATCGTCTACCGGGATCCGACCGTACAGCCATGACACTGCGCGGTCTGCGACGGCTTGCCCTTTCGGTTGGCGCGGCGGTTTTCATCGCCGCGCCTGCCGCGTTGGCGCAGCAAAGCGCCCCGGTTCAATTGACGCCCGCGCAGATGTTCGAGGCGGCCAAGCTGTCGGTGCAGTCCGGCCAGCTCGACCGCGCGGTACGTTTTGCCGATGCGCTGATCGCGCGGGATCCGGGCGATGTGAACGCGCATCTGATCCGCAGCCACGCGTTGCGCGCGATGGGGCGCTATGGCCCCGCCCGCGACGCTGCGCGCGCGGGCTGGACCCATGCGCAAGGCGATCTGCAACACTACAACGCGGCCCTGCTGATGGCGCAGGCACTGTCGTCGGACGGAAAGCGCACGCGCGCGCAGCTGTGGTTGCGGCGCGCGGTGGAGCACGCCCCCTCCCCCGGGCACGCGCGCCGGGCCACGCGCGATTTCAAATACGTGCGCCAGCAGAATCCCTGGCAGACCTATCTGTCGTTCACGCTGGCGCCCAATTCCAACATCAACAACGGCTCGTCCCGCGACAGCTTTCTGAGCAATTCGGTGTTGAACGCGCTGATCGGCGGCGGCGAGGAGCGGGTTGAGATCAACCCCGAGGCGCAGGCGATTTCGGGGCTGGAGATCGGCGCGCGGGTGCAGACGCGCTACCGCTTTGCGCAGACCGAGCGGACGGCGCATGATCTGCGGCTGGGCCTGAGCTACCGAACGTTTATCCTGTCGCCGGGCAGCCGCGACGATGTGCCGGACGCCGAGGGCGGTGACTATGCCTTTGGCACGGCAAGCGTTGGCTATGGGTTCAAGCGGCTGCGCGCCGACCGGCGCGGGGAGCTGAGCCTGACGCTGGACGCGGGCCAGACATTCTATGCCGGATCGCGGTATGCCGCGTTCCTGCGCGGGCGGGCGCATCAGAGCTATTACCTTGACCGCCGCACCAAGCTCGGCTTTGGCCTGAGCGCGGAGCGGCAGAACGGGCAGCGCGTCTCGGACAGCGACAGCGTTGATCTGAGCCTGTCGGTGGACCGGGCGCTGGCCAATGGCGACGGGCTGCATCTGGGGGTGACGCTGACCGACCAGACATCGCCCAACAGCCTGCATGAATACAGCCAGATCCACCTGCGCGGCGGCTACGTGCTGGGCCGGGAGGTCATGGGGGCGCGGCTGCAATTCGGGCTGGGCGCGCGGCTGCGCGACTATGACGTGCATCTGCTGAGCATCGACGGTCGGCGCGATGTGGAGATCTCGGCGGATGTGACCGCGACCTTTACCGACATGGAGTATTACGGGTTCACCCCGCAGCTGGGTGTGACCGCGGCCAAGACCAATTCAAACATCGGCGTCTACGACAGCAACCGCTTCGGGATCAATTTCGGGATCGTCTCGGCGTTTTGATGCGCGCCCGCCTCGACAGGGCGGCGGCGGGTGCTACGGTACGGGCAAGTTGAAATTGCACGTGAAGGAGCCCACCCATGGGAGTTGAATATCTGCACACGATGGTCCGCGTCAAAGACCTCGATACATCCATCGAGTTCTACAAGATGCTGGGGCTGGAAGAGCGCCGCCGCACGGAGAACGAGGACGGGCGGTTCACGCTGGTGTTTCTGTGCCCGCCCGGTCAGGACGACGGGCGCGCGGATGTGGAGCTGACGTATAACTGGGACGGTGACGACGCGCTGCCCGACGACAGCCGCCATTTCGGCCACCTCGCCTACCGAGTCGATGACATCTACGAGATGTGCGCCAAGCTGCAGGCGGCCGGCGTGACGATCAACCGCCCGCCGCGCGACGGGCATATGGCGTTCGTGCGCTCACCCGACAATATCTCGATCGAGCTGCTGCAGCGCGGTGACGCGAAAGAGCCGCAGGAGCCCTGGGCCTCGATGGAGAATACGGGGCACTGGTGATCCGGGCCGCGATATATGCGGCGGGGCTGTCACTGATGGCCCTGCCCGCCGTTGCCGTCGAGTGCCGTCTGGCACTGGCGTTGGCAATTGATGTGTCGTCCTCCGTCGATGCGACAGAGGATGCGCTGCAACGCTCGGGCACGGTGGCCGCGTTGACCGCACCGGCGGTGCGGGAGGCGTTCTTTGCGGGCGATCTGCCGGTGGCGCTGGCCGTGTACGAATGGTCGGGGCGCTACAATCAGGAGATCATCCTCGACTGGACGATGATCGACAGTCCGGCGGCACTGGTCGCCGCCGCCGAGACGGTGGCGCGGTCGGAACGCAGCCACAACGATTTCCCAACCGCCATGGGCTATGCCCTGGGCTACGGCGCGGAGTTGCTGGCGCGCGGGCCGCGCTGTCTGCGCAAGACACTGGATATGGCCGGCGACGGGCAAAGCAACGAAGGCTTCCCCCCCGCCGCCGCTTACCGTGAATTTCCCTTTGCCGATGTGACCGTGAACGGGCTGGTGGTGAATGCTGCCGATTTCGAGGGCGAGGTCGGGCTGATTGCCTTCTACCGCAGTCAGGTGATCTATGGCCCCGGCGCGTTTCTTGTCGTGGCCGAAGGGTTTGAGGATTTTGAGCGCGCGATGACCCGCAAGCTGGAGCGCGAACTGGCACCGCCCGCTATCGGCGCGCTGACGGGTGCGGGGGACGCGGGATGAGGGCACTGGCGGCGCTGCTGGCCCTGCTGGCGGGACCGCTGGCCGCACAGGAGTGTCGGCAGGCGTTGGCGCTGGGGCTGGATGTCTCGGGATCGGTGGACGCGCGCGAATACCGCCTGCAACTGGACGGGCTGGCGGCCGCGTTGGGATCGGGGCGCGTGCGCGCGGCCCTGCTGGAGCGGCCCGAGCTGCCCGTGGAACTGCTGGTCTATGAATGGAGCGGGCCGGCGGATCAGGTCACGCTGGTGGAGTGGACGCGCGTGACCTCGGCGGCGGTGCTGGACGGGGTGATTGCGCGGCTTTTGGCGGTGGAGCGGCGCGCGGAGGCGACACCCGGCACGGCGCTGGGGGTGGCGATGGCGCTAGGCGCGCAGCATCTGGCGCAGCGCAGCGGCTGTTTGCGACGCACGCTGGACATCTCTGGCGACGGGAAAAGCAATCTCGGCCCCCGCCCGCGCACGCTCAAGGACCGGCTGGTGGCGCAGGGGATCACCGTGAATGCGCTGGTGATCGGGGCGGATGATCCGTCGTTCGGGGATGTGCGCCAGGCCGATATTGCGGAGCTGAGCGCCTATTTCAACGCGGATGTCATCCTGGGGCCCGGCGCCTTTGTCGAGGTGGCGCTGGGATTCGAGGGCTACGCGGAGGCGATGGAAGTAAAGCTTTTGCGCGAATTGGACGGGCTGGTGCTGTCACGGCGTTAGGATCACGCTTATGTGGTTGGCGCCGCGCGGCAAGCTCCGGTAAAGTCGCGCCAATTCCCGAGGAGAATTTCCATGAACCGTCGCGCATTTATCCTACTCACGGGGGCCGCAGGCGCCCTGCCCGCCACCGCGTTTGCGGGCGGAACCAAGCCCGTGGCGCTCAACGCGGATGGCGCGGCACTGGATGGGTATGACACGCGCGCATACTGGACCGTGGCGCAGGCAACGGACGGCACGGACGCGCATGTTGTGGACTGGAACGGGGCGGCGTGGCGTTTTGCCAGTGCCGCAGACGCGGAGGCCTTTGCCGCCGCGCCCGAGCGTTTCGCGCCGCAGTTCGGCGGCTTTTGCACCCGCGCGATGTCGTTTGGCAAAGAGGTCAACGGCGATCCGCAGGTCTGGCGGATCTTCGAGGACCGGCTGTATGTCTTTGCCAAACCCGTGGGTGGGCGCAAGTTCGACGGGGCCGAAGCCGCGATGATCGCCAAGGCGCAGGCCCATTGGGACACGCTCTGACGCGCCCCGGCCTGCCCGCCTAGTAGATATAGCGGATCTGATCGGTCCAGTAGCGCTCCACCCGCTTGAGCGAGGCGGTGATGTCGACGATGCCATCGGCGCCCAGCACACCGCGGTCCTGCAACCCTTCGGCGTGCCGTTCAAACAGTTTGGCCACGACCTCACGGATATAGCGGCCCTTTTCGGTGAGGCGCACGCGCACCGAACGGCGATCGATCTCGCAGCGCTGATGGTGCATATAGCCCATTTCGACCAGTTTCTTCAGGTTGTAGCTGACGTTGCTTCCCTGATAGTAGCCACGGCTTTTCAATTCGCCGGCGGTGACTTCATTGTCGCCGATGTTGAACAGCAACAGGGCCTGCACCGCGTTGATTTCCAGCACGCCGACGCGTTCGAATTCGTCCTTGATCACGTCCAGCAGCAGACGGTGCAACCGCTCAACGAGCGATAGCGCCTCGAGATAGGCAATCATGAACCCCTTGTCGGACAGGGTCTGCGGCGCGCCATCGGGCAGATCGATGGGGTCTTGTCGGGACATCACTACTCTCCACAATTATGTCTCGGGGACACTTTTGCGTCGCAAAGGATGATATTTCGTTAAAAGACGAGAGAGTGGATCACTACAGTGTTGCGGCCCCGTGACCGGGGCGCGCGCAGCGGTAGGAAGGGCGTGCCGCGTCAGCCGCGCGCGATATGCGTCTGGATCTCGGCGACTAGCTCCGCGTACTGCGGTTTCGGCGCCACCTGCCCGGTGACCCATTGGTAGAGGTCGTGATCGTTCTCTTCGAGCAGCGCGTCGTACAGATCGAGGCCCGCGTCATCCATCCGCGCCAGCCGGTCGGTGGCAAAGGCCTGCAGGATCAGGTCCATCTCCTTGATCCCCCGGCGCATGGAGCGCATGGCGAGGCGTTTGATGCGGGTTTCCCGTGGCTCGTCCGCGGGGGCCTTGGGTTGGGGCATCTCAATCATCGCTCGGCTCCCGCAGCAGCGCGCGCAGGCGCTTTTCCAGCACGCCAAGGCGTTTGGCGCCCTGTGACATTTCCTTGCGCACAAGCGCCATTTCAGGGAGCACATCGGCGGCACCGACGGGCAGTTCGGTGGCCGCGTCCGGCGCATCAAGCCCGTCGCCCTCACCGTTGATCAACCACATCATCGAGACGTTGAGCAGCCCCGCCAGCATCGACAGCCGGTTCGCGCGCGGCTCTGACACGTCGTTTTCCCAGTGCCGCAGGGTCGCCACGCGCACGCCGATCCGCCGTGCCAGCACGCTCTGGGTCATGCCGGCGGCCTCGCGCGCGGCGGCCACACGGTCGCCAAAGGTGGCAACGTCGGGGCCGTACCAGTTGGTGTCGGGGTCGGTGTCGGGCATCATCGGCTCCTCGGGGCTGTTTAAGGTGTTGATGCGGGGGGCGTGCATCCCGTATCACGGCGGTGAACCCGCAACATAGCCCATCGAGGTCAAAATGAAACTCCTGTCCGAGACGCTCGCCCGCGTGAAACCGTCGCCCACCATCGCGGTGACCACGAAGGCGCAGGAGCTGAAAGCCGCCGGGCGCGATGTGATCGGTCTGGGCGCGGGGGAGCCGGATTTCGACACGCCGCAAAACATCAAGGACGCCGCCGTGGCCGCGATTGCGGCGGGCAAGACGAAATATACCGCCGTCGACGGCATCCCCGAGCTCAAGCAGGCGATCTGCGCCAAATTCAAGCGCGACAACGGGCTGGACTACACCCCCGCGCAGGTCAGCGTCTCCTCGGGCGGCAAGCAGGTGCTCTACAACGCGCTGGTGGCCACGCTGAACCCCGGCGATGAGGTCATCATCCCGGCGCCCTATTGGGTCAGCTACCCCGACATGGTGCTTTTGGGCGGCGGCACGCCCGTGATCGTCGAATGTCAGATCGAACAGGCGTTCAAGATGACGCCCGAGCAGCTGGAGGCGGCGATCACGCCCCGCACGAAATGGCTGATCTTCAACTCACCGTCCAATCCCACGGGTGCGGGCTATTCGCGCGAGGAGCTGCGTGCCTTGACCGACGTGCTGATGCGTCACCCGCACGTCTGGGTGATGACGGACGACATGTACGAACACCTCGCCTACGATGATTTCGGGTTTTGCACGCCTGCCGAGGTGGAGCCGGGATTGTATGACCGCACATTGACCGTGAATGGGGTGTCGAAAGCCTACGCCATGACCGGCTGGCGCATCGGCTATGCGGCGGGACCCGAAGAGTTGATCCGCGCGATGCGCAAGGTGCAGTCGCAATCAACCTCGAACCCCTGTTCGATCAGCCAGTGGGCGGCGATCGAGGCGCTGAACGGTACGCAGGATTTCATCGCGCCCCACAACGAGATGTTCGTGCGGCGGCGCAATCTGGTGGTGGCGGCCTTGAACGCCATCGATGGGATCACCTGCCCGGTGCCCGAAGGCGCATTCTACGTCTACCCCTCCATCGCGGGTCTGATCGGGAAAACCACGCCCGGCGGCACGGTGATCGAGAACGACGAGGTCTTTGCCACGGTGCTTCTGGAGGATACAGGCGTGGCGGTGGTGTTCGGCGCGGCGTTTGGGCTGAGCCCGAATTTCCGGGTGAGCTACGCCACCTCCGATGAAGCACTGACCGAGGCCTGCAAGCGCATCACCGATTTCTGCGCGGGGCTGCGCTGATGGCCGGGGAGCTGCCGGACTACTACTTTCGCGTGCGCGAGAACGGGGCGTTCGTGTTCCGTATCGACACCGAAAACCGGCAGCGGCGCATCGAGATGGACCAGATCGCCGTCGTCAACATGCGCAACGGCGAGATCAAACCCCACGGCGACCGCACGCTGAGCCAAGAGGATGTGGACGAGATCACCCGCTGGATGGAGGACCGCGCCCGCACGCTTGCGATGCGCGACATCGACGACATCCACCGCGCCATCGACCACATGAACCTGACCGCTCAATGGGCGCAATCCCGCGCCACCGACGCCCAGCTTGAGGCGGTGACGGATGGTCTGCTGCTGGCGATGCACGACCTGCGCACGGTGCTGGTGCGCAAAAAGGCGGATCGGCTGACGAAAGGGTGAGCGGGCGCGGCGGTCTGTGGGACGGAGCAGGCTTTCGCTACGGCTGCGCCAATGACAGCTTTCGAGACCGTTCGGCAAACGGTCATTTTCGCCGTAGCCAAAAACCCAAGGCAAGATCTCCAAACGCTGTTTGAGAGCGAATCTGAATTACGTAAACTTCACTGAACCCCTTGAGCGGCAAGTGGGGTACAACGTATAGAATTGTATTTCCCTATCTTTCATGAGCTTAACTCTCGTCCTCAGACAGCTAGAGGTATTCGTTTTCACCAAAGGCCTAAGCTTAAAGAACTGGGCGCTGTCGTGCTGCTCGGCAACTTGCACTCCCTTTGATGCCGCCACTCCTTGAGCACAATGCTATTGTGACGCCTCCGTTTTCGGTCTTTGTGGCATTTGTCGTAGAGTGCCACCGCATCCTCCAGATTAAGGATAATCGCATCCACAGCATGCAGTAGTTCTCTTGCGTGCCGCCCATGCCCGTGGTCTGCATGCCCATCAACTTCTCGAAGTAGGGCTATCGATATCTCAAAATCTGGCTCACGTTGGGGCGGATGGCCCATTTGCCGACCATGCCTAGGGTGCCGGATAGCCGCGAGCTTAGGCTTTCACTATCAGAAGAAGCACCAACAGGACCGCCTACGAGCAACACGGTATGAGCCTGAATCGGGTGGGAACAAGCCGCACATTGCCGAACTCGTCGATCGTGATCGAGTGATTGATGACAAGATCCACTGGGTTGATCTTCTCTACGCCGCCTCCAAGCTCCTTGACGTCGTTATACCTGCTGACAAGGTCGACAACGGCGGGCACGCCCGTGAAATCTTGCATCAGAACGAGCGCCGGACGGTAGGTTATCTCTCGCAGGTTCTTGCCTGCCGTTGGCGCTTAATTTCGGCCCAGATCACGCCGCTATGCTGGGAATCGACGCCAAGTTTGAGACTTGTTATATTGAGGATATCGGTATGCGTGAGTACCCTTGCTCATCATGCAGAAAGGCCCCCACAGGCGTTGCAGCGTCTGTGGGGGCCAGCCTCTTAGAGGATAATGGCGATTACTGAGACCACCACTCCTGCTGCAGAGACGTAAAGAGTGTAAGTCATTAATTTGATCACGGTTGGCCGGTATGCGTGATCACCCTTCAACTCGTCTTCATTCATCAACACCTCCAATTTGTTTTGACGACACCAATATACTTGCTGGAAAAATCCGTACTAAGTCAAACCGAATAATGCTGCACTGCAGCAAGGAAGCTGGCGGGCAAAAACCGATGTCAAAATCGGTCATTTTTGGCACAGCCCCAAATCAACTTAATTTACGCTGCCAAAAACCCCGTCCAAAACCTTGATAGGTTTTGCATTTTTTTGCTGAGTGAGGATAGCAGACATTCGTGGCGTTGCAGAACATCGGTAGTCTGGGCTCAAACCAGCCCTTCGCCGCCCCTGCGACCATCTCCCTGCACCCTCGGCAGCACTGTGACCCAGAAACGCCAGTTCATCAGGATCGCGGCGACCCCAAGGCCGATGCCCAGACCACCCCAGACGCCGATCCCGCCGTAGCCCAGCGTGAAGCCCAGCAGATACGAGCATGGCACGCCGATGGCCCAGTAGCTGATCGCGGCGTAGATCATCGGCATGCGTGTATCCTGCACGCCGCGCAGCACGCCCAGGCCGATGGCCTGTGCGCCGTCGACCAGTTGGAACAGCCCTGCCATGAACAGGATACCGACGCCGATGCTCAGGATCTCGGCCCGGGCGGGATCGCCGTCGAGGATGAAGATACCGATGAAGAACGCCGGGTAGAAAAAGAAGGCCAGCACGGTCATTACCGAAAACACCAGTGACATGGCGGTCGCCACGGCGGCACCGCGTGCCAGATGGGTCGCGTCCCGGCGCCCGTGGGCGGTGCCCGCCCGCACCGTGGCGGCGTTGCTGAGGCCCAGATGCACCATGAAGGTGAGCGAGGCGAGCTGCACCGCGATGCCATGCGCTGCCAGCGGGATCGTCCCCAGCCAGCCCATCATCACGGCGGAGGCGGCAAAGAGGCCGACTTCGCTCAGCGAGGTGATCGAGATCGGCCAGCCGAGGGTGAACACCCGGCCAAACATCTCACCATCCGGTTTCCACAGGCGCACGAAGAGGTCGTGTTCGGGCAGCGCGCGCCGCACGTAGATCACCACCCCCACAAGGCTGATGATCTGCGTGCTGAGCGAGGCGATGGCGGCGCCGACCACGCCAAGCTCGGGCGCGCCCCAATTGCCGAAAATCAGCGCGTAATTCACCAGCGCATTGCAGATCGCCGCCAGCACCGTGACCCAGAGCACGACCTGCGTATGCTCGAGCGCGGCAAGATAGCTTTTGATAACCATAACAAAAAGCGCGGGCACGATCCCCCAGCCCGCGATGCGCAGGTAGGCACTGGCGAGGGTGACGACCTCGGGCTCCTGGCCCAGCAGGCGCAGGATCGGCGCGGCAAAGATCATCGCGGGCAGGGCAAGGGCGGCAAAGATCGCGGCAATCCAGAGCCCCATGCGCGTGGCACGGCGCACCGATACCTCATCCCCCTCGGCGTGAAAGGCCGCGACCATGGGCATCACCGCCCAGGCAAAACCCGAGCCGAAGATGAAGATCACGAAGAAATACGTGGATGCGAGGGTCACGGCGGCCAGCGCCTCCACCCCGTACCAGCCCAGCATGACGGTATCGGTGACACCGATGGCCATCTGCGCGAGATGCCCGCCGATCAGCGGCAGGCCCAGCGTGGCGATGGCGCGGATGTGGCCGGGGATGGAGACGGGGGCGGTCATGCGCCTCTCTCTAGGCCGAAAGGCGGGCCATCGCCAGACGCGAAATGGCCCCGTGCTCCGCAACGTCACAGGGCGCGTGCGTTGTGTGCAGGGGCGGCGCGCGGCTAGGCTGCGGGGATGAACAGGATTGATGCGCTCTCCCCCTATGCGCCGCCGCTGGCGGGTTACGGGCCGTTGCCCATAGGTGTCACAGCCGATGAGGTCGTGCTGGAGGACCAGCCGGATATCTTTGTGCCCTCGGAGGCGGGCGCGCGGCGCGTGCTGAGCTGCGAGCGGTGGTACCCGGCGCTGGCGGGCACGGTGCCGGGCGGCACATACGACACGCTGTTGCGATGCGGGACGCGGCGTGCGGTGCTGCACGGGCGGGCCGCGCGCGATGCGGCGGCGCAGGCGGGCGCGTGGCCGCTGGTGGTGATCAGCCACGGCTATCCCGGCAGCCGTCATCTGATGGTGCATCTGGCCGAAACGCTGGCGAGCCGGGGATTTGTCGTCATGGCCTGCGATCATCCCGGCAGCGTCTACGACGACCCGCGTGCCTTTGGCGAGACGCTGCTGCACCGGCCGCTGGATCAGGTGGGATTGATCGACGCGCTGGTTGCGCGGGCGGATGAGATCGGGATCGACGACACGCGCGTCGGGTTGATTGGCTATTCGATGGGGGGCTACGGCGCGCTGATTTCCGGTGGCGCGGGGCTGGCCCCCGGCGCGGTGGATTTTGAGCGCGCCCCACCCGCGCGGATGCTGGCGCGGCACGTGCGGGGCGGCGCGGCACATCGCGCACTGGCCCGAGATGCCCTGCGCGCGGTGGTAGCGATCGGCCCCTGGGGCGGACTTTATGGCATGTGGGATGCGCAAGGGCTTGCGGGAATGCGGGTGCCGGTGCTGACGCTGGCGGGCACGCGCGACGATGTGTCGGGCTACGCGGCCATGCGCGGGCTGCACGACGGCATGACCGGGGTCGCGCGCCGGCTGGTGCGTTTTGACGGCGCGGGGCACAACGCGGCGGCCCCACACCCCGCCCCCGCAGAGAGCCATGCCATGAGCGACGCTCTTGGATGGGCGCCCTTCGCCCATTACGCCGATCCGGTGTGGGATACGGTGCGGATGAACAATATCGCGCAGCATTTCGTCGCGGATTTCCTCGGGATGCATCTGGCGGGGTCTGCGCCGGCAGAGCTGCCGGTGATCGAGGGCGTGGCGGTGATGGACGCGGGCGGCGGTTTGTGAGGCCCGCGTTGGGATTTAGGTATTTTTGAAAGGGTGCAGGGGCGGTTCGCGCCCCGGTCCTGAGGGGGTTTTGCAATGTGGACGGAAACTGTCGAGCTGAACGGGGAGGCGTTTTTTCTGCGCCATTGGGGGGAGCGGGACGCGCCGCGCTTGCTGATGCTGCACGGGTTTCCGGAGTATTCGGGCGCCTGGGCGGATCTGGCGCCGCTGCTGGCGCAGCGGTTTCATTGCATCGCGCCCGACCAGCGCGGCTATGGCCGCAGTTGGCGGCCCACGGGGGTGCAGCACTATAAGACCGCGCATCTGGTCGCCGACATGGTGGCGCTGATCGGGGAGGAGCCGGTGACGTTGCTGGGCCATGACTGGGGCGCGTCGGTGGCCTATGCGCTGAGCATCGGGCGGCCCGATCTGGTGGACAAGCTGGTGATCCTGAACGGGGTGCACCCGGCGCCGTTTCAGCGTGAATTGGCGCGCGGCGGCGCGCAGACGGATGCCTCGCAGTACATTCATTTTTTGCGGCGCGAGGGGTCGGAGGATTTGCTGGCGGCGGATGATTTTGCGCGGCTGATGGGGCTGTTTTCAGCGCATATGGATGTGAGCTGGCTGCGGGGTGAAACGCTTGGCGGCTACAAGGCGGCGTGGCGGGATGCGGCGGGGCTGCGGGGGATGATGAACTGGTACCGTGCCTCGCCGCTCAAGCTCGGGGCGTCGGGGGAGGCCATCGAAGGTCTGCAATTTGATTCCGCCCGGTTGCAGGTGCGCTGCCCGCATCTGCTGGTCTGGGGGACCGGAGACACGGCGCTTTTGCCGGAGACCACGCAAGGGTTGGAGGAGTATGCGCCCGATCTGACGCGGGTAGAGATTGCCGGGGCCGATCACTGGTTGCACCACCAGCGCCCCGAAGCGGTGGCGCGCGCGATTCTCGACTGGCTGTGAACCGTGTTCAGCGGTGGTTCCAGTCGTCGGGGTCGGCGTTGTTGCCGGGGCTGAGGCCGATGTCGTCGCCTTCCGTCGAGCAGCCAAGCCCCAGAACGGTGCGGTTGGCGTAGCTGAAATAGGCGGTGACCTGGTTGATCTCGAGAATGCGGCCATCGTCCCAGCCGGCCATGCGCAGCGCCTCTACGTCGATCTGCGCCATATCGGCGGGCGCCTCCGTCAACCTTTGGGCGTAGCGCATCGCCGCCTGTTCGCCCGCCGTAAGCGGCATCGCGGCGATGTCGCGTGCGTCAATCGCCCTGCGCAGGGCGTCGGCGCGGGCATCGTCGTCCATCAGGCGTTTCATACCCGCAAAATGATGCTGCACACAGTAGTCACACCCGTTGAGCGCGGAGACCCAGACGCCCAGTGCTTCGAGAAACCATTTGGGGACTTCATTGGCCGAATGATGCAGCACGTATTTATAGACCGCCATATGCGCCTCCATCGTGTGGGGACGCAGGGAGTGCATCTGCATGATGTTGTCGACATTGTTGCCCGGGCCGGTCACGCGCTCGTAGAGTTGGCGCAGCTTGCCTGTTGCGGCGTCGAAGGGGATGGTTTTGATCCAGGCCATGGCGGGCTCCTGTTGGGGTGGGGGCAGAGTGGGGCAATCGGTGCGAGGCCGCAAGCGGGCGGTTGTGGCGGCCTTGGCCTGCGCCTAGGGTGCGGCAACGTCTTTGAGGATCACCGACATGCCGACCTCCCCCACCCTGACGGGATACCTTGCCGCCTGGGTGATCGTGTTTGTCTGGGCGTTCTGGCTGATCGTGAGCCGCGTGGCCGAAAGCTCGGGGCTGACGATCTATGATCTGGCCGCGCTGCGCTACGGGCTGGCGGCCTGTGTCGCCCTGCCGATCTGTCTGATCTGGAAGCCCTGGCGGGGGATGAGCCTGATCCGCACGGCGGTGATCGCGTTCATCCTGGGGCCGGTCTATATCCTGTGTGTCTTTGCGGGGTTTCTGTTTGCGCCCGCGTCCCACGGCGGGATTTTCATGAACGGGGTGTTGCCGCTGTTCAGCATCGGGTTTGGGCTGATCCTGTATGGCCTTGTGCCGGGGCGTCGACAGCTCATTGGTGCGGGCGTGATCGCCGTCTCGGCGGTCGTGCTGGTGTGGGAGGCCGGGCAGCTTGGGCTGGCCGATGCGTGGATCGGGGATCTGTTGTTCCTGATCGGGGCCGCGTTTTTCTCGGTCTATGTGGTGCTGTCGGAACGCTGGCAGATCGGACCGCTGCAGATCCTGTGGTGCGGGACCGTCATCAATGCCGCGATCTATCTGCCGATCTGGGCGCTGTGGCTGCCGTCGGGGCTGGCGGAGGCGCCGGTGGGGCCGCTGATGTTGCAGGCGGTCTATCAGGGGTTTGTGCCCAATCTGATGGGGCTGTTGCTGATCGCCCATGCCTCGCGCCGGATCGGGACGGGTAACACCGCCTCGATCCTGGCGGCGGTGCCGGGGATGGGCGCGGTGCTGGGCGCGCTGATCCTGGGCGAGCGGATTGGCGGGATCGGGATTGCCGCATTGGTGCTGCTGACGGTCGGTCTGCTGATCGCCGTGCGGCGCGTGCCGCCGCAGGCCGCCTGAGACTTTGCGGCGCGGGAGCGGGCGGGATATGCTTGCGGCACCTGGATACAGCCGAAAGAGCCACGATGATCCCCGTCTACAGCCTGTTTGAGCGGATCGGTCTGGGCGGCGGCGGGAAGGTGCGCGCGGTCATCGCGCGCATGAATGCGCTGGCGGAGGATCCGGCGTTTGACCCGGTGTTGCTGGCGCTGGAGCATGGCCCCCGGCAACGTCTGAACTTTGCCACCTTGCGCGCGCGGGGGGTGCTGCACCCACGGGTGCGGTTCGAGAGCCTGCCGGACGCCTGCCTGCCCGCCGCTCGTGCCGCGGGGGTCCGGGTGGAAGATACCGCCGTGCCCTTTGACGACAAGCGCATGCAGGGGCGCAAGATCACCTACACGCAGGCAGGCCAAACGGTGATGACCGACCGCATCCGCGACAGCCCCGTGGGCACGCTGACCCGGCGCAGCATCGCGTGCGACGACGGCACCCATCTGGTGCACCTGCGCGACGGTCTGGCGGAGCAGCGCCTGCGCCGATACGGCGACGGCACGGTCGAGGTGACGGATTACGCCGAAGGGCTGCCGATCCGATGGCTCAAGACGCATGAGGACAGGTTTGCCGTGGCCAGGAACCTTGTCACCGGGCAGATTTGCCGGATGCCGCGCATCTTCATGCGCAACGTCTTCAAGCTGGTGGATTGGACCGAGCGTGTGGTGTTTTTCGACGGCATCACCTCGGCTTATCTGGCGGACTCGGCCAAAAGGCGGGCGTTGTTTCTGCACGCCGATCATCGGGGGCCGGACGGGCGGATCGTGCCGCGTTCGCGGTTTTTGATAGAGAATTTTCAGGGCGAGATGATCCTGACCTCGACGCAGGTGCACAAGCGACGACTTGAGGCGGATCTGACCCCCGCCGCACCGCTGCGCGTGGTGCCCCATTTCTGCGAAGCCGCAGCCACCGCCCCCCTGCCCCGGCGTGATCTGGTCACCGTCTCGCGGCTCGATCTGGCGGGCAAGCCTATCGACGAAAGCATCGCCGCCTTTGCCGCGATCATGGAGGCGTTCCCGCAGGTCGATTACGTCATCTACGGCGAGGGCACGGGCCGCGCGGCGCTTGAGCGGCAGATTGCGGATCTGGGCTGTGGCAGCCGGATCCGGCTGGCGGGCTACACCGATACGCCCGAAGCGGTGTTTCGCGGCGCGCTTGCCGCCGTCTATCCCACGCTGACCGAGGGGTTTGGCCTCGCCATCCTCGAAGCGCTGGCGGCGGGTTGTCCGGTGATCAGCAACGATGTGGATTACGGCCCGCGCGAAATGATCGTGCCCGGCCACAACGGAGAGCTGGTGCCCCCCGGCGACATCCCCGCGCTGTCGGACGCGCTGGCCCGCGTGCTGCGCGCGCCTGAGCGCTACGGTGCGGCGACGCAGGACGGGCTGGAGCGCTACGGGCGCGCGGCCTATATCGCCAACTACGCCCAAGTGGTGCGCGATCTGGCGCGCTAGGCGCTATTTGCGCGTGCGGGTAAAGACCATCTTCTGGTCGCGCAGATCCTCGCGGCTGCCCATCCACGCATAGGCCAGCAACGCGGGCTCACGCTTGCCCACGGTGATGCGGTGCAGATGCTCGGGCGGGTTGTAGATCATCGAACCGGGCACATAGACGCCCTGATGGTTCTCTGACACAGCGCCCGACAGGCAGACATAGCTTTCGGTGATGCCGCTGTGCGCGTGCGCGGGATAGGTGCAGCCGGGCGCGAACAGGACGACGCCCAGAATGATCTCTTCGCTGACGATGGGGCCGTTGAAGCCCGCCAATTCCGCAAAGGCGTAGTTCTGTTGCAGCCCCTTGGGCACCTTTTCGTAGCCGTATTGCCAGCTGAGCAGCGGCGCGATGGCGTCAAGTGCGCGCACGGCCGGCGCCAGCGTGCCCTGCCGCCCCTCGCTGAGCGCGCGGCGCAGATGGGCGGTGACGGGTTTCGACGATTGCGGTTGCAGTGCCACGGTCGCGTTGCGTTTGAGCAGACGGCTGATCGCCTCGCGCACTTTGCGCTGGTGGCTCGCGATGCGGTCCGATCCGCCGGCGGGCAGGTAGCGATACAGCTCGTCGTATTCCTGAAGCATGTAGCGCCAATCGGGCACATCGCGCAGGGTTGGCAGGGCGGCGGGATCTTGGGAGATGTCGTTCACGGGAAGCGCTCCATGCGTGTCTGTGGCGGCACGTATCATGCGCGCGATGTTTGGCAAGCCCGTTGAGGCCCGCGCGGGCGCGCTGCGCAAAATTGAGGCACGCGCCCGGCGCATAAAGCTGTGGATGAATCGCGCGGCCACATTGCGCAGGGCGTCCCTGCCTGCCAGAATACGGCAACCATAAAAGTGAGCGGTGCAATGAACGATCTTCTGTCAGGCAATGAGCCGGATACGACCTATGACGCGTCCTCCATCGAGGTGCTGGAAGGGCTGGAGCCCGTGCGCAAGCGCCCCGGCATGTATATCGGCGGCACGGACGAACGCGCGCTGCATCACATGGTGGCCGAGGTTCTCGACAACTCGATGGACGAGGCCGTCGCGGGCCACGCCAACCGCATCGAGGTGGAGTTGCACGAGGATTACAGCCTCACGGTACGCGACAACGGGCGCGGCATCCCGATCGATCCGCACCCCAAGTTTCCGGATAAATCCGCGCTTGAGGTGATCCTGTGCACGCTGCACGCGGGCGGCAAATTCTCGGGCAAGGCCTATCAGACCTCGGGCGGTCTGCACGGGGTGGGCGCGTCGGTGGTCAATGCGCTCAGCGACAGCATGGTCGTGCAGGTGGCGCGCAACAAGGAGCTGTATGAGCAGCGGTTTTCGCGCGGCCTGCCCCTTGGCCCGGTGGAAAAGATCGGCGCGGCCCCGAACCGGCGCGGCACCACCGTCACCTTCCACGCGGATGAGCAGATTTTTGGCACGCACCGGTTCAAGCCCGCGCGGCTGTTCAACTCGATCCGCTCAAAGGCCTATCTGTTCTCGGGCGTGGAGATCCGTTGGAAATCGGCCATCACGGACGGGGAAACCCCCACGGAGGCCACGTTCCACTTCCCCGGCGGTCTGGCCGATTATCTGAGCGAGACGCTGGGCACCTCGACCACCTACGCCGATGCCGCCTTTGCCGGGACCGTGGATTTCAACGAGAAATTCGGCGAGGCGGGCAAGGTTGAATGGGCAATCAACTGGACGCCCGCGCGCGACGGCTTCATCCAGAGCTATTGCAACACCGTGCCCACGCCCGAGGGCGGCACCCATGTGGCGGGCTTTTGGGCCGCGATCCTCAAGGGGATCAAGGCCTACGGCGAGCTGTCCAACAACAAGAAGGCCGCGCAGATCACCCGCGAGGATCTGATGTCGGGGGGCTGTGCGCTGGTGTCGTGTTTCATCGCGGATCCGGCCTTTGTGGGTCAGACCAAGGACCGGCTGAGCACCGAAGCCGCGCAGAAGATGACCGAAGGCGCTGTGCGCGATCACTTCGACAACTGGCTGGCAGCGGATACGAAATCCGCCGGTGCGATCCTCGATTTCCTCGTCCTGCGCGCCGAGGAACGCCTGCGCCGGCGGCAGGAAAAGGAAACCGCGCGCAAATCGGCCACCAAGAAACTGCGCCTGCCCGGCAAGCTGACCGACTGCACGTCAAAGGACCGGGCGGGCACGGAATTGTTCATCGTCGAGGGGGATTCGGCCGGCGGCTCAGGCAAGGGCGCGCGCGACCGCAAGACGCAGGCGCTCTTGCCGCTCAAGGGCAAGATCCTGAACGTGCTGGGGGCGGCGTCGGGCAAGCTGAACACCAACGCCGAAATCTCGGACCTGTGCGAGGCGCTGGGCGTCGGCATGGGCACCAAATTCAACCTCGACGATCTGCGCTATGATAAGATCATCATCATGACCGACGCGGATGTGGACGGCGCGCATATCGCGGCGCTGCTGATGACGTTCTTCTACACCCAGATGCGCCCGATGATCGACGCAGGCCACCTGTACCTGGCCTGCCCGCCTTTGTATCGCCTGACGCAGGGCGCGCGGCGCGTCTATGTGGCCGATGACGCCGAGAAAAACGCGCTGCTGGAGAAGGGTTTGGGAGGCAAGGGCAAGATCGACGTGCAACGCTTCAAGGGTCTGGGCGAGATGGACGCGAAGGATCTCAAAGAGACCACGATGGACCCCGCCACCCGCAAGCTGATCCGCGTGACAGTGGACGAGGACATGCCCGGCCAGACCGGCGATCTGGTGGAGCGCCTGATGGGCAAGAAACCGGAGCTGCGTTTCCAGTATATTCAGGAGAACGCGCGGTTTGTGGATTTGGAGGAGATGGATGTTTGAGGGGCGGAGCTACGAAGACTACACCCGTGCTGCGCCGACACTATTCAAACAACTAGTTGAGAGCGATTTACGTCCTTTCAAAATCTCGACCTATGATCGAAAAATTCCCGGAATTTATATTCTCTACGAAAATGGTTCCCCTGTGTACGTCGGGCGAACGCGCAATCTTCAGGGAAGGCTAAGGGCTCACGTAACCAAGAGCCATAATTCAGCGTCGTTCGCACTGAAGCGGACCCGAAGCCTTCACCCAGAGATCAGAAATGCTTCTTACTCCGGTACTAATAGTCGGAAAGAGATAGTGAAGCACCCAGTATATGGGCGAACTTTTGAACTGCAAATTGCCGCGATTAAGGCAATGCAATTTCGCTTCATTGAAGTCGCCGACCCGATTGAGCAATATTTCTTGGAGCTTTTCGCGACGATGGAACTTCGGCTCGATATTTCTGGTTTTGATACTCACTGAGTTTTTCTGTCTTTAGACTAGTCCAAGGACCAGAAGGCACTATCCAACAAGAAGGGCAGCCCCCGACCGCGGGTGGGGGCCAAAGCCCCCGCCGTTTTGCCGGAGGCAAACCTGCGGTTTGACGGGGGCGGTCGGGGGCTGCCCGGCCTGCGTCCGGGCGGGCGTTGTCTTGAAGGTCGGTGGTAGGCGTCACACCATCCAAGTCGCTGCAGTGACACCCCAGACCATCATCAATCCGGCAAAGCCCACGAAGGTCGGTATGATTACTTTCAGCATTTCAAGTCTCCTTTCCGGCGGGCCTTTGGCCTCGCGGTGCGTGCCGCGCGGCCTCTTGCCGCTGCGATCCTCATAGACATGGCTGCGGCAGGGCGTCGCAGCTAGGGGCGCAGGCTTCACCTTTGATCGCCCCTGCGCGAGCGGCTTGTAACATCGCGCCTCAATGGGCAGTCTGGCGGGATGGATGTATCGACCGCGCAGGACTTTCTGGATCGCAACTTTGCCCCATGGGTGCTGGCGCTCTCGCCCACCGTCACGGAGATCGGGCCCGCGCGCACGGTGCTGCGCATCCCTGTCACGCCGGCGATCAACCGCACGGGCGGGATCGTGTCGGGGCAGGCGTTGGCCGCGCTGGCGGATACGGCCATGGTGATGGCCTGCGGCGGGCATTTCGGGGAGATGGTGCCCGTGGGGACCGTCACGCTCGACACGCAATTCCTGCGGCCCGGCAGTGGCGACGCGCTGCGCGCCGAGGCGGAGGTGACGCGCGCGGGGCGCAGCATGGTCTTTACCCGCTGCACCATCGTGGCAGAGCCGTCGGACAAGGCGGTCGCACTCGCCACGGCCACTTTCGCACGTTGATTTGACTTGCGCGGCCGCGCGCGCTGGCCCCTAATGCGGTCATGCGCTTTGCCCTCCTTCTCCTGCTTTTCCTCGCCTCTTGCGGGCGTCCGCTGACCGAGACCGAGCGGGCCTTTGCCCGGGGTATCCACGGGGAGACGCTGAATTACGACTCCGTGCGCCTGCACGACGGGGCGCCGGTGCGCGCGGTGACGTTCCAGCGCAAGCCGCGCCCGCGCACGACCTGCCGCGAGCAGATCTTTCCGCCCCATCCGCCCGAGACGGTGACGGTCACCACCAAACCGGCGGCGGTGGCGCTGTTCAACACGGTGCTGTTCGACAAGGATTGGTACCTCGACGACTATCTGCCGGATTTCCCGGACCGCGTGGGGCTGGTCGCGTCGATGCTCTTCGCACATGAGCTGACCCACGTATGGCAGTGGCAAAACCGCAAGCTGACGGGCTACACCCCCTGAAAGCCGCGACAGAGCATAGCCCCGGCGGCGATCCCTACCTGTTTGAGCTCACCGACCAGAAATTCCTCGATTTCGGATACGAGCAACAGGGCAGCATCGTCGAAGAGCTGGTATGCTGCCGCGCGCTCAATCCGCAGGCGGCACGTACCAAACGGCTGCATGCGCTGGTGAGCCAGGTGATGCCGGTCGCCCCCCTGCCGCAAAGCCCGGCCTATGACGTCGGCCTGCCGTGGGACGGGGTCGATCTGGACACTATCTGCACGTGAGGGAGCGCGCCGTGCACTACGCGATCATCATGACGCTGGCGGGGATCGGCATCCCGATCCTCGCCGCACTCAACGCCGCATTGGGCGCGCGCATCGGATCGCCCGCCGCGGCGGCGACGGTGCTGTTCGTGGTGGCCTTTGCCACATCACTGGCGGTGACGTTGGTGGTGGGCACCGGAGGGTTTGCGCGCATGGTGAGCGCGCCTGCGCATCTGTTTTTGGCGGGTGCGCTGATCGCGTTCTACGTGCTCAGCATCACCTATATCGCGCCGCATTTCGGGATCGGGAACGCGGTGTTCTTTGTGCTGCTGGGGCAGCTGATTTCGGCGGCACTGATCGATCAGTTCGGCCTGTTCGGCGCGCAGGCGTCACCGATCAGCGCCACCCGCGCGGGCGGCATCGCGGTGATGGCCGTGGGCGTCTGGCTGACACAGCTGCGGTAGGCGCCGAATTTTTCGAAAAATTCGGACCGGAATTTTCGAAAATTCCGGCTAGCGCCTCAGCCGTCCGCGAGAGAGGTGATGAGATCCCATGTCGCATCGCCCACCGCCACCGGATCGGCGGGTTTGCGTCCCTGCCCCGGCATGCGCGCGCCCTCGTCCTGTGCCACGCTGGCGGCCAGCGCCTGCACCTTGTCGCCAAAATCGCTGGCCGCCGTGGGGTCGATCAGCACGTAGTATTGGCCCAGATCATGCGGCGCGCCTTCGGGCGCTTTCAGGGGTTTGACGTCGCGCGACAGCACCGATCCGGTCATCGCCGCCGCCAGCACCTCTGCCATCAGCCCAAAGCCCCAGCCCTTGTAGCCGCCCATCGACACCAATGATCCCTTGATTGCGGCGTCGGGGTCGGTCGTGGGGTTGCCCTCGGCGTCGAGCGCCCAGCCCTCGGGGATGCGCTCTCCGGCGGCTTTGGCCATGGTGATCTTGCCCAGTGCCACGGTGGTGGTGGATTGGTCGAACATCATCGCGAGCCCGCCCTGCCCGTCCGGCACGGCAAAGGCGATGGGGTTGGTGCCGATTACGCGCGTCTTGCCGCCGGGGGCGGCCACGATGGGCGAGGCGTTGGTCAGCCCCAGCCCGATGAACCCCGCGCGCGCGATCTGTTCGGTGAAATAGCCCAGCGAGGTGCAGGTATGCGCGTGCGCCACGGCCAGCGTGGCCACACCACATTCGCGCGCGGCCTCAAGCGCCAGCGGCAGCGCGTGGGTGAACGCCGGCTGGGCAAAGCCAAAGCCTGCGTCGACGACAACCGTGCCGGCCCGCGGACGGGAGACCTCGGGCGTGACGGTGCCGTTCACCCGGCCCGTGCGCAGCTGCTGGCAGTAGCTTTCGACGTAGTAGAGCCCGCAAATCTTGTTGCCATAGCTTTCGGCCACCCGCACGGCGCGGGCGACTTCGGCGGCCTGAAAGGGGGCGGCGCCATGGGCTTCGAGCGCGCGTTGAACGGTGGTCTCAATCGTATCGAGGGAGAGATTGGGCATGGGGCGCTCCTTGGCATCAAAGGGGATCAGGGGCTGGTCAGATGCCCCTGATCGAGGCGGATCTGGCGATCCATCCGGGCGGCGAGGTCGAGGTTATGGGTGGCGATGACCGCCGACAGGCCGGTGCCGCGCACCAGCGCCATCAACGCATCAAATACGGTGTCAGACGTGGCGGGGTCGAGGTTGCCCGTCGGCTCATCCGCGAGCAGCAGGCGCGGCTGGTTGGCGAGCGCGCGGCAGAAGGCGACGCGCTGTTGCTCCCCGCCCGACAGGGCGGCGGGGCGGTGACCCGCGCGGGGGCCGACGCCCACGCTTTCCAGCAGGTCGCGCGCGCGGGTCTCGGCGGCGGCGCGCGGGGTGCCATTGGCCAGCTGCGGCAGCACGATGTTTTCAGTGGCGGTGAATTCGGGCAGCAGGTGGTGGAATTGGTAGATGAATCCCACATCCGCGCGGCGCACCTGCGTGCGCGTGCGGTCGCGTGCGCGCGACAGATCACGGCCCGCGATTTCGACCGTGCCCGCGTCCGGCGTATCGAGCAGACCCGCGATATGCAGCAGCGTGGATTTACCCGCCCCCGACGGCGCCACAAGCGCCACGACTTCGCCCGCAGCAACGCTCAGATCAATGCCGCGCAGTACAGTCACCTCATTGGGCAGCCCGTGGTTATAGCCCTTGGTAATGCCGGCAAGGCGCAGGATGGGATCACTCATAGCGCAGCGCCTCGACGGGGTTCATGCGCGCGGCCCGGCGCGCGGGAAAGATCGTGACGACAAACGACAGCCCCAGCGACAGCGCCACGGCTGACAGCACATCGCCCAGCTCAAGCTTGGCCGGCAGGAAATAGATCCCCCGGATCGAGGCATCCCAGGCGGTCCCCCCGACAGCCAGTTCACAAAGCCAAAGATCTGATCGACATAAAGCGCAAAGAGGCATCCCAGCACCACGCCCAGCGCCGTGCCGATGATGCCGGTGAAGGCCCCGCAGATGAAGAACACGCGCAGCACCGATACTTCCGACAGCCCCATCGTGCGCAGGATGCCGATGTCGCGGCCCTTGTTCTTGACCAGCATGATGAGGCCCGACACGATGTTCATCGCCGCGATCAGCACGAGGATAGACAGGATCACGAACATCACGTTGTCCTCGATATCGAGCGCATTGAGAAAGCCCGAGGACGCCTCGCGCCAGGTCCAGATCAGCCCGGTATCGCCCGCCGCCGCCAGGATCTGCGGGGCGAGCGCGTCGACGTTGTCGGGGTCTTCGACCATCACCTCGATCTCGGTCGCGGTACCTTCGGCGTTGAAATAGCTTTGCGCCTCGGCCAATGGCAGATAGGCGCGGGTGCGGTCGATGTCGTAGCGCCCGGCGGTGAAGATATAGACGACCTCGTAGCCATTGACGCGGGGCGAGGTGCCGAACGCCGTCTTGACCCCATCGGGGGAAATCACGCGGATGATGTCGCCCACCTGCGCGCCCAGCTCGCGTGCTACGCCCGAGCCGATGGCGATCCCTTCAGAGAAGCGCCCCAGATCGCCCTGCGCCGATTGCGGATCGGCGATGCGCGGGATGGTGGCGAGGTTTTCCGCCGTGATGCCGTAGATCTCGACGCCCGCGTTATTGCCCCCGCGCGTGGCCATGACCTGCCCGCGCACCAGCGGGGCGGCGCGGGTCACGCCGTCGATCGCGGCCAGATCGGCGGCCAGCGCGTCGTAGTCGCGGATCGCGCGGTCGACGCTGCCGTTGGGCTGCACGATCCCCATCTCGTAGACGGTGACATGGGCGTTGGCGCCGAGGATCGTATCGACGAACTCCGCCCGAAAGCCCGAGCGCACGGCGAGCGTCGCGATCAGCGCAAACACCGCCAGCGTGATGCCAATGAGGCTGATCCACGTCATCACACTCACGCCCCCTTCGGCGCGGCGCGCGCGCAGGTAGCGCCAGGCGATCATCCATTCAAACGGGGCAAAGGGGGCGGTGCGGCCTTGCATATGCGGTCCTTGGCTAAGCTGGGCGCAAACTGGCGCGCGGGGCGGTCGGGGTCAAGATGTGGCTAGCCCATCTGGAAGGTGCCGGTGACGCGGAACCGCTGCCAATGGTCGAACGTGGGCCGTTCGGGCGTCGCGAAATCAAGGCCGGGCACGGCGTCGGGGGTGATCCAGTCGAACGCCCGCGCCTCGCCGTCGCGGGCCACCGGCGTCTGGTCGCCCAGCGCGCTGTGCACCAGAAGGGTGATGTACTGCACGGTGTCGCCGTTGGGGTAGGTGTGCGTCTCGATCGTCGGGTCTGACGCAAGCCCGAAGGGCGTGGGCGCGATCAGGCGCAGCCCGGTCTCCTCGCGCAGCTCGCGGGCGGCGGCGTCGAGCAGGCTCTCGCCCAGCTCCATCCCGCCGGCAGGCAGGCCCCATTTGCCGTCATCCGCCCGGCGCAGGATCAGAAAACGGCCCTGCGCGTCCTCCACCAGCACGCGCACGCCGCCGCTCATCAGCGGAGCAGAACCCACGTGCGCACGCAGGCGGCCCAGGTAGCTGTCGGTAAAGCTCATGCCGACCGGCGGCGCCGGAAGGGCCAGCGCAGCAGGCTGAGCACAAATCCCAACACCAGCGTGCCCAGCACAAAGCCGACACCGGCAAAGCTGAGGCCCGCGAAATTGGCGGGCACCGCGGGTTGATAATCCGCCCACGCGGCGCGGGCGATGTCGCTGTCGGTCAAGCGCGCGGCGTGATAGGCGCGCATGAACGGCCCCTGTCCGCGCAAGGCCGCAAGATCGGCGCGCAAGGCCTCGTAGCGGGTGATCGTGCGGGTCATATCGGTGCGGCGACGTTCGAGAAATTCGGTGCCTTGCAGTTGGGCCAGCGCCTCTGCCCGGCTGAGCCCTGCGGCCTGCGCCGAGGCGTCAAAATCGGCGACCACGGTTTCGAGCGCGTCGACCGCCCCGCCCAGACGTTGCGTGTATTGCTGAGAAAACTCAGGGAATTGCGAGGTGGCGACCGCCCCGCTTACCCCTCCGGCCAGAACCAGCGCACGGGCGATCATTGCGGGTAGACCACGGCGACGAGTGCCGCGTCGAGCGCGCGCATGGCGTCCCACTCGACACAGGCATCATAGGTCACAACGGCGCCCCATCGGTTTTGCCACTGAACGGCATAGCTGCCCGCCTCGACCCGGCCGGGCAGGCACCAGGCGCCGAAATGCCAGTGGTTTACGTGATCCTGAACAGAGCGAAAGAACATGCCCATCCCGTAGCGCGCCCCGCCGCCTACGTCGATGGAAATCGCGCCGCCGCTCGCGTAGCGGCCCTTTGGCCCGAACCAATGGGCGTGAAACCGCGCGTAGTCGGCTGGCGACATGGCCCAGCCGCCCCAGGGAAGCATCCCGCCCATCACAGGCGCTGCGCGGGCGTCGCGCACCCCGGCGGGATCCAGCGCGCGGAGACGGCAGGCGTCCTCGTATGGGGTGGCCAGCGCGGTTTCGATCATCTCGCCGAGGATGGCGTAGTTTTCGTTGTTGTACTGGTAGCGCCCGGCGCCATCGCGGGCGCGGTTCAGCGCCACCTCCGTCACGATCCGCTTGCGCGGCGCGGCGGAGGTCATCCACAAAGGCGTCAGCCTCTGCGTGCTGTCGGGCATCAGCCCCGCACTATGGGTAATCAGATCGGCCACGGTAATCCCCTCGTGGCCAAATCCCAGAACCGCGGCCGAGGTGGTGCGCGCGCTCCACATCCCTTCGTCGATGAGCGTGCCTGCGCAAACGGCGGTGATCGCCTTGCTGAGGCTCGCCATGTCCACGCGCCGCGTGCTGTCTGCATCGGTGGGCTGCACCACGCCGCGCTCTGTCACAGCAATCGCAAGCCCCGGCACGTCATAGTCCTCGGCCCATGCGCGCGCCGCATCCGCCAACGCCTGCGGCGTGTCAGAGAGGGCGGCGCTGGCGGTCAGCGCCTGAAGGGCCGCGAGAAGGTATCGTATCATGCGCGCAGGGTAGCGCCCGCGCCCGCCCGCAATCAACCGCTGGTATCGGGGGTGAGTCGCAACAGCCGCCCGTTCGAGCTGTCGAGGATCAGGATCGCGCCGTCGAGGTCGACCTTTACGTCCCAGACGCGGAATTCGCCGTCAAAGAACCGCTCTTCCCCCACGACACGCTCACCGTCCATATCCAGCCGCACCAGACCGCCGGGGTTGAGCGACGCCGCCAGCACGTCGCCCTGCCAATCGGCAAACATCTCGCCGTCGTAGAAGGAGAAGCCCCCCGGCGCGATCACCGGATCCCAGTAGTATTGCGGCTCCTTGAAACCTTCGGCACGCGGCTCGCCCGATCCGATGGGCGATCCGCCGTAGTTGATCCCGTAGCTGACCACCGGCCAGCCGTAGTTTTCGCCCGCCACGATCACGTTGAGCTCATCCCCGCCGCGCGGCCCGTGCTCAAGCGTCCAGAGCGTGCCGTCGGGGGAGATGTCGATGCCTTGTGGATTGCGATGGCCCAGCGTCCAGACCGCATTGTCAAACGGGTTATCGTCCGGCACCGTGCCGTCGGGGCGGATGCGCACGACCTTGCCGTAGGTCTTGTCCACCTCCTGCGCCTTGCCCCGGTCGGCGCGGCTGGAATGCTCCCCCGTGGTCAGGAACAGAAAACCGTCCTGCAGCACCATGCGCCCGCCAAAGTGCATCGGCGTGGGCGACGGCGGATCCTGCACAAAGATGTCTGTCAGCCCCTCCAGCCGCGTGCCATCGGCGCTCAGCGTCGCGCGGGCGGCGGCGGTGGCGGATTTACCGCCGGACATCGGTTTGGAATAGCTCAGATAGATTTCCCGGTTTTGCGCAAAATCCGGCGAGAGCGCGACATCCAGCAACCCACCCTGCCGTTCGGTCACCAGATCGGGCAATCCGGCGATGGGATCGCCGAGCGCTCCGTCCTGCACCAGACGCAACGCGCCCGCGCGCTCGGTCAGGATGTAGCCGCCGCCGGGCAGCGGCTCGACCGCCCAAGGGGTATCGAGGCCCGTCGCCAGTTCCTGCACGGCAAAAGTCACGCCGCTTGATTGTGCGGGGGCGCGGGTCTGGGTGTCCCATGCGGGCGCGAAATCAGTGTTTTTCGGGCCTTGATCGACGCCTTGGGCGCAGGCGGCGCTGGCCAAAAGGACGGCGGCAAGGGTGATGGGTGTTTTCAGCATGGGGGCTCCCCTTCCTCGTGGGTTTCAATCGCTTGACCCTGAAGGATGGGGCGCGCGCGGGGCAATTCCAGCCCGCGCGCGTTCACAATGGCTAGATCCCGCGCACGTGCAGCCCGGCGTAGACCTGCGCCACCCGCGCGACGGCCTCTTCGGGCGGCAGCTCTTCGCTGATCCCGGTGCGGCGGGAGGTGAGCTCGACCACCCCGTTCTTGAGGCCGCGCGGCCCCACGGTGATGCGCCACGGCAGACCGATCAGATCCATCGTCGCGAATTTCCCGCCCGCCCGTTCGTTGCGGTCGTCGTAGAGCGGATCAAGGCCCAGCGCCGTCAGACTGTCGTAAAGCGCCTGACACGCGGCGTCCGCCTCGGCGTCGCCCTGTTTGAGGTTCACGATCCCGCAGTGGAAGGGCGTGACCCCCTCGGGCCAGATGATGCCCTTGTCGTCGTGGGACGCCTCGATGATCGCGCCCAGAAGGCGGCTGACGCCGATGCCGTGGCTGCCCATGTGCACCGGCACAACCTTGCCGTCCGGGCCCTGCACCGTGGCGCCCATCGCGTCGGAGTATTTGGTGCCGAAGTAGAAAATCTGCCCTACCTCGATGCCCCGCGCGGTGCGCTGCCGCTCGGCGGGCACCTTGGCGAAGAGATCCGCATCGTGGGTCTCGTCGGTGCGGGCGTAGAGATTGGTGAATTCCTCCATCACGCCCGCGCATTGGGCATGGTCGTCGTAGTCAATCTTGCGGTCGCCAAAGGTCAGATCGGTGACCGCGCTGTCGTAGAACACCTCGCTCTCGCCGGTGTCGGCCAACACGAGGAATTCGTGGGTATCGTCGCCGCCGATGGGGCCCGAATCCGCGCGCATGGGGATGGCTTGCAGGCCCATCCGCTCGTAGGTGCGCAGGTAGCTGACGAGGTGACGGTTGTAGGCGTGCAGCGCGTCTTCCTTGGTCAGATCAAAGTTGTAGCCATCCTTCATGTAGAATTCGCGGCCCCGCATCACGCCAAAGCGCGGGCGCATCTCGTCGCGGAACTTCCACTGGATGTGATAGAGCGTCATGGGCAGGTCTTTGTATGACCCGACGTGGCTGCGGAAGATGTCGGTGATCATTTCCTCGTTGGTGGGACCGTAGAGCATGTCACGGTCCTGCCGGTCGCGGATGCGCAGCATTTCGGGGCCGTAGGCGTCGTAACGCCCCGATTCGCGCCACAGATCGGCGGGTTGCAGCGTGGGCATCAGCATCGGGATATGGCCCGCACGCATCTGCTCTTCGTGCACGATGTTTTCCAGCTTGCGCAGCACGCGAAAGCCCAGCGGCAGCCACGAATAGATGCCGGCCGCGTTTTGTTTGATCATCCCGGCCCGCAGCATGTAGCGATGCGAGACGATCTGCGCCTCGGACGGCGTTTCCTTCAGGACAGGTAGAAAATACCGGCTCAACCGCATGACGGGCTCCTTTTCAGTGGTTGCGCGAGGCTTAGATTATCGTCCCGCCGGGGCAATGTTTGTTCGTGCCGGTCAGGACGTCACCGCCCGCTGCACCAGATGAAGGGCGACCTGCGTGGCCGCCCCCATGTCCTGCACCGACACCCACTCCAGCGGCCCGTGGATTTCCTGCATGCCGGTAAAGATATTGGGGCACGCCAGCCCCATCTCGGTCAGGCGCGAGCCGTCGGTGCCGCCCCGAATGGGGACCGATCGGACCTCGAGCCCGGCGTCGCGCACCGCCTCCTGCGCCAGATGCACGGGCGTCATGTCGTCTTCCAGCCAATAGCGCATGTTGCGGTATTGCGGGGTGATCTCGCAGGTGATCCGCGCGCGCGGCTCGGTCGCGGCGATGGCGGCGCAGACCTGTTGCAGGATCTCGCCCTTCTGCGCCAGCCCGTCACGCTCAAAATCGCGCAGGATGAAACCGATGCGCATTTGCGCCGCATCGCCGGACATATCCGTCGCGTGGATAAACCCCTCGTCGCCGCTCGTCGTCTCCGGCGTCATCGTGACCTGCGGCAAGGTCTCGATGATGCGTGAGGCGAGGTGGATGGCGTTGACCAGCTTGTCCTTGGCCCAGCCGGGGTGGATGGACACACCCGTGACCGTGACAATGGCGCGGTCGGCGCTAAACGTCTCGAATTCGACATCGCCGGGGGTGGCGCCGTCGAAAGTATAGGCAAAATCGCAGGCCATGTCGGCGGGCAGGCGCGCGTCGACGCCGCGCCCGATTTCCTCATCGGGGGTAAAGGCGATGCGGATCTCGCCGTGCGGAATGTCGGTGTCGTCGAGCAGGTGGCGCGCGGTCGCCATGATGATCGCCACGCCGGCCTTGTCGTCCGCCCCCAGCAGCGTGAGCCCCGAGGCGGTGATCAGATCATGCCCCACGCAGCTATCCAGATGCGGCGAGACGTCGGGGCCAAGCCGCAGATCGGGCGCGTCGGGATAGCTGATATCGCCGCCGTTGTAGCGCTCGATCAGCCGCGGCTTTACCCCGGTTGCGTTGAACTGCGGCGCAGTGTCCACATGGGCGCACAGACCGATCACCGGCCCCTTGGCCGTCGCGGGCACGGTGGCCAGGACGGCGCCGTACGCCGTCAGGCGCACATCCGTGGCGCCCATTTCTTCAAGCTCGGCCACCAGCATCCGGCTGAGATCAAGCTGGCAGTCGGTGCTGGGCTGGCTGGCACTGCTCTCGTCGCTTTGGGTGTCCACGGCGGCATAGCGCATCAGGCGCGCGGCCAACTCATCGTCAAAGGGGGTGCGCATGGCGGCTCTCCTGTCTGGCTTTGTGCCAGACTGCCCGGCGCGCCCGCGCTGTCAACTGCCCGTGGGCTCCGCCAGAAACAAATGGCCCAGCAGCGCCGCCTTGGAAACCGCCTGCGCCGTCGTCTCGACGCCCAGCCGGTCCCGCGCGCCGCGCAGGTGTTTTTCCACCGTCGCCACCGACAGCCCGGTCAGCACGGCCACGTCCTGCATGGATTTGCCGTCGGCGATCCATTCAAGCATTTCGCGCTGGCGCGGGCGCAGCAGGTCTTCCTTGCCCGGCAGCGGCATGCGGGTGATGTTGAGATGGGCTGCGGTGCACAGCGCCTCGATGCAGCGCCCGTGTTTGTCCCACATCGCATCAAGCCGCGCCTGATCCCACCCGCGCGGCCCCATGATCCCCAGCCCGCCTTTGAGCCGCGTCGTATCCGACCGGAAACTCAGCAGATAGCCTGCCGGCTGGCCCGCCTTTTCGAGAATTTCCATGTACTCAAGCTCTTGTGGCTCCAACCTGCCCGCGCGCCATTCGGTCACGAAATGCCCCCAGGACACCGCACCGTCGTTCTCGGCCATCCAGCGGAAATGCGGCGAGCGGCGGTAGGCGCCTGTCTCGATATAGTTCGAGAAATCACTGTCCCCCATCGACGACAGATAGAGAATATCCTGCAAATCGCCGAGGGAATAGCCATAGCGCGAGCGCGTCAGCCCGTAGCGCACGGCGGTGATGTCAAACAGCTTGAGCGTGCTCAAAAGCCGTGTCCAGACCTCGTCATAGCTGCGCGCGTGCAGGATCTCGGCCATCTCGGCCATGAGTGTCTCGGCGGTGGGGGCTGCGTTGACTGGCACGGGTGAGGTTCCTGCGGGGAGTGCGCGGACGCGGAAATCTGGCCAAACGGTACATTATGTCGCAGGTGCTGTCCACGGCCCTAGTCCACCGCAAAACTGCATCAAATTGCAAATTTGTAATGCGCACACGCTGATCTGGTCGCAACGTTCCCCCGTATCCCCTTCCAACATGCCGCTGAGCATGTGGTTTGACACAAAGGAGAGAACACATGAAATCCACATCCATCGCCGCCGCCTTTGCCGCGTTCCTGAGCCTTGGCACCGCCGCACAGGCCGCCAACATCGTCGAAATCGCCTCGGGGGACGAGCGGTTCTCGACCCTTGTTGCCGCCGTCTCCGCCGCCGGTCTGGCCGAGACGCTGCAGGGCCCCGGCCCCTTCACCGTGTTTGCGCCCGTCAACGATGCCTTTGCCGCGCTGCCTGCGGGCACCGTCGACACGCTGCTTCAGCCCGAGAACAAGGGTCAGCTGACCGACGTGCTCCTTTATCACGTGGATGACCGCAACCTGACCGCCGAACAGATCCCGGCGGGCTCAAACTACTTCAAGCCGATCAACACGGCCGAGCGTCTGTGCATCACCAAGGGCGCCAGCGGTGTGAGCATCGCCGACGGCACCGGTGAGACGGCCAATGTCGTGGTTGCCAACATTCAGGCCGACAACGGTGTGATCCACGTCATCGACAAGGTGCTGCTGCCCGGCACCCGCCCCGCTTGCCACTGAATGCCGGTGCCTGCCCCCGTCGCGGGGCAGGCTGCCCCTTGAAACGGGGGGCGCGATGGGCGATTTAGCGAGGATCCCTATTGGAGCACCGCCATGGCCCTGCCGATCAAAGATCAACTCAGATACTGGGGTGTCGCGGCGATTGTCATCGTCGTGGCGCTCTATTTCATGGGCGACGTGCTGCTGCCTTTTGTGCTGGGCGGGGCGATTGCCTATTTCCTCGATCCCGTGGCAGACCGGCTGGAAAGCATGGGCGCCAGCCGCGCGGTCGCCACGGCGCTGATTACCATCGTGGCGCTGCTGGTGTTCGTGATCATGGCCCTGCTGGTCATCCCGACGCTGGTGTCGCAATCGCTCAACCTGATCGAGATTGCGCCGGATCTTTTCCGTCGTCTTACGGCCTTTCTGACCGAACGCTTCCCCTCCCTGCTCGAAGAAGGCTCCACCCTGCAAAACTCCCTGCGCTCGCTGGGCACCGCCGTGCAGGAGCGCGGCGGTGAGCTGTTGGAGACGGCGCTGAGCTCAGCGCGCGGGATCATCAACGTCATCATGCTGTTCGTGATCGTGCCCGTGGTCGCCGTCTACATGCTGCTCGACTGGGACCGCATGGTGGCGCAGCTTGACGCGCTGCTGCCACGCGATCACGCCCCCACGATCCGCAAATTGGCCCGCGACATCGACAAGACGCTCGCGTCCTTCATCCGCGGCATGGGCACCGTCTGTCTGGTGCTGGGCACCTACTACGCCATTGCGCTGATGCTGGTGGGCCTGCAATTCGGGCTGGTCGTGGGCTTCATCGCCGGGCTGGTCACCTTCATCCCCTACCTCGGCGCGCTGATCGGTGGGGCGCTTGCGATCGGTCTGGCGCTGTTCCAGTTCTGGGGCGACTGGATTTCGATCGGGCTGGTCGGCGGGATCTTTGTGATCGGTCAGGTGATCGAGGGCAACGTGCTGACGCCCAAGCTGGTAGGCAATTCCGTCGGTCTGCATCCGGTGTGGCTCATCCTCGCGCTGTCGGTCTTTGGCACGCTCTTTGGCTTTGTCGGCATGCTGGTCGCCGTGCCGGTCGCCGCCTCGCTGGGCGTGGTGGCGCGCTTTGGGGTCGATCAATACCGCGACAGCCTGCTTTATCGCGGCACCGAAATAGTGCCGCAGGACGCAGAGGACTGAAATGGCGCAGCAGCTTGGCCTTGATCTTCCCGCCCGCACGGCGCGGGGGCGCGACGATTTTCTGGTCGCCCCCTGCAACGCGCTGGCCGTCTCGCTGATTGATGGCTGGGAGGGCTGGCACCCGCGCAAACTGGTGCTGAGCGGCCCGCCCGGCGCCGGAAAGACGCACCTTGCCCATGTCTGGGCGGAACGCGCCGGCGCGGTGATCCTCGATGCGGCGGATCTGGTCGACGCCGACATCCCCACGCTGGCACAGGGCGCCGTCGCGGTGGAGGACATCCCCCGCATCGCAACGCAGGCAGAGGCGCAGACCGCCCTGTTCCACCTGCACAACCTGACGCTTGCCAGCGGCGGCACCCTGCTGCTGACAGGCACCGGCCCCGCCGCCCATTGGGCGCTCCCCCTGCCCGATCTGCAAAGCCGCATCGCAGGCACGCTGGAGGCGCAGATCGACGCGCCGGATGACGCGCTGCTGGCAGCACTTCTGGTGAAACTCTTTGCCGACCGCCAGCTGTTCCCGCCCGCCGATGTGGTGCCCTTCCTGCTGCCCCGGATCGAGCGCTCCTTTGCCGCCGCGCGTGACACAGTCGCCGCCATCGACGCCTACGGGCTGGCGACGAAACGCCCGCTGACCCGCGCGCTGGCCTCTGCCGCGCTGGACAAGGGCACGGCCCCCGCGCGATAGTCAGCCCACCGTCACACGCCCGTCACACTCCCCTGCCAAGGCACACCCATGTCCGACGCCGATTTCCTGACCGCCCCCTTCGCCGATGCCCTGCCCCTGCCGGATCTTGATCTGACGGGTCCGGGCCGGTTCCAGAACCGTGAGCTGAGTTGGCTGGGCTTCAACTGGCGCGTCGTGGAGGAGGCCGAGAACCCGCGCGTGCCGCTGCTGGAACGCCTGCGCTTCCTGTCGATTTCTGCCGACAACCTCGATGAATTCTACACCGTGCGCGTCGCGGGCCTGCGTGAATTGGCGCGCGCGGGCAACACCACCCCCGCCGCCGACGGCCTTAGCCCCGCAGAGCAATTGGTGCTGATCAACGAAAACGCCCGCGCCCTGATGACCACGCAACAGCGCGTGCTGGCCGATCTGCTGCGCGAGATGGACGCGCAGAACATCATGCTCGAAGGGCCGAATGACCTCGACGCGGATGACCTCAAGGCGCTCGACACGACGTTTCTAGAGCGTGTCTTTGCGGTGCTCTCGCCGTTGGCGATCGACCCCGCGCACCCCTTCCCCTTCATCCCCAACACCGGTTTTGCGCTGGCCGTGCAGCTGGAGCGAACGCGCGACAAGCGCCCGCTGCAGGCGCTGCTGCCGATCCCCGCGCAGATCGACCGCTTTGTCGCACTGCCCGCGCCGGAGGGGTGCAAACGTTTCCTCCCGCTTGAGGATCTGCTGGCCCTGAAAATCCCCGACCTCTTTCCCGGCTACAAATTGAAAAACCATTTCGCCTTCCGCGTCCTGCGCGACAGCGATCTGGAGCTTGAGGACGAGGCGGAGGATCTGGTGCGCGAATTCGAGGTCGCGCTCAAACGCCGCCGCCGGGGCGAGGTGGTGCGCATGACCCATTCGGCCGGCGCGCCACCAAAGCTCATGGCGCTCATCATGCACGAACTGGGGGTCGAGCCGCAGGACGTGATCGAGATCGACGGCATGATCGGGATCGACGATCTGTCCGAACTGGTGACCGATGACCGCCCCGATCTGCTTTGGCCCGTCTTTTCTCCCCGCGTGCCCGAGCGGGTGATGGACCACGAAGGCGACATGTTCGCCGCCATCCGCCAAAAGGACATGCTGCTGCACCACCCGTATGAGACCTTCGACATGGTGGTGCGTTTCCTGCAACAGGCCGCGCGCGATCCCAATGTGGTGGCGATCAAACAGACCCTCTACCGCACGTCGCGCGACAGCCCCATCGTCGAGGCCCTGTGCGAGGCCGCCGAGGACGGCAAATCCGTCACCGCCCTGGTCGAGCTCAAGGCCCGCTTTGACGAGGCCGCCAACATCCGCCAGTCGCGCAGGCTGGAACGCGCGGGCGCGCATGTGGTCTACGGCTTTATCGATCTGAAAACCCACGCAAAAATCTCGACCGTGGTGCGCCGCGAGGGTGATGAGCTGGTGACCTACACCCACTACGGCACCGGAAATTATCACCCGATCACCGCGCGCATCTACACCGACCTGTCGCTCTTTACCTGCGACAAGGCGCTGGGGCGCGACGCGACCAAAGTGTTCAACTACCTGTCAGGCTACGCACCGCCCGACGGGCTCGACAATCTCGCGATCTCCCCCACGACGCTCAAACCGCGCCTGCTGGAGCTTATCGCCGCCGAAGCCGCCCATGCACAGAACGGCAAGCCCGCGATGATCTGGGCCAAGATGAACAGCCTCGTCGATGCCGAGGTGATCGACGCGCTCTACGCCGCAAGCCAGGCGGGCGTGCAGATCAGCCTCGTCATCCGCGGCATCTGCGGTCTGCGCCCGGGTGTGGCGGGGCTCAGCGAGAACATCCGCGTGAAATCCATCGTTGGCCGTTTTCTCGAACACTCCCGCATCGTGTGCTTTGGCAACGGCCACGGCCTGCCGCACAAAAAGGCGCGGGTGTTCATCTCCTCCGCCGACTGGATGGGCCGCAACCTCAACCGCCGGGTTGAAACACTGGTCGAGATCAACAACGCCACCGTGCAGGCGCAGATCGTCAGCCAGATCCTCGCCGCCAACCTCGCCGACATCGCGCAAAGCTGGGTCATGGCCCCCGACGGCAGCTTCACCCGCCCGGCTTTGCCCGAAGGGCAATTCGCCTTCAACTGCCACCGCTTCTTCATGGAAAACCCCTCGTTGTCGGGCCGCGGCAGCGCGGGTGCCGCCGACGTCCCCAAACTCACCCACACCGAAGACTAGGCGCCGCCCCCCCCCTGCACCCTTTTCCAAATACCTAAATCCCCCGCCCTTCCCACGCGCCGCCGTTGCGGATAATTCACCGGCCCCTGACGCCACTGCGCCATTGACCGCGCGGATCACATGCGCCAGTTTCCCGCCAGATCCCGGATCCGGAGCGTGCATGACCGACCCTGCCAAACCTGCCGTCCCCGAAACCGGCGTGGCCGATCTGGGCCTCTTTGGAAAACCCCTGTTCGAGGATCCGTCGGCCCGTGCCCTGCGCCGCGTGGGCGTGGTTGATGTGGGCTCGAACTCCGTGCGATTGGTGGTCTTTGACGGCGCCGCGCGGTCGCCCGCGTATTTCTACAACGAAAAAATCATGTGCGCGCTCGGCGCCGGCATGGCCGAGACGGGGCATCTGTCGCCCGAGGGGCGCGCGCGCGCGCTGTCGGCGATGCACCGGTTTTCGGCGCTGGCCGACGGTATGGGGCTGAGTGAGCTGACCGTCGTGGCCACGGCGGCCGTGCGCGACGCCAGTGACGGGCGCGCGTTCCGTGAGGACGTGCTGCGCGAAACCGGTCTGCGCATCTGGACCATCGACGGCGAGGAAGAGGCGCGGCTCTCGGCGCAGGGCGTGCTGCTGGGCTGGCCCGGCGCCTACGGGCTGGTCTGCGACATTGGCGGATCGTCGATGGAGCTGGCGGAGATCTCCGGCGGGCGCGTGGGGCGGCGCGTAACCTCCAACCTCGGCCCGCTGAAACTGCGCGACATCAAGGGCGGTGCCAAGGCGCGCGAGCCCTACATCAAGGAAACGATGGAGCAGCTGGCCGAAAAGATGGGCAAGCAGCGCGACCGCCTATTCCTCGTGGGCGGCTCGTGGCGCGCCATCGCACGCATCGACATGATCCGCCAGGGCTATCCGCTGATGGTGCTGCACGAATACCGCATGACCCGCGAAAGCGTGCGCGAAACGGTCAAATTCATCAAGAAATCCAACATGGAAGAGCTGCGGCTTGAGGCGGGCATTTCGTCGGGCCGCGCGTCGCTCGTCCCCTTTGCCGCCGAAGTGCTCAGCCGTCTGGTCAAGACGTTCAAGCCCAAGGACATCGCGATATCCAGCTATGGCATCCGCGAGGGGATGCTCTATGAGCAGATGCCCCAGCGCCTGCGCGACCGCGATCCGCTGATCGAGGCGTGCCGTTTTGCCGAAGCCAAGGACGCCCGCGTGCCGGGCTTTGGCCGCACGCTTTACAACTTCATCCTGCCGCTCTTTCGCAGCGCGTCGGCCCCGCGCAAACGGCTGATCAAGGCGGCCTGCCTGCTGCATGACGTCAGCTGGCGCGCGCATCCCGACTACCGCGCCGAGGTCTGTTTCGACAACGCCACCCGCGCCAATATGGGCGGCATCAAACACGCCGAGCGGATCTATCTGGGTCTGGCCCTTTTGCACCGCTACTCCAACAAGCGCGAGAATTCGCGCTTTGCCGATCTGTTCGAGATGGTCGATGAGGCTACGCGGCGCGACGCCGAAATTCTTGGCAAGGCGATGCGTTTTGGTGCGATGCTGTGGGCGGATAAGGACGGCGATCTGGGGGAGCTGCGCTGGCATCCCAAGAAGAAAGAGCTGTATCTGCGGCTTGCCCCCGACATGATGCCGCTCTTTGGCGAGGTGGCGGAGGCGCGCTTCAACTCGCTCGCCGCCAGCCTCGAGGCGACGGCCACGGTGAAAAAAGCGCGCCGCTGACTACAGCTCGATCTGCGGCATGTCCTGTTGTGGCGCGTCCCGCTCGGGCGCGTCGGGCAGGGGCGCGTCGGGCTTGCGACGGATGATGATATCGCCGTTGGGCAGCACCTCGGGCGCCTCATAGGCGGACCAATCCTCGACCTCCTCCAGCACCGCGCGCAGCTTTGGCCCCATCTCGGTGACAAAGCTTTCCAGCGCGGGCCCTGCCTCTTCCATCAGCTCGGCCATGCCGTCGATGGCGGGGGCCATCTCCTCCAGCAGCCCTTCGAAAAACAGCTGCGCCCCGCGTTCCATCAGCGAGGGGCCGTCGTCTTGCGCTGCGGCGGGGTTGGCGAGTGCCGTGACGGCGAGGAAGCAAAATATCTGTCTCATACCCCTGAATATAGGAGGTCGCAGACGGATTCCCAAACTCTAGATATCCAGCGTCAGTAAAACCGGAAAATGATCGGAGGCGGCAATCAGCGCGTCGCGCAACCCCGCATCGGCCCAGCAGGCGGGATCGTCCATCGGGTGCAGGATACGCCAGCGCGCGCCGCGCGCCCGCAGATCCGCGCTCACCATGATGTAGTCGAGCAGCGCCTGCAGATACCGCTCCTCGTGTTTGAGGTAAAAGCGCGCGGTCGTGGGGGCAGCGGCCAGCGGGTGGCCCAGCGCCATGGCGGCGTGCGGATCGTACAGCGGCGGCGCGCCCCCCTGCCCCAGCACGATCTCGACCGAGGAGCAGCCAAACAGATCCTCGAACGCATCGAGCCCCGGCCCATCGTTGAGATCGCCGATCACCATCAACGGCGTGCGGTCTGACAGATGCTGCGTTACCCGCGCGCGCAGCCAGATCGCCTGTGCCAGCTGTTTGCGCCGGTTGGCGATGGCGATCTGCATCGCGTGGGCCTCGTCGCGCGCGCCGTGAGGCGCCTTGGATTTCAGATGCGCGCCGATCATGCGAAAGGCAAAGCCCCCGCGCGTCTCGACCGCCAGTTCCAGCGGCGGTTTGGAAAAGATCACCGCACCGCGCTCAGCGTCGATGTCCAGATCAATATGAAGCGTCTTGTCAAAGCGCGGCGCGTCGGGGGCCTCTTGCGGATCGTGGCGCACGCTCAGCCGATCAGGATCGTACATCAACGCGATTTCCTGTTGCGTGTCGTTGACAAAGCCGATCACCGCCTCGCGCGCCCGGAGCCCAAAGCGTTCCGCAAAGCGGCGCAGCGCCAGTGCACCGTCGTGGTGTTTGCCCGCATCGGGCGCCTCGATCACCATGACCGCATCGGCATCCAGCGCCTGAAACACGCGCCCCAGCGCCGCCGTCTGCTGCGCGCGCGTCACGTCCCAGCGCGCAGACCAGGCCCCGTCGTCGAAAAGCCGGTCGTCCTCGTCAAACAGCGCCGCAAACCATTCGACATTGTAGGTCGCGATGCGCAGCGCGCTCACGTAGCTTTACCGGAAATCGTGGCCCAGGCGCGGTTGATGTCGATCATCCGCTTTTCGGCCAGCTTGATGGCTTCTTCCGGCAGACCGCGCGCGGTCAGCGCGTCAGGATGGTTGTCGCGCACAAGGCGGCGGTAGGCGGCGCGCGCCTCCTCGACGCTGGCCGTCGGCGCGATGCCCAGCACCGTGTGCGGCAGGGGCGAGCTATTGGGCACAAACCGCGCTCGCAGAGCTTCGAAATCCCCTTCGGGCAGGGCAAAAATCGCGGCCACCTCTTCGAGAAAGGCGTTTTCGTTGGGATGATACACACCGTCCGCCATGGCGATGTGGAAAAGCCCCTCCATCAGATCCGACAGGATCGCGGTATCCTCGCCAAACATCGCGCGGATGCGGCGGGCGTAATCGTCAAACCCGGTCACATCGGTGCGCGCGAGGTTGAACACCCGCGCGGCCCCCGCGGCGTCGGCGTCAGCGATCTGGAAAACCTCGCGAAAGGCCGTGACCTCATCACGGGTGACGGTGCCGTCGGCCTTGGCCATCTTTGCGCCCAGCGCGATCACCGCGATGGTGAAAGCGACCGAGCGTTCGGGCGGGGTGCGCAGACGGTCGAACACCTGCGCCAGCCCTTCGCCCGAGGTCAGCGCCGCCAGCGCGTCGGAGATGCGGGTCCAGATCGACATGGGGGCAGCCTAGCCTTTTGCGGTGCGGATGTCAGGGCGCTTTGCACGCGGCGGTCATCAGGATCAGGTCCAGCCAGCGCCCCTGTTTGCGCCCTACCTGCGGCAAATGCCCGGTCTTTGCAAATCCCATTCGGGTGTGAAACGCAATGGCGCGGGCATTTTCACCGCTGATCGCGGCCACCATGCGGTGCAGGCCCTGTTGGTGCGCCCGCGCGAGGGCAGCCCTCATCAGCGGGGCCGCGACACCGGGTCGCGCGGTGATGATCGTATGCTCGGCCGTATGGGCGTAGCCCGGCCCGCCCCGAAACGGCCCCCATGTGACAAAGCCCGCGATTCCGTCGGCTTCAGCCACCAGCATCGAACCGGGGCGCGCCGCCAGCAGGGCGGCAAGATCATCTGGCGTTTTCTCCTGCGTCGTGAAGGTCGCCGTGGTGTCACGGATCATCGCGTTCCAGAGCGCGCCGATGGCGGGCAGATCGCCGGGACCTGCGTCGCGGATCATCACAGGGTGACGAGGCCATTCGGGGTGGAGATCTGCGCCGTCAGCATCGCAGGCCCGGTAACAAAACCGATGCGCGGGTCGGTCAGCGCACCCGCAAGTTCTGCCGCGATGCCCTCCGCATCCGGGTGCTGGACCGTCAGCCGGCTCAGCGCGCAACCGGACGCAAGCAGCGCCTGTCCCGGCGGGCTGTCGCTATGCCAGTGCAGCACCGTGGGAAAGGCACCGCCCATCGGCAGGCGGCCATCCTCCGGCACGCCCATATCCCAGCGCAGATCGCCGCGCTGCATCGGCACGGCCCTCATCCCGTGGCGCAGCCACGGGGTAAAGGGATCCGCCGCACAAATCCAATTCGCCAACCGCGGTGGCCCGGTAAACTCATCCAGCCCGAACCAGCGCGGCCCGTCCGAGGGCGCCCCCGGCTCCGGCGCAATGACCTCAAGATAGAGGCCCTCCGCCAGACCCAGCAGCCGGTTGTGCGTGCCGTAGCGCGCGTGCCGCCCGCCCGGCCCCATCGCGACGCCCAGACGCGCTTCGGCCCAGGCGACGCCTTCCTCCAGCGTCTGTGCGGCAATCGCGATGTGGTCGAGCCGCAGCACCTAGCCGCGCGCCGCCGAGATCAGCTTGAGGATATCCTGCGCCGCCGTGGGGATGTTGGTGCCGGGGCCAAAGATCGCCTTGACCCCTGCGTCATAGAGGAATTGGTAATCCTGCTGCGGGATGACCCCGCCACAGATCACGATGATATCCTCCGCGCCTGCGTCCTTGAGGGCTTTGACAAGCTGTGGCGCGAGCGTCTTGTGTCCCGCCGCCTGAGAGCTGATGCCGATGACGTGTACATCGTTGTCGACGGCGTCCTGCGCGGCCTCGGCGGGCGTCTGGAACAGCGGGCCCACGTCCACGTCGAACCCGATATCGGCAAAGGCGGTCGCGATGACCTTGGCGCCCCGATCGTGGCCGTCCTGGCCCATCTTGACCACCAGCATACGCGGGCGGCGGCCCTCGGTCTCGGCAAAATCCTCGACCGATTTCTGGATCGCGGCAAAGCCTGCGTCGCCCTCGTAGGCGGCGCCGTAGACGCCGGCGAGGGTTTTGACCTCGGCGCGGTGGCGCCCGAATTCTTCTTCCATGGCCATGCTGATTTCTCCTACGGAAGCCCGTGCGCGGGCGGCTTCGACGGCGGCGGCAAGCAGGTTGCCGCCCTCGCGGGCGGTGCGGGTCACCTCGGCAAGGGCTGCCGTGCAGGCGTCGGCGTCCCGTGTCGCGCGGATGCTTTCCAACCGCTTGATCTGGCTGTCGCGCACGGCGACGTTATCGACGTCGAGAATGTCGATCTCGTCCTCCTTGTCGCGACGGTACTTGTTCACGCCGACGATCACCTCGGTGCCCCGGTCGATGCCCGCCTGACGCTCGGCGGCGGCCTCTTCGATCCGCAGCTTGGGCATGCCGGAGGCGACGGCCTTGGTCATGCCGCCCAGCTCTTCGACTTCCTCGATCAGCTTCCACGCCGCATCGGCCAGATCGGCGGTCAGTTTCTCGACGTAGTAGCTGCCCGCCAGCGGATCGACCACATTGGTCACGCCGGTTTCTTCCTGCAGGATCAGCTGCGTGTTGCGCGCAATGCGGGCCGAGTGATCCGTCGGCAGGCCGATCGCCTCATCGAGCGAGTTGGTATGCAGCGACTGCGTGCCGCCCAGCACCGCGCTCATCGCCTCATAGGCGGTGCGCACGACGTTGTTGTAGGGGTCCTGCTCTGCAAGGCTGACGCCCGAGGTCTGGCAATGGGTGCGCAGCATCGAGGACTTGGGGTTCTTCGGCTCGAATTCCGCCATGATGCGCGACCACAGCAGACGCGCGGCGCGCAGCTTTGCCGCCTCCATGAAAAAATTCATGCCGATGCAAAAGAAGAAGCTCAGGCGCGGGGCGAATTTATCCACGTCCATGCCCGCCGCGATGGCGGTGCGCACGTATTCACGTCCGTCAGCGAGGGTAAAGGCTAGCTCCTGCACGAGGTTCGCACCGGCCTCTTGCATGTGGTAGCCCGAGATCGAGATGGAGTTGAATTTCGGCATCTCGTTGGCGGTGTATTCGATGATGTCCGCGATGATCCGCATCGAGGGCTCGGGCGGATAGATGTAGGTGTTGCGCACCATGAACTCTTTGAGAATGTCGTTCTGGATGGTGCCCGAGAGCGCGGCCCGGTCGACGCCCTGCTCTTCACCCGCGACGATGAAATTGGCGAGGATCGGGATGACCGCACCGTTCATCGTCATGGAAACGCTGACTTTATCCAGCGGGATACCGTCAAAGAGGATTTTCATGTCCTCGACTGAATCGATGGCGACACCGGCCTTGCCCACATCCCCCTCGACGCGCGGATGATCGCTGTCGTAGCCGCGGTGCGTCGCCAGATCGAAGGCCACCGACACCCCCTGCTGCCCCGCCGCCAGCGCGCGGCGATAGAAGGCGTTGGATTCCTCGGCGGTGGAAAAGCCCGCGTATTGGCGGATCGTCCAGGGACGGCCCGCGTACATCGTGGCCTTCACCCCGCGCGTGAATGGCGCCTGACCAGGGATACCGCCCAGATGGTCCACCCCGTCGAGGTCATCCGCCGTATAGAGCGGCTGCACCGGGATGCCTTCCAGCGTGTGCCAGGTCAGATCATCCACCGCGCGACCGCGCAGTTCGCTTTCAGCCAGATCGCGCCATGTCTGCTTTGGGTCTTCGCTCATGCTCATGTCCTTTTGTCAGTACCTCGCCCGGCAGGCTTGGGCCTGCTCTGTCGCGGGTGGTTTCCTCTGTCAGTGTTGCCAGCCCGTCCGCCCCGGCGGTGAGCCACATCATATCGTCGGCGTAGGCCTCGCGCAGCATCGCGGCCTCTGCGGGCGTGAAGGGGGTCCACCGTCCGTCGTGGGTCGCCCCCAGCGCCTCGCGCGGCAGCCCCGCCTCGTCCATTTCGCGGTGCAGGCGCGCCAGATCCGGCGCGCGGTTCAGCCAGACACCCGCACCAATGCCCGGCGCCGCGCGATCGGTCAGCGCGGTGTAGAGCACATCGGCTTGCCCCGCGACCCGCTCAAACGGAACAACGATCAATTCTGCGCCCGGCAGCGCGCAGGCCATGTCGGTAATCACATCGCGCCAGGTGCGCGGATGCGCGGCGATCTGCGCGCGCCGCTCGGGCGGCGGCACCGGATGCCCGCGCCCGATGGCGTAGGACATCACCGACCCCCACCACAGCTCTTGCGAGCGGATCGTCAGCACGACGCGGGCGATGCGCCCCTCGAATGCGGTGCCAAGCCGGGCAAGCCGTTCGCCCACACCGGGATACATCACCCCAGCCCGCAGACACGCCCGCGGCGCGCCGATCATGTTTTCCTCGGAGATCACCAACCGCTCCGCCCCTGCCCTACGGGCCTGCGTCGCGTGCATCTTGACGCGCCCCATGGCGCGGCGTTGCAGGTTGCGCCCGTTCTGCATCCGCTCTTTCTGGAACAGGCCCGAAAACATGTTGGGGCGCAGCGTCTCAGGCTCCCACAGGGCGGTGCCATCGGCCAGCAGCGCATCGCGATTGGCGCGCAGATAGTGCTGAAAACTGGTCGTGCCGGTGCGGTGCGCCCCGGTGTGCAGAAGAATATCCATGATGCCGCGTAACCCCCCGTTACAAAGGACCGCAAAAAGCGGACCCAAAGACTGTGTCGCGACACTCATGCGACAAAATCCCTTGCAGCGGGCTTAATGGGGAAAAACGCGCCTGCGGCATTCGCAATCGACAAATGCGCGCTTATATTAATCGGCGAAGGAGAGCTTATGAAATCGATCTTATCGGCTGTTTTCATTGCCGCTTTTGCCGCATCGGCGCAGGCGCAGACCCCGCAGGAAAACCCGGCTGGCCTGCTGATCGTTGACGCAACGCAGACAGATTTAGCCGAATTCAAATGGAAAAACCGCCCCGTTGTCGTCTTTGCCGACAGCGCGAACGACCCGGCCTTCATCGAACAGATGGAGCTGATCGCCGTTGATGCCGCCCGTCTGGCGGAGCGTGACGTGGTCGTGATCACCGACACCGACCCCGACGCGCGCAGCGACATCCGGCTGCGCATGCGGCCGCGCGGCTTCATGCTGACGCTGGTGGGCAAGGACGGGCAGCTCAAGCTGCGCAAACCGTTTCCGTGGGACGTGCGCGAAATCACCGCCAGCATCGACAAGATGCCGATGCGCCAGCGCGAGATCCGCGAGCGCAAGGAGACCGCGCAAGGCAGCTGAGGCATCTGCCCCGGCGTGACTGTGCGCGGTCCGCAATCCACCCTATTCGAACTCCATGATGACGTCGTCGACGGCGAGGCTGTCACCGGCGGCGGCGTTGATCTTGGACACCACACCCTTGCGCTCGGCGCGCAGGATGTTTTCCATCTTCATCGCCTCGATGGTGCACAGCGCCTGACCCTCCTGCACCTCGTCGCCCTCGGCCACGTCGAGTTTCACCACCAGACCCGGCATCGGGCAGAGCAGCATTTTCGACGTGTCCGGCGGCACCTTTACCGGCATCTTGCGCGCCATTTCCGCCTGCAAAGGCGTGCGCACATGCACCTTGAGGTCCGCGCCGCGCGTGCGCACCCGGAACCCGCCCGAGATCTTGCCGACCTTCAGCACCAGCGGCGCATCCGCCACGGTCATCTCGGCCAATGACATGCCCGGCGTCCAATCGCCCGAGACGCGCAAAGTGCTGCCGTCGTCAAAGGCAACGCTCGCCCCCGCGGGGTCGGCGGAAATCACCACGTCGAACGAATGGCCTTGCACGGCCACGTTCCAATCGCTGCCGACCTTGCGCTCATGGTTGTCCATGCGGCCCGACACGCGCGCGCGGCGGATCTCGCCCACGCGGTGCATGGCGGCGGTCGCGGCGGCGATGCGCTTCAGTTCACTCTCCGCCAACTCGACCCCTTCGAACCCGTCGGGATACTGCTCCTCGATGAACGCCGTGGTCATGGTGCCGTCGATAAAGATCGGGTGATCCATCACGGCGCTCAGGAACGGCAGGTTATGCCCGATCCCTTCGACCTCAAAGCTGTCGAGCGCCACGCGCATCCGCTCGATCGCCTCGGCGCGGGTCGGCGCCCATGTGCACAGTTTGGCGATCATCGGGTCGTAGTACATGCTGATCTCGCCGCCCTCGTAGACGCCGGTATCGTTGCGCACGGCCATCTCGGCGCTTGGCGCCTCCCCCTGCCATTTGTCGTTGTCCAGCAGCGGGCCTGCGGCGACCTCCTGCGGCGGGCGGTAGCGGGTCAGACGCCCGATGGAGGGCAGGAACCCACGGTAGGGATCCTCGGCATAGAGCCGGTTCTCGATGGCCCAGCCCGTCAGCTTCACGTCGTCCTGCGTCATGGTAAGTGGCTCACCATTGGCGACGCGGATCATCTGTTCGACCAGATCGACACCGGTGATCAGCTCGGTCACCGGATGTTCCACCTGCAGACGGGTGTTCATCTCGAGGAAATAGAAATTCTTGTCCCCGTCGACGATGAATTCCACCGTGCCCGCCGAGGTGTAGCCTACGGCCTGCGCCAGTGCGACGGCCTGCTCGCCCATCGCCTTGCGGGTCGCTTCATCGAGGAAGGGCGACGGCGCCTCTTCGACGACCTTCTGGTTGCGGCGCTGGATCGAACACTCCCGCTCGCCCAGATAGATGCCGTTGCCATGCGCATCGCAGAGTACCTGGATTTCGATGTGGCGCGGTTGCGTCACGAATTTCTCGATAAAGATGCGGTCATCGCCAAAGCTGTTGGCGGCCTCGTTTTTGGACGACTGAAACCCCTCGCGCGCCTCATCGTCGTTCCACGCGATGCGCATGCCCTTGCCGCCGCCGCCCGCAGATGCCTTGAGCATTACCGGATAGCCGATCTCGTTGGAGATCTTCACCGCCTCATCGGCGTCGGCGATCAGGCCCATGTAGCCGGGCACGGTGCTGACGCCCGCGTCCTGGGCGATCTTTTTCGAGGTAATCTTGTCGCCCATCTTCTCGATCGCGCCCTTGGGTGGGCCGACAAAGGCAACGCCCGCGGCTTCGAGCGCGTCGGCGAAATTGGCGTTTTCAGACAGGAAGCCGTAGCCGGGGTGCACCGCCTGCGCGCCCGAGGATTTGATCGCCTCCATCACCTTGTCGATGACGATGTAGGATTGGTTGGCGGGCGGCGGGCCGATGTGCACGGCCTCGTCCGCCATCTGCACGTGCAGCGCCGAACGGTCGGCATCGGAATAGATCGCGACGGTCTGGATGCCCATCTTGCGCGCGGTTTTGATGACGCGGCAGGCAATTTCGCCGCGGTTGGCGATTAGTATCTTTTTGAACATGCGGTGGGCTCCTTGAAGGGGATGAGGGGGGCGCTGGCGGTTGTCACCGGGCACCAAAAGCAGCGGGCGCGGTCGGCGGCACGCACCTCGCCGCGTTGTGATGGGGGCGTGACCGAATAGGCCGCTCCCGGCGCACGGCACGGCGTTTGCGCCATGCGCAATTGAGCCGCGCGCCCACACGAAGCGTCACGGCCCTGCGAGCGGGCGGGCGCCGCGGCGGCAGTCTCACGCACGCTCCGCAACCTGTGATTTGTGGGTGAGCGCTCAAGTGCCGCAGCGTCAGGATCACACGCCCGGCCACGGTGGCCGCGATGTGCACAATCCCCGGGGAGATCCAGATGACAGACAAACCAAACAGAAAATGGGCCGTCGTGCCCTGCGCCCTGCTGACGGTCGGCATCGCGCTGACGGTCAGCGAGGCACAGGCCCAAAGCACCGAAATCGAAGAGCTGCGCACCCGCGTGGCCGCCCTTGAGGCCGATGACCGCAACCGCGCGACGACGTTCAACATCGGCGATGGCACCACCGTAGAGGTCTACGGCTTTGTCCGTTTCGAGACCTTCTATGATTTTGACTTTGCCCAGGGCGATCTGTCGCGCGCGGGCCGCGTGGGCGAGGACGCCTTTGCCACCGACGGCGAATTCGACACCAGCGTGCGGGTCTCGCGCTTCGGCATCCGTTCGGCCACCGAAACGGGCGTCGGCAAAGTCGAGACGCAGCTCGAATTCGACCTGTTCAGCGGCTCCGAAACCTCGACCTCGCCCACCCTGCGCCTGCGCCACGCGAACATCGAAATCGCCGACGCGCTGCTGTTCGGGCAGTTCTGGACGAACTTCATGCCGCTTGTGCATTACCCGACCACGGCTGATTTCAACGGGCCGGTCGGCGTGACCTTTGCCCGCGTGCCGCAGATCCGCTACACCTACAATGCGGGCAACGGCTTTACCTTTTCCGGCTCGATCGAGGAAGCAGCGGGCGAGAGCAGTGATCCGGTCGTCACCGCTGCAGCCCTCTACCGGGGTGAGAATTACTCCCTGCGTGCCGCAGCTCTCGCGGGCACCTTCAACGACGGCGGCACCGAATACGACACCAACGGCCTGACCCTGTCGGGCAGCGTAAGCCCATGGGAAGGTGGCACATTCTCGGCCACCTACGTCACCGGTGAGGCGCTCGGCAATCTGCTGATCGGCGGCGGGGATCGCGTTGTTGGCGGGGTGACAAACGACGCCGACGGCTTCACGCTCGAATTCCGGCAGGACATCGGGGAGAAATGGAACGTCGGGCTCGCGCTCGGCAACGAAAGCTATGATCTGGCCAGTGGCGGCACCGGCGTCGCGGGCGACCTCAATGATTTCACCGATCTGCGGTCGCTGCACCTCAACGCCTTCTACCAGCCGACCGACAGTCTGACCTACGGCATCGAATACATCTATCTGGAAAGCGAGACCTCGACCGGAGAGACTTTTGACGCCAATCGCATCGGCGCCTCGGTGACTTTCGCGTTCTAAGCAGAGCAGACCTGCGCGCGAGAGGCGGGCGGGCGTGGGACGGTCGGCATCCATGCGGGTGCCGACCGTTTGTTGTTTCGAACGTCGACGATCAGTCGCAGGCGACCACGTCTGTCTGGCAGGCCAGCACATTGGCGCCGGCACCGATGGCCGCGCCCTGCGCAAGGCTGCCGTTTGTGATGGCTGCGGCACCTGCGCCGATGGCTGCACCGCCCAGCGCCTGCTCCCCGATGGTGTCGCCGCAAGCCGCGAGGGCCGTGAGAGAGACAAGTGCCGTGATCTTTGCGAGATGTGCCATTTTGCGTATCCTTTATCTGTCAATATCCGACAGAAAACTCCGGACGCGGGCACATGTTCCACGCAGAATATATTTTTCAGAAACCTTGGCCGGTTCTGGCCGATCTGCGGGAAGGCGGTGCGCATCATTCCGCCCTCACCCGTCAATCACATCGGGAAAGGACGCGCGGATCGCCGCCGGATCCAGTACCAGCATCGCCTCGTAATCGGCGGGGTCAAACGGATCGGTGGCAGGCAGAACCTCGCGCCCGAAAAGCCACGACAGACGCCCCGCATCCAGATTGCCGCGCTCGAATGGCGCGTCGCCGAAATGCTCCCACAAGGCGCGCATGAATGCTTCGTCCGCGCGTCTGTCAGGCGCCCGCCGGTCAGACCGACGCTCGCGCCGGGTGATCGGCGTAGCGCCCTTGGGATTGGCGCGGCGCAGGGTGAACTGGAAATCGGTGCCGGGCAGACGACCCGGAAATCCGCGGTGTTTGAGCATGTAGTCTAGGGCCATGCCACGCCCCCCGCGATCGGGGCGGTCGGGGCGGACGCAAACGCCCGCCCCGTCTGTCGCTTACTTGTATTTACCTGTGAACACAGGCTCCTGGCTGATCGGCTCTGGATCAACCACGACAAATTCTTCGACCTGCTGCTCTTTTGCACAGGCGGCAACTGCGGCGATAAGGCCGAATGCTGCCAATAGTTTGATGCTCTTCGACATCTGTTTCTCCTGTCACTGTTTGTGCGGGACAGACGTTTGAAACCTGCCATTGTTCCCGCATGGATTGCGGACGACAAAGAAGTGTCACCCGCGCGCATCATACGCGAGTGGCGGGTTTGTGGATATGTGGATAGTTTCTGCGCGATGATCTGTGACGCCAAAGCCGCAAAACTTTGTCCACATGAACTGCCAGCCGCAAGATATTGTGCACCCATCAGAATTCATCCCACATGCAGGCACCGTCCACAGGGCGAAAAGCCTCGAAAAACTGCGTGGCGTCGGGGTCGGGCACGCTGAATTCCGTGATCCGGTCCATGAAGGAGATCACGATGCGGTCCCCCGTGAGGGTGTATTCATGCATGTATGGAAGAGCGAGCGTGTCGCACAGATGCAGCATGTCCTCGCCCGCCACATCGAAACCGACCTGTCCTTCTTCGCGGCCGATCTGCGGCGCAAGAAAGCGAAAGCGCAGCCATGTCGCCTCCCCCTGACGGTCAACAAGCACTTCATGCAGCGTGACGTCTTGGCCGGATGGCACATCCTCAGCCTGAGCAGCGGTGCTGAGCATGACAGCTGCCGCGATGCCGATCAGGTGCTGCGCAGCGCCTCTATCAATTCGGATTTGTCCATATCCGAGCGCCCGTCGATGTCCAGCTCCTGCGCCCGTTCGTACAGCGCGTCGCGTGTCCACTCCTCGTAGGGCGGCTGCTTGCCCCCCTTGCGCGACGGGTTCTGATCGTCGCTGGCTTTCGCATTGGCAATCGCCGCCGCCTTTTGCTTGGACGCCCCATCGGCGCGCAACGCCTCGTAGGTATCCTCGTCCTTGATGCTGGGTCTGTCCTTGGCCATCGCACACTCCTTTAGCGCCCAACGGCGAGGGCGGCGCGGAAGTTCCCGCGTCGCGCGCGCAGAGAAGGCCGCGCAAGGTATTTTTGAAAGGGTGCAGGGGCATGGGCGGTTCTACAACGGGATGTTGTCGTGCTTTTTCCACGGGCGCGTGGTTTTCTTGTTGCGCAGGCTGGCAAAAGCGCGCGCGATGCGTTTGCGGGTGGTGTGGGGCTGGATGACCTCATCGATGAACCCACGCTCCGCCGCGACGAAGGGATTGGCAAAGCGCTCTTCGTAATCCGCGGTATGCTGGGCAAGTTTTTCGGGGTCATTCAGATCGGCGCGGTGAATGATTTCGGTCGCGCCCTTCGCGCCCATCACCGCGATTTCAGAGGTGGGCCATGCGTAGTTGAAATCAGAGCGCAGGTGTTTGGACGCCATGACCACATAGGCGCCGCCGTAGGCCTTGCGGGTGATGACGGTGACCATGGGCACGGTCGCCTCGCCGTAGGCGAACAGTAGTTTCGCGCCGTGTTTGATGACGCCGCCGTATTCCTGAGAGGTACCCGGCAGGAAGCCGGGCACATCGATCAGCGTCAGGATCGGGATTTCGAACGCGTCGCAGAAACGCACGAAGCGTGCGGCCTTGCGCGCGCTGTCGATGTCGAGCACGCCCGCAAGCACCATCGGCTGATTGGCAACGACACCGACGGTGCGCCCTTCGATGCGGACGAAGCCGATCACGATGTTCTTGGCGAATTCCTCCTGGATCTCGTAGAAGTCCCCTTCGTCGGCGAGCTTGAGGATCAGCTCCTTCATGTCGTAGGGGGTATTGGCGTTCTCTGGCACCAGCGTGTCGAGCGAGGGCTCGATCCGGGCGGGATCGTCAAAGAACGGCCGCACGGGCGGTTTGGCCTGATTGTTGGCAGGCAGGAAATCGACGAGGCGGCGGACCTCGGCCAGCGCTTCGACGTCATTCTCGAAGGCCGCGTCGGCGACGGAGGATTTTCGGGTGTGCGTGCTGGCGCCGCCCAGTTCTTCGGCGGTGACCTGTTCGTTGGTGACGGTTTTCACCACATCGGGGCCGGTGACGAACATGTAAGAGCTGTCTTTGACCATAAAGATGAAGTCAGTCATCGCGGGCGAATAGACCGCCCCGCCCGCGCAGGGCCCCATGATAACGGAAATCTGCGGCACCACGCCGGAGGCTTCGATATTGCGCTGGAACACCTCGCCGTAACCTGCAAGGCTGTCGACGCCTTCCTGGATGCGCGCGCCACCGGAATCGTTGATGCCGATGATGGGCGCGCCGTTCTGCACGGCCATATCCATGATCTTGCAGATCTTTTTGGCGTGGGTTTCAGATACCGAGCCGCCAAGGACGGTGAAGTCCTGGCTGAACACATAGACGAGGCGCCCGTTGATCGTGCCCCAGCCGGTGACCACACCGTCGCCCGCGGGTTTTGCCTGCTCCATCCCGAAGTCGGTGCAGCGGTGGGTGACGAACATATCGAACTCTTCGAAAGATCCCTCGTCGAGCAGCAGGTGCACCCGCTCACGCGCCGTGAGCTTGCCGCGCCCGTGCTGGGCGTCGATCCGCTTCTGGCCGCCGCCCAGGCGGGCGGTTTCACGGCGGTCGTCAAGCTGTTGCAGGATATCTTTCATGGTCGCACTCCTCCCGAGAGACTGTTGGCGTGCTTGTACCGGAGCGCGCGGAGGAGACAAAGCGCCATTTGGCAAATTTGCAAACTATATTCACGTGCGGATCAGCTAACTGCAAATCTGCTTTAGTTCACAATTTAATTATCAATAATACAACCCGAAGAGTAGACAAGCATGGGGGACAGGTCTAATTCCGGTAGCATGGCTCCTTTACGCAATGATCTGGCGCCCGTTCGTTTCGGCAACCGCAGATCCCCGCCCCACATTCTGACGCTTATCCTGCTGGCCGGCATGTCCGCCTGCGTGATGAACATGTTTTTGCCCAGCCTGCCCAAGATGGCCACGCATTTTGGCACCGATTACGCCGTGATGCAGCTGTCGGTGGCGATCTATCTGGGGTTCTCGGGAGTGCTCCAGATCTTTGTCGGGCCGCTGTCGGACAAATTCGGGCGGCGGCCGGTGATCCTGTGGGGGCTGATGGTGTTTCTGGCGGCCACGCTCGGCTGCATCTACGCGCCGTCGATCGAAGTTTTCCTGTTCTTCCGCATGGTGCAGGCCGCCATCGCCACGGCCATGGTGCTGAGCCGCGCCGCGGTGCGCGATATGTACGATCAGGATCAGGCCGCGTCGATGATCGGCTATGTGACGATGGGGATGGCCGTGGTGCCGATGATCTCGCCCGCATTGGGCGGGGTGCTGGACGAATGGTTTGGCTGGCAGGCCGTTTTCTGGGCGCTGTTTGCGATGGGTCTGGGGACGGCCGTTCTGGCGTGGTTCGACATGGGCGAGACGGCGATCCCGTCCAGCAAATCCATCACCCAGCAATTCGCCGAATATCCGGAGCTGTTCCGCAGCCCGCGTTTCTGGGGCTATGCACTGGCGGCGGGTTTCTCGTCGGGCGCGTTCTTTGCCTATCTGGGCGGCGCCCCTTTCGTGGGCAAGGAAGTGTTCGGGATGTCGCCCTCGGTGCTTGGGTTCTTTTTCGGCGCGCCGGCGGTGGGGTATTTTGCGGGTAACTTCATCACCGGGCGCTACGCTGTGCGCTTTGGCGTGAACACGATGGTGATGTGGGGCTGCATTGCAAATTCCGTGGGCGGCGCGATCTCGTTGCTGATCTTCATGTCCGGCTACGGCAGCCCGGTGAGCTTTTTTGGGCTGATGACGCTGGTGGGGCTGGGCAATGGCCTTGCGATCCCGAACTCCACCGCCGGGATGCTGTCGGTGCGCCCGCATCTGGCGGGCACTGCTTCGGGGCTGGGCGGGGCGATCATGATTGGCGGGGGCGCGGGGCTGAGTGCGCTGGCCGGTGCCATGCTGACGGCCGAGACGGGTGCGTTCCCGCTGTTATGGATCATGTTCCTCACAGCGCTGCTGGGGCTGGTGTCCATCCTTGCGGTGATCCGCCGCGAACGCACCGTGCTGTTGCGCGGCGAGCCTGCGGAGTAGCCTTGCCGCCCGACCTTTGCAAAGCTAGTCTGACGCTGATGCAAAGTTGCAAAAGGCGCGCGCCATGGCCACGCAAAAACTCTACGCCGGATCCAAGCTGCGCGAACAGCGGCTGAAGCTGGGACAGACGCAAAAGGCCTTTGCCGCCCGGCTGGGGGTTTCGCTGCCCTATCTCAACCAGATGGAGAACAATAACCGCCCCGTGTCGACCACCGTTGTGGTGGCGCTGGCGCGGGAATTCGGGATGGACGTGACCGAGCTTTCGTCAGGCGATGGGGAGCGGCTGGCCTCTGACATCTCAGAGGCGCTGGCCGATCCGCTGTTCGAGGGGGACATGCCGCCGCTGGCGGACGTGCGGCTGGCGGCGTCCAACGCGCCGGGGCTCGCGCGTGCCTTCATCAAGCTGCACCAAAGCTACCGACAGGCGCACGAACGCCTTGCCTCGCTCGACGAAGCCTTGGGCCGTGAGGATGCCCGCGCCACGCCCTCCCCCTGGGAGGAGGTGCGCGATTTCTTTCACTATTGCGATAATTACATCGACGCCGTGGACCGCGCCGCCGAACACTTTGCCGGCCGCACCGACAGCGCCCCGATCCACGCCCGCGCCATTGACGCGCTGGGGCAAAGCGGGATCGGCGTCGCCTTCACCGACATGGAGGCGCTGCGGCTGTTTGATCCGGAAACCCGTACGCTGCATATCTCGGCCCGCGTGCCGCCGCAGACCCAGACCTTTCAGCTGCTGTTGCAGGTGGCCCTGCGCAGGCAGGAGCCGCTGCTGGACGCGACGCTGGATCTGGCCCGGTTCCATTCCGACGCGGCCCGCGAAATCGCCAAGATGGGGCTGGCCAACTACTTTGCCGGGGCGGCCCTGCTGCCATACGGCGCCTTTCTGGCGCAGGCGCAGGCCAGCCGTCACGATCTTGAAGCTTTGTCGCAGCATTTCGGCGCGAGCATCGAACAGGTCGCGCACCGGCTATCGACCCTGCAACGCCCCGGCGCAAAGGGGCTGCCGTTTTTCTTTGTGCGGGTGGATCAGGCCGGCACGATCACCAAGCGCCATTCGGCCACCCGGCTGCAATTCGCGCGCTTTGGCGGGGCCTGCCCCCTGTGGAACGTGCACCGCGCATTCGAGACGCCCGGGCGCTTCCTGCGGCAATTGGCCGAAACGCCCGACGGCGTGCGCTATCTTTCGGTCGCGCGCGATATCAGCAAATCGGCGGGGCGCTTCGGGGCGCCCACGCGCCGCTTCGCCATCGCGCTGGGGTGCGAGGTGCGCCACGCGTCGCAGGTCGTCTATGCCGACGGTCTGGATCTTAGCCGTGACACTGCGTTCGAACCCATCGGGATTTCCTGCCGGATCTGCACCCGGAAAACCTGCCACCAGCGCGCCGTACCCCCGCTGGAGCGTCATTTGGTCGTCGACCCCGACCGCCGCGATGTGCTGCCTTACCGCGTGGATTAACGCCGCGCGGCGCGCCAGCCCGCCGCGACCGCCGCCGCCTCGGAGCAGAACCACCGCTCGCCCCGTCGCGCGCTGATGCGGGTCCGGTCGTAGAACGCCTGCCCGGGCACGTGATAGATCCGCTCGCCCGACGCGCTGACGTTGCCCTTGACCGCGCAGCCCTCGGGGGCGATGCCACCCCTGCCCGCCCGGTGATCGGACGGGCGCGCGAGGCTCACCCGGTGCAGACCGCGCCGCGCGCGCATCGCCCGCTGCTCCAGCACCTCGTAGTCGCGACCGTATTTCACGTAGGCAAAGGCGAGCCCTTCGCCCACCAGCCAGCCCGCGATATCCTCACCGCGCACCGTGCAGCGCGCCACCGTGCGCCCGTAGCGATCGGTATCCACGCGCGTGCACTGCGCCTTGGCGCCGGCGTAGCGGTCCTGCACGACGCGCGTGACCCAAACGCCGCAGGCCCAATCCCTGCCCGCCTGCGTGACGCAGCTTTGATCCATCTCGGGCGCGTCGATCGCGTGCAGGCGCACCCGCGTGCCGCCCACGTCCAGCGTATCGCCATCCACGACCGCGACCGTCCCAGCAAACCGCTCCGGCGCCTCAACGGCCCAAAGGCTCAGGCTCGACACGGCCAAAAGGCCCAGCGCCAGAACAAGCGCCCCGCGCGCCCTCAGACGCGCCCAGAAATCCACAACCACCATGAGAGCGATGATACAACCCTCACAACCGAAGGGCGAGCGGAATACACCGGAGAGTTAATATTTCGTTAACGCTGTGCGGTTTCCCAATCGGGGTGCACCCAGGGTTGGTCGTTCGAGGGCGCAATCGGGTCGCGGCCCAACACGTGATCGGCCATCTTCTCGCCCACCATGATCGACGGCGCGTTGAGGTTGCCGTTGGTGATGCGCGGAAAGATCGAGCTGTCCGCAACCCGCAGGCCCCCGACCCCGATCACCCGGCCCTGTGGATCAACGACCGCGTCAGGATCATCCGCGCGGCCCATCTTGCAGGTGCCGCAAGGGTGATAGGCGCTCTCGGCGTGTTCGCGCACAAATCCGTCGATCTCATCGTCGCTCTGCACATCCGCGCCCGGCTGGATCTCGTGTTTGACAAAAGGCGCAAAAGCATCCTGCGCAAAGATCTCGCGCGTCAGGCGCACGCAGCGGCGCCACTCCTCCCAGTCCTCGGGGTGCGACATGTAGTTGAACACGATCTTCGGCGCCGCGTCGGGGTCGCTGGATTTCAACGAAACCCGTCCGCGCGATTTGCTGCGCATCGGCCCCACATGGGCCTGAAACCCGTGCCCCTCTGCGGCGACCTTGCCATCATAGCGCACGGCGATGGGCAGGAAATGGTACTGGATGTCCGGGTAGGCGATCCCGGCCTTCGACCGGATGAACGCCGCACTCTCAAACTGGTTGGACGCGCCCATGCCGCGCTTGAAAAACAGCCACTGCGCCCCGATCAGCGCCTTCGACACGAGGTTCCAATGCTTGTAGAGCGTGATCGGCTGTTTCGAGGCCATCTGCATGTAGACCTCCAGATGGTCCTGCAGATTGCCCCCGACACCGGGCCGGTCTGCCAGCACCTCGATCCCGTGCTCGGCCAGGTGGGCGGCGGGGCCGATGCCCGAATGCATCAGGATCTTGGGCGAGTTGATCGACGAGGCCGCCAGGATCACCTCGCGCCGCGCGCGGATCACCTCGATCCGGCCACCGCGCTTGACCTCGACGCCCACGGCGCGCCCCTCTTCGATCACCACCCGCCGCGCCAACGCGCGCGTGAGCCCGACATTCGCGCGTTTGAGCGCGGGACGCAGATACGCATTGGCCGCCGACCAGCGCCGCCCGTTCCAAACCGTCTGCTCCATCGGGCCAAAGCCTTCCTGCTTTTGACCGTTATAGTCGTCCGTGGCCTCATATCCCGCCTGCTTTCCCGCCGCGACAAAGGCCTCGAACAGCGGGTTCTCACGCGGCCCGCGGCTGACGTGCAGCGGCCCGTCGGTGCCGCGCCAGTAGCTGTCGCCACCGTGGCCGCCGTCGTGCCATGTCTCCATCCGGCGGTAGTAGGGTAACACATCGGCGTAGCCCCAACCGTCCGCGCCGCTGTCACGCCAATGATCGAAATCCATCGCGTGCCCGCGCACGTAGACCATCCCGTTGATCGACGACGATCCACCGATCACCTTGCCGCGCGGCACCACCAGACGCCGCCCGCCCAGATGCGGCTCGGGCTCGGATTCCAACCCCCAGTCGTAGCGCTTCATGTTCATCGGATAGCTCAGCGCGGCGGGCATCTGGATGAACGGGCCTGCGTCCGATCCCCCGTGCTCGATCACCAGCACGCTCTCGCCCGCCTCGCCCAGCCGGTAGGCCATCGCGCAGCCCGCGCTGCCCGCACCCACAATCACATAATCCGCTTCCATATCCGTCTTCCTTCTCTCGTGATTCTGCGGTGGGTCAAGGAGGCCGAAGGCCCCCGGCGCACGCCGGGCATGTCCTTGAGGCACCGCAGAATCGCATCCATCCTCGGTGAGGTGACTTGAGGCGCACAAAGCGCCCTCAAGCACCTCTCAGCAGACCGGAGCACCCTCGCAACCGCCCCGACCGCTAAAATACTGCGAGCACAGCCGCCCCACGCGCCAAATATCGCGTGCGGCGTCAGCCGCTCCGTCAGATCGCGGCTAGAACGGCGCCTCGACGTCGCCCATGCGCACGTAGACCGATTTCAGCTGGCTGTAGTGCTCGATCGCAGCCTTGGAGTTCTCGCGCCCCACACCGGAGGCCTTCACCCCGCCAAAGGGCGCCTCCACCGGCGCATCATTGTAGGTGTTGATATAGCAGGTGCCCGCCTCGAACCCGGCAGCGATGCGGTGCGCGCGGGTCAGATCGTTGGTGAAAACCCCCGCCGCCAGCCCGAATTCGGTGTCGTTGGCGCGTGCCATCACCTCGGCCTCGTCCTCGAAATCCAGCACCGCCATCACGGGGCCAAAGATTTCCTCGCGCGCGATGACCATGTCGTCGGTCACATCGGCAAAAACCGTCGGCTGCATGTAAAATCCGTCGCGCGCGATCCGCTTGCCACCGTAGACCAGCCGCGCGCCCTCGGCCTCACCCTTGGCGATGTAGTCCAGCGCGATATCCATCTGCTGCTGCGACACCATCGGGCCAAAACTCGTCTCCGGCTCCATCGGATCCCCGATCACCGCCGTCTCCAGCCGCTCGGCCAGACGGGTCAGAAACGCCTCCTTGATGCCTTTGTGCACAAACACCCGTGTCCCGTTGGAGCAGACCTGACCCGAACTGTAGAAATTCCCGTTGATCGCCCCCGATACGGCGTTTTCGATATGCGCGTCGTCAAACACGATCATCGGGGATTTGCCGCCCAGCTCCATCGTGACATGCTTCATGCCCTGCGCCGCGGCGGCGTAGACCTTGCGCCCCGTCGGCACCGACCCGGTGAGCGAGACCTTGTCGACGCGCGGATCGGTCACCAGCGATGCACCCACATCGCCCAGTCCCTGCACCACGTTGTAAAGCCCCGCGGGCAGGCCAGCTTCCACCAGGATCTCCGCCACCTTTAGCGCGCAGAGCGGTGTCGTCTCGGAGGGTTTGAAGATCACCGCATTGCCGCAGGCCAGCGCCGGTGCGCCCTTCCAGCAGGCGATCTGCGTGGGGTAGTTCCAGGCGCCGATCCCCACGCAGACGCCCAGCGCCTCGCGGCGGGTATAGACCCAATCGCCCCCGCCCAGCGGGATATGCTCGCCCGTGAGGGTCGCGGCCATGCCACCAAAATACTCCAGCGCATCCGCCCCGGAGGTAGCATCCGCGACGGAGGTCTCCTGATAGGGCTTGCCGGTGTCGTAGGTTTCCAGCACCGACAGATCGTGGTTGCGATCGCGCATGATGTCGGCGGCACGGCGCAAGATGCGCCCCCGCTCGGTCCCGCTCATCGCGGCCCATGCCGCCTGTGCGCCCCGCGCGGCGGTGATGGCCTGTTCGACGATTGCGGGCGTGGCCGCGTGCACGGTGGCGATCACCTCGCCCGTGGCGGGATAGATCACATCGATCTTTGTGCCTTCGGTGTCCTCGACGTATTGGCCGCCGATGAAATGGCTCGCGGTGGGTTGGGTCTGCATAAATCTCTCTCGTGCTCATGTGGGGGGCCGCGCCACACGCGCGACCCCGGTTGGTTTCAAAGGGCCACGCCTATTCGGCGGGCATGTTCGCATTGCCCGTCAGCCCCGACATGCGGTCGCGTTTGACAAAGAACAGGTAGGCCAGCGCAAGAAGGTAGATCCCGATGACCACCGTTCCAACCCACTGGATCTGCAACCACTGGCTTTGGAACAGCAGCGTCAGCGCAAACAGGCCCACGGCATTGGCCAGCACGTATTGCACCGTGCCGAACCGCTCGGTCGTCAGGTTGAGGTTGTCGGTGTAAAGCCGGATCAGGCTGTCGAAGCTGTTGATCACGAAAACGATGCCCACGATGGTCATCGCCCAGTTCGGGATGCCCGCGGTGCCGATATCGTTGAGGAAGTAGTAATACAGCACCGAGAACCACAGCGCGAGCGGGATCGACGGGAAGATCAGCAAGGCCGCCAGCAGCTGCCAGGTTTTCAGCCCACCCACAAAACGGCTCACGAACTGCCCGATCATGATCGACCACGCAAACCACCAGAACAGGTAGAATTCGTGGTAATCCGTCAGCGGGATGATGAACTTGTGGATATTGGCGAAATACCCGCCGATGTTGCTGGAGGTGGAGGCCAGATCGCCCACGCTCATGCCCGCGTTGAAGAACATGAACGCGATCAGCGCAAAGAACAGCACCGTGGAGCTGACCGACAGCACCCGCACGAATTTGATATCTGTGGAGCTGAACGCCGCGATCAGGATCACCAGGAAGCAGATCAGGTAGAAGATCGGCAGGATCGTCTCCCCGTCGCCCACTTCGGCGATGTAGTAGGGCATGTAGATCAGGAACAACGCGCCGGTGAAGGCGCAGGTGGTGATGATGACGATGTTGTTGAGCACGCGCACGGCGGGGATCTCAAAGAACTTCACCCGCGGCTCGATCGCGCAGAAATAGAACGTCGTCAGGAAATAGAACGCCCAGATCAGGAACCCCCAAAAGCCGAATTCCAGCGCCAGCGGGTTGGTAAAGGCGTAGGCAGGCTCCGCCGCGGTGTCGGCGTAAAGCGGATAGTCGAACGCCAGCGGAAACATGATCAGCCCCACATCGAGGCCCGAGGTGAACAGGATCGCGATGAAGGTGAACAGCGGCACCGGTGTGACGCCCGTCAGCTCAAGGTTCCACCATTTGATCACACAGAAGATCACCAGCACAAAGGCAAGGATCACTCCGAAGGAGATGATTGAGGTTAGCATTTTTGTCCCTATCGGTTGTTGCGGATGCTTTTTTTCAGCGCGCGGGCCCTGCATCCTCTGGGCGCGCGCGTAATCGCTATTCGCCGCGCGGAAAGCGTTTGTTTTCCTCCAGCACGTTCAGATCCATGTGGTTGCGCATATAGGCCTCCGACGCGTCTCGCAGCGGTTGATAGTCCCACGGATAATACCCCCCTCGCGCAGCGCCTCATAGACAATCCAGCGGCGTGCCTGGCTTTTGCGCACATCGGCGTCGAATGCATCAAGATCCCAGCGCGCGTCCGCCTTGGCGCGCAGCTGGTCCAGCGTGCCGCGATGGGCGGGAACATCCGCAAGGTTCGTCAGCTCATGCGGATCCGCCTCCAGATCAAACAGCTGATCGGGGTCAAGCGCGCAGCGGTTGTATTTCCACTTGCCATAGCGCAGCGAGACAAGCGGCGCATAGGAGGCCTCTGCCGCATATTCCATCGCGACGGGTTCGGTGCGCTCCACCCCCTGCCCCATGGGCACAAGGCTTTGCCCCGTGGTCCAGGGCATGATCTCGGACATATCAACGCCCGCCAGATCGCACAGCGTCGGGCAGACGTCGATATTGCTGACGGGCGTGGTGTGCAGGCCCGGTTCCATCTGGGGAGCGCTGATCATCATCGGCACGCGGGATGAACCCTCAAAGAAGCTCATCTTGAACCACAACCCGCGCTCGCCCAGCATATCACCGTGGTCCGAGACAAAGAGGATGATCGCCTCCTGCCGGGTGTCCTCAAGCGTTTGCAGGATCTCCCCGATCTTGTCGTCGAGATAGCTGATGTTGGCGAAATAGGCGCGGCGGGCGCGTTTGATGTGATCCTCGGTGATGTCGAATTCGCGCCAGTTGTTGGCGTCAAAAATGCGCTGGCTGTGCGGGTCGTGATCGGCGTAGTTCATCGCCGGAACCTCGGGCAGCAGGTGTTCGCAATCTGCGTAGAGATCCCAGTATTTCTTGCGCGCCACATACGGGTCGTGCGGATGGGTGAAGCTGGCGGTTAGGCACCACGGGCGCTTGTCCAGACCGCGGCTCAACTCATAGATCTTGCGCGTGGCCTCATAGGCGACGGCATCGTCGTATTCCATCTGATTGGAGATTTCGGCCACACCCGCGCCGGTGACGCTGCCCATGTTGTGATACCACCAGTCGATGCGCTCACCGGGTTTGCGGTAATCGGGGGTCCAGCCGAAATCGGCGGGATAGATGTCGGTCGTCAGCCGATCCTCGAACCCGTGCAACTGGTCGGGGCCCACAAAATGCATCTTGCCCGCGAGACAGGTGTAATAGCCCGCGCGCCGCAGGTGATGCGCGTAGGTCGGGATGCTCGACGCAAACTCCGCCGCGTTATCGTAGACGCCGGTCGCACTGGGCAATTGCCCCGACATGAACGCGCCCCGCCCCGGCGCGCAGAGCGGCGAGGCGGTATAGGCGTTGCGAAAACGGGTCGACCGCGCGGCGAGTTTCTTGAGGTTGGGCGCGTGCAGCCAATCGGCGGGGCCGTCGGGAAACAGCGTCCCGTTCAATTGGTCGACCATCAGGATAAGGATGTTGGGCTGTGTCATTGGCTGTCTTTCACTATGAGATCGAGCGTGCGCAGCGCGGTCTCGCGCGCGTCGGTGATGGTGCCTTCGGGGGCCAGCGCCGCCCGCAGATACAACCCGTCGATCAGCGCGGCGATGGCCTCCGCCTGCACCTGCGGTGCGGCGCAAATGGGACGCAGCGCGTGCGTCAGGTTCGAGCGCAGTCGCGACTGGTACAGCGTCAGCAGTCGTAAGGTCTGCGCGTTCGAGCGTGCGGCGGCATAGAGCGTCATCCACGCGCTGACAGTCGCGGGGGCAAAGCATGTCTCGGCAAAGCTGGCGGTGATGATCGCCTCGGCCCGCCCGCGCGGTGTATCAGCCCGTGCAAGCTCCGCGCGCACCTCGGCACCGTATTCGGTGAGGATGTGGCGCATCGCCGCGAGAAAGATCTGATCCTTGCCGCCGAAATAATGATGCGCCAGCGCCGTTGACATGCCCGCGGATTTGGCAATCTGGCCAACGGTGACGTCCAACGTCTGCGCACGCCCGATCTCGGCGATGGTTGCCTGCACCAGCGAGGCGCGGCGCAGCGGCTGCATTCCAAGCTTTGGCATATGCGATCTCCCCCAGGTTGCGACCCTAGGATGTGCACGGCTTAAACTGACTCGTCAATCAATAAAAAATCAGGTCTTGGGCGCGTGGGCCAGCGGCGTGACCGAGCGGTTCAGCATCGCCTCACGCCAGGTGATGAAGGTGACCGAGCCCAGAATCACCATACCGCCCAGAATGACCCAGATATCGATCGCCTCATCAAACCAGATCACCCCCAGCAGCGCCGCCCACAGGAGTTGCAGGAAGGTGACCGGCTGCGTCACCGTCACGGGTGCGGCGGCAAAGGCCAGCGTCATGGTGTAGTGGCCGGCGGTGGCAAAACAGGCGACACCGAACAGGAACGCCAACTCCCGGCCCGTGGGCGTCACCCAATCGGCGGCGGCAAAGGGCGCAAGACCGATGGTGACAAAGATCGACAGCATCGCGACAACCACACCGGGCTTGACCTCATCGGCCATGATCTTGGCCGTCAGGTAGCTGCCGGCAAAGACGATTGCCGCGAACAGCATCGCGATATGGCCCGCGCTGACCTCGCGAAAGCCGGGACGCAGGATGATCGCGGCTCCGGCCAGCCCCATCACGACGGCAATGATCCGCCGCGCTGCCAGACGCTCGCCCAGAAACAGGGCCGCGCCAATCGTGACGTAGATCGGCGCCAGGTAGTTCATCGCCGTGACCTCGGCAATCGGGATGCGCACCATGGCAAAGAACCACAGGATGACGCCGCCCGCATGACAAAATCCGCGCAGCGTGAACAGGCCCCATTGCCGCCGCGTCAGATGCGCCGCGCGCAGCGCGCCGATGGCCGGGATCAGAAAAATCAGCCCCATCGCGTAACGAATGAACGCCGCCTCACCGGGTGGCATGCGCGGACCCATCGTTTTGACAAGTGCGGTGACCATGATGAAACACACCCCGGTCACCAGCATCCAGAAAATCCCCACGAGGGGGCGCTGATCGGCCTGCGGTATCATGGTCTGACTTGACCGCAACCTTTGCGCCAGCGCAAGGGCTTAGTGCCCGCCCAGCAGCAGCGCCGCCGCAATCGCCCACATCGTCAGCGCCACGATCGCATCCAGAATGCGCCAGCTGACCGGCTTGCGAAACAGCGGCGCCAGCAGGCGCGCGCCATAGCCCAGCGTGAAGAAGAACACGAAACTGCCCGTCGCGGCGCCCGCCCCGAAAGTGAAGCGATCCGCATACTGCGCCGAAATCGACCCCAGCAGCACCACCGTATCAAGATAGACGTGCGGATTGAGAAACGTGAGTGCCAGCAAGGTGGCAATCGTTGGCCAGAGCGGCTGCACCGGACCGCCCTCCGCCTCCAGTGCCGCCCCACCGCGCCACGCGCTCAGCGCGTTCTGTGCACCGTAGACGATCAAGAACAGCGCCCCGCCGTAGCGCATGACCGTCTCGAACCACGGCACCGCCTGCGCCAGCGCACCGAACCCCGCCACGCCCGCAACGATCAGAATCGCATCACTGACCGCGCAGGTGAGGCAGACGGCAAACACATGGCTGCGCCGCAATCCCTGCCGCAAGACAAAGGCATTCTGCGCCCCGATCGCCAGGATCAGCGACAGGCTCAGCCCGAACCCTGCAAAGAATGTGGTCATCTTCCGCCCTCCGTCGCGCGTCCCAAGGGCGTGGTAGGTCAACGGCGCGCCCCTTCACAAGCGCCAAAATCCGCCCATTCGAGGCAGCGGGCGGTCACAAACCGCTCACGTCAATGCGTTTTGCACGTGTGCAGCCCGTTCGCTAAAGTTATCTCAAGAAAAGTGGATGGACGAAAAAGAAATGAAATCAGCCAGATAGGAGACGCTCATCTCTGGGTTGAGAATATTTCTTCCGATCACGTGAAACTGAACGCTTCGTACTGGCGTATCTATGATCAAGCACCTATCTGAAGCTCAGATAACAAGGATAAAGCAGATGTTCGATAACACACAGAAGCTGGAAATCAGCCCCCAGGAAATCGACCTGATCGAAAAAGCGCTCGAGACGCAGTCGAAGATCCTGCACATGCAGGCCAGCGCCGGCGGCTCCGGCGCGGTTGACCGTCTCAACGAGGTCAAGCGCGTGCTGGCAACAATCACCGCGCAGCGCCGCGCGGACGAGACGAACGAAGGCACGTCTTTTTCGGGCTTCATGCGGTTCATGGGTCAGACGACCTGAGGTTTCCGACAGGCTGACACGATCAAAACCGCCCTGAGGGGCGGTTTTTTGTTGCCTGCATGCCAGTGAGGGCACACCATCGGGCGCACTGCAGGGAGCCCGCGATGACCGATAGATTTACCGCCCGCGCCGCCATTGCGGCCTATGCCGCAGACGCGTTCGGGGCGGAGCTTGCCGCACTCGTCGCACACCCCACCGACAGCACCGGCACCGATCCCCGGGCGGATCCTGTGGGCTATCTCACCGATGGATTGCAGCCGCGGCTTGCGCGCATGGGCTGTGATGTGCGCGTGTATCCGGGCGCGGCCCCGGTGATGATTGCCGCGCGGATCGAGGACCCCAGCCGCCCTACCGTGCTGATCTACGGCCACGGCGATACTGTGCCCGCCATGCACGGTCGCTGGACGGACGGACGCGATCCATTGACGCTTACCGCCGAAGGGGATCGCCTTTACGGGCGGGGCACGGCGGACAACAAGGGCCAGCATCTGATCAATATCGCCGCCCTTGAGGCGGTGATCGCCACGCGCGGGCGGCTCGGGTTCAACGTCAAGCTGCTGATCGAGATGAACGAGGAGACCGGATCAACCGGGCTGGAGGCATTTGCCGACGCCCACCGCGACGCGCTCGCCGCAGATGTGCTGATTGCCTCGGATGGGCCCCGCGCCGCGCCGGACGTGCCTTGCGTGTTTCTGGGCGCCCGTGGCGCGCTCAATTTCGAGTTGCGCGTGGATCTGCGCACGGGCGCGCATCATTCGGGCAATTGGGGCGGGCTGCTGGCCGATCCGGCGATGATCCTCGCCCATGCGCTCGCCTGCATCACCGACGCGCGTGGCCAGATTGCAATCCCCGCCTGGCGCCCCAACAGCCTGACCGACGACGTGCGCGCGGCCCTCGCCGCCCTGCCCGACCCGGAGGCGGAGGATTGGGGCGAGGCGACGCTTACCCGGAACGAGCGCGTCTACGGCTGGAACAGCTTTGCCGTGCTGGCGATGAAGGCGGGCACGCCCGAGGCGCCGGTGAACGCCATCGCGGGGCATGCGCATGCGCAGTGCCAGTTGCGGTTCGTGGTGGGGACCGATGCGGATGCCATCCTGCCCGCCCTGCGCGCGCATCTCGACGCGCACGGATTTCAGGCGGTACAGATCACGCAGGCGGATGGGGTCAGCTTTCCTGCCACGCGCCAGCCGCTCGATCATCCGTGGGTCGCGCGGGTGTGCCGGTCGATCGAGGAGAGCACCGGGATGGCCCCCCACGTGCTGCCGAACCTCGCGGGCTCCCTGCCCAATCACGTCTTTACCGATACGCTGGGCCTGCCGACCGTCTGGATCCCGCATTCCTACAAAGGCTGCAACCAGCACGCGCCTGACGAGCACGCGCTGCGCAGCATCAGCCATCAGGCGCTGGATCTGATGACGGCCCTGTGGTGGGACATCGGCGCCGACGCCTAGTCGAGCTGTTCCATCACCTCGTCGGAGGCTTCGAAATTCGCGGTCACGCGCTGGATGTCGTCGTCATCCTCAAGCGCGTCGATCAGCTTCATCAGCTTTTGCATGCCCTCAAGGTCCATCTCGGTCGTGGTGGTGGGGCGCCAGACGAGCTTTGTGCTCTCGCTCTCGCCCAGCTCCGCCTCAAGCGCCGAGGACACCTCGTTCAGGTCCGTGTCCGCGCAGGTGATCACGTGCCCGTCGTCCGAGCTGTCGACATCCTCGGCGCCGGCTTCAATCGCGGCCATCATCACCGTGTCGGCGTCACCCGCCTCCGCCGGATAGACGACCTCGCCCTTGCGGTCGAACATGAAGCCGACGCTGCCCGTCTCGCCCAGGTTGCCGCCGTTCTTGGTGAAGGTCGAGCGCACGGTCGACGCGGTGCGATTGCGGTTGTCGGTCATCGCCTCGACGATCACCGCCACACCGTTGGGGCCATAGCCCTCATAGCGGATCTCTTCGTAATCCTCCGCATCGCCGCCTGTCGCCTTCTTGATCGCGCGGTCGATGTTGTCCTTGGGCATCGACACGCCCTTGGCTTCCTTGACGGCCAGACGCAGGCGCGGGTTCTTGTCGGGATCGGGATCGCCCATCTTGGCGGCGACGGTGATCTCCTTGCTGAGTTTCGAGAACAGCTTGGAGCGCAGTTTGTCCTGGCGCCCCTTGCGGTGCTGGATATTTGCCCATTTGGAGTGGCCGGCCATGTGATCCCTCTTGCGTTTGTTGCGCCACAGGATTTAGCGGCGCGCGCGCGCGCACTCAACCCCCATCGGCGCGGGATCAGATCGGGTCGGACGCCTGCGTCGGCAGGGTCTGAAGCAACGCATCACGCAGCATTGGCGTGTTGAAGGGCGGCTCCAGGAAAATCCAGTTCTGGGTATCGGTGTCGCGCACCGGCGCGCTCAGCACCACCGGCAGCGCGGCGCGGGCCTGCATGGCAAATCCCAACCCCTTGAGCGACGCGTCGATGGGCGCCCGATCAAGTTCAGGATTGATGATCGCCCAGGCCCATCCGTCGAGCGCATGCAAACGCTCGCAGGCCTGATCGTAATCCTCGGCAATTTCGATTTGCGCCTGCGGGTGCACCTCATTGACGGTCTCGATGACATCATCACGCAGGATCGGATCGGAAATGAAAACCAGAACATGTTTCTTCATGCGGGGCTCCCTGATACTCGGTAAGACCGGAGGGTAAAACTAGGATCCGGCGTAGCTGTATACACCGGTGCACAGTGTCTTGCCAATCCCCCTGTCCATGCAAGCTGACACGATGACACAGGACCAGATCATTCTCTTCGCCCTCTTCGGCGGCGTGTTCGCGCTGCTGCTCTGGGGGCGGTTCCGCTACGATATCGTGGCCTTTTCCGCGCTGATGCTGGGCGTGGTGCTGGGGGTGGTCGACAGCGGCGATGCGTTCAGCGGCTTTGGCCATCCCGCCACGCTGGTGGTGGCGCTGGTGCTGGTGGTCTCGGCCGGGCTCGTGCGGTCGGGCGCGGTACTGCTGATCACGCGCACGCTCGTGGATGCCTCGCGTTCGCTGGGCGCGCATATCACGCTGATGGGCGCCGTGGGCGGGATCCTGTCGGCGTTCATGAATAACGTTGCGGCGCTGGCGCTGCTGATGCCGGTAGACATCCAGACCGCGCGCAAGGCCGGGCGCAGCCCGGGCGTGTCGCTGATGCCGCTGAGCTTTGCCACGATCCTGGGCGGCATGGTCACGCTGATCGGCACGCCGCCCAACATCATCATCGCCTCGATCCGCGAGCAATCGCTGGGTGAGCCGTTTCGCATGTTTGATTTCGCCCCCGTGGGCGGCATCGCCGCGATTGCGGGGCTGGCGTTTGTAGCACTTGTCGGCTGGCGGCTGATCCCCACGCGCGAGGATGCGACGCTGCGCGCCGAAGACGTCTCGCAATACATTGCCGAATTGGTCGTGCCCGAGGGCAGCAAGCTGATCGGCACCCGCCTTTATGAGCATGAGGACGCGGCGGAGAAATCCGATGTGGCGATCCTGGGGTTGATGCGCGACGGCACGCGGCGCTACGGGCGCGCGCGCAACACCGCGCTGCGGGCGGGCGACGCGCTGGTGCTGGAAGCCGCGCCCGACGCGCTGGATGAATTCCGCACGACGCTTGATCTCGCCGTCGCCGATGCCACCCGTGAAGAGCGCCTGCGCGCCGACGGTGAAGGGGTCGAGGTGATCGAGGTGGTCGTCACCGCCGAAAGCCGCCTGCACGGGCGCAGCGCACAAAGCGTGGGTCTCGCCTGGCGCCAGCGCACCGTGCTGCTGGGCATCTCCCGCCGGGGCCGCCGCATCACCTCGCAGCTGCGCAAGACCGAGCTGCGCACAGGCGACATTCTGTTGTTGCTGGTGCCGCGCGACACCGCGCAGGACGTGACCGACTGGTTGGGCGTGCTGCCGCTGGCCGATCGGGGCCTCGCGGTGACCGAGAATTCCAAGATCTGGCTTGCAATTGGCCTGTTTGCGGGCGCCGTGACCGCCGCCTCGCTGGGCCTGATCTATCTGCCCATTGCCCTTGGCATCGTCGTGATCGCCTACGTGCTGGCCAAGATCGTGCCGCTGTCAGAGCTTTATACCCATATCGAATGGCCCGTCGTGGTGCTCCTTGGCTCGATGATTCCACTGGGGGCCGCGCTTGAGAAATCCGGTGGAACCGAGCTGATCGCGGGCGCATTGGTGGGGCTGACCGAAGGGATGCCCGCCTGGGCGGTGCTGACCGTGCTGATGGTGGTGACGATGACGCTGTCAGATGTGCTCAACAACACCGCGACGACGATTGTCGCGGCCCCGGTGGGTATCCAGATGGCCAACACGCTGGACGTGAACCCCGATCCGTTCCTGATGGCGGTGGCGATTGCCGCCTCCTCGGCGTTTTTGACGCCCATCGGACACAAGAACAACACGCTGATCCTCGGCCCCGGCGGCTATGGCTTTGGCGATTACTGGCGCATGGGACTGCCGCTTGAGATCATCGTGATCGCCGTTTCAATCCCATCGATTCTGGTCTTCTGGCCCCTCTGAGCGGCGCTGCGGGCGACTGTACCGCGCGTTGGGTTACAAGGGGTGCGCAAATATTTCCCGACACGTCAGGCGCGTTTTCGCCATCCGCACACAGCTTTGGCGTGTTTTGCGCACCCTGTCCGCCCACGCGCAAATCAAGAGAGATAAATTTGATGCGCGCACTTTCCCCTCGCGCGGCGCACGCGCGATTTACGTCGCGTGGGCAAGGGGTTGGGCGTAGATCCCGCAGCAGCAAAGATGCTCCTGCGGCGACACGCCCGGGCCCCTCCTGAACAGGAAACTTAACGATGAACACGCTTACCAAATTCGCCACCGTCTCTTTCATCGCGCTGATGGCTGCGGCCCCCGTTGCCGCCCAATCGAGCCTGACCGGTATCGAAACGCTGAACGACGACATCGACGACATCACCGACGACGTGAACGATGATCTGACCGTCGGCGAAGACGCGGACCGCTTTGGCCCCAACGGCGTCGCACAGGGCTTTCGCGGCTCGCTCGCCCTGTCCGCAGCCGGCACCAGCGGCAACACCGACACCGGATCCATCGTGGGCGCCGGCCGCGTGACCTACGGCGTGGGCGACTGGAACCACCTTGGCGGCTTTGCGCTGCGCTACGGTGAGGACAACGGCGACAAGAGCGAAGAGAAGGTCTTTGCCACCTACGAGGGCAGCCGCTATTTCACGCCGCAGGTCTATGCCTTTGGCCTGGCGCGCTACCAGTACGACGGTTTCCTCGAAGATGACGCGGGCAACGAAATCGACGGTGCCGAAACCGATGCTTTCCTCGGCTTTGGTGCGGGCTACCGTGTTCTGAACAAACCCGATCACACCTGGCGTGTGCAGGCCGGCCCCGGCGTGCGCTATTTCAAGGATGTGAACGACCAGTCCGATACCGAAGCGGCGGCGATCGTCTCCTCGCGCTACTACTATGCCTTCAGCGACACGGTGTCCTTCACCATGGATACCGAGATCCTCGGCTCTGACACCAACACCGTTCTGGTCAACGACGCCGGTGTGAATTTCAAGGTGACGAACAACCTGTCGACCCGGATCAACTACCGGACCGATTACAACACCGACCCGACACCGGGTCTGCGGTCAACCGACAACACGCTGGGCGTCTCGCTGGTGCTGGGCTTCTAAACCCACCGCGCACACGCCGCGCGGTCGCGATCCCTCGGGACCGCATGGCCGACAGGAAAGGAGGATGGGGAATTCCATCCTCCTTTTTTCGTGTGCGCGGGCAACGGCTCTTGGCGCCGCGGCGGCGGCGTGCAAACCTGCACCCAAACCGCAAGGAGCCGCCATCATGGACACCCTCATCAACGTCGTTTTGCCGATCTCGCTGGCGATCATCATGCTGTCGCTCGGCATCGGGCTGACCGTGGCGGATTTCCGGCGGGTTGCCACCCGCCCGCGCGGCTTTGCCGTGGGTGCCGCGTGCCAGCTGGTTCTGCTGCCTGTCGCGGCCTACGCCGTGGTGCGCGCCTTTGGGCTGGGGCCGGAACTGGCCGTGGGCGTGATGCTGATCGCGCTTTGCCCCGGTGGCGTGACGTCAAATATGCTGAGCCGCCTGGCGCGCGGCGACGTGGCGCTGTCGGTGTCGCTGACGGCGGTGATCTCGCTCGTCAGTGTGCTGACCGTGCCGATCCTCGCGGCCTGGGCCGTGGTGCATTTCATGGGTGATGCGGCGCCAGCGGTAAACGTGACCGCCCTGGGCATCGCGATGTTCGTCATCACGGCCCTGCCCGTGGCCCTCGGCGTGCTGATCCGCCATTTCGCGCCGGGTTTCGCCAACCGGGCGGAGCCGGTGCTGACCCGCGTGGCCACGGTACTGTTTGTCGTGATCGTGTTGGCCGCCCTTGCGGGGAACTGGTCGCTCTTTGTCGACAACCTTCCCCGGCTTGGGCCCGCGCTGATGACGCTCAACGTCGTGCTGATGCTGGCGGGTCTGGGGATCGCGGCCGCACTGGGGCTGGGCCGTCAGGCCGCGCGTACCGTGTCGATCGAGACGGGCGTGCAGAACGCCACGCTGGGCATCACGCTGGCCGCCCTGATTTCGGGGCAAAGCGAGGGGTTTTCGACCATGGCGCTGCCGGCGGCGGTCTACGGCATCACGATGTATCTGGTCGCCCTGCCCTTCGTCGCGTGGTTCCGGCGCGGCTGAGGCTACCAGATCAGCGGAATCACAAGGCTGGCGACCACCGACATCGACAGGTTAAGCGGGATGCCGACCTTCATGAAATCGGTGAAGGTGTAGCCCCCCGGCCCGTAGACCAGCGTGTTGGTCTGATAGCCGATGGGCGTGGCAAACGCGCAGGACGCCGCGATCATCACCGCCACCACCAGTGCACGTGGATCAAGGCCCAGGGCGGCGGCAAGCGAGATGGCAATCGGCGTCATGATGACGGCGACCGCGTTGTTGCTCACGATCTCGGTAAAGACGGTCGTCAGCAGGAACACACAGAATATCACGCCCCCCGGCGGCAGCCCCATCAACACGGGGGAAATCCCGTCAACGATCAGCTGGACCGCGCCCGTGTGCTGCAACGCGGCCCCCACCGCGAGCATGGAAAAGATCAGCGCAAGCAGGCGCCCGTCGACAAAGGAGAACGCCTCTTCGGCGTCGATGCAGCCGGTCAGCAGCACGATGGCCACGGCGATCACCGCCAGCATCAGAATGGGCGCCACGCCAAAGGCCGCCAGCGTGACGATGCCCAGAAGGGCGGCGATGGCGATGGGTGCGTGGCCGCGGCGATAGGCGCGCTGCGACGGGGTCGACACGTCGACCATGTCCATATCGGACGAGAGGCGCTGGATGTCCTCCGGCGCGCCCTCCAGCAGCAGCGTGTCGCCCACGCGCACGATCAGATCGTCCAGCTGCCGCCCGATGTTCTGGTTGCGCCGGTGCACGGCCAGCGGATAGACACCGTAGCGCCGCCGCAGGCGCAGCGACCCCAAACTGCGCCCGATCATCTTGCAGCCGGGCGTGATGAGCACCTCGACCGTCGTCGTCTCCACCGCCGAGACCTGATCCACGCGTTTCAGCTCCGGCGTGGCCTGAAGGCTCAGCAGTTCGGCCATCTGCGTGCGCAGCACCACCCGGTCCCCGGTCTGCAACGTCACCCCTTCAAGCGAGCGGCGCAGGGAGGCATCGCCGCGGATCACGTCGATCAGGCGCACGCCCTGGCGTTTGAACAGGTTCACGTCCAGCACCTCGCGCCCGATGAGGTTACTATCGGGGGGATCACCGCCTCGGAAAAGAATTTCATCTTGGACCGGTCGCCCAGCATGCCCGCCATGCTGTCGCGCTCGGGCAGCAGGCGGCGCCCGATGGTGGCCATATAGATCAACCCCCACGCGCAGACGACAAGGCCCACTGGCAGGATCTCGAAGATGCCGAAGGGCTCCATCCCCTGATTGCGCGCCACACCGTCCACAAGCAGGTTGGTCGAGGTGCCCAGCAGCGTCAGCGACCCGCCCATGATCGCGGCATAGCTCAGCGGGATCAGCAGCTTGGACGCTTTGGTGCCCAGCGTCTTGGCCAATTGCACGACGACGGGGATCATCACGACGACGACGGGCGTGTTGTTCATGATCGCACTCGCCCCCATGACGGAAACGATGACGCCGATCACCGCAAGGCGCGGATTGCTGCGGGCATAGCGTTCGGCAAGCCCCGTCAGCACTGCAAGCGCACCGGTGCGCACCAGGGCCCCCATCACGATGAACATCGCCGCAATCGTCCAGGGGGCCGCGTTCGACAGCACCCCTTGGGCCAGATCATAGGGCAGCAACCCCGTCGCCAGCAGCACCGCCGCACCGCCAAGTGCGACCACCTCGGTCGGCAGCGTCTCGCGCAGGAACAACACGAACATCGCGGCCACGACGGTCAGCGCAAGGATCGCCTGCGCAAATTGGCTCAGCTCGAATAGCGGCATGCGATGTCTCCTGCAGCGCGAGTATCTAGCTATCGCCTATCGCCGCGCGCGGGGCAAGCGCGCTGCGCGGGCGCAGCCGTGGCTGCACCAGATAGATGCCCGCAAACATCGCGCAAGCGGCAATCCACGCCCCCGGCCCCAAACGCTCATCAAGGATAAGCCAGGCCCAGAACAGCCCGAAGCCCGTCACCAAATAGCTGACCTGCACGGCAAAAACGGCCCCGGCCCGGCCCACAAGCCAGACGTAGGCGGCGTAGACCACCACATGCAGCACCGAACTGCCGATCAGCGCGGCCTGCGCCACCGGCAAGGGCCAGACCGGCGCGATGAATTGTCCGCGCAGTATCATCGGCGGCGCGATACACAATACCCCGACCACCGAGGCGCCGAGCATCAACTGAAAGGGATCAAGCCCCGCCACACCCCAGCGCGCGACGTAATTTCCCTCGAACGCGTAAAAAAGGGCGACAACCAGATAGACCGCCGCCCAGCCCAGCGGCACGGGCAGACCCAGATCCACCGTGGGCGAGATCAGGATCAGAACGCCGACCAGGCCGAACACCAGCCCGACGAACCGGCGCCGCGCGAAGGTGTCATTGCCCAGCGCCAGCGCGATGGCAAAGCCGAACATCGGGATGATGCTCAGCAACAGCGACATGATGCCCGAGGGCAGATGCACCGCCGCCGAATAGGACAGCGTATTGGGAAAGACGGTGCCGATCAGCGCAATCGCCACATAGGCCCGGATCGCCGCGCGCCCCAGCGGCAGGGGCGTGCCGCGCAGCACGCAGGCACCGCCCATCAGCACGATCCCCAGCATCAGCTGCCAAAAGATCAGGCCAAACGGCCCGTAGCCCGTACTGACCGCGATTTTCGACAGCGGCGTCGACAGGCCCCACCCCGCGCCCATCGCCAGCAGAACGGCGCTGAAGAACGCGATGTCCCGACGGCTCACGGCACGCTCGGCTGCAGTTTTCCCCCCACCCGGATCGGCTGGACGCGGGTGGCATGGCCCGTGCGGTCATCCGTTTCGATGTAGACACCGCTCAGCGAGGCCTCGTCGTTCGCGGGGGTAAAGCGATCCTTGGGCATGCCGGTGATGAAGCGGCGCATCGGTTCGGTCTTTTCCATGCCGATGACGGAGTGGTAATCGCCGCACATGCCCGCATCGCTCAGATAGGCCGTGCCGCCGGGCAGGATCATCGCATCGGCGGTCGGCACATGGGTATGCGTGCCCACAACAAGGCTCGCGCGCCCGTCGCACCAGTGGCCGGTGGCCATTTTCTCGGATGTCGCCTCGCAATGGATATCGACGATGATCGCCTGCACCATGCCGCCCAGCGGATGCGTCTTGAGCACCTGATCCAGCGCCGAGAACGGATCGTCGAAGGGCCGTTTCATGAACACCTGCCCCAGCGCCTGCGTGACCAGCACGCGCTTGCCAGTCTGCGTCTTGAAAACCCGGGCGCCCTTGCCCGGCGCGTTTTTCGAGAAATTGAGCGGGCGCACGATCCGCGCGTCCTGTTCGGCAAAGGCGAGCATGTCCTTTTGGTCAAACGCGTGATCGCCCAGCGTCAGGCAATCGGCCCCTGCGTCCAGCAGCGTCTTGGCGTGTGCTGCGGACAGGCCCATGCCCGACGTCGCGTTCTCGCCGTTGACGACCACAAAATCGAGCTTCCACTCCGCGCGCAACGCCGGCAGCCGCTCGGTTATGGCGCGCCGCCCCGCCCGGCCCATCACATCGCCCAGAAACAGTATCTTCATCGTCCGCCCTCGTTTACCGCACGCGCCCTTTGCGGCCGTCGCCGGATTTTTTCGAAAAATCCGAACCGGAATTTTTCAAAAATTCCGCGCCCCGTTGCCAATGTCGATCACGCCCGCTTCGGTCACTACCATATCAAGCGGCTGATCGGTCGGCTCCAGCGGCAGATCGTCGGTTTCCTGCCCCGCAAAGGCAAATCCAATCGCCAGCGTCGCGCGTCTGCTGCGCAGGACTTCCAGCGTGCGGTCGTAGAACCCGCCGCCATAGCCCAACCGTCCGCCCGCGCGCGAAAACGCCAGCAGCGGGACGATCAGGATCTCGGGGGTGAAGTACTGCGGATCGGCGGGAATACCCGCCCCGAACGCACCCGGCACCATCACCGTCTCGGGATCCCAGCGGGCAAAGCGCAGCGGCGCGCCCTCGGCCTCGATCACCGGCACACCGACGGGGCCATGCGCGCTCGCCTCCGTCATCGCCGGGCGCGGATCGATCTCGGTGCGGATCGGCATGTAGCCCGCCAGCGGCACGCCACGATAGCCGCCCAGGACCTCGCTGAGATAACCTGCCTGCGCGTCGCTCGCCCCCTCGAACAGTGGTTTGCGCGCGGCAAAGGCCGCCTTGCGTGCGGCGGCCTTGCGGTCGGCCACGCTCACAAAAGCACCAATGCGGCAAGGCCGAGGAAGGCAAAGAAGCCGACGATATCCGTCACGGTCGTCACGAATGCGCCCGAGGCAAGCGCGGGGTCGATCCCGATCCGCTCCAGCACGATGGGAATGCCCGTGCCGGCAAGCCCCGCCACCACCATATTCACCACCATCGCCGATGCGATCACATAGCCCAGCGCGGGCGAGCCGAACCACACCAGCCCAACGATCCCCATCACCACCGCAAAGATCACCCCGTTGATCAGCCCCACCAGCACCTCACGCCGGATCACCCGCCACACGTTCGATCCGGTCAGATCCTTTGTCGCAAGCGAGCGCACGGCAACCGTGAGGCTTTGCGTGCCCGCGTTGCCCCCCATCGAGGCGACGATGGGCATCAGCACCGCGAGGGCCACGATCTGCGACAGCGCCACCTCGAACTGCGCGATCACCAGTGAGGCCGCAATCGCCGTCACGAGATTGACCGCCAGCCACGGCAGACGCCGTCGCGTCGTCGCGCGGATCGAATCCGACAGGGCGGATTCACTGTCGACGCCGGCAAGGCGCAGGATATCCTCGTCGTGCTCTTCATCCAGCACGGCCATCGCGTCGTCGATGGTAATCACGCCGATCAGCCGCCCCTCCTCGTCGACAACGGGCGCCGAAATCAGGTGATACTGGTTGAACGCATAGGCGACGTCGCCTTCGTCGCGGGTCACGGGAAAGACCTCGAACGTGTCTTCGAGCAGCGCTTTCAGCGGCGTCTCGCGTTTTGAGCGCATGAGCTTGCCCAGCGTCACGTTGCCCACCGGATGCAGGCGCGGATCGACCATGATGATGTGATAGAACTGATCGGGCAGATCATTCTCGGGCGTGGCGCGCAGATGATCGATGGCCTCCCCCACCGTCCAATGCTCCGGCGCCATCACGACCTCGCGTTGCATCAGGCGGCCGGCGGAATACTCGGGATAGCTCAGCGCCTGCTCGACCGCGAGCCGGTCGGTGTCTTCCAGCGCGTCTAGGATCGTTTCCTGCTGGGCATCCTGAAGATCCTCGAGGATGTCGACCACATCGTCGCTGTCCAGCTCGCGCACGGCCTCCTGCAGCACGGCGGGCGAGAGTAGCGCGATCACCTCGTCGCGGATGCTTTCATCCAGTTCCGACAGGATGTCACCGTCGAATTCGCGGTCGTAAAGCCGGATCAGACGCGCGCGATCGAATGCGTTGATCTGCTCGAGAAGGTCGGCGATGTCGGCGGCGTGCAGCGGCTCCATCAGCTCGATCAGCTTGGCCCGATCATCGATTTCAACGGCATAGAGGATCGCGGACACGTCGCGCTGTGACAGCGTGTAATCCTCGCGCTCGGCCTCAGTCTCCGGCTGTGTCATCACGTCTTCGGCCATGCCCGTCCCTCACGTATTTTGCGCCACCTTATGTGCCCCCCAGAGGCGGGGCAATGGCGCGTGAAGCAAAGCTAGCGCGTTCCCATTGCGCCACCAGCCAATCGCGGACATAACCAGCACATGAATACAAAGACCTTGCTGACCGGGCAGACGCTCCTGTTCTCCGGCGATCCGCTTCAGACCCCCTGGCAGGACTGCGTGCGCATCGACAGCGCGGGCGGCGTGCTGATCGAGGGTGCGCGGATCACGGCCGTGGGCGGCGCGGCAGACTTGCGCGCGGCGCATCCGGATGCGGCGGAAATCCCCTACGGCGACGATCTGATCTGCCCCGGCTTTATCGACGCGCACAGCCATTATCCCCAGACGGCCATGATCGCCAGCTGGGGAAAGCGGCTGATTGACTGGCTCAACACCTATACTTTTCCCGAAGAGATCCGGCTGCAAGATCCCGCATGGGCCGCGACGCTTGCCGCGCGCACGCTGGATCTGACCCGCGCGGCGGGCACCACGACGCTGTGCTCTTTCGCGACGATCCATCCGCACAGCGCAAGCGCGCTCTTTGACGCGGGCGCCGCGCGCAGCCAATGCATTGTCACCGGCAAGACCTGCATGGACCGCAATGCCCCCGACGGCCTGCGCGACACCGCGCAAAGCGCCTATGACGACAGCAAGGCGCTGATCGCGCGCCACCACGGGCAGGGCCGCAACCGCTATGCGATCTCGCCGCGCTTTTCACCCACGTCTTCCGCCGAACAGCTGACCGCCCTTGGCGCGCTCTGGGCCGAGCATCCCGATTGCCTGATGCAAACCCACCTGTCAGAGCAACCCGATGAGGTGACATGGGTGCGCGCGCTCTTTCCGCAGGCGCGCGACTACCTCGACACCTACGAGACCCATGGCCTTCTGGGCGCGCGCGGGGTCTATGGCCACGCCATCCACCTCACCGACCGCGAAGTCGGGCGCCTGTCCGAGGTCGGCGCATCGGTGGTGCATTGCCCGACGTCAAACGCCTTTATCGGGTCCGGGGATTTTGATCTGGCGCGGATGGTGCGGCACCGGCTGCATACGGGGCTGGCCACGGATACCGGCGGCGGATCATCCTTTTCGATGCTGCGCACCATGGCCGCGGCCTATGAGGCGGGCCAAACACGCGGGGCGAGCTGGCACGCGTCGCAATTGCTGTGGCTTGCAACGGCTGGCAGCGCCCGCGCGCTTCACCTGCACGACGAGATCGGGACGCTTGCCGCCGGCCAGTACGCCGATATCACCGTGCTTGATCTGAAATCGACCGATGCCATCGCCCAGCGCGCGTCCCGCGCCGGCGAGATCTGGGACGATGTCTTTGCCACCGTGATGATGGGCGACGACCGCGCGGTCCGCGATACCTGGATCAGCGGCGCGCGCTAGGGAGCGACCCGCGGCGACCGCCTGCGGTCCCGCCGCGCGCAATCGACCCCGCGCGGATCAGCAGGAGCCTGCGCCCAGAACCATCACCTGATAGCCGCCCACCGCCGCTATTCCGAATTCCTCGGCCTTGGGGTTGACCATGTTGCGGTAGTGTCCGGGCGAGCCTTTCCACCCGGTGATGGCCGCCTGTCGGCTGGGATACCCTTCGGCAATGTTCTCGGCCAGAAAGCACCAGCCGTAGCCCGTGCGGTTCACACGGTCCTTCAGCTTTGATCCGTCGCTGCCGGTGTGGGCGAAAAAGCTGTTGCGCGCCATATCATTGGCATGGATCTGTGCGGCGCGGTCCAGCCGGGCGTTCCGACGGATCGGCGCGCGCCCGGCGGCACGGCGCACGGCGTTGACCAACGCAACCGGGCGGCGGTCAGACGTGCCTGCGGCCGGGGCCTGCGCAGCCGCTGAAGGGGATGCGGCCGTATCTGGACCGCCCTCGCCGCACGCCGCCAGACCCGCGACCATAATCGTCATATACAAAAACTTCATACCGTCTCCTTCAACGCGTTCACCATTGCATTCTGTCGTGCGCACAGCGCTTTCATGTCCACCGTCGTCAGCTGCCCGTCGCGCACGATCTCGCGGCCCTCGACGAACAATCCCTTCACCACACCCGGCCCGGCGAGCAGCATCGCACCGATGTCCCAGCTGCCCGCAGCTGCAATGCCGCGCATGTCCCACAGCGCAACATCGGCGCGCTTGCCGGGCGCCAACCGTCCACATTCGGGGCGCCCCAGAATGTCGGCACCGCCCCGCGTCGCAAGCTCCAGCGCCTCGCGCGCGCTCATTGCATCCGCGCCGCGCGCCACCCGTTGCAGCAGCATGGCCTGGCGCGCCTCCGCCACCAAGGATCCGGCGTCATTGCTCGCAGAGCCGTCCACGCCCAGCCCCACCGGCACGCCCGCATCGCGCATCGCGCGCACCGGGGCGATCCCGCTGCCCAGTCGGCAATTTGAGCACGGACAATGCGCCACGCCGGTGCCTGTCTGCGAAAATAGGGCGATTTCGCTTTCGTCCAGCTTAACGCAATGCGCGTGCCAGACATCCGGCCCAACCCAGCCCAGATCCTGCGCGTAGACGCCGGGACGACAGCCGAACTGTGCCAGCGAATAGGCGACATCCTCGTCGTTCTCGGCCAGATGGGTGTGCAGCATCACGCCCTTGTCGCGCGCCAGCACGGCCGCATCGCGCATCAGCTCGCGGCTCACCGAGAAGGGGGAGCATGGCGCGACCCCCACCCGGCACATCGACCCCTCGGAGGCGTCGTGGAACCCGTCGATGACGCGGATGCAATCGTCGAGGATATCCGCCTCACGCTCGACCAGCGCATCGGGGGGCAGACCGCCCGCACTTTGCCCGATGCTCATCGATCCCCGCGTGGGCTGGAACCGCAGGCCGATCTCGCGCGCGGCGTGGATGGTATCCTCCAGCCGCACGCCCCCGGGATAGAGGTAGAGGTGATCGGCGCAGAGCGTACAGCCCGACAGGGCCAATTCGGCCAGACCGACCTGTGCGGAGGTAAACACATGCTCGGGCGTCAGATGCGACCAGATCGGATAGAGCGTTTCCAGCCAGCCGAACAACAGCGCGTCCTGCCCGGCGGGCACGGCGCGGGTCAGCGTCTGGAACAGGTGATGATGGCAATTCACCAGTCCCGGCGTGACCAGACATCCCGCCGCCTCGACCACATCTGCGCCGTCGGGGCAGGCCACGCCCTGCCCGATCTCGGCGATGGTGCCGTCCCTCAGCAGGATATCGGCGTCCGTCAGCTCGCGCCGCGCGTCATCCATGGTGAGGATGCACGCGGCGTTGCGGATCAGCGTGACGCCGCTCATCCGCGCATCTCGCGGCGCAGGATCGCAAGCGCCTCGGCGTGGATCTGCGGATTGGCCGCTGCAATGGCCCGGCCACCGGCATGCGCGGGGCCCCCGTCCCAATCGGTCACAATCCCGCCCGCTGCCTGCACGAGAGCCAGCGGGCCTTGAATGTCGTAGGCGTTCAGCCCTGCCTCTATGACCAGATCCACCTGACCGCTCGCAACCAGCGCGTAGGCGTAACAATCCATACCGTAACGCGTGAGCATCGCCTGACGTGCGACGGCGGCGAATGCCGCGCCTTCCTGCGCCGTGCCCACCTCTGGAAAAGTGGTGAAAACCGTCGCCTGCGCCAAGGGGCGCGGTTCCCGTGTCCGCAGCGGTTGCACCTGTCCATTTCGGTGCAGCCAAACCCCATGCGGCGTACCGATGAAACGCTCGCCGATATAGGGCTGATCAATCACACCGATCTGCGGACCATCCGCGCCGCCGACGGCAATCAGCACCCCCCACGTGGGCGTGCCGGAAATGAAGCCCCGCGTGCCGTCGATCGGATCAAGCACCCAAGTCAGCCCGCTTGTGCCCGGGCTGTGGCCCTCCTCCTCGCCGAGGATGGCATCGCCGGGCCGCCTGTGCGCCAGAACCGCGCGCATCGCCCGCTCCGCCGCACGGTCGGCAATTGTGACGGGGTCAAACCCGCCTTCAAGCTTGTTTTCGGTTTGCATCTGCGCAGTGCGGAAATACGGAAGGATCGCCTCGCCAGCGGCGTCGGCAAGCGCGTGCGCCACCTCTGTCAAGTCGCCGATCAATGGCTCAGAAAGGGAAGGTGAAATACTCATGCCCTGTCCTGCCATCCCAGATCACCCGGAGCAAGTCGCCACAGCAAAAGGCCGCGCAGAAGCTGCGCGGCCTTTTAGCTTTCGTGTCGGTCGGAACTAAGCGACGTCGCTGAGGACCCGCGCCAGCTCGAACAGACGGCGGCGCTGGTTTTCCGGTATTGAGTAGTAGGAGCGCACGAGATCCAACGCCTCCTTATCGCCGAGCAGGTCGGCGGGGACGTTCTCTTTTTCAGCGGTTTCTTCGGAAACATTGCGTATGCCTTCGAAGAAGAAGGCGACTGGCACGCCGAGCGCCTCTGAAATATCCCAAAGCCGTGACGCGCTGACGCGGTTCGCGCCGGTCTCGTACTTTTGGATCTGTTGAAATTTGATGCCGACAAGCTCCGCAAGTTTCTGCTGCGTCATTCCGATAAGCCAACGGCGTTGGCGGATCTTCTTGCCGACATGCGTGTCTACGATATGAGCCATCTTAAGGTTTCACTTTCTTCATATGAGTGCAGCATCGCACTCAGGAAAAGAACGAATGACACAACCGAATAGTTGCAAACGTTCTTTACGTTTCGTCTATCAGTCTACACCATCCGTCGGCCCGACGAACTTAAATATTTGTCATGATGCAACGGTCGGGGCGGATGATTTTCCGCAACAAGGCAACATCTTACACCCTTAAGGCGACTACCGGCGCGCTGGACTCCGGGTTGAGTTGTGCGCTTCAGGAAAATATTGGAAATCTCTACGGTAATTAGCGGTTATAATCATCACATTGACGCTGTTTCGCGCCAATTCACTAAATATAGATCACTCAACGCAGGATAATGCAGCTTCTGCCACAGACCTCCGCGCGGCGAGTAAGCGGATTTCCGCCTAAGCGGTTTTTTCGCTTCTTCTGTTTTTGGGTGCGCCCGCGAAACTGCGGCGCAGAATCGCGCAGATATCTTCCAAAAAGGCCCTGTCGCTCCCGCTGCGGCAATAGAGATTGATTCGCTGCTCCGGCAGGTCGGGCAAGGCGCCACGGTGGTCGATGCGCGCAAGATGCGCAGGCTCGGTGCCCTCGATCATCGCATGTATTGCCAGATCGGCGCCGACGGTGGCGTAGATGGTGCTGTCATTGTCACTCTCGGCGAGCATCTGCCACGGGATGTCGGCGCCGTTGAGCGCGTCTATGACGAGGGGGCGAAAGATGCACAGCCGCCCAAAGGCGATCGGCACCGGGCGTTGCTGCCACGACACCGCACCGGGCGCGCCGATCCACCGCAGGGGCCGCTGCACGAGGGTTTCTCCCCCCGGCGCCACATCGGCCTCGGTTGTCAGGATGATATCGCAGTCGCCGCGGGCAAAGCTGTCCTTGAGCACGCGGGTATGGCTGGATTCCAGATGGATCTGCAAACCCGGATGCGCCGCTACCGCCTGTTTGAGCGCCTGGGGGATAGCCGGATTGACGATGTCATGCGGCACACCCAATCGCAGCACGCCGGCGGGCTGTACCTCCCCCAGCGCGCCGACGACCTCATCATTGAGCGCCACCATGCGGCGCGCGTAGCTGAGCAGTTGATCCCCCGCAGCCGTCATGATGACCCCCCGCCCGCTGCGGTCGAACAACGCCACGTCCAACAACCCCTCGAGCCGTTTGATCTGCATCGAGACCGCCGACTGCGTCAAATTCAAGAACCCTGCCGCCCGGGTCACGCCCCCCGCCTCGGCCACCGCGACAAACGAGCGCAGGGTCGCCACATCAAGATTTCTCATTCATCACCGATCTGCATGCGTTCCATAACAAACATTCGCTTTCCTTATGTCATGGAGTCACGCATATATCAACAACACGAATGAAAGAAACTCGACCCATCAACCACACAGGAGATCCCGCCGTGAAAACCCTCATTCAATCCCGCCGTTTCCACCTGTCGCTCCGGTTTCCGGGCCTTGCGGCTCTGATCCGGCTTCAGCGCAGCCGCGCGGCCCTCGCACGACTGGATGCCGCCGCCCTGCGCGATATCGGCATCACCCCCGATGAGGCCCGCGCCGAGGCACGACGCCCTATATGGGATGCACCCGCCCACTGGCGCGGCTAAGGGGCGCCGAAACCTCTTGAAATGCGGGAGGGCGCACCCGATATTGGCGAGGAAGCGCGGGGTTCCGCGCCCGTTTCGCACATTAGGGAGTTTTACATGGCAGACGTGAATACAATCCGGACAGGTGCCGGAAGCCGCACAGCCGCGATTGATGCGGGCCTGCGCGCACACATGAGCAAGGTCTACGGCACGATGTCCGTGGGCATGTTGATCACTTTCGCCGCCGCTTGGGCGATTTCCGGCCTCGCCGTGACATCCGATCCGGCTGCGGCATCGGCCCAGCTGCGCGAAGGTCAGTACCTGACATCGCTCGGCTACGCGATCTATGCCTCGCCGCTGAAATGGGTGATCATGTTCGCGCCCCTCGCGTTTGTCTTCGGCCTCAGCGCCGCGATCAACAAGATGTCGGCGGCCACGGCTCAGCTGGTCTTCTACGCATTCGCACTGGTAATGGGTCTGTCGATCAGTTCGATCTTCCTCGTGTACACCGGCTTCTCGATCATCCAGATCTTCCTGGTGACGTCGATTGCCTTCGCGGGCCTGTCCCTCTGGGGCTACACCACGAAAAAGGACATCTCCGCCTGGGGTAGCTTCCTGATCATGGGTGTGATCGGTCTGATCATCGCGTCGATCGTCAGCATCTTCTTCCCGAACCCCGCGCTGACCTTCGCGATCTCGGCCATCGGTGTTCTGATCTTTGCCGGTCTGACAGCCTATGACACCCAGCGGATCAAGACTGACTACATCGCGCACGCGCAGCACGGCGATACCGAATGGTTGGGCAAGGCGGCGATCATGGGCGCGCTGAGCCTCTACCTGAACTTCATCAACATGTTCATGTTCCTGCTGCAACTGCTCGGCAACCGCGAGTAACCGCAACACGATCTTAACGGCCCAAGCCCCGCCAGACCCCAGTGTCCGGCGGGGCTTTTTGTTTCGAGCCTCATGAAGGGTACGAAAGCCATGCTGGAAATCCGGCCCAACTGCGAGATGTGCGACCGCGACCTGCCGCCCGACAGCCCGCTTGCACGCATCTGCAGCTATGAGTGCACGTTCTGCGCCGACTGTGTCACGCAGGTGCTGCACGATGTGTGCCCGAATTGCGCGGGCGGCTTCGTGCCGCGCCCGATCCGGCCAGCCACGGCTCGACGCGCGGGCGTCAGCCGCCTGCACCAGATCTCCGGCACCGAACGGCGTGCCCTGAAATACGATCCAGCCGACATCGACGCGCTTGTTGCCGCCGCGCGCGATATCCCGCCCGCCGATCGCTAGATCTGCGCGAGCCACGCACGCACTTCGGCGGGGCTGCGCAGATGCACGCGGGTCAGATCCGGGCGCGCAGCATTGAACCGCTCCGCGATCTTTGCGCGCTGGACGTGCCGCATCCGCCAGATAAAGCGGTAGAACACCACCGTCTCGCGGTTGAGCCTTTCGCGGCACCCCTCCGGCAGATCCGGCCGCGTCCGCCCGACGTAGCGCAGCGTGCGCTTTGTCACCCGCCACAGACGCAGGCCCACCGGCAGATCGAGCCAGATCACCGTATCCGCCCGCGCCATGCGGTTGTCATAGGTCGCCGAATTGCCCCCCTCGAACACCCAGGCATCCTGCGCCTCGACGGCATGGGCCAGGCGGATCTTTTCCTCTTTAGGGCGTTCGTCCCAGACACCCTGCCAATGAATGTGGTCCATGTGATGCACGGGCAGGCCCAGACGCGCGCCCAGCGTGCGCGCAAGCGTCGACTTTCCCGATCCCGGCCCTCCAACGATCATGATGCGGCGCATGGCGTATCCTTGAACGCAAAAGACCGCACCCGGAGGTGCGGCCTTTCATCAGGTCATGGCGGCAGATCTTATTTGATCTTGCCTTCCTTGTACTCGACGTGCTTGCGCGCGACGGGGTCGTATTTCTTGATGACCATCTTCTCGGTCATCGTGCGCGCGTTCTTTTTGGTGACGTAGAAATGGCCTGTGCCCGCGGACGAGTTCAGACGGATCTTGATCGTGGTTGGCTTTGCCATCTTATCTTCTCCTGTGCGGCGGCGTCCTGCGTAGGGTCGCGCGCCCGAAATCCATATCGCTGCGTTCTACCGTGACAAGGGGGCGAGTCAACCCCCGTTGCGCGCAACGACCGCCGCGGGCGTCGGAAAATTCGAATTTTCCGGTCCGGAATTTTCGAAAAATTCCGATGCGCGGGGCCAAGGGTGTGCGGAAGGCCTGTAAGCCGGATTCTGTCCCAGGGGGCACGCCCCCCGTGGATGGTCATTCATCTTGGCCCGCCGTTGCCGACGCGCCTCTAGCTGCCAACCCGGACCTGCTGGGGTCAAAGCCTCCCCGCCGGTTTCCCGGCACGCGGTCCCTATTTGGCATTGCTCCCGGTGGGGCTTGCCCTGCCGGCGATGTTGCCACCGCCGCGGTGGGCTTTTACCCCACCGTTTCACCCGTTCCCCGCACGCGGGGTGGTTTCATTTCTGTGGCGCTTTCCGTCGGGTTGCCCCGCCCGGGCGTTACCCGGCACCGTCACTTTCTGGAGTCCGGACTTTCCTCCCCGCGGCTTGCACCGCGCAGCGACCATCCAGCCTTCCGCACAATGCCGCCCTACCCCGCGCCCCCGCTCAAGTCCAGAGAGCCGCGTGCCCCAGCGGCGTGAAATCCTGCGGGCAAAGCGGCCCCTCCGCGCCGGCCCGGTAGCGCAGCCGCACCGCCTGCAGAAGATCCGCGTCGCTGCACGGCGCGGTGTAGCCCGCAGCGACAGCGACCTGACGAAACATCTCAGGCGTCGCATCGCGTGGTCCCGGATCCACGCCCCGCGCGCGCGCCAGTCCCGCCGCCTCTAGCCAGGGCCAGTCGAACAGCGGGCCAGGGTCCACCTTGCGCCCCGGCGCCATGTCGGAGTGACCGATGACACCGAAGGCCGGGATGTCCCACCGCTGCATGATCCCGTGCATGAGCGGCTCAAGCGCCCGCATCTGCGCCTCGGCAAAAGGGGTCGCCCCATCGTTGTCCAGCTCAATCCCGATCGAGCGTGAATTGATGTCACCGCGCCCCGCCCATTCTCCCGCGCCTGCGTGCCAAGCGCGCTGCGCCTCATCCACGAGGTGCAGAACGGTGCCATCCGTATCAATCAGATAATGCGCGGAAACCTCCGCCGACGGATCACACAAACGATCCCGCGCCGCCCCACAACTCTGCATCGCGGTGTAGTGCAGGACGATCAGCTCGGGCCGTCCGCCATCGCGACGGGGGCCGAAGTTCGGGGAGGGATGCCAGACGGCCCCGTTCACCCCGAGACGTTGCGGTAGATGCTCGGATCCCAGGTGCAGGCATAGCCGTCACCGTCGGGGTCCATCCCCTTTGGATCCTTCTCGGGCCCGCCGCTTTCCAGAAACAGGATCTGCGCGCGGTCCTGGCTGCGGAACTGGCCGCAGTTGCGGTTATATTTGCCCGCCGCGTTGAAGCTGAAGCGCTTGTAGATCTGCGTGCCCACTGGATGGGAGGTTTGCAGGGCGTAGGCCACGATATTGGGGCCCGCGTCGGTGCGCTCCGGCAATGCCTGTGGCTGGATCACCTGATATTGCGCACGGGCGGCGGCGATCCGCGCCGCATCGCTTTCGATGCTGCGCTGGTTGGACACCGCGTCAAAATTGTTCTCGCGGCTGATCCCCGTGGCGCCATCCACAACGGCAGGGGCCGGGTTGCTCGGGCTCGCTTGCAAGGGCGGCACGCCTGAATTCGCCGCCGTCGCTGCCGCATTGGGCGATGTCTGCGCCAGAACGGCGGTTGTCTGTGCCGCCGTTGCCTCCGCCGACCCTGCGGGCGGCAGCGGTTGCGCACTCACACCCGGCGCCGCGGGGACGCGTGTCCCGTTTGTCAGGGCGGTCTCGCGGTTGACACGCTGCGCGTCGAACGTCTGATCGAATCCTACGCCAAAGCGGGTATCGTCCGGCTGCGAAGGCTGGCAGGCCGCAAGGGCCGCAACGGCACAAAGGCCTGTCAGAAAACGGAGTTTCATCGGATAGCACGTCCTGCGTTTGGAACCGGTTGCGCGCGGCTTACCACCATTTCTCCGGTTTGGCCACAAACCCCGCCGCCCGCTCCAGCGCATAGGCGGAAGACAGCAGATCCGCTTCCTCCCACGGACGCCCGATCAGTTGCAGACCCAGCGGCAGGCCGCGCGCGTCCTGCCCCGTCGGCACCGCAATCCCCGGCAGCCCGGCGAGGTTCACCGTAACCGTGAACACGTCGTTGAGGTACATCTGGATCGGGTCCGCATCGATCATCTCGCCCAGCCCAAAGGCGGCCGATGGCGTCGCGGGCGTCAGGATGCAATCGACGCCCGCCGCGAACACATCGTCAAAGTCTTTCTTGATCAATGCGCGCACCTTCCGCGCGCGGTTGTAATAGGCGTCGTAGAACCCGGCGGAGAGCACGTAGGTCCCCACCATCACCCGCCGCTGCACCTCGGCGCCAAAGCCTTCGGCGCGGGTCTTTTCATACATCTCGGTGATGCCATCACCGGGGGCCAGCTGTGCCCGGTGACCGTAGCGGACCCCATCGTAGCGCGCGAGGTTCGACGACGCCTCCGCCGGGGCGATCACGTAGTAGGCGGGCAGCGCGTATTTGGTGTGGGGCAACGAGATATCGACGATCTCCGCCCCCGCATCGCGCATCATCGCGATGCCGTCCTGCCAGAGCGTCTCGATCTCCTCGGGCATCCCGTCCATGCGGTATTCGCGGGGGATCCCGATTTTCTTGCCACGGATGTCGCCGGTCAGCGCCGCCTCGAAATTCGGCACCGCCAGATCGGCGGAGGTGCTGTCCTTTGGGTCATGGCCGCACATCGCCTCAAGCATGATCGCCGCGTCGCGCACGGATTTGGTCATCGGTCCCGCCTGATCGAGCGAGGAGGCAAAGGCCACGATGCCCCAGCGCGAGCAGCGCCCGTAGGTCGGCTTGATCCCCACCGTGCCGGTAAACGCCGCAGGCTGACGGATCGAGCCACCGGTATCCGTGCCGGTCGCTGCCAGACACAGATCCGCCGCCACCGCCGCGGCGGAGCCGCCCGACGAGCCGCCGGGCGTCAGCTGCGCATCGTCATTACCCCGCCGCCACGGGTTCACCGCATTGCCGTAAACGGAGGTCTCGTTGGACGAGCCCATGGCGAATTCATCCATGTTCAGCTTGCCCAGCATCACCGCACCCGCATCGGCAAGGTTCTGGCTTACGGTCGATTCGTACTCGGGGCGGAACCCTTCGAGGATCCGGCTCGCCGCCTGGCTCGGCACGCCCTTGGTGCAGAACAGATCCTTGATCCCGATCGGCAAGCCACACATCGCGGGCGCTTCGCTGTCGCCCTGCAGGCGGGCGTCGGCGGCGGCGGCACGCTCCATCGCAAGATCGGGCGTGTGGTGCACGAACGCGTTCAGCGCGCCCGCAGCGTCAATCGCCCCCAGACAGGCCTCCGTCAGCTCTTTCGACGTTGTCTCCCCCGCGCGCAACGCATCGCGCGCCTGTGCCAGACCCAGCTTGTTCAACTCACCCATTATTCCACCACCTTCGGCACGGCAAAGAACCCCTCGCGCGCGTCCGGCGCGTTCTTCAGGATCGCCGCCTGCTGATCCCCGTCCGTCACCTCATCAGCACGCCGCGTCAGCCGCTGCGGCGTCACCGATGTCATCGGCTCCACGCCCTCGACGTCGACCTCGCCCAACTGCTCGATAAATCCCAGGATCGTGTTGAATTCCTGCGCCAGACCCGGCAGCGCGTCGGGCTCTACCTTGATCCGCGCCAGTTTCGCCACCCGCGCGGCGGTGCTTTCGTCAATCGACATGGGTTCGATCCCTTCGTTTCGTATCGCCAGCGGTCTAGCGCGCCCACCGCCCCCCGCAAGCCGGCCCTGCACGACCGCCCGCCAATTGTGCACCCCACCTGCCCTGCACCCTTTCACAAATACCTATTGCACCGCGCCCGCCCCAGGGATCACGGCGCGCCATTTTGCATTGCCCGCGCAACACGCTACCCTTCGCCTGCACAGACGAAAGGACAACGCATGAACATCATCTGGCTCGGCCATGGCTCTTTCCGGATCGAGGTCGCCGACCAGATCCTGCTGATCGACCCCTGGCTCAACGGCAATCCCATGCTCAGCGAGGATCAGCACGCCGCCGCCATCGCGGGCGCCACCCATATCCTCGTCACCCACGGCCATTTCGACCACACCACCGATATCGTCGAGATTTCGAAACGCACCGGCGCGCCGGTGTCGGGTATGTACGAACTCGCCATGGCGCTCCACACGCAGGGCGCCGTCGAGGGCGCCGCGTTCAACATGGGCGGCACCATCGCGCTGGGAGAAGCCGTCTCCGCCAGCATGGTGCCCGCGTGCCATTCCTCATCGATGGAAATCGACGGTACCCGCCGCGCGATGGGGCGCGAATGCGGCTTCGTGCTGCGGGGGGATGATCACTGCGTGTACATCTCCGGCGATACCGGCCTGATGGCCGACATGGCGTGGATCGCAGAATACTACGCACCTGACATCGGGATCCTTTCCGCCGGGGGGCACTACACCATGGACATGGAGATGGCCGCCTTCGCCGCGCGCACGTATTTTGACTTCAAGACGGTGATCCCCTGCCACTACCGCACCTTTCCCGCCCTCGCCCAGGACGCATCGGCCCTCGCCGCCGGCGTGCCCGACGGGTGCCGGGTGATCGAGCCCGAGGTGATGCGACCGATTGCCCTTTGACCCCCCGGAACCGTGACGCGCGCAGGGGGTTGGGGCCGCATGACAGATAAAAACTCTCCCCCCGCCGAACCCCGCACCCTCGTTATCGTGGGCGGCGGCGGCGGCACCGGCGCGCTCGCCGTCGACGCGGCCCTCGCCCACGGCGCGGACGTGCGCGTCATCGACCATAGCTTGCCTGAGAATCGCATCGATGGCGTGCGCTATCATCAGGCCGATGTGCTGTCGGACGATCTGACACCGTTCATGGAAGGCGCCGATGCGGTCGTCTCCTGCCTCGGTGTCGGGAATGATCCGGCCACGCTGCTGTCGCCACCGCCGCTCTATACCGACGGGACGGCGGCAATCTGCGACGCCATGACCGCGGCAGGCGTCGCCCGGCTCATCGTCATCTCCGCCAGCTTTGTCGAGGCAAAGGATCGCGGCCCGGTCTACTTCATCCTGCCCGCCATGACCGCCCTCGCCCGCGTGTTCGAACAGATGGCGCGGATGGAGGAAAACCTTCAGGCCCGCTCCGACATAGACTGGACCGCCGTGCGGCCCGGCTGGCTGATGGCCGGCCCGGCGAGCGGGGATTACACGGTGACGCCAAACGTCATTCCCGACGATATGATCCGCACCCGCCGCGCGGATCTGGCAGAGTTCATGGTCGATCTTGCAATGAGCGGTGAGTGGTCGCGCCGTACCCCCGCCATCGCACGGCACGAAGATGCCAGCGCGTCCTCGCCCAAGGCCGTCCTCGACGAAATCACCGGCTAGGCCCGGTCCCGTCGGGCGGCGAAAAACGTGCTCAGCAGGGCGGCGCAGTCGCGCTCGCACAATCCGTCGTAGATCTCGGGCACGTGATGGGTCTGCGGATGCGCGAACACGCGGGCGCCCTGCGCCACCCCGCCCGATTTGGGATCGGACGCCCCGTAGTACAACCGCGCGATGCGTGCGGCGGCGATGGCGCCCGCACACATCGCACAAGGCTCCAGGGTGACATAGAGCGACGCCCCCGTCAGCCGCTCCTGCCCCAGCGCCGCAGCGGCTGCCCGCAGCGCGAGGATTTCGGCGTGCGCGGTCGGATCGTTGTCCATGCGTGTGCGATTGCCCGCCTCGGCCAAAACGGTCCCATCCGCTCCGACCACGACAGCGCCCACCGGCACCTCGCCCAGATCCGCCGCCGCGCGCGCCGCGCGCAACGCACGCTCCATGTAAGTGAGACCGACCATCCCGCTAGATGGCGGCAAAGGCGGACCTTTCGCAAGGGGCCGCGATGGTCTATGCGCTGATCCATGACCGATAGCCCGACATCCCCGCCCGCTGGTGACCGCATTGCCAAGGTGCTTGCCCGCGCGGGCATCGCCAGCCGCCGCGAGGCCGAGCGCATGATCGAGGCCGGCCGCGTGGCCGTTAATGGCCAGACGCTCACCTCCCCCGCGCTCAATGTCACCGATAGCGACCGCATCACCGTCGATGGCAAACCCGTCGGTCCGGCAGAGCCCGCGCGCCTGTGGCTTTTTCACAAGCCCACCGGGCTGGTGACCAGCGCGCGCGACGATCAGGGGCGCGAGACGGTGTTCGACGCCATGCCCGAGGATATGCCCCGCGTGATGAGCATCGGGCGGCTCGATCTCAACTCCGAAGGGCTGCTGCTGCTGACCAATGACGGCGCGCTCAAACGGCGGCTTGAGCTGCCGTCGACCGGCTGGCTGCGCCGCTACCGCGTGCGCGTGAACGGGCGGCCCACCGACGATGTGTTCGATCCGCTGCGCAAGGGGATCGTCGCCGATGGCGAGCCCTTCGCGCCGATGGAGGTGACGCTCGACCGGCAGCAGGGCGCGAATGCGTGGCTGACGGTCGGCCTGCGCGAGGGCCGCAACCGCGAGATCCGCCGCGCGATGGAAGTCGTCGGGATGCGCGTCAACCGCCTGATCCGCATCAGCTACGGCCCGTTTCAACTGGGTGAGCTGCCCTCTGGCGAGGTCGAGGAGGTCCGCCGCAAGGTGTTGCGCGACCAGCTTGGCCCCGTGGCCGATGAGCTGCTGGGCGCACCGGTAGAGACCAAACCGACAAAGGTCAGCTTTTCGGGCCGCAAACGCCCGGTACGGAAGGGGAAATTCGGCGGCCCCGGCCAGCCCGGACTGCCCCGCCCGCCCGAGGAAGCGCCCGCAAAACCGCCGCGACGCGCAAGCGCCCCAAAGGGACGCACGGCACCGCCAAAAGGGCGCACGGGCAAATCCGGCCCGCCCCCCCGCAAACGGTAGCGCGCCTCTCGATCCGCGCGCCGACAAGATTTCGAGGAAATCTTGGACCCAAAAATTCTGCGAATTTTTGCTGTCACCGCAGGGCGTAAACGGCGGCGCTCAGCATCAGCAGGGCCGACAGGCGCGGCGCGCGCGGGTCTTGCGGTTGGGAATGACACGCGGCGCCACAGGCGCATAAAGCTGGCGTCGTTGCATGATCGTCTCCCGGTCTGGCCCCCACGATACGCTTGCACGCCGTGCAGCCCGTTCGGCATGGCAAAAAAACCGCCCCTTTCCCCCTTTGGCCGAATTCACAACCTTCCCGCGCTGCGCTATGGCTGGTGCGACAAACTGACCGAGGCGCGAAAAGGGGCATGGCCGTGGCCGATCTGCTGACACTCGAAAATATGGGCAACCTGCTGATGCTGTGCTTTTTGCAGGCGGTTCTGGGCTTCGACAACCTGCTCTACATCTCGATCGAAAGCCAGCGCGCACCGGTGGCGCAGCAGGCAACCGTGCGCCGGTGGGGCATCATTCTGGCCGTGGTGCTGCGCATCGTGCTGCTGTTCGTGATGATCCGCCTGATCGACGCCCTGGCCGAGCCTTTCTTTGTGCTCGAATGGGAGGGTGTGCTGACCGGCGGCGTGAATTTTGCGACGCTTGTGTTCATCCTCGGCGGGATCTTTATCATCTACACGGCCGTCAAGGAAATCAGCCACATGCTCGCCATTCAGCACCTTGGCACCGATGTCGAGGGTAAATCCGGCAAATCGGCGGCCAAGGTGGTGGGCCTCATCGTACTGATGAACCTGATCTTCTCGTTTGATTCGGTCCTCTCGGCGCTGGCGATCACGGATGTCTTTGTGATCCTCGCCACCGCGATCATCCTGTCGGGCCTCGCCATGCTGGCGCTGGCCGACCGGGTGACCGAGTTCCTCGAGAAAAACCGCATGTACGAGGTGCTGGGCCTGTTCATCCTGCTGATCGTCGGCATCGTCCTTCTGGGCGAAAGCGGTCAGGCCGCCGCCCACGCCATGCACGACCCGGCCCTCGCGCTGCGCGTCTTTGGCTATGAGATCATCCCGATGTCGAAAACCACCTTCTACTTCAGCGTACTGGTGCTCGTCGCGGTCGAGGTCATTCAGTCAGGCTATACCCGCAAGCTCAACGCAGAGCGGCGCACGGGCCAGCGGCACTAGCAACGCGCGCGCGCAGCGCCTAAGTTAACGATGGGGCAACGCCGCCCCGCAAGAGGGATCATGGGACCACAACCGCTCCGCAAATTTGCCTACGTGGCGCTGATCGTCGTGCTTTTCGGGACCGCGTCCGGCTGGCTTGGAGGGCTCTGACCCATGGCGCGACGGTACGGCGGCAAATACAGCCCCGACGGGGCATCGCAGGACGCACCGCGCCGCACCCGGCGCATCGATGTGGATCCGGCGGGCGGACGTGCGAATGTGCTGTTCATTCCCGCGATCGTGCTGGTCGCGACCAGCTTTTCGGACGGCGCCATCGCCCTTGCCACCAGCCTGCTGGGCGCGGGCGCCTGGACGCTGTCGGCGTGGCTGCTGCGCATTGGCTTGCGCGCGCAGGCCGAATACAACGCGCGCAAGGTCGCCCGCCGTCCCGCCCTTCCGCGCAAGATCCTCGCCGCCGCGCTGACGGGCATCGGCACGGCGCTGGCGGTGGCTGCCCATCAGGACGGGCTCAACCCGCTGGGGCCGATCCTATTCGCGCTGATCGCGGGCGGGCTGCATCTGGCCGCTTTCGGCCTCGATCCGCTGCGCAGCAAGGGGATGGACGGCATCGACACCTTCCAGCAAGACCGCGTCGCGCGTGTTGTTGACGAAGCCGAAGCGCATCTGGTCACCATGGCCGAAACCATTCAGCGCGCGGGCGACCGCGAGGCGACCGCGCGGCTCGCGCAGTTCGCCGATACTGCCCGCGACCTGATCCGCACTGTCGAAGAAGACCCGCGCGATCTGACCGCCGCGCGCAAATACCTTGGCGTCTATCTACAGGGCGCCCGCGATGCGACCGCCAAATTCGCCGACATCTACGCGCGCACCCGCGACGCGCAGGCCAAGGCCGATTACCTCACCCTCCTCGATGACCTCGATCAGAACTTTGCCGCCCGTAACACCAAATCCCTGCTCGCAGACCGCAGCGACCTGACCGTCGAAATCGACGTGCTGCGCGACCGCCTCGCCCGCGAGGGCGTGCGGCTCGACCGCGACACGCAACTCTAGAACCAAGGAAACCCCATGTCCGAGAACGTCCGCCAGAAAGCCACCGAAACCCTCGCGATGGTCGAAGAGGTCAACGCCGTCGTCCTGCCAGAACCGCAAGAGGCCACCGCCGTCGTGCCCCTGTCCGAGGCGACCCCCGCCCAAAGCGCCGAGATCAAATCCCGCATGGGCGAGATCGACATGGACGACACCCAATCCATCATCGCCTTCGGCTCTGCCGCGCAGGCGGAATTGCAGGAAATCAGCCAATCCATGCTGGCCGATGTGCGCAACAAGGATGTCGGCCCCGCCGGTGATTCCCTGCGCGGGATCGTCAGCACCATCCGCGGGTTTTCCGTGTCCGAGCTGGACGTGCGCCGCGAACGCAGCTGGTGGGAGAAATTGCTGGGCCGCGCGGCACCTTTTGCCAAATTTACCGCCAAATTCGAAAAGGTGCAGGGCCAGATCGACCGCGTGACCGACGATCTGCTCAAGCACGAGCATACGCTTTTGAAAGACATCAAATCGCTCGACATGCTCTATGAGAAGACCCTGCAATTCTACGATGAGCTGGCGCTTTATATCGCCGCCGGGGAGGCCAAGCTGGCCGATCTCGACACCACCGACATCCCCGCCAAGGAGCGCGAGGTCGAGGCCGCCCCCGAAGAGCAGGCCGTGATGAAGGCGCAGGAGTTGCGCGATCTGCGCGCCGCGCGCGACGATCTGGAGCGCCGGGTGCACGATCTGAAACTGACGCGGCAAGTGACGATGCAGTCCCTGCCCTCGATCCGTCTGGTGCAGGAAAACGACAAGAGCCTTGTGACCAAGATCAACAGCACCCTCGTCAATACCGTCCCCCTGTGGGAAACGCAGCTGGCGCAGGCCGTCACCATCCAACGCTCCGCCGAAGCCGCCGCCGCCGTGCGCGACGCCAATGACCTGACCAACGAGTTGCTGACCTCGAATGCAAAGAACCTGCGCGAGAGCAACAAGATGATCCGCGAAGAGATGGAGCGCGGCGTGTTCGACATCGAGGCCGTCAAGCAGGCCAACGCCGATCTGATCGGCACTATCGAGGAAAGCCTCGCAATAGCCGACGCGGGCAAGGCCAAACGTGCCGCCGCCGAAAAAGAGCTGCAGGAAATGGAGGCCAAGCTGCGCGATACGCTGGCCTCTGCCAAGGCCAAAAAGACCGGGCTGGGCGACACCGCCGGCGGCGCGGTCCCCGGCTGATCGCGATGCGGGGCGCAAGACATATCGGGGCGGCGCTGTGTCTGGGCGTTTTGCTCGCGGGCTGCGCGGATGTCGCCCCCGTCGAGCCGACGCTCAAACCCGTCGAGCGGCCCGACCGCCCCGCCCCCGCGCCCGAGCCTCCGCAGGTCGCGCGCCCCACCTCGCAAGCCAGCGCAGAGCTGCGCAGCTATCTCAATTCCGTCCAGCGTGCGCAACTGGGCCAGGGATTGCTGCGCCGCGACGGGGGCGGTTCCGACACCCCCTTTACCGCGACCATGCTGGCGCGGAATTTCGAGCAGATCGCGTTTTTCAACGAGTACGACGGCAGCTTTTCGGGCCGGGGCGGGGCCAGCCCGCTGCGCCGCTGGGAGGGTCCCGTGCGGATGCAGGTGATCTTTGGCGATCAGATCCCGCCGTCCGAACGCAGCTCCGACACCGCCGCCGTACGCGGCTACGCGGCGCGACTGGCGCGCGTGACAGGCCATCCCGTCAGTCTTGGCGGTCGGCCCAATTTCATCGTCATCATCGCGGGTGAGGATGACCGCGCCGAGGCGCTGACACAGGCCGCCGCCCGCGTGCCGGGCATCACCGCCGCCAGCCTTGCCCCCTTTGTGACGCTGCGCCGCGACACCTATTGCGCCGTCGCCGCCTACGCGGCCGGCGCAGACGCCAACACCTATACCGCCGCCGTGGCCGTGATCCGCGCGGAAAATCCCGGCTTGCTGCGCCTGTCGTGCATCCACGAAGAACTGGCGCAGGGCATGGGCCTTGCCAACGACAGCCCCACCGCGCGGCCCTCGATCTTTAACGATGACGATGAATTCGCGTTGCTCACCCGCCACGATGAATTGCTGTTGAAAATGCTCTACGATCCGCGCCTGCGCCCGGGCATGACCGCCGATGAAGCACGCGCGACCGTGCAGGCAATCGCGGCAGAGCTTACCGGCGCAGGGCCCGTCTAGCGGATCGCCCCCGGCCAAAGGCCGCGCCGTCGCCGTCTGCGCACCCCGTCACTGCGCGGCGAGGATTCTCGCCGCGCGCGTCTCCCCCCTTTCCGAGCGTTTCAAAGCGACCGCTGTCACGACCACGTGAAGATGCGCGAAGATTCGAATATCTTCCTTGCGAAACGTACCTACCAAGTAGTAGATAGATTCACATTCACCCATACCGATGAAAGGTCCGCCATGAAAATCTACGATACCGAAGGTTTCCCCAACCCCGCCCGCGTCCGCATCGCGCTTGCCGAGAAAGGCGCGCTCGACAGGGTCGCGTTCATCCCGGTTGACGTGATGGGCGGCGAGCACCGCACAGAAGCGTTTCGCCAGAAAAACCCCGATGCAGTCGTGCCCTGTCTCGAACTCGACGACGGCAGCCATATCTCCCAGTGTACGGCCATCACCGAATATATCGACGGCACTTTTGACGGTCCCTCGCTCATGGGGTCGGGGCCGAAAGAACGTGCGCGGATCGCGATGATGAATCTGCGCGCCGAATCCGGGCTGCTGAATGCGGTCGGGGACTATTTCCACCACGCCACCCCCGGCCTTGGTCCCGACCTTGAAACCGATCAATGCCCGGAATGGGGCACCCGTCGCAAAGCGGTCGCCGCACAGACCATGAGCTATCTGGATGACGTGCTGGCCCAGAACGACTATCTTGCCGGAGATGCGTTTTCCGTCGCGGATATCACGGCCTTTGCAGGCCTCGCCTTTGCCGATTTCGCCAAGGTCGAAATTCCCGCCGGTCTCGAAAATCTGCAGGCGTGGCGGGCGAAAGTCGCCGCACGGCCAAGCGTCGCGGGTTAGGCGCCGCCCCGGCCTCAGGAAAGGATCCATACCATGGAACTGAATGCAGATTTCACCCGGCGCGTGCTCGTTCATTCGGACAGCGTCGACTGGCAAGCCTCGCCGATGCCCGGCGTCGATCGCCGGATGCTGGACCGGATCGGCGGCGAGGTGGCCCGCGCCACCACGATCGTGCGCTACGCGCCAGAAAGCAAATTCTCGGCGCACACCCATTCGGGCGGGGAAGAATTCATCGTGCTCGACGGTGTTTTTCAGGACGAGCACGGAGATTTCCCCGCCGGCACCTACGTGCGCAATCCGCCGACCAGCCGCCACACCCCCGGCTCCGCGCCGGGCTGCACGATCTTTGTAAAGCTCTGGCAATTCGACCCCGACGACCGCACCCAGTTCCGCAAGGATATGGCAGCAGAGTTGGGCGCCGCCACGGACGGCGTCGCCCAGACTGTGCTGCACCAGGACGCCCGCGAAACCGTGCGCTACGCGCATCTGGACGCGGGCGCCACACTGCAGGTGTCAGATCCGGGCGGGATCGAGCTGTTGATGATCGACGGATCCGCCCGCGAAGGTGACGCGGCGCTGCGCCGTGGATCATGGTTGCGCCTGCCAGAAGGCGCGCCGCTCGCCCTGACGGCCGGCCCCGACGGCGCGCGCGTCTGGATGAAAACCGGCCATCTGCCTTTCGCCAAGCCGCCGGCGGTCTGAGCGTGGTGCGCGCGCGCTTCTGTCCTCTGCGGGGGCTCGTCGTGGTCCGCTTTCCGGATCGCGCGGCAAAACCGCGTTCGCCACGGCGGTTGCGCACCCGGTACCTGTGCTCGGATCAGGCCGGGCGCTGCCACGCGGTCGGCACAGCCATCGGCGGGGGGGCGGGATGCACACCGACATACTGATCGTTGGCGCCGGGCTGTGCGGTCTGGCGCTAGCGCGCGCCCTGTCCGCACAGGCGCGGGACTTTCAGCTGGTCGAGGCGCGTGCGCGGGTCGGCGGGCGGATCGCCACGGCCAAGACCGCCGACGCGGGCTTTGATCTGGGGCCTGCGTGGTTCTGGTCCGGTCAGCCACGCATGGCCGCGATGATCGCTGAGTACGGGCTGGAGGCGTTCGATCAATACGCCCCGGGCGCGATGATGATCGAGGATGCGCGCGGTCAGGTGCATCGCGGCCATGGCCCCGCGGGTCTGCAGGGTGCCTTCAGGCTGGCGGGGGGCTGAGCCGCCTCACCGAGGCCATCGCGCAGGATTTACCTTCGGACAGGTTGCACCTGAACAGCCCCGTCCGACAGCTGGAGGCCTCAATCGACGCGATCACCGTCACACTTGCCTCGGGCCGCGTCATGACGGCACGGCAGCTCGTGTTGGCTCTGCCGCCGCGTCTCGCGGCCCAGCTTGAGTTTGCGCCTGCCTTGCCGGTCCCTACGATCACGGCGATGACCACTTGTGCCACGTGGATGGCCGGACAGGCCAAGGCTGTCGCGGTCTTTGATACCCCTTTCTGGCGGGACCAGGGCCTGTCCGGCGACGCGATGAGCAGACGTGGCCCGATGGTCGAGATCCACGATGCGTCCCCCGCGCGCGACGGACCCTGCGCGCTGTTTGGCTTTATCGGCGTCCCACCCGATCACAGACACGACCGCGCGGCACTGGAACAGGCCGTGACCGCGCAGCTTGTGCGCCTGTTTGGGCCGCAGGCCGCCGCGCCCCGCGCGCTGCATCTCAAGGACTGGGCCGCGGATCCCTACACCGCAACCGACGCCGATCGGGCGCCACTCACGTCCCATCCCCGCTACGGCCTGCCCGACGCGATGCGCGGCCTGTGGGGTGGCCGGTTGCTTTTTGGCGGTACGGAGACGGCGGCGCACTTCGGCGGATACCTCGAAGGCGCTTTGGAAGCCGCCGAAGATGTCCTATCAAGAGTGCACCATGTCGCGCAAAGCCCGAACCATGCCTGATCGCAAGACCGCCCTGCTCGATTCAGCCGAACGCGCGGCGCGCAGCCGTGGCTTTGACGGTTTCAGCTATGCCGATATGGCCAGGGACGTGGGCATCCGAACGGCAAGCATCCACTACCATTTCCCCAGCAAGGCCGACCTCTCGGCGGCGTTGATGAGCCGCTATCACGAAAGCTTTGCCGAGATCTGTGCGCAGATCGACGCGCGGCATGGCACGGCATCGGCCCGTCTGATCGCCCTGATCGATTGCTACCGGCTGGCGCACGGTGACGCGCAAAGGGTGTGCCTGTGCGTCGCGTTCTCGATCAGCCGCGAAAGCCTTTCCACGCAGGTCGCAGGCCAGCTGGGCGCGTTTCGCACGATGATGCGCGATTGGATCGAGGCGGTGTTTCGCCTTGCGCAAACGGACGGCACGATTGCCGACGTCGCAGATCCCGCAGCCGAGGCCGCCGCGACGCTTGCCCTTCTGGAGGGCGCGCAGCTGTCAGCGCGCGCCGAAAACGCCCCCGCGCGTTTTGACGATGCTCTGAGGTCGATGTTGAGCCGCGCGTCCTGAGCGTCCGCACGGCGCCGCCCCCTCAGCGCCACCTTGATAACCCACGTCCTGCCACATACTCTTGCGTCAACGCGCAAAAGGAACACGCCATGAGCATCTTCGACTTCCTCTCCGGTGAATTCATCGACGTCATCCACTGGACCGACGATACCCGCGACACCATCGTGTCGCGTTTCGAACGTCAGGGCCACGCCATCAAATACGGCGCCAAGCTGACCGTGCGCGAGGGTCAGGCAGCGGTATTCGTGCATGAGGGGCAGCTGGCGGACGTCTTCACCCCCGGGCTCTATATGCTCGAGACGAACAACATGCCGATCCTGACGACGTTGCAGCATTGGGATCACGGCTTCAAAAGCCCGTTCAAATCCGAGGTCTATTTCGTCAACACCACCAGGTTCAATGACCTCAAGTGGGGCACAAAGAACCCGGTGATCGTGCGCGACCCCGAATTCGGCCCCGTGCGCCTGCGCGCCTTTGGCACCTATGCGATCCGCGTGGCCGATCCGGCGGTCTTTCTGCGCGAGATCGTGGGTACCGACGGCGAATTCACCATGGACGAGATCAGCTACCAGATCCGCAACATCATCGTGCAGGAATTCTCGCGCACCATCGCGCGCGCGCAGATCCCCGTGCTCGACATGGCCGCCAACACGCGCGAGCTGGGCCAGCTGGTGGGCAAAGAGATCGCCGCGACGATCGCCGAATACGGGCTGGGGATGCCCGAGCTCTATATCGAAAACATCTCCCTGCCCCGGCGGTCGAAGAGGTCATGGACAAACGCTCCTCCATGGGGGTGATCGGCAATCTCAACGAATACACGCAGTTCCAGACCGCCGAAGCCCTTGGCCGCGACGGCGCCGCATCGGCGGCGATCCAGACCGGGCTTGGCGCCGGTCTGGGCATGCAGATGGGCGCGCAGGCGGCCGCCGCGCAAGGCCCGTGGGGCGCTGCCCCGCCGCGCGCAGCGCCGCCCCACCGCCCCGCCACCGGTCGAGCACGTCTGGCATATCGCCGAAGGCGGCGCGACCAAAGGCCCGTTCTCCAAGGCGCGTCTGGGCCGCATGGCCACCGAAGGCGGCCTGACCCGCGAAACCTATGTCTGGACACCGGGCCAGGACGGCTGGATGCGCGCCGAAGACGTGACCGAGCTTGCGCAACTCTTCACCGTGCTCCCCCCGCCCCGCCGGGGGTATGAGGCGGTGAGCGACTCGTCGGAGCCAGCGCTTACGCCAGACCATCCGAAACGCGATATGAGTAATATCGCCCTTGCGTCATTGATCGGTCTTGCAACTCTGCTCAGCGGCGTTGCGGCCCCCGTCATTCGCAGCTATCTGCCCGACATGGCGGCAGCGGAGCGTACCAACGTGCAACTGATCGGCATCGCAGTCGGAGTTCTCAACAATCAATCCGCCGCTGATCAGTTCTCCCCGGCAGAGCGCGCACTGCGAAGCTGGGCCGTTGATACAATTAACGACGCGGCGAAGGTAAAGATCATCGGTGAAGCGAGAGAGGCGCTGATAGCTGGTCAGACCGCACTCTGGACCACATCGTTCGAGATCGATCCCGCGAGCGTACCCGCAACGCCTCCGGGCGCAACATTCTCATTCGATCCTGCGCGCGTACCCGAAACACTTCCGGGGGCAATACTCTCAATCGATCCCGAACTTGTGCCCGTTAGTCCTTTTCCGGCTGAACCGTCCGACCAGTAAAACTTGAAACTCAGCCGCCGCGCTCTCCGTATCTATCCCATGCACCGCCTCGCCCGCCATCTTCCCTCCCGCCGCACCACGCTCAAGGTCGTGCACGCCGTGATGATCCCGCTGTTCATCTGGTTCGTGATCGTGACCCCTGACATGGTCGTGCCGATGGGGCGCGGCTGGTTTGCGCTGCATTCCAATCTGGCGCTGGTGTTTGTCTCGCTCTGCCTGTGGTGGACGGCCGAGACCATGCGCCGCGGCCTCGCCTCGCGCCCCGGCCCCAAGCTGCAAGGCTGGGCGCGCCGCATCCACCGCCCGCTGCATCTCACCATCGTGTGGGGGCTGTTTCTGGTGGCGCTTGGCGGCTTCCTGCTGGGGCTCACGTCGATGGTGCAGCTCAAGGCCGGGCTGTGGCTGCCCATCGCGCCCCCATGGGCTGGAAAGCCGCGAATGAGCTGATCGGTACGCTGCATATCTACCAATTCTACCTGCTGGGCGCGGTCATCGCCTTTCACGCGGGTTTTCATATCTGGCGCCACATCGCCCTGCGCGACAACGCGCTGCGGATCATGGCCCCACGCTTCCTGCACCGCTTCCTGTGACGCGGCCTTGACCCGGCCCGCGCAGACGCCATTGTAAGGGCGAGCTGACCCGCGAGGCCCCCCATTGCTGTCCGACACCCCCGCCCCCGTGCAAGAGCACCGCTTTCCCTGTGATACCTGCGGGTCTGACCTGCGCTACGATCCGGGGGCAGAGCGGCTCAAATGCGACCACTGCGGCAATGAAGAACCCATCGGCACCCCGTGGAGTGCCGCAGGCCAGATCGCCGAACAGGACCTGCGGCGCGGATTGGCGCAGGATCTCGACGCCGCCGAGATGGAGGAAACCCGCGTCACCACCTGCCCCAATTGCGCGGCACAGGTGGAATTCGACGCCTCCGCCCACGCCGCCGAATGCCCGTTCTGCGCCACGCCCGTGGTGGTCGACACCGGCACGCACCGCCACATCAAACCCCGCGCCGTGCTGCCCTTTGCCCTCACAGAAGAAGTCGCGCGCGACGCGATGTCGGACTGGCTCGGCAGCCTGTGGTTCGCGCCCTCGGGGTTGCAGGCCTACGCCCGCAAGGGCCGCGCGATGAGCGGGATCTACGTGCCCTACTGGACCTACGACGCGCAAAGCGACACCCGCTACAGCGGCGAACGAGGCACCGTCTACTATGAAACCCGCACCGTGGTGCGTGACGGCAAACGCCAGCAAGTCCGCGTGCCCAAGGTGCGTTGGCGCCCCGTATCGGGCCGCGTCATGCGGTTCTTCGACGATGTGCTGGTGCTGGGCTCACGCAGCTTGCCCAAACGCTTTACCGACGCGCTGGAGCCATGGGATCTGTCCGCGTTAGAACCCTATACCCCGAATACCTCGCCGGTTTCCGCGCCGAAGGCTACAGCGTCAGCCTCGACGACGGGTTTTCCGAGGCCAAGGAACGCATGGAGGCGATGATCGCCCGTGACGTACGCTTCGACATCGGCGGCGACCGCCAGCGCATCCACGCCATGGATGTGGACCTAAGTGCCATGACCTTCAAACACATCCTGCTGCCGGTCTGGCTCGCCGCCTACCGCTACAACGGCAAAAGCTACCGCTTTGTCGTGAACGGCCGCACGGGCCGCGTGCAGGGCGAACGCCCCTATTCCAGGATCAAGATCGCCGTGGCCGTGATCCTCGGCGCGCTGGTCGCGGGCGCCGTGGGTTTCGCCATCGCCGCCGGAGGCTGAGCCCATGTCCTACGATGCCCTGCTCGACACGCTGCAAAACCGCTACTCCTGCCGGGGCTTCCTGCCCGATCCCGTGCCCGAGGCCGATCTGCGCGCCATCGTCGAGGCCGCGCGCCACGTACCCTCGTGGTGCAACGCGCAGCCGTGGCAGGTCTCGCTCACCCGCGGTGACGGCACCGAACGCCTGCGCAGCCTGCTGACCGAGGCGGCCACCACCGGCACCCCGCCCCAACCCGACCTCGACTGGCCAAGCAAATACAGCGGCGCCTACGCGGAGCGCCGCCGCACCTGCGGCTTCCAGCTCTACGATGCCGTCGGTATCGAGAAATCCGACCGGGTCGGGCGGTTGAAACAGATGCTGCAAAACTACAGCTTCTTTGGCGCGCCACACGTCGCCATCATCCACTCCCCGGCAGAGCTTGGCGCTTACGGCGCGATGGACACCGGCGGCTTTGTCACCGCCTTTACGCTTGCCGCCACCGCGCGGGGCATTTCCACGATCCCGCAGGCCGCCATCGCCGCCTACGCGCCACTCCTGCGGGGCGCTCTGGACATCGCGGATGACCGCCTGATCCTCTGCGCGATCTCGCTGGGCTACGCCGATCCCGACCACCCTGCCAACGGCTTTCGCACCGACCGCGCCAGCACCGGCGACATCCTAGACTGGATCGACACATGAGAGCGCTCCTGCAACGCGTCACCCACGCCTCGGTAACCGTAGACGGCCAAACCATCGGCCAGATCGGCCCGGGCCTCCTGATCCTTGTCTGCGCCATGCCGGAAGACGACTTCGATACCGTCCGCGCCCTCGCGCTCAAGATCTCGAAACTGCGCCTCTTCAAGGACGACGCGGGCAAGATGAACCTCAGCCTGACCCAAACGGGTGGCAGCGCCCTCGTGGTCAGCCAATTCACCCTGGCCGCGGACACGTCGCGCGGCAACCGCCCCGGCTTTTCAGGCGCGGCCAAACCCGACGTGGCCGAAACGCTCTATCTCCAGTTCGCGCATGCCCTGCGCGATCTGAACATCCCCACCCAAACCGGCCAATTCGGCGCCGACATGGCCGTGACGCTCATCAACGACGGCCCCGTGACGCTCTGGCTCGATACTGCCGACTGATCTGCGATCCGGAGCCGCCCTTGCGTGGCCCCGAACGGGCAGAGCCGCAGAAGGCCGCTCAAGCCAAATCGCCGAGGGGCCCCGCCTTTGCGGGGAGACGGCTATTTTGCTTGAACGGACGCGCGGATCTGACAGGCAGGGCCCGCGCAACGGCGGCTGCGGATCTGCGATCGGGTGAGCCCCGCAGCGCCCCTGTCGGGTCGGCGGGCGGGCGTCGTTCGCCAAAGGCGGACCAGACCGCCGGGCGGCCCTAGGGCTCGCGGAACGCTTCCTTGGATTTATAGAGCGGCTTCAGCAGGTACTGCAAAATCGTCTTTGATCCGGTGTGCAGCTCCACGCTCGCCTGCATGCCGGGGCGCAGCTCCAGCGATTCCTGACGCGGTGTCAGAGCGGAGGTATCCACCGCCAGCGTCACCTTGTAATGCGGATCACCGTCGGGATCGCGCGCGCGCTCGTCCTTGAACGTATCGGCCGAGATCAATGTGACCTCGCCCTTGAGCGTGCCGTAGATCGTGTAGTCATAGGCCGACAGCTTCACCGTCGCCGCCTGCCCGCGCCGCACGCCCGCGATATCCTCGGGGCGCACCCGCGCTTCCACGAACAATTCCTCGTCCAACGGGATGATCTGCAAGATCTCCTCGCCCGGACGCACCACGCCGCCGATGGTCGTCACCGCAAGGTTATTCACGATCCCGCGCATCGGGCTTTTCAGCGTCGTACGCTCCAGCTGGTCGGTCGAGGCGCGCAGGTTCTGGCGCAGCGTGCTCAACTCCTTGAGAACATCCGAATACTCCTGCGCCCGCTCCAGCTCGGTCTTGGTCACCACCTCGTCATAGCGGATCTTGGCATCCGCATAGGCCTTGCGCGCCCGCGTGGCCTCGATCAGCGAGACGATCTTGTTCTCCAGCAGGTTGTCCATCAGATCACGCTCGCGCGTGGCCTGTACCAGCACCTGCTTGGCGCCGTCGACGGAGGCGCGGAAATCAGTCTGCCGCGCCGCCAGCAGCGCGGATTCCGAGGCGACGATATCCGGCGTGCGCCGCGCCCATTGATCCGGCACGTCAAAATCCGCGTCGCCCTCCATCTCCGCCTCCAGCCGCAGGCGGCGGATCTCGAACGCGCTGATCTGATCGCGCAAATCGTCCACCGCCGATTGAAACCCGGTGGAATGCAGCCGCGCCAGCGTGGCGCCCCGGCTCACGATATCGCCCTCGCCCACCGCAAGCTCGGCCAGGATACCGCCTTCGAGGTTCTGGATGATCTGCGGCCGCGAGCTTGAGATCATCGAGCCTTCGGCGCGCACGATCTCATCCACCCAAGCCACGGCGGCCCAAAGGACCGCGACCAGCACCGCCCCGGCGCTCAGCCACACCACATAGGACGGCCCGCGCATCTGGCGGCTCATCTGCGTGTCAAATCCGTCGGTCATGCGGCACCTTCCTTCACGGCGCTCAGATGCGCCAAGACTTCGTCGCGCGGCCCGTCAACGCGCAGGCGGCCATCGGCCAGCACCAGCGTCCGGGTCGTGAGCGCCAGAATGGGCGCGCGGTGCGTGGCGATCACCGCCGTGCGGCCCGCCATCCATGTCTCCAGCCGCGCCACCAGCGCGGTTTCCAGCTTTTGATCCAGCGCCGCCGTCGGCTCATCCAGCAGACACACCTTGGGGTCCTGCAACCACATCCGCGCCCAGCCGATCGACTGGCGCTGCCCGATCGACAGCCCGGCGCCCGCGTCGAGGATCTCGAGGTCCAGCCCCTTGGGGTGCCGACGCACAAAATCGCCCAGACCCGCAAAATCCAGCGCATCCATCAGCCGCGCGTCATCACGCTCCAGCAGCGTCAGGTTCAGGTTCTCGCGCAGGGTGCCGGTAAAAAGCCGCACGTCCTGCCCCAGATAGCCCACCAGCCGGCGCAGATCGCGCGGCGCAATCTGGCCCATCTCGGTCCCGTCAATCGCAATCCGCCCCGTTGTGGGCGCATAGAGGCCACTGAGGATTTTCAGCAGCGAGGATTTGCCCGAGCCATTGGCCCCCAGCACCGCCAGCCGCTGACCGGGCAGGATCTCCAGCCCCGACAGCTCCAGCACCGGCGCGCTCTCATCGTCGTAGCGGAACGTCACATCGCGCAGTTCAAACCGACCCTCCAGCGCGTCGCGGCGCAGATAGGTGCGGTCCTCTTCGGCGTCCTGCGCGGCCCCGGCCACATGCTCCAACCCGTCTAGCGCGGATTTCACATTGCCCCAGCGCGCCATGGTGCCCGCCAGCTGCGTCAGCGGCGCCAGCGTGCGCGAGGTCAGGATGCCCACGGCGATGATCGAGCCCACGGTGAACTGCCCCGCGAACACCAGATAGGTGCCCATGATGACCGCGCCTACATAGGTCGCCTGCTGGATGCCCTGGCTCCAGAAAGTGAGGATCGACGCGATCTTGCGCTGCTCGCTCGATTTCACAGCCGACAAGGTTGTCAGTTCGGACCACAGCCGCTGCACGCGCTCTTCGCCGCGCTGCGTCTTGACGGTATCCAGCTCGAAAATCGCCTCGTGCAGCAGGCGCGAGGATTTGGCGTTGGCGCCCTGCGTCTCCTGTGTCAGGCGGATCATGCGGCGTTGCAGGAAGAACCCCGGCACCACCATCAGGATCGCGCCCACAACCAGCACCCACACCACATTGCCCGCAATCGACGCAACGAGGGCAAGAAACACAAAGATGAACGGAATGTCGGCAATCGTGCCGATGGTCGAAGCGGTAAAGAACTCGCGCACCGACGAGAATTCGCGCATCGCCGAGAATTGATCCGACGGCGTTTGCGTGCGCGTGTCGCTGCGCATGCCCAGAACGCGCGCCATTAGCAGGCTCAGCACGCCCAGCTCGATCTGCCGGCCTGCCCCGTCCATCAGCTGCGCCCGCGCCACCTTGATGAAACCTTCCAGCAGCAGCGCAAGCCCCGCGCCCGCGGCCAGCACCCACAATGTCGCTTCCGACTGGTGCGGGATCACGCGGTCGTAGACCTGCAAGGAAAACAGCGCCACCGACACCGCCAGCAGGTTCGCCACGAACGATCCCAACGCGACTTCGCCCAGTTGCCGACGGAAACGGCCGAACTGGCCCCAGAACCAGTGTTTGGGCTTCTCGGCGGTCTTGTGCACCTCGGCCACGGTTTCGATGGGCATGGCCGCCGTCAGCACCAGCCCGGCGAAGAACGGCACAAAATCAGCCGCAGGCACGGTCGCGCGATTGTCTGGACACGTGCGGTCGTAGATCACCACATCCGCGCCATCGCGCCCCATTACCAGCAAAACCTGGCCCGACGTCATGAACGCCAGCGCCGGGAACGGCGCGTGCTCGACCCCGTCGACCTGGCTCATTTCCGCGTTCAGCCCCGCGCGTCGCAGCAGCGTGGCAAAGGCGCGCGCCTCGTCCTGTTGCGTGGCGTCGGGCGCCAGTCGGCGCGTCAGCGCCTCGGTCAGATCGGATTGCGAGACATCGCGCCCCAGCACATGCGCGTAGGTCGCCAGCAGCCCCGCACGACCGCGCAGGCGCTCTTCGTGAGAGGCGGGCTTTGGCGTCGCGGGCGCCGGGGTTGCGGCTTCCAGTCGGCCCTTGCCGCCGTTGACGATTGTGAGGGTGAAGGGCTTGCTCATATCTCGGATCCATTCGCCAGCACGCCAAGCAGTTCGGCCATCTCCACGCGCAGGCGCAGGGCGTCGTATTTGAGGGTAATCTGTGCTTCCTGCTGGCGGGCAAAGGTCTCGTAGACGCCGACCACGTCGATCACCTGACGCTGGCCCGCGTCGTATTGCGCCTGAAACAGATCGAGGTTGCGCTTGGCCTGCGCGCTCAGCACGGCGGCCTCGGCGGCCTGACGTTCCTTGGCAGCGATCTGCCCCTCAAGGCGGCGCAGCTCGCGGTTGGCGTCCTCGGTGGCCTGCGCCACGGCACGGCCCGCGGCCTGTTTGGTGGCCTCGATGGCCTTCAGCCGGTCCCCGGTGCCCAACCCCAGCAAGGTCTCTGACGCGAGTTTGAGCCCGAAGGTTGAATTCTCGCCCACGGTGCCGCCCGCCGTCAGGCCGGGCAGCTGGCTCGCGCGGTCCACCTCGGCGGCGGCGATGGCGCGAATCTTTTCGGCTTCCGACAGCGTCACGCTCAGCGGTCGCGCCGCCGTGGCGCTGACGGGCAATTGCGGCGCGCCGCGCAGGCCGCTCAGATCCTGGATCGACATGGCATTCAGCTCGGCAATCGCGGTGCTGGCCGCTTCGGCGGCGGCGGCACGGTCGGCGCCGATCTCACCCAGCTTCTGGCGCAAGACGTTCAGATCGGACGCGTCCGAGACACCGCCCTGCACGCGCTGCTGCATCACCCATTCGAAGTGTGAGATATCCTTGAAATTCAGCTGCTTGAGCGCTTGCGTCTCACGCGCCTGCGCGGCGGTGATATACAGATCGAGCGCCGTGGCGACCCTTTCGTTGGTATCGGCGGCCAGCGCCGTCGCGGCCACCTCGACGTCCGCCACGGCGAATTCGCGCTCGCCCTTCTTGCGGCCGTTGTCGTAAATCACCTGCTCGACCACCAGATTGGCCACCACTGAGCCGAGCGAGGTCAGGCTGATCTGCGGCCCGATGCTGGGCAGCCAGTTTTTCGATGCCGCGCGGGCGCGCAGCTGGGCCGCGCGCAGCTCACTTTCGGCGCTGCGCGAATTGGCGGCCAGAACGGATGTAGCGACAGACGCGTAGGGGCTGGACGCCGGCAGGACTGAGCGGCGCGCCAGAAGCCCCTGGATGATCGCGCTCTGCGCGTTGATCTTTTCGGAATGGGTTGGTTTTGCGGTCGACGTCGGATCCGGCGTGGCCAGCATGGCGACGCTTTCCTCGGGTCTGTCCTGTCCGCCGACATCCGACAAACATCCCGCCAGGGCCAGCGCCATCGCGCACACCCCTGCTGTCCTTGTACTACACTGCCCCATATCCCGCCCTTTTGTAGGTGCCTGCACTGATATGTTTTTATTATATTTTTTATTGTCTGGGCTGCGGCGATGATTTAGCCCCGCCGCATGCCCGAAAGTGATGCGGGCCGGGGATCACCCCGGCCCGACCCATCAGATGGTGACGGGAATTTCCGGATCGATGAGCAAGGTGCCTTCGCTGCCGACGCTGTAGACGTTGTAGCTTTGGCCATCGACGTCCTGCGTCCCGGTCAGCGCACCGCCCACGATCTGCACCTGGTCCTCGGCAGAGCCGTGGATGGTCAGCGTGTTGCTCTCGGTCGACAGGGCCAGCAGGCTCGCCTCGTCGATGACAACACTTGCGGCTTCGGCAAAGTCGAGATCGAGGTTCTCGATCTGGTATTCACCCAGCGCCAGATTGCTCAGGTCAACCGCGTTGGTGGCGGATTCGTCGTCCAGCACCAGATACGTGCCCGACGTGTTGCCCGCCGCATCCGTCGCATTCACGATCAGCTGCGCGCCGTTCGGCACGTTGTCGTTGAACGCGAACTCGGTCTCGCCGCGGAAGCTGTTGAAGCCCTGCTGACCCGCAACATCGGTGATCGTGCCGTCGGTGTTGACCTGCACAACGCTTTGCACATCCTCGGTCGGCGCACCGTTGACCATCTCCGTCTCGATCGAGATGCCGCGGATGCCGTCGCCCGCGCGGGTGAAGGACGCGATGACAGGGCCATCGGGCGCTTCGGTATCGATCGACAGCGTGTCCTCGATCACGGCGGTGTTGCCGACATGGTCGGTCGCCTCCACGGTGATGTTGGCCGCGTAAGAGCCGCTGCGCACATCTGCCGCCGGCACGGTCAGCGACCAGTTGCCCGCCGCATCCACGCTGGCGTCGTAGGCGGTGCCGTCAAACGTGACACGCACGCTCGATCCCGCCTCGACCACGCCACCCAGATCAATGCCCGCGCCCGCTTCGGCGGCGTTGACCACCTGATCGGCCCCGGCCGAGTTCGAGGTTAGGGCAAAGGGGACGACCTCGGTGTCGACGTCGATGCTGCCGGTCACGGTCTTGACGTTGCCCGCCCGGTCTGTCGCGGTGACGGTGATGCCGGTATTGTAGGTTCCCGCATCCACGGCGCCCGCACCAAAGTTCGCGGTCCAGTTGCCCTGTGCGTCCACGCTGGCGTTCACGGTCTGGTTGCCGACTGTCACCTCAAGAGCGGTCGTGCCCACTTCGGTCGTGCCCGTCACGGCAAAGCCCGCCGCCTGCTCCGCCCCGCTGACGATGTCATCGCCCGCGTTGTCGGTATCGAGGGCAAGGTTATCGACGCGCGTGTCGACCTCGACACTGTCGGTGGCCGAACGGCTGTTGCCAAAGGCGTCTGTCGTGGTGGCGGTGATATCGGCGGTATAAACCCCCGGTGCGACGTCCCCGGCGGCAAAGAACGCCTCCCAGGTGCCGGCATTTGTCGCCGTCACTGTGGTGCTGACGCCGTTCATGTTCACGACAACGCTAGCTCCGGCATCCGCGGTCCCGGTCAGGACCACACCGTCCGAGGCTTCGACCTCGTTGACGATATCGTCCGTCTCGACCGGATCGGCGTCGATCGTCAACACGCCGGCTTCGGTGTCGACGGTGACACTGGTGCTTGCCGTATCCACGTTGCCCGCCGCATCGGTGGCCGTTGCGGTCATGGTTGTGGTGTAGGTGCCGGATGTGATCGAGCCCGTGGCAAAGGTCGCCGTCCAGCTGCCGGTGGCAGAGACGGTTGCGTTCACGCTCGTCTCCCCCAGCTGCACCACGACGGTCGAGCCAGGTTCGGTCGTGCCGGTCACAACCAGCGGCTGGCCCGCTTCCTCGGCATTGATGACACCATCGTCGCCGCCGGTGGCGGAGGTGATGGCAAAATCACGCACGAAGGTGTCGACGTCAAAGGATCCCGACGCGGTCGCGGTGTTCTGGTGCACATCCGTGGCGAGCACCGACACCAGACCCTGATATTCACCGGTGGTGATCTCGGTGCTGGTAAAGGTTGCCGTCCAGGTGCCTTCGGTCGTTGCGGTCACCGTATGGGTTACGCTGCCCACGGTCACCTCGACCGACGATCCGGCCTGTGCCGTGCCGGTGAATGTGACCCCGGCGCCATGCTCGGCCCCGTTGATGACGCCGTCGCCGCCGACGGTCGCGGTATCGACCGTGACGGTTGTCACGGTGTCGACCACAACGGTCTCGGTGTATGAGCGGCTGTTGTTGAAGCTGTCGGTGGTCACGATCACGGCCGAAAGGGTGAACTCACCGCTCTCGAATGTGCCCGGCTCCCACGAGACCGTCCACGTGCCGGTTTCGGTCACGGTGGTGGTCTGCGTCACCTCGCCCAGCGTCACATCCACACGCGCGCCTGCCTCACCGGTCCCGGTCAGCGTGATGCCGTCGACATAGGTGACCGAGTTGAAGAAATCGCCCGTCGATTCCACGCCGGAGGTCACGACGATCTCGGGCGCGGTCGTGTCGATCACAAAATCCGGACCGTCGAGCGTTGTCTGCCCGCCGTCGGGGTCGGTAAACACGACCACCGCCTCATATTCGCCATCCTCGGGGAAGGTATCGCCCTCGAACACGACTTCGAATTCGCCCTCGTCATCGACAATCGTCTCGATCTGCTTGTCACCAACGGTCACGACAACTTCGTCGCCCGGCTCACCACCGCCAGAAACGGTCAGCTGCTCTTCGGCATCGTCGCCGCCGATCAGGCTTGAGCCGTCGGCGTCATTCACGAACGGCTCCGCAGGGCCATCGCTGCCCCCGCCCCCGCCGCCGCCAGCCGCACCGGCGATGACCGCCGCGCCGCCGACACCGGCCGCAACCGCGGCGCCAGAACTCAGCAAACCGGTGCCCCCCAGCAGGGCCGCCCCCAGCATCGACACTTCTTCGCCATCGCTGTTGAGCGGCACACCCGCAACCTGCGGATCACCGAGGAAAATCAGATCATCCGACGGGCTCCATTTGCCCCATTCGGACGTTGGCCCGTACTGGGCGTACAGGTTGCCCTGCCCATTATCGACAAAGCTGACCTCGTTGAGATAGCCCTCGGACGAAATGAACAGCCGGTTCGGCTCGCCGGTCTCGTTAAAGAAGTTGTCGATGGTGATGGTGCGCCCATCGCTCAACGTGATGACCAGCTGATCCCCTTCGCGGACCTGACTTTTGAAGTCGGTCTGCCGTGCGTTGATGGAGATTTCCTGACCGGCACCGGCCACAATTGTCTGGTTTTGTGCATCACCTGGCATCGTGCCACGCTGCAAACCGCCCGCATCAGCGCGGACGACGAAATCAATCGCCTTCATCGTTCTACCACTCTACCTCAAAACGCCCGTCTTGGTGCGGGTCGCTTGTTTCTGATTTTGTTGTTTTGCTGCTACCTGGCCCGTTTAATCGCGCCATGATTTCACCGTTATTGCGCCACAGTAGGCAGGAAACCGCCTCAGAATCCAGTGCTTTATTGGCAAAGTTTCCCCCTTCCCAAGGTCTGTGTGCGCCCAAAGACACAACTACAACCACAAAGGTTACAGCCTGTAGCCCTTCAACCCGCCCAAACTTTGCTGTCTTTCCAATCACTTGCTTGACAGATCAAGCTTTGCGATTGACTCCGCGCGCGCAAATTCGTGCCCTTGGGCCATGACATCCCTGCCAAATGACCTGCCGCCCGTGACCGAAACCCCCGATCTGGGCATTGTCCTGCGCGACGGCACGCGTCTTTCCGGGCGGCTTTGGTGTCCCGAAAAGGCAACAGATGCGCCGGTTCCGCTGATCCTCGAATTCCTGCCCTACCGCAAACGCGATGGCACCACCGCGCGCGATGCGCTCACGCATCCCTATTTTGCCGCCCACGGTTACGCCTGTCTGCGCGTGGACATGCGCGGCAACGGCGACAGCGAGGGGCTGATGGCGGATGAATACACCGCGCAGGAACTGTCGGACGCGGTCGAGGTGATCGAATGGGCCACCGCCCAAGGCTGGTGCAGCGGCACGGCGGGGATGATGGGGATCAGCTGGGGCGGCTTCAATTCGCTTCAGGTGGCCGCCCTCGCGCCGCCCGCGCTCAAGGCGATCATCACGCTGTGCTCGACCGTCGACCGCTTTGCCGACGACATCCATTACAAGGGCGGCTGCCTGCTGAACGAAAACCTCGGCTGGGGGGCGACGATGTGGAGCTATTCGTCCCGCGCGCCCGACCCCGCCCTGCGCGACAACTGGCGCGAGATGTGGCTGGAGCGGCTGGAGGCGGAGCCGTTCCTGCCCGAAGTCTGGCTGACCCACCAACGCCGCGACGCCTACTGGCAGCACGGATCGGTCTGCGAGGATTTCTCGGCGATCAAGGCCAAGGTGCTGGCCGTCGGCGGCTGGGGCGACGCCTACAAGAACGCCGTGCCGCAACTGGTCGAGGCGCTTCCGGGCGCCAAGGGTATCGTGGGCCATGGGTGCACAAATACCCTCATTTCGCCGTGCCAGAGCCGCGCATCGGCTTTCTGCAAGAGGCGCTGCGCTGGTGGGATCGCTGGCTCAAAGGTATCGACACCGGGGTCGAGGACGACCCCGACTACCGCGCCTATCTGATGGACGGTCTGCGCCCCGCCGCATGGTACGCGGAGCGCCCGGGCCGCTGGGTCGCCGAAGCCGAGGGCGCCACCGCGCATCTGCCCGCGCAAACGCTGCATCTGTCGCAAGAGGGCGCGCTCACGTCCTCTCCCGAGAACCTGAACCAAGCCGTGTCCTCCCCCGCGACCTGCGGCGCTGCGGCGGGGGAATACTGCGCGATCTGGCTTGGCCCCGAAATGCCCGGCGATCAGCGCGGCGATGATGCGCTGTCGGCCTGCTGGACATCGGCACCGCTGGACGCGCCCATGGATATCGTGGGTGCGCCGCGCGTCACGCTGACCCTCGCCAGCGACCGGCCACAGGCGCAGATCGCCGTGCGGCTCAATCATATCCACCCCGATGGCGCCAGCGCGCGCATCACCTATGGCGTGCTCAACCTCAGCCACCGTGACAGCGCCGCCGACCCCGCGCCGATGCCCGAAGGCACGCCCGTCACCGTGACGCTCGACCTCGATCACATCGCCTTTCGCGTGCCCGAAGGCCACCGCCTGCGCGTCGCCGTCTCGACAGCCTATTGGCCGCTGATCTGGCCCGCGCCGCAGGCCGCGACGCTGACCCTCACCCAAGGGCCATCGCCCTGCCCCAGCGCCCCACACCGGGCGGCGACGAGGTGACCTTCCCACCCCCTGCCGCGGCGCCTGCGCTCGAAACCGAGGAAATCCGCCCCGAAAACCACATCCGCCGCCAAGAGGTCGATATGGTCACCGGGGTTCACAGCCTTGTGATCGAGGATGACTTCGGCAAGTCCCGCAACCTTGACCACGGGCTCATCACCGGCTCCGTCGCGCGCGAGCGTTGGGAGATCCACCCCGATGACCCACTCAGCGCGCGCGGCAGCTGCCACTGGACCGACGAGCTGATCCGCGACGACATCCACCTGCGCACCGAGGCGCGCTGCGAGATGCACGCCGACGCCACCCACTTCACCCTTGCCGCCGAAATCGAGGCATGGGAGAACGAAACCCGCGTCTACCACCGCAAGCTGAGCAAGCGGATCGCCCGCGATCACCTTTGACCCTGCGGCAGCCGCCAAAGCGGCATTAAACCTTGCGACCCTGTCGCAAATGCGCAACCTTGACTGCATAATCAACAAACGGGCGCATCCATGACGTCCGATTCCACTGGGAGTACCGAAAACATGAACGATCAACTCAAACATATGAGCACCGAAGTCGCCAAAGGCCTGATGACCCGCCGCGAATTCGTTGGCCGCGCTGCCGCCCTTGGCGTGACAGCCGCTGCCGCCAATGCCATGCTGACAACCGGCGCGCGCGCCGACGGCCACGCCACCCCCGTGCGCGGCGGCATGCTGAAGATCGGCTCGGGCGGTGGCGAATCCACCAACACGCAAGACCCCGCGCTGACCGCGTCGTCCGTTCCGCTCAATAACCTGCGCGCCTGGGGTGAAACACTCGTCGAAGTCTCCCCCGAGGGTGAGATCGACTTCCGCATGGCCGAAAGCGTCGAAGCCTCCGCCGACGCGAAACAGTGGGTGTTCAAGATCCGCAAGGGCATCCCGTTTTCCAACGGCAAGGACATGACCCCCGACGACGTGCTGAAAACCATGCAGCGCCACTCCGACGAGAAAAGCCAATCCGGTGCCCTGGGCATCATGAAAGGCATCGCCGAGATGAAGGTCGACGGCGACAACTTTATCGTGGACCTGGAAACAGCCAACGCCGATCTGCCCTATCTGATGGCTGACTATCACCTGATGATCCAGCCCGGCGGCGGCATGGAAGACCCCGGTGCGGCCATCGGCACCGGCGCCTACACGCTTGAGATCGACGAGCCCGGCGTGCGCCACGCGTTCAAGCGTCGCGACGATTACTGGGACAGCGAAAACCGCGGCTACGCCGACGAGGTCGAGCAGCTTGTTCTCAACGATGCCACCGCCCGCACGGCAGCCCTGCAATCGGGTCAGGTGCACGCGATCAACCGCGTCGACCCCAAGGTTGCGGCCCTCTTGGACCGTGCGCCGAACCTGTCGGTCAAATCCGTCGCCGGTCGCGGCCACTATGTCTTTATCGCGCACAAGGACACCGCACCCTTCGACAACAACGACGTGATGCTGGCGCTGAAATATGCCATCAACCGCGAAGAGATGGTCGACAAGATCCTGCGCGGCTATGGCTCCATCGGCAACGATTTCCCGATCAACGCCTCCTACCCGCTGTTCGACGACAGCATCCCGCAGCGTGAGCACTCGATCGAGAAAGCCAAGGAGCATTACGCAAAATCCGGTCACGACGGCTCGCCCATCGTTTTGCGCGTCGCAGACGGTGCGTTCCCCGGTGCGGTCGATGCGGCGGCGCTGTTCCAGCAATCCGCCGAAGCGGCCGGCATCCCGCTGGAAATCAAGCGTGAGCCGAACGACGGCTACTGGTCCGAGGTCTGGAACGTACAGCCTTTCTGCGCGTCCTACTGGGGCGGTCGCCCCGTGCAGGATCAGATGTACGCCACGGCCTATCTGTCCTCCGCCGACTGGAACGACACCCGCTGGAAGCGTCCCGAATTCGACGCCATGCTCAACGAGGCCAAGGCCGAGCTCGACGACGCCAAGCGCAAGGAGCTGTATTCCCAGATGGGCCGCATGCTGCGCGAAGAGGGCGGCGTGATCCTGCCGATGTTCAACGATTTCGTCGACGGTGTTGCCGCCAACCTGGGTGGCTGGATCGAAGATCCCAACAGCGAGATGATGAACAACAAGGTCATGATCAAAGGCTGGGTGACGGACGCGTAAGGCGGATCGATGCACCCTGTTCTAAAACTCATTGCCCAGCGCGTCGCGCTGGGCATCCTTCTGCTTCTGGCGGTCTCGGTCCTGATCTTTGCGGGCACCATGATGCTGCCGGGCGATGTCGCCCAGCAGATCCTTGGCCAGTCGGCCACCCCGCAGGCGCTTGAAAACCTGCGCGCCGAACTGGGGCTGAACGAGCCACCGGTGACGCGCTATTTCAACTGGCTTGGCGGTATTCTGACCGGCGATCTGGGCACCGCGCTGACCAACGGGCGCGACATCGCCGAAAGCATCTCCTCGCGCCTCGGCAATACCCTGTTTCTGGCCTTCTGGGCCGCGCTGATTTCCGTACCGCTCGCGATCTTTCTGGGCCTGCTCGCCGTGCGCTACAAGGACCGCTGGCCGGACAAGCTGATCTCGGCCGTGACGCTGACGACGATTTCGATCCCCGAATTCATGATCGGCTACATCCTGATCTATTTCCTCGCGATCCAGCTGGGCTGGTTCCCGTCGGTCGCACTTTTCAACGAGTCGATGAACCTGTGGCAAAAGCTCAACGCCATCGCGATCCCGGTGATCGTGCTGACCTTTGTCGTGTTGGCGCATATGATGCGCATGACCCGCGCCGCGATCCTGAACGTCATGCAATCCGCCTACATCGAGACGGCAGAGCTCAAGGGGCTGCGCATGCTGACCGTGATCCGCAAGCACGCCTTTCCCAACGCCATCGCCCCCATCGTCAACGTGGTGATGATCAACCTCGCTTATCTGGTGGTGGGCGTCGTGGTGGTCGAGGTCGTCTTTGCCTATCCCGGCATGGGCCAATACCTCGTCGATCACGTGGCCAAGCGTGACGTGCCGGTGGTGCAGGCCTGCGGCCTGATCTTTGCCGCCGTCTACATCGGTCTGAACCTGATCGCCGACATCGTCTCCATCGTAAGCAACCCCCGCCTGAGGCATCCCAAATGAAAAATCCCCGAATTTTTCATTTCGTGCGACCAAGCGTCCTCGCTCCGCGAGGGCGCGGGGAGACACCCGGTAGCGTTTGCAACACTCACCCCACCATCGGGGACAACCTGACATGATCCGCATCCCCCCCGCCGCCCTCGTCGGCCTGTTCTTCACGACGCTGTTCTTCTTCTGCGCCATCTTCGCGCCCTTCGTCGCCCCCTACGGCATGGCCGAAGTCGTCGGCGACGTGTGGGAGCCCCATCGGACCGTTTCCTGCTGGGCACCGACAGCATCGGGCGCGACCTGCTCAGCCGGATGGTCTTCGGGGGGCAGACAACGATCTTTATCGCGACCGCCGCCACATTGCTCAGCTTTGTAACAGGCTCGGTCCTGGGCTTCTTTGCCGCCGTGTCGGGCGGCTGGGTCGATCAGCTGCTCAGCCGCTTTGTCGATCTCATCATGTCCATCCCCTCGCTCATCTTTGCGCTGGTGGTCCTGTCGGTGATGCCCACCACGATCACCGTGCTGATCGTGCTGATGGGCCTGCTGGACAGCACCCGCGTCTACCGTCTGGCGCGCGCCGTGGCCGTGGATATCACCGTGATGGACTACGTCGAGGCCGCGCGCCTGCGGGGCGAGAAAATCGGCTGGATCATCTTCCGCGAAACCCTGCCAAACGCGCTCAGCCCGCTGGTCGCCGAGATGGGGCTGCGCTTCATCTTCATGGTGCTGTTTGTCTCGACGCTGTCGTTCCTGGGCCTCGGCGTGCAACCGCCGCAGGCCGACTGGGGCGGCATCGTGAAAGAGAACAAGGAGGGCATCAACTACGGCATTGCCGCCGCGCTCTACCCGGCCTTCGCCATCGCGGCGCTGTGCATCTCGATCAACCTCGTGGCCGACTGGATCCTGTCGCGCACCACCTCGCTGAAAGGCGGGCGCGGGTGATGTGGGCGAGGATTGCACAGCGGCAAAGCGCGAACTTCTGCGGAACGGGCAGCCCCCGGCCGCGGGTGGGGGTGAAGCCCCCGCCCGTGGGAGCGGTCGGGGGCTGCCCGGCGTGCCGCCGGGCGGGGCCTGCAATAGACGGACGACTTACATGACTGACAAACCCCTCCTGCAAGTCCGCGGCCTGAAAATCGGCGCGACGATCTATCCCCCGGTGAGAAATCCCGCGACATCGAAATCGTGCACGGCGTCGATTTCGATCTGGAGGCCGGCAAGGTGCTGGGCCTGATCGGCGAATCCGGGGCCGGTAAATCCACCATCGGGCTGGCGACAATGGCCTACGGGCGCGGCGGGGTCGAGCTGACGGGTGGCACGGTCACCGTGAACGGGCGCGATATCCTGCAAACCGGCGTGGGCGACATCCGCCGTCTGCGCGGTGCCGAAGTCACTTACGTCAGCCAATCCGCCGCCGCCTCCTTCAACCCTGCCAAACGCATCATGGAACAGGTCACCGAAGCCGCCATCGGCCAGGGCAAGTTCAACCGCCGCGACGCCGAAGACCGCGCCCGCGCGCTTTTTGCCAAACTCGGCCTGCCCGATCCCGACACCATCGGCGAACGCTACCCGCATCAGGTCTCGGGTGGCCAGTTGCAACGGTGTATGACCGCGCTCGCGCTGTGCCCCGAACCCGATCTTGTGGTCTTTGACGAACCGACCACCGCGCTCGACGTCACCACGCAGATCGACGTGCTTGCCGCGATCAAGGAGGCGATTGCCGACACTGGCGTGGCCGCGCTTTATATCACGCACGATCTGGCCGTGGTCGCGCAGGTCAGCGATCACATCATGGTGCTGCAGCAGGGCGAGATGGTCGAATACGGCACAACCGACCAGATCATCAACGCCCCGCGCGAGGAATACACCAAGGCGCTCGTTTCCGTCCGCTCGATCGAGCATGAGGAGAAGACGCCGACCGATACCCCCATCCTCAAGGTCGAAGGCATCACCGCGCGCTACAAGGGCACCGATTTCGACGTGCTCAAAAATATCAACGTCGAAATGCACCCCGGCCAGACGCTCGCCGTGGTGGGCGAAAGCGGTTCCGGCAAATCGACGCTCGCGCGGGTGATTACCGGGCTTCTGCCGCCCTCGGCGGGGCAGATCACCTTTGACGGGCGCGCCCTGACGCCGGATCTGGCGACCCGGCCCCGCGACGATCTGCGCGAATTGCAGATGATCTACCAGATGGCCGACACCGCGATGAACCCGCGCCAGACCGTTGGCACCATCATCGGCCGCCCGCTGGAATTCTACTTCGGCCTCAAGGGGCGCGCCAAACAGGAGCGGATCCAGGAATTGCTCGACGAGATTGAGCTGGGCGAGGGTTTTCAGGACCGCTACCCGGCGGAGCTGTCGGGGGCCAGAAACAACGCGTCTGCATCGCCCGCGCGCTGGCCGCCAAGCCCAAGCTTATCATCTGCGATGAGGTCACCTCAGCCCTCGATCCGCTGGTGGCCGACGGGATCCTCAAGCTGTTGCTGAACCTGCAAAAGATCGAGGACGTCGCCTATCTCTTCATCACGCACGATCTGGCGACGGTCAAAGCCATCGCCGACAGTATCGCGGTGATGTACCAGGGTGAGGTCGTGCGCTACGGGCCGAAATCGCAAGTCCTGTCCCCCCCTTCGACGCCTACACCGATCTGCTGCTCAGCTCGGTCCCGAAGATGAAGATCGGCTGGCTCGAAGAAACGATCGAAAGCCGCCGCATGGAGAGTGCGGGAAACTAGACCCGACCGACGACCGCCCCAGGCTTGCGGCTCCTTATCAGATCGTCCCTAATCGAATACAGGCCATCGCGCCCCTCACGCACCTGGATGCGCTGGACTATTGCGGCCGATTTCGACAGTCTTTACCCGCCCACGGCTTGTAGCCGCATTCACAGCTGATATGATTTCTGAATATTCGAATAACCACCGAGAAACCTTATGAAAAAGATACTCCTGTCCGCAGCCCTCTGCCTCGCCGCAACGACGGCCGCTGCTACCGATTGGGACGTGCTTCAGGCCAAATCGCAGCTTATCAACCGCGAAGCCAATTTTCTGAAATCCAAGAACGCTTCCAGTGTCTACGCCTCCACAAAAGCCTACTGCCCCTCTACCTTCTGGTGGAGCGGTCGACCTTCCGCGAAAGACAACGCCAAACGCGGCTTCCGGCGCCAGATCTCGCGCGAGATGGAGAATGTGGGTTTCTCGCAGGCGGTCATTGATCACTGCGTCGATAACAGCGGCTTCCTTTTGGAAAACAGCACGCTCCGCCAGCATCCCAAGAACGACCGCTATACCGACTATGTCAAGCCCGGCATCATGATCGTGCGTGACAAATCCACCGGCACGAAAACCATCGCGCCCGTCCTGTTCGAGACCAACAGTTTTACCGACCGGGTCTGGCAGGTCTTCGGCGCCAATTTTGCCAAGATCTGCACCCTGCGCGGCCCGGCGGACGCGCTGAAACTCAATTGCAACGGCTACGGCGAACTGCGCGGCACGTTTTCAAATACGGCCAACGGTCGCTCCACCACCGTCATGCGCAATACCCGCTATGATCTGGCGATTTTCGTGCGCCGCAGCCGCAGCTACGCGACGCGGAATTTCGACGCGCTCTTCTAGAACGCGCACCGCTCAGCCGCGCTCATCTCGCCAAACGGAGCCGATGGTGACGGTCCGCTCATCACGGCACATCTGGGTGGGCGATACGCGCTCGATATTGGGGTTGCCCCCAAAGCCGGTCCCGCGCGCCCCGTCGCCCGATCTGCCGACCCCGCCCCGCGATGATCTGCGCGAATTGCAGATGATCTACCAGATGGCCGACACCGCGATGAACCCGCGCCAGACCGTCGGCACCATCATCGGCCGCCCGCCCGCTTCAATTGTTGCGCATCACGCATGTTTTTTTGACAAAAGCTGGGGGCAGCCAACATGCACACACGTATTGCGCACACCCGCCATGGTTGTTAATGGATTATTAACTAAACTATGGAGAGTGCGCCGTGCCTCAGATTCTATTGGTGTTCGCGCTGGTCGTCGGAACATCGCCTAACGTAGTTGCTGCGCAAATTGCCACGCAAACAGCTCCGTCCGAAATTGCGCACGGAGGCGGCTGCCGCAAAAGCTCACCTCCCGGACAGTGCTGCCACATGGAAACAAAGGTCGGCAGGGTGCACTGTCACTAATGTGTCCAGGGCCTGCTCTATTTGCGCCCTATCCCGGAATTTTCGAAAAATTCCGACCGTTTTCCGTGGCGGAAAACGCTACCGCGTCAGCCGCGCGAACATCGGCTGCAACTGCGTGCGCGTATGCGGCCCTTGGATCGTCTGCACCCGGCGACCGGCTGCGTCAAACAGCAAAAGCGTCACATGCGCGGCCGCGTGATCGCGCGCGAATGCCGCCCCCTCGGGCAGCGTGAGATCCGCCACCAGATAGACCGGTGGCTCCCCCTCGAGTCCCGCCAGCGCCTTGCGTGTCTCGCGTTGCAGATCGTTGCACAGGGGGCACTGCGGATCGTGGATCTGCACGATGGCGGGCGCGCCCTGCCCGATCCGGCTCAGATCCCGCTCCGCCTGGCTTGCGTTGAACGACGTCACCCCCCAGGCGCCCGCAGCCCCGGCCAGCGCGACGCCCGCGATGCTCCACCCCAGCAGCGCGCGGCGATTGACGGGCGCACGTGTCGCCTGAGGTGCCGCGCCACGCTTTTCCGCCTGCGCCCGCTTGCGTTTGTTCGTCTTTGCCATCGTGGTCTCCTATGCTGCCCCTCGCTATAGCCAATCGGGCACGCCATTTCCGCTCACAAACGCGTGACCCCAGATCATCCTTGCACCTGCCCGTGCCCGCGCGCACCCTGCCCAGAATAGCTCGGGGAGACCACCATGCAAAACAAGTTGCTTCTGATCATTCTGGACGGCGTGCCCTGGCGCAACTGGCGCCGCCTTTTCGGCAATCTCGAAGGGTGGGTCGACAGTGGCGAGGCGCGCGTGTGGAAGATCCGTTCGGTCCTGCCCTCGATCTCCGCCTCCTGCTACGCCTCGATCCATACGGGGATGCCGCCCGCCCGGCACGGCTGCACCGGCAACGGCAACGTCTTTCACTTGGGCCAGCCCGACGTCTTTGGTCAGGTCCGCGCGGCGGGCGGGATCACCGGCGCTGTCGCCCACAGCTTCTGGTCCGAATTCTTCAACCGCGCGCCTTTCGACTACGTGCGCGATATCGAATACGATGAGCCGGAAAGCACCAGCATCAACCACGGACGCTTTCATACCATGACGGGCTACGGCCGGGATAACCAGATGACGCCCTCCGACGTCGATCTGTTCGCCACGCTGAGCAACCTGTGCCAGCGCTTCTCGCTCGATTACGGGATGCTGCACACCTGCACGCTCGACAGCATGGGCCACCGCTATTTCCACGACTGTCAGGAAATGGATCACGCCTGTTTCGTGATGGACGAAATGCTCGCTCCGTTCATCCACAAATGGCGCGCGGCGGGGTACGAGATCATCGTCACCGCCGATCACGGGCAGGACGAACGCGGCCACCACGGAGGGCGTGGGGCGCTGCAACAAGAGGCGGCGCTCTATTACTTCGGGCCCGCCGAAGGCCCGCCCGACACCACCGTGATCGACCAGCTGCAACTGGCCCCCACGATCCTCAGCCGCCTTGGCGCCGACATCCCCGACACCATGCAAGCCAAACCGTTCCTGCGCTAGTAGGGCCAGCGCCCGGCGCCCAGCGCGGCCACCCCATCGACCACACGGTCGAACAGCCCCGCCGCCTTCGCGCTCATGTGCCGCGCGCGCAGACACCCGTGCACCAGACCAGCCTCGTCAAACCACACCGCCCGCCCTCCGGCGGCGCGGATCGCGTCGCGGTAGGCTTCCCCGTCGCTGGCCAGCGGGTCGCATTCCGCCGTCACGATGACCGACGGCGGCAGCCCGCCAAAATCACTGTCGTGCAGGGGCGCATAGCGCGGATCACCCACCGGCGGCACCGCCCCGCCCGTGCGCAGCGTCTCATAGGCCACCAGATCAGCGGTCGTCAGTTCGGGGGCCTGCGCGTGGGTGACGTAGCTGCCGCGCGTACGGTCCCCGCCAAGACCGGGATAGATCAGCACCTGCCCCGCCACCTCTGCCCGCGCCGCGTGGCTCACCGCTGCCGCGAGATTGCCGCCGGCACTGTCGCCCGCCAGCACGATCGGCCCCGCATGAGCCGTCCGGATCGCCCGGAACGCCGCAAAAGCATCGGTGTAGCAGGCGGGAAACACCGCCTCGGGCGCCAGCGCATAGTCCACCGAAATCACCCGAAAGCCCGTGCGCGCGCAGATCTCGGCGCAGACGTCGTCGTGGCTGTGCAGCCCGCCCACGACGAACCCGCCCCCGTGGTAGTAGATGACGGTGGTGTCAGTGGCGCCGACCTCGTAGCGGCGGCAGGGCACCCCGCCCCAGGCCTCGTCAACGGTGACGACCCCCGGCGGGGTGCCCGCATGAAACTCCGCGCACATGGCGTCATAGGTCGCGCGCTGCTCGGCTACAGTCAGCGCGGTCGCGCCGGGCGGATAGAACGCCGCCCCACGCGCGATATAGGCGCGTACCTCGGGGTCGAGATACGCGTCATAATCTACCGGGCTCAGATCGCGTCCCACTGGTTGGCAAAATTGCCCAGCACGTCCCCCACGGCGGCCTTGTCGGCCCCGTTCATCGCGACCTGTGCGACCAACCCACGCTTTTTGTCGTCGATCACGTGATCGACCCGCGCGGCCACGCCCGCCTTCTCCAGCTCCCCGTTGTAGACGCGGGTGATGGCATGGCGGCGCAGATCGGGTTTGAAGATCTTGCCGACGGCGGTCTTGGGCAGCTCGTCCATGATGGTCATATGCTTGGGCTGCGCCGCGCGCTCCTTGACGTGTTCCGTGCAGAACGCCAGCAATTCGTCCTCGGTCACGCGCGCACCCTCGACCAGCTCGACAAAGGCGCAAGGCACCTCGCCCGCGTGCGCGTCGGGCTGACCGATGGCGCCCGCAAAGGCGACGGCCTCGTGGCCCAGCAGCGCCTCCTCGATCTCGGCGGGGTCGATGTTGTGACCGCCGCGAATGATCAGATCCTTCGCCCGACCGGTAATCCAGATATAGCCATCCGCATCCTTGCGGCCCAGATCGCCCGTGCGCAGGAACTTCTCGTCGTAGTAGAGGTCTTTGTTCTTGTCGGCCTCGGTATAGGTGTTCCCGGCAAAGACGCCGGGGTTCGACACGCAGATCTCCCCGATCTCATCCACGCCCGCATGGACGGGGCCGTTTTCCGTGCCCTTGATGATGCGCACACGGGTGTAGGGGATCTCCACCCCGATGGAGCCGATACGCTTTTCGCCGTCAATCGGGTTGAACGACACCAGCACCGTCGCCTCGGTCAGGCCGTAGCCCTCGATGATGCCGATACCGGTGGATTTCTCGAACCGCTTGAACAATTCCTGCGGCAGCGGTGCGGAGCCCGAGAACGCCGTCTTGACCGTCGACAGATCCGCATTGATCGGACGCTGCATCATGGCGGAAATCGCAGTCGGCACGGTGATGATAAACGTCACGCCCCAGCGCTCGCACAGCTTCCAGAAGTTGTCGAACACCCCTTCGCCGCGATAGCCTTGCGGCGTGGGCAGCACGATATGCGCGCCCGAATGGATGACCCCCATCAGCACCGAATGTACCGCCATCACGTGGAACAGCGGCAGCGGACACATCGCAACCTCGTTCTCGTTATACAGCATCGTGTTGCCCAGCCAGGCGTTGTAGATCATGCCCGAATACTTGTGCTGCGCGACCTTGGGCATCCCCGTGGTGCCCCCGGTGTGGAAGTAGAACGCGACGCGGTCCTCCTGCACATCCTCGAATGTCAGCGTTTTGGGCTGCTTGGCCAGTTCCGCGTTGAAATCCTTGTATGTCGCCTGGTTCTGCGTTTTCCGCTTGGGGCGGATCAGCGGCACGATAAATTTCTTGAGGCCCGTGAGATAGCGCAGCAGATCGACCTCAAGCACGGTCTTGACGTTCGGCGCGAGCTTCACCGCCTCGGCGGTTTTCTCGGCCACATCCGTCTTGGGGAAGGGTTTGAGCGTGACGACCACGGTCGCCCCCGTCTCGCGCAGGATGGCGCCGATCTGGCTGGCGTCCAGCAGCGGGTTGATCGGGTTCACGATACCGGCGATGGCCCCGCCGATCAGGCTCAGCGCGGTTTCTGTCGCGTTAGGCAGCACATAGGCCACCACATCCGTAGGACCGACGCCAAGGCTGCGGAACAGGTTGGCCGCCTGCACGGATTTGTCGTGGAATTGCTGCCAGTTCAGCGTTTCGGCCGGGTCGGTCGGGCCGGACTGCAGCTGGTACGTCATCGCGTTGTGCTTGGGGAACTTGGCCGCCGTCGCCGACAGCATCCCGTAGAGCGTCTTGTGCAGATCGCGGTCTTCCCACGCGCTTTCGCCTTCGATGCGCGCGCGGTCTTGGTGTCCGTTGAAACCCATGGTGTCTCCTCCCGAGAGGCCGCTTTTGCGCGGCTTGTTGGCTATGCGGGCATACGATGCCGTGCGGACGCGCGAAATTCAAGCGCGCCCGCCGCGTGGACGCTACGTCAGGCAACCGCGTGCCGGAACGTCACGAACGGGCCCCAGGGCCCGCAAAGGCTCAGGCCGTGGGGATGCGCAGCACCTGACCGGGATAGATCTTGTCCGGGTGGCTCAGCATCGGCTTGTTCGCCTCAAAGATTTCCTCGTAGCGCGCGCCGTTGCCCAGCGCCTTTTCCGAGATCGCCCAAAGCGTGTCGCCCGCCTCGACCGTGTGGAACACAGGCTCGCCCGCGCCGCCCTCGATCTCGTCCTCAACCTCGGCCACGCCTTCGACGTTGCCCACGGCCAGAATGACCTTCTCACGCATTTCCTGGCTTGCGGCCTTGCCTTTGACCTTCACCTTGTCACCCTCGACCGTGATGTCGAGGCCTTCGGCGTCCAGCCCCAGATCCTTCAGCTCATCGTTGAGCGCGGCGCCGGAGACTTCGGCGTCGTCATCGCCGCCAAATACCTTCTTGCCCGCCCCTTTTACGAAACTCCACAAACCCATCTGACTACTCCTTCATGATTGGCTGGGAGGAGTGTGACGATGGCGCGCGCGGACGCAAGCACCTTCTACTCGGCGGCGAGCCCGTCGGTGAACTGCAACCGCGCCAGCCGCGCGTACAGCCCGCCCTTGGCCACCAGCGCGTCATGCGTGCCCTCATCCACGATGCGCCCGGCCTCCAGCACCACGATGCGGTCGGCCTTTTTCACCGTCGCCAGACGGTGCGCGACCACCAGTGTGGTGCGATCCGCGCTCAGCTCTTCGACGGCGGCCTGCACGGCGACCTCGCTTTCGGCGTCCAGCGCGCTCGTCGCCTCGTCCAGCAGCAACACCGGCGCGTCGCGCAGGATCGCACGCGCGATGGCGATGCGCTGCTTTTGCCCGCCCGACAGCATCACCCCACGCTCGCCCAGATAGCTGTCATAGCCGTCGGGCAGCGCCGCGATGAAATCATGCGCGGCGGCCGCACGGGCGGCGGCATCAATCTCGGCATCCGTGGCATCGGGGCGGCCAAACCGGATGTTGTCGCGGGCGCTCGCGGCAAAGATCACCGGATCCTGCGGCACCAGCGCGATATGGCGGCGCAGCTCGGGGCGCGCCAGCGCCTTCAGATCCACCCCGTCAAAGGTGATCCGCCCCGTCTGCGGATCGTAGAACCGCAGGATCATCTGGATCACGGTCGTCTTGCCCGCGCCCGACGGGCCGACAAAGGCGACCGTCTCACCGGGCTTGATATCCAGCGTCATGCCATCCAGCGCCGGAATATCGGGCCGCGCGGGGTAGTTGAAGCCGACGTTTTCAAAGCGGATATGCCCCTGAACGGGCGCGGGCAGCGGGGCGGCATTGGCCGGATCGACCACCGGATCGCGCGTCTCCAGCAGATCGACCAACCGCTCGGTCGCGCCCGCTGCGCGTTGCAGCTCTGACCAGATCTCGGACAAGGCGGCCACCGCGCCCGCCACAAGGATCGCGTAGATCAGGAATTGCACCAGCATGCCCGGCGACATATCGCCCGCGCGCACGTCCCGCGCACCGATCCACAAAACGCCCACCACACCCGAAAACACCAGAAAGATCACGATCGACGTCAGGAACGCCCGCGTGCGGATCCGCCTGCGCGCCGCATCGAACGAGCTTTCGGTCATGGCCGCGAACTGCCCCCGGCTCGCCGCCTCATGGGTAAAGGCCTGCACGGTCTGCACCGCGCCAAGGCTTTCGGAGGCATTGCCCGAACTCGCCGCGATCCAATCCTGATTCTCCCGGCTCAGTACCCGCAAACGACGCCCCAGCACGAGGATCGGCACCACCACCGCAGGCACGATCAGCAGCACCAGCCCCGTCAGCTTGGCCGAGGTCAGCAGCATCAGGGCCATGCCCCCGAAGAAAATCAACACGTTGCGCAGCGCCACCGATACGGAGGAGCCGATCACCGACAGGATCAGCGTCGTATCCGTGGTGATCCGGCTCAGCACCTCGCCGGTCATCACCCGCTCGTAGAATACCGGACTCATCCCGATCACCCGGTCGAATACCGCCTTTCGGATATCGGCCACCACCCGCTCGCCCAGCCGCGTCACCAGCGCGTAGCGCAGCGCGGTCCCGATGGCGAGCAACCCGGCAATGCCCAGCGCGCCGAGGAAGTACTGATCGAGCAGCGCCATCTCGGCGGTCTCGAAATTATCCACCACCCGGCGCACGGCCATCGGCAACAGCAACGAAATCACCGCCGTCAGCACCAGCGCCGTGATCGCCGCCACCATCAGCCCGGTGTAGGGCCGCAAAAACGGCGCCAGCGCGCGCAACGCCGAAATCTGGCGCGAGCTTTCGCGGTCGGCGTCCTGTGACGGGGCAGGCGCGGGGGCGGGAGAGCGGGCCATGACGGCTCCTTTCGGCAAAACGTGCCGTTACTTGGCCCAGTGACCGCACAGGGTCAAGCGGCCCTGCCCCGGCTTTTGGTCGCATCTGTCGGAGGGGATGGAGCGGGCGACGGGAATCGAACCCGTATCATCAGCTTGGAAGGCTGAGGTCTTACCATTACACAACGCCCGCGCTGGGATTGAGGTAGGCCAAAGCCGCGCAAGGGTCAAGCCTGCGAGCGCACCTGCGCCAGCCTGCCGGGGAGTTTTCCACGCGCCCCCATGTGCCAGGCCAAAACCTGATTGCTCGACAGGCAGGGCAATCCCGTCGCCGCCTCGATCTCCGGGATGGCCGCCAGCGTGCGCAGGTTGGTGCAGCTGAGGAAAATCGCCTCCACACCGCCCTGCCGCGCCAGCTCCGTCGCCGCCGCCACGGTCGAGGCGGGATCGATGCGCGCCACATTCGCCTCTACCGGCTCGTTGAAACTGCCAAAAACCGGCGTGGCGATCCCGCCCGCGCCCAGCGCCGCGCGCAGCCGCTCCGACACGGACGCGACATAGGGCGACAGCAGCGCCAGCCGCGTGATGCCCAGCGCCGCACAGGCCGCCCGACACGCGGTCAGCGGATCGCTCACCCGCGCCGTCGCCACCCCCGCCTGCACCAGATCCGCCACCGCCTCCGCGCCGATCTGCGCCGTGGCCGAGGTGCAGCCATAGCCCACACAGGCAAAACCGCGCGCCGAGGGCAGCAGCCCCGCCGCCGACGCGATCTGCCCCCGCATCGCGCGCAGGCTCTCGGGCGTCACCTCCGCGCCCGAGGGGATGCGCGTGACAAACAGCGGCTGACCCTCAGGCAGCAGCGCGCGCATATCCGCCTCGATCGTCTCGTCCACCTGCAACACGATCAGACCCAGCGGCGCGGGCCCCGGCTCTGAGCGGATGTAGTCAAACGCGCTCACGCGGGCCCTTCGCTGAGGATGCACAGCACGCGCGAGGCGGCATCGAGGCCCAGACCCTCGCGCTGCTCCTGCGACAGCGCCATCAGCGCCGCGATCCCCGCCGCCCCCGAAGGCGAGCTTTCCAGCCCCGCCACCATCGCCAGCCCCGCGCCGGCCTGCCCCTCGGCCTCGCTCAGCAGCGCGTAGGCGTCGGCATCCTGCGCCAACCCCTTGAGCGCGATGAGCGAGGGCATCTTGCAATCGAGCCGCCCCATGTCGGACACCGGCCCGGCGCTTTCCACCGCCGCACCCGCCTTGATCGATCCCTGCAGCGCCGCCGCCGCCTCCGGCTCAACCACCACGATGCGCGGCGCGTCGCCCCAGGCCTGCCGCGCCAGCCGCGCGCAGGCACAGGCCAGCCCGCCCACACCCGCCTGTAAAAAGATATGCGTCGGCACATCGGGCACCTGCGCAATCGCCTCGGCCATCAGCACGGTGTAACCCTCCATCAGGCGGTGCGGCCGCTCGGTATAGCCGTGCCAACTGCCGTCCGACAAAAGCGCCCAGCCGTTGGCCTGCGCCGCCTCTTCCGCCGCGCGTAGGCTGTCCTCATAGGTCGCGCCCTCGCGGCGCACCTCGGCACCCTCCGCCTCCAGCCGCGCGGCAAAGCCTTCGGGCACCGTCTGCGCGATGTATACGACCGACGCCGCCCCAAACACCCGCGCACCCGCCGCCACCGACAGCCCGTGATTGCCCGCACTCGCGGTCACATAGGTGCGCCCCGACGCCTCGCCGCGTTCTTTATCCACGGCGATCACATAGGCCGCGCCCAGCGCCTTGAAGCTGCCCAGCCCCATGCGCCCGCGCTCGTCCTTGATCCAGACGTCCTGCACGCCGGCCTCGGTGGCGATGGCCACCGACGTCTCCAGCGGCGTCTGCGCGTAGGACGGGCAACGCGCCACCAGCGCCTGCGCGCGCGGCGCATCGCCCGAGGGCAGCGGAATGTCGTGCAAACCGGTCAGCGGCGCGGGGCGGGGGGTGTGTAAGATGTCCATGCGCTCACAAGGGACCGCAACCGCGCGGCCCGTCAAGACCATTCGCGCCACCCCCGCGCCCGCACGCGGCGCAATCGGACAACACCCCCGGCACCGCCCCCTGCTAACCTGCCCCCAACCACAGGAGACGCCCATGACCCTTCGCACTCGCGCCGGGGGCCGCACCGCCCGCCGCGCCCTCCGCAGCATCCCCGATGTCACCATGCTGCCCGGCATCGACAACAAGATCCCTCCCTGCGAGATCCTCACCGGCAGCCAGATCGAACGCATCGACGCGGCCTCGATGGAGATCCTAGAGAATACCGGCGTCGTCTTCCGCGACCAGATCGCCCTCGCCGACTGGCGCAAGGCAGGCGCCAAGGTGGTGGGGGAGCGTGTGTATCTCGACCGTGGCCTTGTGCGCGACCTGATCGCAACGATCCCGGCGGGCTGGACCTATCACGCGCGCAATCCGGCGCATAACATCCCCTTTGGCGGCACCCGCGCCATGTTCGTGCCGATGACCGGCGCGCCCTACCTGCGCGATCTGGACGATGTGCGCCGCAATCCCACGCTCGACGATCTGGCGATGTTTCACAAACTCTCGCACATGATGCCCGCGCTGCATTCCTCGGCCCATCACATCGTCGAACCCTACGACCACCCGATCAGCCAGCGCCACTTGCGCATCACCTATTCCTCGATGAAATACTCCGACAAGACGTTCATGGGCATGACCACCTCGCCGCGCAACGCCGAGGACGTGATCGAGATGTGCCGCATCCTCTTCGGCGCCGACTTCATGGAGAGCCACGCCGTCGTCACCGGCAATTGCAACGGCAACTCCCCGCTGGTGTGGGACGAGACGATGCTGGGTGCCATGCGCGCGTTCAGCCGCGCCAACCAGCCGGTGCTGTGCTCCCCCTTCGTGCTGGGGGGTGCCAATACGCCCGCCTCCGTCGCGGCCTCCGTCGCCCAACTCAATGCCGAGGCGCTCTCGGCGCTGGCCTATACCCAGGTCATTCGCCCAGGCGCGCCCGCGATCTACGGGCATTACCTCAGCACCGTGTCGATGAAATCCGGCGCCCCCATGGCCGGCACGCCCGAAATCTCGCTGATGAACTTCATGATCGGCCAGATGGCGCGGCATTACAGCGTGCCATGGCGCACCTCGAACACGCTGGGCGGGGCCAAGACCTTCGATGCGCAGGCGGGCTATGAAAGTGCCACGACCCTCTCGGCGGTGATGCACGCGGGCGCCAATTACATCTGGCATTCGGCGGGCTGGAACGAGGCTGGGATGCACTGCTCTGTCGCGAAATTCATCGTCGATGCAGAGCAATGCGCGATGGCGCACCGGATGGCCTGCGGCGTGAATTTCGACGATTTCGATGCCGCCCTCGCGGCGGTGCCCGATGTCGGGCCGGGTGGCCACTACCTTGGCCACCCGCATACGCAGGAGAACTTTCAAACCGCGTTCTTCATGCCGCAGATGTTCGACAACAACGCGATCGAGCAATGGGTCGCCGAAGGCTCGGTCGAGATTACGGGCCGCGCGCTCGCCCACGCCCGCACGCTGCTGTCAGAGTATCAAGAACCCACGCTCGACCCCGCAACCGACGAGGCCCTGCGCGCCTATATCGACCGGCGCGAGCGGGAAATCCCCCCGCAGACGAACTTAATCAAAGCTTCTAGCCGTCCTCACAGGGCAGCCCCGCCGCGCCCCATGCCTCGATATCCGACGCGAGGGCGGCGGCACTGCCCGGTGCAGGCTCCCGCCCGCCGCCGGGCACGAACCCCCAGTTCACGAACGCGCTCTCGCGCACGTGCTCGACCAGACCGGCCACGTCAAACCCGTCGTTGCGCTCCGGGTCGCGCATCTGCTCGCAGACCTCGACGCTCGTCTTGCCGCGCCACGCCAGCTCCACCGGCGGCAGGCGCCACGCGTCATCCACCTGTGGCGCGGCGTGGGGCACGCTGTTGGGGCCGGACGCGCCGATGTGGCAGACGCGGCAGGGGATCGTCTCCGCCCCGATCCGGCTCTCGCCCGCCTGGATGTTCATCGCGTGCAGACGCTCCGCGCCGTATCCCAGACCGGCCCAGCCGGGCCGCCCGCTTTCGCCCACGTGGCAATTGGTGCAGCGCGGGTGCGAGGCCACGGCATAGATCCGTGTCCAGGCGTCCAGCCCGTCCTCCCGCGCGACCTCCTGCGCCGCCACGGGAGAGCCGACAAGGGCCAGCGCCACCATCACCGCCCTCATACGAAATCCACCTCGTGAAAGAACGGCATCTGTCGCAGCCGCTTGCCCGTCGCCGCATAGATCGCGTTGGCCAGCGCGGGGGCGGCGGGCGGCACCGGCGGCTCGCCCACGCCGCGAATGGCGTCGCCATTCTCCAGCCCGCGCACCTCGATCACCGGGCACTGGTGCAGGCGCATCCCCTCGGCCATGTGGTAATTGCCCTGCTCGGCCCGCCCGTCGCTATAGGTAATTTCCGAGTTCATCGCGTGGCCCAGACCCCAGATCACGCCGCCCGCGACAACATTCTCAAAAGTGATCGGATCAACGACCCGGCCCACTTCGGCGGCAACCCACGCACGGGTGACGCGCAGGCCCGCGTCGGTCTGCTGCACCTCGACGACCTCTGCCGTGGGCACACCGAATGACGTGACCAAGGCGACCCCGCGCCCGGTCCCCTCGGGCAGCGCCTCGCCCCAATTGCTCATCTCGGCCACGGCCTCCAGCACCGCGCGCGCGTCCGGGTCATTGACCAGCCGCAGCCGCTCTGCCATCGGATCGGCTCCCGCCGCGACGATCAACTCATCCAGGAACCCTTCGGCAAAGAACCCCGCCGTCGACGCGCCCACCGATCGCCAGGACGACGTCGGCGCCAGCTCCGGCACCGCATAGGCGCGCACCCGTGCATGCGGCAGCGCGTAGCGCATGTTCCACGCGCCCGCCGGGATCTGCGTATCCGGCCCCGGCACCGGCGCGCCCAGCCGTTTCGACTGCGACCGCGCCGCCGAGACCGTCGCGATGTCCAGATCCAGCGCCGTCACCTGCCCGTTCGCATGGGCCCCGCGCCCGCGCGCCATGCCGATCTGACGGCTGTAATCCTGCGCAAAATCCTCTTCGCGGCTAAACGTCAGCTTGATCGGCGTGCCGGGCAGCTTGGCCGCGATATCCACGGCCACGTCGATGTTGTCGAACTCCAGCCGGTGGCCAAAGCTGCCGCCGGCGTATTGGTTGTGCAGGTGGATCTGCTCTGGCTCCATCTCCAGCTTGCCCGCGATGCGCTGCTGCACGAAACGCGGCAGCTGATGCGCGGCCCAGATATCCACGCGGTCCTGACCGACGAGGGCAATCGCGCTCAGCGGCTCCAGCGGCTGGTGCGCCACGTAGGGCGCGCGGTACTCCGCCTCGACAACGTCACCGCCCGCCAGCGCGCCCTCGATGTCGCCATCGTTGCGCCATTCCTTGTCCAGCCGTTCGTCGGTGAACGATGCCGCCACCTCGGCCCAATGATCCGCCTGCTCCGCCGGGAAGGGCGCCGCGTCCCAATCGACCTCGATCTGATCGAGCGCCTGAAACGCCCGCCACGTGTTGTCCGCCACAACCGCCACGCCGTAAGGCAGCGCCACGATCTGATCGACGCCGCGCATCTTATCCGCGCCCGCCGCGTCAAAACCCAGCATCAACGCGCCCTTGCGCGGGTTCATCCGCACGGAGGCGTGTTTCATCCCCTCGACCTTCAGATCAATGCCGTAGGTCTGCGTGCCGGTGGATTTCGCCACGATGTCGAGCCGCTTTTGATCGGTGCCGATCAGCCGCCATTCCGACGGATCGCGCAGGGTAACATCCGTGACCGGATCGAGCGTCGCCGCCGTCGCCGCCAGATCGGTGTAGAGTATCTCGGTCCCGTCCGGCAGGATCACCGCGCCGCGTTCGGTGCGCAGATTGGCCACGGGCAGGCCCGTCTCCTCACTCGCCGCGCGCTTGAGCGTTTCGCGGGCCACTGCCCCCGCGCGCCGCAGCTTGTCAAAGCTGTCGGGCACCGAGGTCGACCCGCCGGTGACTTGCGCGCCCAGCACCTTCATCACTGCACCCATCGTGTCGCGCATCGCCTCCGCCGCAAATCCTGTGTCGTTGGAGCGGAACGGCACCGCCTCGGACGCCAGCGCCGTGTTGTAATAGGCCGCCGCCGGCACGCCCACCGTGGTCGTGACCTGATCGAGATCCACGTCCAGCTCCTCGGCGATCAGCATCGCCTGCATCGACGCGGCCCCCTGCCCCAGATCCGTATGCGGCGTGACCAGCGTGATCCCGTCGGCGTTGACCTTGACCCAGGGGTTGAACACGGCATCGCCCTGCCCGGCCTCGGCCGTCAGCGGATTGTCAGGATCGCGTGCCACCAAATAGGCGCCAAAGGCGACGCCCCCGGCAATCGCGGCAGAGCCGATCAGGAAGGTGCGGCGGGCAATTGTCTTGACACGACCCATGGCTCAGACCTCCTGAAGCTTGGTGGCGGCGGTTTTCACAGCGGCGCGGATCCGCGGATAGGTGCCGCAGCGGCACAGGTTCCCGCTCATCGCCGCGTCGATCTGGTCATCCGACGGTTCCGGATTGAGATCGAGGAACGAGGCCGCCTGCATCATCTGCCCCGACTGGCAATACCCGCATTGCGCCACCTGATGTTCGACCCACGCCTGCTGCACCGCGTGCAGCGTCTCGGGTGTGCCCAGCCCCTCGATGGTGGTCACCTCCCCGTCCAGATCGGCGGCGGCCAGCTGGCACGACCGCACCGCGACCCCGTCCACATGCACCGTGCAGGCCCCGCATTGCGCGATGCCGCAGCCGTATTTCACGCCGGTGATCCCCAGCTCGTCGCGCAACACCCACAAAAGGGGCATGTCCGGCTCGACGTCGACCTCATGCTCGGTTCCGTTGACCGTCAGTTTCATCGCCCGCTCCTATTTCTTTTGCATCCGTTCGACCATCTTCAGCACCGCGCGCCGGGGCAGAAGCGGAATGACCCAATCCACCATAAAGCCAAGCGGCCCCTCGTTCACCGTGACCAGCGCCCCCCGGCGCATCGCGTCATAGCCGTGTTTGGCCACCGATTTGGCCGATTTACCACCGCCCTTCACCAACCCGGTGCCGTGCAGATCGGCGCGATCGGCAAATCCCGTCTCGACATAGCCGGGCGCCAGCAGGGTCACGGTGACACCCTTGGGCCGCAGCTCCTGATCCAATGCTTCGGAAAAGCTTTTCACAAACGCCTTTGTCGCGAAATAAATCGCCTGCAACGGCCCCGGCATGAAGCCGGCGGTGGAGCTCACGTTCAGAATCCGCCCCTTGCCCCGCGCGGCCATGCGCCCGCCGAAATGGTGGCAAAGCGTCACCAGCGCCGTGACGTTCAGGTCGATCATCGCCCGCTCATCGTCCAGATCACGATCCACATGCGCGCCCTGCCCGCCAAAGCCCGCATTGTTGATCAGGATCTCGACCTCAAGCCCCGCCGCGTCCACTTTCGCGGCCAGATCATCGGCGCCACCGGGGGCGCCCAGATCGACGGCAAAGACATGCGCGGTGATGCCATGGGCCTCGCGCAGCTCTTCGGCCAGGGCGTCCAGCTTGTCCGCACTGCGCGCTGTCAGAATGACATCGCCGCCGCGCCGGGCGTGGTATCGGGCGAATTCCGCGCCGATGCCAGACGACGCGCCGGTGATGAGAGCGAGATTGGCCATGCGAAGCCTCCTGTTCGGGGTATCCCCTCAAGCTAAGCACAGCGCCCCACAAGTCAACGGCAAGAGCGGGCCGCTTCCGTCGGGGCAGCGGACCGCGCCATGCGCGACTTTGCCCGCCGGGCGCCTAGAACTCGACGACGGCGCGGATGGATTTGCCTTCGTGCATCAGGTCGAACCCGTGGTTGATCTCATCCAGCGTCAGCTTGTGCGTGATCATCGGGTCGATCTCGATCTTGCCACCCATGTACCAATCCACGATCTTGGGCACGTCCGTCCGCCCCTTGGCGCCGCCAAAGGCGGTGCCGCGCCAGACGCGCCCCGTCACCAACTGGAAGGGCCGCGTCGAAATCTCCGCCCCCGCGGGCGCCACACCGATGATGATGCTCTCCCCCCAGCCCTTGTGCGCACATTCCAGCGCGTCGCGCATGACCTTGGTGTTGCCGGTGGCGTCAAAGGAATAATCCGCCCCGCCGCCCGTCAGCTCCACCAGATGCGCCACGATGTCGTCGATCCCCTTGGGGTTCACAAAATCGGTCATGCCAAACCGGCGGCCCATCTCTTCCTTGTCGTCGTTCAGATCGACGCCCACGATCTGATCCGCCCCGCCATCTTGAGCCCCTGAATGACGTTCAACCCGATCCCGCCCAGGCCAAACACCACGCAGCGCGCGCCGATCTCGACCTTGGCAGTGTTGATGACTGCGCCGATGCCCGTGGTCACGCCGCAGCCGATATAGCAGATCTTGTCAAACGGCGCGTCCTTGCGGACTTTGGCCAGCGCGATTTCGGGCACGACGGTGTGGTTGGCGAAGGTCGAACAGCCCATGTAGTGATAGATCGGCGTGCCATCGAGCATCGAAAACCGCGTCGTGCCATCGGGCAGCAACCCCTGCCCCTGCGTGCCGCGGATCGCCTGGCACAGGTTGGTCTTGCCACTGAGGCAGTACTCACACTCCCGACACTCGGGCGTATAAAGCGGGATCACATGGTCGCCCACTTCCAGCGTGGTCACGCCCTCACCCACTTCCAGCACGACGCCCGCGCCCTCGTGGCCAAGGATCGCGGGAAAGATCCCCTCGGGATCGTCGCCCGACCGGGTGAACTCATCGGTGTGGCACAGACCGGTGGCCTTGATCTCGACCAGCACCTCCCCGGCCTTTGGCCCCTCAAGGTTCACCTCCATGATCTCAAGCGGTTTTCCGGCTTCAACGGCAACGGCGGCACGGGTTTTCATCATGGCAAGGGTCCTCCTGTGGTTTCCCGCAGGAGGATAGATTGCACGCCCCCTTGTCAAGCCGCCTGAGGCGCCGCATCGCCCGGCTGGGGCGCCGGCAGCACCTGCGCCATAACCTCCGCCAGGGGCGTGTCACGGTGATCGGGGATCAGCGCGCGCAGGCGGGTGCCGTCCAGCCGGTGCGGATGATCCCAAAGATACCGCATCTCGACCACCTCGCGCATCAGCGGGCTGAAGGGAGCTATCGCGCGGATCAACCACCACGGAAACCGCTTGACCCGCAGGGGCGCGCCGCACCGCGCCGCGATCGCGTCGATCAGCTGCGCGCCGGTCAGGCTCAGCCCTTCGTAGTGCAGCACTTCGAACGGTGACAGCGTCGTCTCGATCTCGGCCAGCGCGACCATCGCACGGGCCATATCCGGCAGGTAGGCCCAGGCATGGACTGCGTCCAGACGCCCGGGATAGGTGATCCGGCCCTTGTGCACATCCTTGGTGATATAGCTCTCGAACCAATTGCCGGTATCGACGCCCTCGATGAAATCCCCGCCCCGCAACACGATCGTCGGCACGCCGCTGGCGGCAAACCGCTGCTCCATCGTGACGCGCAGCGCGCCCTTGCGGCTTTGCGGGGTCTGAACGGTATCCTCGCACCACGGGCCGTCCTCGGTGCCAAAGGGATAGACATTGCCGGGGATCATCACCCGCGCCCCGCAGGCCCGCGCGGCGGCGATCACATTGGCCGTGTGCACCGGCAGCACCCGCACCCAATCGGTGTAGAGCGGGTTGAGCGCGTGCACGATCACATCCGCCCCGGCACAGGCGCGGATCACCGCCGCCCCATCCATCGCATCACAGGCAACGGCGCCATTCTCGCCCTTGCGGGTCACCCGGCGCACGTCCCAGCCCCGTGCCTTGAATGCTTCTACGGCGGCGCGGCCAAAGCGCCCGTTCGCGCCCAGAATTACAACTGTCTGTGTCATCGCAGTGTCCTTTCATCTGTTGACTAAAAAGACCCTAGCCGAGAAATTTTGCGTGCAAAATTGACTGGAATCCGATATCACCATTCAAATATGGATACCAAATCTCTTCCCTGGCACCTGCTCGAATCCTTCGCGGCGATCTGCGCGCACGGATCCTTGTCTGCCGCCGCCCGCGCCTCCGGCAGCAGCCAGCCCACGCTCAGCCGTCACCTGACGCAGCTCGAACAGCACCTTGGCACGCGCCTGTTCGAGCGGGCGCAAAACCGGCTTGAACTCACGCCCGAGGGCCACGCGATCCAGCGCCAGACCCGCCAGATGGCCGATGCCGCCGCGGCGCTGAGCCTCGCGCACGCCCACGACGACGCGCTGGCGGGCACCGTGCGGCTGACGGCAAGCCAGATCGCCGCGACCTACCTGCTGCCCCCGATGATCGCGTCGCTGCACGCCCGCGCCCCACAATTGCAGATCGACATCGTCGCCACGGACCACAGCAATAACCTGCTGCGCCGCGAGGCCGATCTGGCGCTGCGCATGTACCGGCCGACCCAAGGGGACCTGATCACCCGCAAGATCGCGGAGCTGCCGCTGGGCATCTTTGCCGCCAAATCCTACGTCGCCCGGCACGGCACGCCCAAGGGCCCGGAGGACATGCACCGCCACACGCTCATCGGCTACGACCGCGACACGCGGATCATCGACGGCATGCGGGCCTTCGGCATCGAAGCCGATCGCACCCTCTTCGCCATCCGCTCCGACGACCAGGTCGTCTGCTGGGAGATGCTGCGCGCAGGCGTCGGCATCGGATTTGCCCAGGCCAGGATGGGCGAGGATGACCCCACCCTCACGCGCGTCTGGCCGGACATCGATATCGGTACGCTGCCCGTCTGGCTTACCGCGCATCAGGAACTGCGCATGAGCCCGCGGGTGCGGATGGTTTTCGACCACCTCGCCGACTGTTTCGCCGCGCTTTAGCGGCCCGCCCGAATCTCGGGCTCGGGCGTATCCTCGGGCGGCACATCGTATGTCGCCCAGACCTCGCCCCCCTCCAGCGCCGGCGGCGTGTCACAGGCGCGTTTGTGCATGGTCACCTTGGCGATGAAATTGGCCGAAATTGGCGCCGTCACGAACAGGAATGCCATGATCAGCACCTCGTGCCAGGCCCCATCGCCGAAGGCAAAACCGTAGATGATCGACGCCAGCAACAACGAGCCGACACCGACCGTGCCCACCTTTGTGGGCGCGTGCAGACGCGTCATGCCATCGTTGAACTTCAAAAGGCCAATCGCGCCCACCAGCGTAAAGATCGACCCAACGACAAGGCACACGATCACGCCCCAGGTTGCCACCAGTTCCCAATTCATTCGATGATGTCCCCCCGCAGTACGAACCGCGCGTAGGCGACCGTCGACACGAAACCCAGCATCGCGATGATCAGCGAGGCTTCGAAATAGATCCGGCTGCCCTGGCTCAGCCCCATCAGCACGATGAGGCCAATGGCGTTGACCACCATTGTATCCAGCGCGAGAATGCGGTCGCCCGTCGAGGGGCCGATGACAACGCGGATCATCGCCATGATCTGGCACAGCCCCACCACGATAAAGGCACCGCGAATGGCGTAGGTCATCAGTTCGGTCGGATCCATCATGCGAATATCTCCTTCAGCGGCGCCTCATAGCGCGCCTTGATCGTGTCCCGCTCGGCTTCCGGGTCGTCGGTATGCAGCACATGCACCAACAGGTAATGCCCGCTGGTCGACAAATCCGCCGAGACGGTGCCGGGCGTCAGCGTGATCGTGCCCGCAAGGATCGTGATCGCCTCGGGCTTGCGCAGATCCAGCGGGATGGTGATCCACGCGGGCTTGAGCTTGTCATTCGAGACCGTCAGCACGATCCACGCCACCTGCACGTTTGCCACCATGATATCCCACAGCACCATCACCGCGTAGCGCAGGAATTTCACCGTGTGGATGCCCTTGGGGCGCTCGGGCCAGAACGGCTCTGTCAGGCGCGGGATGATCGTGCCGAGGATCAGGCCAAACACGACCATCCCCGCCGTGATCTGGTTTTGCAGCAGGGTCCAGACCACCGCCAGCAGGATAGTCAGCAGCGGATGCGGGAAGAGCCAGTTGAACAGACGTGTCATCTCAATTCTCCCCTTCCGCTTTGGCCGCGTCGCCGTAGGCATCCTTGCCGCCATCGCTCAGCTTGCCGGGCGTGCCCAGCACGGTTTCCAGGTAGGCGTCCGGCGCAAACAGCTGCTGCGCCGTGGCGGTCGTATAGGCATAGATGCGGCCGGCAAACACCGTATGCACCACAATCAGCGCCAGCAGCGCGCCCACGGCCACGAAGGCCAGCGGCGCGGGTGCGCTTTGTCCCGACGCGGCAACGGGGGCGGCATCCGCCTGCGCCTTCCAGAACACGACCGATCCCGCGCGCGCGAATCCCACCACCGTGATCAGACTGCCGATCAGCACCACGGCCCAGATCCACACGGCCAGGGGATGGGTGAACCCCGCCTGCAACACCATCAGCTTGCCCAGAAAGCCCGACACCGGCGGCAGGCCCGCCATGGCAATCCCCGCAAGCATGAACATCCCCGCAATCAATGCACCGCCCGCGACCGGCGCCTCAAGGCGCAGCTTCAGGCTGTCGCGGCTGTGGCGCACCAGATCCACGATCAGGAACAGCGCCGCCGCCGCCAGCGTCGAATGGATCATGTAGTAGAGCGCCGTGGCAATCGACACGGGCGTGAACAGTCCCACCGCCGTCATCACCGTGCCCATCGATCCGACAATCGCAAAGGCCACCAGACGGTCGAGCTTTTTCGCCGCCAGCACGCCCACCGCACCCACCGCCAGCCCCAAAAGCGCCACCGGCAACAGCCAATCGGTGTGCAGCCCCGCCGTCGCCTCCAGCTCGGGCGGAAAGACCATCGTATAGACGCGGATGATCGCGTAGGCGCCCACCTTGGTCATGATCGCAAACAGCGCGGCCACCGGGCCGGGCGCTTCGGCATAGCTTGAGATCAGCCAGAAATGCAGCGGCACCACCGCCGCCTTGATCGCGAACACGAGGATCAGCAACACGGCGGCCACGCGGATGCCCACCGTGCCGTCAGCCGGGATCAACTCGGCCCGCTGCGCCAGATCCGCCATATTCAGCGTGCCGGTCTCCGCATAGATCGCGCCCAGCGCGAACAGAAACAGCGTCGATCCCAGCAGGTTGAACAGCACATATTGCACGCCCGCCCGCATCCGCTTGTTCCCGCCGCCGTGGATCAGCAAACCGTAGCTCGCGATCAGCAGCACCTCGAAGAACACGAAGAGGTTGAACAAATCCCCCGTCAGGAACGCGCCCGCGATGCCCATCAGCTGGAACTGGAACAGCGCGTGGAAATGCCGCCCGCGTTCGTCCCATCCCGACCCGATGGCATAGAGCAGCACGCACAGCGCCAGCAGCGCCATCAGCACCACCATCATCGTCGACAACCGGTCGCCCACCAGCACGATGCCAAAGGGCGCGGCCCAGTCGCCCAGCTGGTACAGCAGCACGGTGCCATCGGCGGTCTGCACCATCAGCCCCAGCGCCACGGCCAGAATGCCCAGCACGCCCGCCACATTCACGACCCTCTGGATCCCGATGTGATAGCGCGCGGCAAGGATGATGAACGGCGCCAGCAGCGCCGGAATGACGACCGGAGCGATCAGCCAATGGGTCATGTCGCATCCTCCGCCCGCCGGGCCTCTTTGGCGGGGGCGTCGTCCACGTGGTCATCGTTCGTGCCCAGATAGGCGCCCAGCGCGATCATCACGATCACCGCCGTCATGCCAAAGCTGATGACGATCGCCGTCAGCACCAGCGCCTGCGGCAGCGGATCGGTATAAACGGTCGCATCCGTCAGGATCGGCGGCGCGCCGGTGACCAACCGCCCCGAGGCGAACAGGAACACGTTGACCGCATAGGTCAGCAACGACACGCCCAGGATCACCGGAAAGGTGCGCAGACGCATCACCAGATACAGCCCCCCCGCAGTGAGAATGCCGATGGCTGAGGCCACAAGAAATTCCATGCTCAGACCCCCTGCCCTTTGAGCGCGGCATTCTCGCTGCGGCTCGGATTGATATCCATCGCGTGTTCGCTTTCCTTGGTGTGGGCGCGCCGTGCGAGGCGCGAGAACCCGTCAAGCGACAGCATCACCGCGCCGACCACGGCGAGGAACACGCCCAGATCGAACAAGGCCGCCGTCGCCAGCTCAAACTCCTGAAACGGCGGGATGCGCACGTAGGTGAAATCGGAGGTCAGGAACGGCTTGCCCACAAACCAGCTGCCGATGCCCGTCAGACCGGCGATCAGCACGCCCGCCCCGATCACCCCGTGGTGCGGATAGCGTTGCCGCGCGGTCGTCCAGCTGTACCCGCTCGCCATATATTGCATCACCAGCCCGATCGAGGCGACCAGACCCGAGATGAACCCGCCGCCCGGCTCATTGTGGCCGCGCAGGAAGATGTAGAACGCCACCAGCATCACCACCGGGAACAACACCCGCGTCAGCACCACCATCATCATCGGATGCATGTCGCCCGCCAGCGGCTTGTCGGGCCGACGGTTCAGCAGACGCGCGCGCACGGGCCCGTTCAGCAGCGATTCCGTCAGCGCATAGATCAGCACCGCCGCGATCCCCAGCACGATGATCTCGCCAAAGGTGTCAAAGCCGCGGAAATCCACAAGGATCACGTTCACGACATTCGTGCCGCCTCCGCCCTTGTAGCTGTTGGCCAGATGGAATTCGGAAATCGGGCTGCTCACGGCGTCGCGCAGCAGGTAGTGCCAGCTCAGCGCAAGTGCGGCGAGCCCGCCCGCCACCGCTACGGTCACATCCCGCACCCGGCGCAGCACGCTCGATTCCACCGGCGTCTCGTTGGGCAGGAAATTCAGCGCCAGCAACAGCAGGATCGTCGTGACCACCTCGACCGTGATCTGCGTCATCGCCAGATCCGGCGCGGAGAAGAACACGAAGCCCACCGACACCATCAGCCCCACGATGCCGATCAGCACCAGTGAGAGCAGCCGGTTACGGTGCAGGAACACCATGCCCAGCACCGCCGCGACCAGCATGCACCAGCCCGCAACTTCAATCGCGCCCGCAGGCTGCATCTGCCGCGTGGGGGGCGCCACCGTGCCACTGACCCAGGCGTAATATCCCGCCACGATCACCGTCACCGCCATGATCGCCCCATAGCGCGAGAACGCGCCGTTGTGCAGCGCATAGGTCACGCGCTTGGCCAACGCCGCCACCGCCTCGACCAGCCCCTCAAAGATCGGCTTTGCCTCGGGGCGCGGGGTGGCGTCCCACATCCGCAACAGCGGGTTGAACAGCGCCAGCAGGATCAACCCGCCGACCACCGCCGCGATGGACATGTAGAGTGCCGGCACCAGCCCGTGCCAGATCTTGAAATACGCCTTGGGCACCTCTGCCGCCTCGCCCAGAACGGCGGCGACCACGCCCTTGACCGCAGGCTCCGCCAGAAATGGCGCCACCCCGATTGCCACGACCAGCACCACCAAAAGCGCGGGCGGCCCCCACATGCCGAACGGCGGATCATGCGGCTTCGCCGGGTAGTCGTCGCGCACCGGACCCATGAACGTGTGCCCGATCAGGCGGAAGCAATAGGCCGCCGAAAAGACCGAGCCAAGGGTCGCCAACGCCGGCACCAGCCACCACGTATCGAACAATACCGTGCGCGTCGCCTCTTCCAACATCTGCTCCTTGCTGAGAAAGCCGTTGAGCAGTGGAATCCCCGCCATCGACAGCGCCGCCAGCGTGGCAATCACAAAGGTGATCGGCATCAGCCGGCGCAACCCACCCAGACGGCGAATGTCGCGCGTATGCGCCTCGTGATCGACGATGCCCGCCGACATGAACAGCGCCGCCTTGAACGTCGCGTGGTTGAGGATGTGAAAGATCGCCGCCATCGCGCCAAACGCCGTGCCGGTGCCCAGCAACATCGTAATCAGCCCCAGATGCGACACCGTCGAGAACGCCAGCAACGCCTTCAGATCATGCTTGAACAGCGCGATCACCGCGCCCAGCACCATCGTGATCAGCCCGGCGGTAGTGACGATCACAAACCACTCAGGCGTGCCCGACAGCACCGGCCACAGCCGCGCCATCATGAAAATCCCCGCCTTCACCATCGTGGCCGAGTGCAGATAGGCCGACACCGGCGTGGGCGCCGCCATCGCGTGCGGCAACCAGAAATGGAACGGGAATTGCGCCGATTTGGTGAAACACCCCAGCAGGATCAGCAAGAGGGCGGGCAGATACAGCGGGCTTTCCTGAATGATCTCGCGGTTCTGCAGGATCACGCTCAGATCATAGCTGCCCGCGATCTGCCCCAGGATCAGCAGCCCCCCGATCAGCGCCAGCCCCCCCATGCCGGTCACGGTCAGCGCCATGCGCGCGCCTTGCCGGCCTTCGGGCAGATGCTTCCAATAGCCAATCAGCAGGAAGGACGACAGCGATGTCAGCTCCCAGAACACCAGCAAAAGCAGTATGTTATCGCTCAGAACGATCCCCACCATCGCGCCCTGGAACAGCAGCAGATAGGTGAAAAACTCACCCATGTTGTCCTTACGCGCGAGGTAGAACCGCCCGTAGATGATGATCAGCATCCCGATGCCGAGGATCAGCGTGGCAAAGAAGAACCCAAGCGCATCGAGCATCAGCGTAAAGTTGATCCCCAGCGACGGGATCCAGTCGGCGCGGAATGTCACCATCTCCCCCGCCATCACGGCGGGCAGGTTCGTCATCAATCCGACAAAGGCGGCCAGCGTGACGGTGAACGTGACCCCCGCACAGGCGGCGCGGCCCGCTTGGTTCATCAACCCGGGCAGCAGCGCCCCCAGAAACGGCAAAGCGACGATCAAAAGTAAGGACACGTGCACTCCATGTTGGTGGCCCTTCTTTTGCCGAAGGGTATTATTGTTCCGCTTTAGTCGAAAACTTTGGCGATGATGTCAAATCACTCACCCGCAATTTAGGGTTGTTTCGCCCCGAGGACCAGTGCTGCGGCGCAGGTTTCGGCCCATTTTCGACGGGTTTTGTCGGAAAACGGCACGATGGGCGCGCCCGCACCCTCAGATGCAGCGCCCGCCGTCGACTTCCATCAGCGTGCCGGTGATCATGCTCGCCTCGTCCGAGCACAGGAAACACGCGGCGTTGCCCATGTCCTGCGCCGTCGAAAACCGGCCCAGCGGGATGGTGGCGAGGAACTTGGCGCGCACCTCTGGCGTGTCCTCCCCCATAAAGGACTTCAACAGCGGCGTCTCCCCCGCCACGGGGTTGAGCGCGTTCACCCGGATACCCGAGGGCGCCAGTTCCACCGCCATCGTCTTGGTCGCCGTGTTCACCCAGCCCTTTGAGGCATTGTACCAGTTGAGGTTTGGACGCGGGCTGAGCCCCGCCGTTGACGACACGTTCAGGATCACGCCGCTGCCCGCCGCCTGCATCCCCGGCACCACCGCACGGGCGATCAGATAGATCGACTTGCAGTTCACCGCGAACACCCGGTCAAAATCCGCTTCGCTGACCTCGGCTAGGGGGGTCGGCAAATGGGTCGTGCCCGCGTTGTTGACGACAATGTCGATGCGCCCCCAGGCGTCCATCGCCGCGCCGACCATCGCGTCGACCGAGGCCGCGTCGGCCACATCCGTCCGCGTGGTGGTCGTGCCGGGCAGTTCGGCGGCCAGCGCGCCGGCGTCGTTCAGATCCGCGATCAGAACCCGCGCGCCCTCGGCCACGAATTTGCGCACGATCCCCTCTCCGAACCCCTGCGCACCGCCCGTGACGATCGCCGTTTTCCCTTCAAGCCGCATGTGATCCCTCCCTTTCACCGCTGCACCCGTCGGTGCACGCCCGGTGCACGGCGTGTGTACGCCCGGTGTACCCTGTTTTCCTAGCCATGATGCGCCGCCACGGTCTTGAGCGCGGTGAAGCCGTAGAGCGCCTCGAACCCCTTTTCGCGCCCGTGTCCCGACAGGCCCGCACCCCCAAACGGCAGCTCCACCCCGCCGCCGGCACCGTAGTTGTTCAGAAACACCTGACCCGCCCGCAGCGCCCGCGCCAGCCGCATCTGCCGCGCCCCGTCCCGCGTCCAGACCGAGGCGACCAGCCCGTACTCCGTGCCATTCGCAATCGCCACCGCCTCGGCCTCATCCTCGAAGGGGATCAGCACCTGCACGGGGCCAAATATCTCTTCCTGCGCCAGCGGATGATCCGGGGGCACCCCCTCATAGAGCCGGGGCGCCACATAGGCGCCGCCCGCGGGCGCTGCGTCGATCACCTGCCCCTCGGCCAGCAGGGTCAGATCGCCGGCTTTGGCGATATGGCCCTCGATGATCTCTTTTTGTCGTTTGGAAACAACGGGTCCAAGGTCCAGATCCTGCATCGCGGGGCCCGCGCGCAGGGCGGCGTAGCGTTCGGCCATACGCGCGCAAACCTCACCGTAGACGCCCCGCTGCACCAGAATGCGCGACGATGCCGAACACGTCTGCCCGGCGTTCTGAATCCCTGCGTTGACCAGAAACGGCAGCGCCGCGTCGATATCCGCATCGTCGAACACCAGCTGCGGGGATTTGCCTCCCAGCTCCAGCGTGACGGGCACCACATGCTGCGCCGCCGCCGTCTGCACCGCGCGCCCCGTAACCACCGATCCTGTAAAGGAAATATGATCGACGCCCGCATGCCCGCTCAGCGCGGCACCGGCCTCGTCCCCCCTGCCCGGCACGATATTGAGCGCCCCCGCAGGCAGCCCCGCGCGCTGCGCCAGCTCGCCAAAGGCGAGCGCGGTCAGGCAGGCCTCTTCGGCGGGTTTCAGCACGCAGGCATTGCCCGCCGCCAACGCCGCCCCGACCGAGCGCCCGATGATCTGCATCGGGTAATTCCACGGCACGATATGCCCGGTCACCCCGTGAGGCTCACGCAGGGTGTAGACGGTATAGCCTTGCAGATAAGGGATCGTGGTGCCGTGCAGCTTGTCCACCGCGCCTGCGTAGAACTCCATGTAGCGCGCCAGCGCGATCACATCCGCGCGCGCCTGCGACAGGGGCTTGCCCACGTCCTCGGCCTCAAGGGCGGCGAGCGTGTCCGTATGCTCCAGCACCAGCGCGCCCAGACGGTGCAGGATACGCCCCCGCTCCGGCGCGGTCATGCGGCCCCACGCCCCGTCGAACGCCGCCCGCGCGGCGGCCACGGCGCGGTCGATATCCTCCGCCCTGCCCGCCGCGATCCGGCACAGGGTCTGCCCGTCGGACGGATCAATCAACGGCAGCGTTCCGCCCGAGGCACAGGGGCCCCAGATACCGCCAATCAGGCAGTGGGAGGGATCAACGTCGAGGGGGCGAATGGTCATGGCGGCTCTCCTGTCAGGTAAAGTCTGACCGGCAAGCGCCCCGCGCGCAAGGGCTCAGCGCGCGATCTTTGCCGTCGCCTCGATCTCAAGCAATGCCTCATCCTCGACCAGCTCCGACACCACCAGCATCGACATCGCCGGAAAGCTGCGCCCGATCACGCGGCGGTAGACTTCGCCGATTTCGCGCTGGTGGGCGAGGTAGGTTTTCTTGGACGTCACGAACCACGTCAGCCGCACGATATCGGCGGGCACGCCACCCGCGGCCTCGACCACGGCGACGATATTCTTCAGCGCCTGCTCCATCTGGCCGATGAAATCATGCGCCTCAAACGTCTGCTGCGCGGTCCAGCCGATCTGGCCGCCGACATACAGCGTGCCGTCCTCGGTCAGCACGCCGTTGGCGTAGCCTTTGGCGGGCGCCCAGCCTTCGGGCTGGATGATCTGGTGGCTCATGGTGTGTCCTCGCTGAATTGAATGAGGGGGGTCAGAATGGCGTCGGGCCAGGGGGCGGCGCGCCCGTCGGAGCCGACGTAAACAAGGGTGGAGTCAGAGACAAAGCGGACCTCGCCCGCGCAGGTTGCGGTGATTTTCAGCGCAAAGCTTTTGGGCGTAAGTGTCACCGGCTCAAGGCTGAGGATCAGCCGGTCACCGTGGCGCGACGGCGCGCGGAATTTTACCGCGATCTCCGCCGTGGGCACGCCGCCGTCACGCAACAGCACCTCGAAGGGCACGCCGATCACATCGCTGAAAAACGCCTCGACGCAGTCGTTGATCATCTCGAAATAGCGGGGATAAAACACGATGCCGGCCGGATCGCAGTGCTTGAACAGCACCTTTTGGGGAAAGTCGAAGGCCATGTCAGACGCCCAGATATTGCGTTGTGGTGGCCTCATCCAGATCGGCCATCGCACCTTGCCAAACGTCGCGCCCGCGCTCGAGGATCACGGCGCGGTCGGCGATGCTGCCCAGTTCGCGCAGGGATTTGTCCACCACAAGGATCGCCATGCCCGTGTCCCGTTTCAGCAGGGCGATGGCGTCCCAGATCTCTTGGCGCACCAGCGGGGCGAGCCCTTCGGTCGCCTCATCGAGGATCAGCAGGCGCGGGTTCGTCATCAGCGCGCGGCCGATTGCGAGCATCTGCTGCTCGCCCCCCGACAGCGATCCGGCCACCTGATCGCGGCGCTCTGCCAGCCGGGGGAACAGCTGCGCCACCTTGGCCGCATCCCACGCCCCGGGGCGGGCGGCGGCGTGCAGGTTTTCCCACACCGTCAGCGGGGCAAAGCATCGGCGCCCCTCCGGCACCAGCCCCAGACCCAAACGGGCGGCGCGGTGCGCAGGCAGGCGGCTGAGGTTCTGGCCGTCGAATTCCAGCGTCCCAGCGGCGGGTAGCAGGCGGCAGATCGTCTTGATCGTTGTGGATTTGCCCATGCCATTGCGCCCCATCAGGGCCAGCACCTCGCCCTCGCCCACCTGCAGGGACACGCCAAACAGCGCCTGCGATGCGCCGTATGAGGCGGTAACAGTCTCCAGCGTCAGCAGGCTCATGCGTCATCCCCCAGATAGGCCGCGCGCACGTCCGCGTTGGCGCGGATCTCCTCCACGGTGCCGGTGGCGATGATTGCGCCGTAGACCAGCACGCTGATGCGGTCGGCCAGCGCGAACACCGCGTCCATGTCATGCTCGACCAGCAGAATGGGCGCTTCGGCGCGCAGGCTGTCGAGAAAACCGGTCATGGTTTTCGACCCTTCGGTGCCCAGCCCCGCCATCGGCTCGTCCATCACGAACGCCCGGGGTTTGAGCGTCAGCGCCACGGCGACCTCCAGCTGGCGCCGCTCCCCGTGCGACAGCTCTGACGTGCGGGTTTGCGCCTTCTCCGCCAGCCCCACACGGTCGAGGGCGGCGCGGGCCACCTCCGTCAGATCGCCGCGCCCCAGCGCGCGCTGCCAAAAGCTGTAGGGCGAGGCCCCTGCCCCCAGCGCGCCCAGCGTCGCGTTTTGCAGAACCGTATCTTCCATCGCCAGCTCAGAGATCTGGAAGGTGCGGCCCAGACCGCTGCGCGCCCGCTCGGGCGTGGTGAGCGCGGTCACATCCTCACCGCCCAGCCACACGCTGCCGCTGTCGGGCGCGAGGCCGCCCGCGATCTGTTTGATCAGCGTGGATTTGCCCGCGCCGTTGGGGCCGATCAGCGCGTGGATTTCGCCCGCGCGCAGATCGAGCGAGATGTCATTGCTGGCCTTCAGCGCGCCGAATGTCTTGCTGATGCCACGGGTTTGCAGGATCGGATCACTCATGCGCGGCCTCCCGTCCGGCGATACCGCCGATGATGCCGCCGCGCGCAAAGAGCACGATGAACAGCAGGAGAAGCCCCAGATAGATGTGCCAATAGTCCGACAGCCCGCCCAGCACCTGCTCAAGCCCCACAAACACCACGGCGCCGACCACCGGACCCAGCAGCCGCGCGGTGCCGCCGATAATGATGAACACGATCAGCTCGCCCGACAGATGCCAGCTGAACATCGACGGCGTGACAAAGCGGTTGAGATCGGCAAAAAGCGCGCCCGCAAGCCCGGTGATCATGCCCGAGATCACGAAGGCGACGAGCCGCAGGCGGTAGGGGTTCAGCCCCACCGTTTCGACCCGCATGGGCGATTGCCGCGCGGCGTTCAGCGCCAGCCCAAAGGCCGAGCGCGCGAGCCGCGCGTTGAACAGCAGCACCAGCGCGAGGATCGTGAAACAGATCGCGTAGAACTGGATCGGGTCTAGCGTGTTGAGCCCCGGAAACCCGTTGCGCACGTAGATCGACAGCCCGTCCTCGCCCCCGTAGGCGGGCCAGCTGATGGTGAAATAGTAAAACATCTGCCCAAAGGCGAGCGTGATCATGATGAAATACACGCCCGAGGTGCGCAGGCTGACCGCCCCAATCGCCAGCGCCGCGAGGCCCGAGAACACGATGGCGAACAGCCAGATCACCGGCATGGATTTGCTGCCCTCGAACACGAACGGCTGGGTGAAGATCGGATCGAACACCTGCGCGTGGCTGGCCAGCACCCCCATGGCGTAGCCGCCGATGCCAAAAAACGTGGCGTGGCCGAAACTTACCAGCCCGCCAAGACCCAGCGCAATGTTGAGGCCAACGCCCGCAAGCGCGAGGATCGCCGCCTTGGTCGCCAGCGTGATCATGAACGGCTCGTCCACGCTCCACGCCCAGAGCGGAAAGGCGATGAGGCCCAAAAGGACGGCGGCGTTGAAAAGGCTTTCCCGGCTCATGCGCGTGCTCCGAACAATCCGGTGGGTTTCCAGATGAGCACGGCGGCCATGAGGATATAGATCAGCATCGACGCCAGCGCCGAGCCGACGGAGCTGGCGGCGGAATTGTCGAGGAATAGCTTGAACAGCTCAGGCAGCAGCACACCGCCCAGCGTGTCGGTCAGCCCCACAAGGATCGCGCCCACCAGCGCCCCCTTGATCGAGCCGATGCCGCCGATCACGATCACCACGAAGGCCACGATCAACACGGGCTCGCCCATGCCGACCTGCACCGATTGGATCGCCCCCACCAGCGCACCGGCAAGCCCCGCCAGCGCCGCGCCCAGCGCAAACACGATTGTATAGAGCTTTGAGATATCGACCCCGAGGGCGGCGATCATCTCGCGGTCGGCCTCACCGGCCTGGATCTGGATGCCCAGCCGCGTCTTGGCGATCAGCGCCCAGAGGCCCACCGCCACCGCCAACCCGATACCGATCAACGTCAGCCGGTAAAGCGGATACTGGATGCCGCCGGGCAGCGCGATTGGCCCGGAAAGCGCCGACGGAATATTGAGGTACAAAGGAAAGGAGCCAAAGATCCAGCGCGTCCCTTCGGAAAAGATCAGGATCAGCGCAAAGGTTGCCAGCACCTGATCGAGGTGATCGCGGTCGTACAATCGCCGGATCACCAGCAGCTCCACCAGCGCACCCGCCGCCGCCGCCGCCGCAAGCGCCGCGATAAGCGCCAGCGCAAACGATCCAGTGGCCCCCGCCACCGCCGCCGCCGCAAAGGCGCCGACCATGAACAATGATCCATGCGCCAGATTGATCAGCCCCATCACGCCGAACACCAGCGTGAGGCCGGCGGCCATCAGGAACAGCATCACGCCGTACTGTAGCCCGTTCAGCACCTGTTCGGCGAATAGGATCAGGGACATGTCAGCCTCCGCATGGGGAATCCGGGCGCCCGTGGGGCGCGTCGGGCCGTGGAAAACCGGGGCGGCGCGGGGCCGCCCCGCCTAAATCACATCTTGCACTCGGACGCATAGGCGTCCTGATGGTCTTCAAGGGCCACGCCGATGATCTTGTTGGTGAATACGTCACCTTCCTGCACAACCTCGCGCACGTAGATGTCCTGAATCGGGTGATGGTTGTTGCCGAATTGAAAATCGCCACGTGTGCTGTCAAAATCCGCCTCCTTCAGCGCCGCGCGGAAGGCATCCGGATCGGTGACCGAGGCCTTGTCCATCGCGCTCAGCAGCAGGTTGGCGGTATCGAACCCCTGGCTGGCATAGAGCGAGGGCAGACGACCATATTCCGCCTGAAAGCTCTCGACAAAGGCGGCATTGGTCGGGTTGTCGATGTCCTTGTTCCACTGTGAGGTGTTCACCACGCCCAGCGCGGCCTCGCCCACGGCTTGCAGGATGCCCTGATCGAAGCTGAACGCAGGGCCCACAACGGGGATATCCAAACCGCTGTCGGCATATTGCTTGAGAAAGGAAATACCCATGCCGCCGGGCAGGAAGAAGAACACGCTGTCGGCACCCGACGCGCGGATCTGCGCGATCTCGGAGGCATAGTCGGTCTGGCCCAGCTGGGTGAAGAGCTCACCGGCCAGCGCGCCCTCGTACTGACGCTTGTAGCCCGTCAGCGCGTCCTGCCCGGCGGGATAGTTGGGCGCAAGGATGAACGAATTGCTGTAGCCTGCGGTGTTGGCATAGGCGCCCGCCGCCTCGTGCAGGTTATCGTTCTGCCACGCGACGTTGAAATAATTCGGGTTACAGCCCCGGCCCGCCAGCTGCGACGGCCCCGCGTTGGGCGAGAGGTAGAATTTGCCCTGCGCCAGTGCGGCGGGGATCACGGCCATCGCGAGGTTGGAAAAGATGATGCCGGTCATCACATCGACCTTTTCGGACTGGATGAACTTATCCGCCGTCTGCACGGCCACGGCCGGGTCGCGCTGGTCATCCTCGATCACGACTTCGAGGTTGTCGTTGCCGGCTTGTTTGACGGCCAGCAGGAACCCGTCGCGCACGTCGATGCCAAGGCCCGCACCGCCGCCCGAAAGCGTGGTGATCATGCCGACCTTGACCTTGTTTGCGTGCCCGTCGGCAAAGGCGCCGGTGGCAAGTGCGGCCACGGAAGCCGCAAGAGCGAGTGATTTCAGTGTCATGTGTTTCTCCTTGTTGATGGGGTGCCCTCTGACGGGGCGTTAGGTTTTGCGAAGGGCAAACCGCTGGATCTTTCCGGTCTGCGTCTTTGGCAGCGCGTCACAGAAAACAACGCGGCGCGGATATTTGTAAGGGGCGATCGTGTTTTTGACGTGCTCCTGAAGCGCTTTGACAAGCGCGTCGTCGCGGGGGTGGTCGGTGACGACATGGGCCTCGACGATCATGCCGCGCGCCTCGTCGGGCGCACCGATCACGGCACATTCCGTCACGGCCGGATGGCTCAGCAGCGCCGCCTCTACCTCGGGGCCCGCAATGTTGTAGCCGGCGCTGACGATCATATCGTCGTTGCGCGCGGCAAAATGCAGATAGCCGTCGTCGTCCATCCAGAAGGCATCGCCGGTGATGTTCCAGCCGCCCGCGACATAGGCCGCCTGACGGTCATCGGCGAGATAGCGACATCCTGTCGGCCCGCGCACGGCCAGCCGCCCGACCTCGCCGCGCGGCATCTCTGCACCATCCTCGCCCACGATGCGCGCCTCATAGCCTGTCACGGGCTTGCCGGTGCAGGCGGGTTTGTGATCGTCAAAGCGGTTGGAGATGAAGATATGCAGCATCTCGGTCGCACCGATCCCGTCGAGCATGGGCTTGCCGGTCTTGGCCTTCCACTCCTCGTAGACAGGGGCGGGCAGCGTTTCCCCGGCGCTGACGGCGGCGCGCAGAGAGGACAAATCGGCGCCCTCTTCCATCGCCTGCAACATCGCGCGGTAGGCGGTGGGCGCGGTAAAGCACACGGTCGCCTTGTACTTCTGGATGATCTCGATCATCTGCGGGGGCGCCGCGTTTTCCAAGAGCGTCGCGGCGGCGCCAAAGCGCAGCGGGAACACCGCCAGACCACCAAGTCCAAAGGTAAACGCCAAGGGCGGCGAGCCCACGAATACATCGTCCGGTGTCACGCCCAGCACCTCACGGGCGTAGCCGTCGGCGATGATCATCAGATCGCGGTGGAAATGCATCGTGGCCTTCGGACTGCCCGTGGTGCCGGAGGTGAAGCCCAGCAGCGCCACGTCATCGCGCCCGGTCTGCACCGCGTCGAATTGCACGGGTTTTTCAAGTGCCAGCCGGTCGAGTTCGGCGTCATGGTTAGAGGTGCCGTCAAAGCCGACAACCGAGGTAAGATAACGGGATGTCTTGGCGCAGGCGACCAGTTCGTCCATCAGGCGGGTGTCGCAAAGCGCATGGGTGATCTGGGCCTTGTCCACAATCGCGGCCAACTCGCCCGCGCGCAGCATCGGCATGGAGTTCACCACGACCGCACCCGCCTTGGTCGCCGCCAGCCAGCAGGCCACCATCGCCGGATTATTGGCAGAACGGATAAGCACGCGATTACCCGGCCTTACGCCCAGATCCTCAACCATCACGTGAGCGAGGCGATTGGTCCAATCCGCAAGTTCCTTGTAGGTGCGGCGGCGCCCGTTACCGATCAGCGCGGTGTTATCCCCAAACCCATTTTCCACCATCTTATCGGTGAGTTCCACGCCGATGTTGAGATGCTCTGGGTAGTCGAAAGCCTCCAGCCGGAATTCCGGCCACATATCCACAGGCGGCAGGTTATCGCGTGAGAAAGTGTCGCTATGTGCAGATGGTCCCAACATGAATTACCCTCCCAAGGCGCCCAGTGTCTGGCGCGCGATGACGACGCGTTGCACGTCCGACGCGCCCTCATAGATCCTCAGCGCGCGGATCTCGCGGTAGAGGCTTTCGACCGTCATGCCCACGCGCACCCCGTCGCCGCCGTGTAGCTGCACCGCGCGGTCGATGATCGCCTGCGCGCGGTCGGTGGCAAAGAGTTTCGCCATCGCCGCCTCACGGGTGACGCGCGGCGCGCCTGCGTCCTTGGTCCAGGCGGCGCGGTAGATCAGCAGGGCCGAGGCATCGACATCCACCGCCATATCCGCGATATGGCCCTGCACCATCTGCAAATCGGCCAGCGGTTTGCCCTGCACCGTCCGCTGCGACACCCGCGCGACAGCCTCGTCCAGCGCGCGGCGGCCAAAGCCGAGAGCGGCGGCAGCCACGGTTGAGCGGAATACATCCAGCACCGACATCGCGATGCGAAAGCCCGCGCCCGGCGCATCGATGAGCGCGCTTGCGGGCACGCGGCAGTCCTCGAAACTCAGCGTGGCGAGCGGGTGCGGCGCCATGACCTGCAAGCGTTCCTTCACGCGCAGGCCCGGCGTGTTGGCGGGCACCACAAAGGCCGACAGCCCCTTGGCGCCCGGCGCCTCGCCAGTGCGGGCGAAAACGGTGTAGACATCGGCAATCCCGCCGTTCGAAATCCACGTCTTTTCGCCGTTCAGAACGTAGTCCTCCCCGTCCCGCGTGGCGGTCATGGTGGAATTGGCGACATCCGACCCCGACTGCGGCTCGGTCAGGGCAAAGGCGGAAATCGCCTGCCCCGCGCGGGTCTTTTCGAGCCAGTCGCGCTGCGCGTCAGAGCCAAAGAGCGAGATCGCCCCGGTCCCCAACCCCTGCATTGCAAAGGCAAAATCAGCCAGACCGTCGTGCCGCGCAAGCGTCTCGCGGATCAGGCACAGGCTGCGCACGTCGAGCTGCCCATCGCGTGCGGCGGAATGGGCAAGCCAGCCCCCTCACCCAATGCGGCCACCAGATCGCGGCACGCCTGATCGACGTCCGCATGGTCGATCCCCGCGAGGTTGCGCGCGGCCCAGGCATCCAGCCCTTCGGCCAGCGCGCGGTGGCGATCCTCGAAAAACGGCCAGTCAAGAAAGCTGCGGTCTGGCATCAGTCCCCCTCGAACACGGGTTTTTCCTTCGCGACGAAGGCGTTGTAGGCGCGTTCAAAATCGCCCGTCTGCATGCAGATGGCCTGCGCCTGCGCCTCGGCCTCGATCGCCTGTTCGATCGACATCGACCATTCCTGCGCCAGCATCGTCTTTGTCATCATGTGACCAAAGTTCGGGCCTGCGGCGATGCGAGCGGCCATGTCGCTGGCCGCTTGCTCCAACCCGTCTGCGTCCACAAGGCTGTTGTGAAAGCCCCATGCATGGCCTTCCTCGGCGCTCATCGCGCGCCCTGTATAGAGCAGCTCCGCCGCGCGGCCCTGCCCGATGATGCGCGGCAGGATCGCGCAGGCGCCCATGTCACAGCCCGCCAACCCCACGCGGGTGAAGAGAAACGCCACCTTGGCCTCGGGCGTGGCGATGCGCAGATCAGAGGCCATGGCGATGATCGCGCCGGCGCCCACGCAGATGCCGTCGATGGCGGCGATGATCGGCTTGCCGCAGTTCACCATCGCCTTGACCAGATCGCCGGTCATCCGGGTGAAATTCAGTAATTCCTTCATGTTCATCTTGGTCAAAGGACCAATGATATCATGCACATCCCCGCCGGAGCTGAAGTTGCCCCCGTTGGAGTTGAACACCACCGCCTTGACCTCGTCATCGTAGACCAAATCGCGGAACCAGTCGCGCAATTCGGCGTAGCTATCAAAGGTCAGCGGGTTTTTCCGCTCCGGTCGGTCAAGCGCGACATGGGCGATGCCGTCTTTGATCTCCAGCTTGAAATGGGTCACATCGGTGCGCATCAGCGGTCCTCCGTCAGGGTTGTTTCGAGCGTATCGAGACGTTGCGCGAGCGCTGCCGCCTCATCCTGGGCAAAATCGCCGAGCATGGCATCCACCCACGCCTCATGCGCGGCGGCCTGACGGGCGAATTCGGCCTCGCCCTTGCGGGTCAGCCGCACAAGGCTTGCCCGGCGGTCGCCCGGCACGGCGACGCGCACCACATGGCCGTCGTCCACCAGCCGGTCGATGATACCGGTGACATTCCCGTTCGAGACCTTGAGCACGCCCGACAGCTTGCTCATCTTCATCCCCGAGGGGTGGCGCGACAGGGCCGACATCACGTCAAAGCGCGGGAGGGTCGTGGCGAATTCGGTACGCAGGTTCTCGCGCAGGCTCGCCTCGATATGGCGGGTGGTTTTCAGCAGGCGCAGCCAGAGGCGCAGCCGGTCTTTTGACACCGGTTCGCGCAGGGGGTTTTCGGCGCGGTTCATACCTCGCCCCCCGACAGGCTCAGCGCGTGCCCGTTGACCGAGCGCGCGGCGGGCGACGTCAGCCAAAGGGCGGTGCCCGCGACCTCATCCACCTCGACAAGGCGGCGCTGCGGGTTGCCCTTGGTCAGCTGTTTGAGCGCATCGTCGGGGGGCATGCCGGTTTTCTCGGTGATATTGGCGAGCGAGCGGTCGGTCATCGGCGTGTCCAGAAAGCCCGGGCAGATCGCGTTCACGGTGATGCCCTTGGGCGCCAGCTCAATCGCCAGCGCGCGGGTGAGCCCGAGGACCGCGTGTTTTGCGGCGACGTAGCCCGCCACATAGGCGTACCCCTTGAGGCTGGCGGTGGAGGCGATGGCGATCATCTGGCCACCGTGCTCGGTCATGTCGGGCAGCGCGGCCTGCCAGCAGTTGAACACCCCCGCCACATTTACGTCGAGCATGGCGTGCAGGCTGTCGGTGCTCATCTTGGCAAAGGGGACGCTATCGGCGGCGCCAGCGTTGGCGATGACGCAGGTGATCGGGCCACGGGCGGTGCGGGCGGTATCAAAGGCCGCGCGCACGGCCTCGGCATCGGTCACGTCGCATGTCGCATAGGGCAGCCCCTGCTCTTTCAGCGGCGCCTCCCGGCGGCCCAGAATGGTCACCTCCCATCCGGCCTCGGCAAAGGCGTGGGCCGTTGCGGCCCCCACACCGGAGCCGCCGCCGCTGACTATGACGTGGCTCATACGGCGCCCGCCATTTCGGCTTCCTTGTCTGCCAATCGCCATGCCTGATCGCGCCCGGCCTCGTAGGGCAGCGGCCATTTCTCCTGACGGTCGCCGATGGCGGCCCCGGCGCGCAAGGTCCAGTAGGGATCGCTGAGATGCGGGCGCGCAAGGCACACCAGATCGGCGCGCCCGGCCATCAGGATCGAATTGACGTGATCGGCCTCGTAGATGTTGCCCACGGCCATGGTCGCGATGCGCGCCTCGTTGCGGATGCGATCGGAAAACGGCGTCTGGAACATGCGCCCGTAGACCGGCTTGGCCTGGGTCGAGGTCTGCCCGGCGGAAACGTCGATGATGTCGGCACCAGCCGCCTCAAAGGCACGCGCGATCTCGACGGCCTCATCCGCTGTGACCCCATCGTCGCCCGCCCAGTCGGAGGCGGAGATGCGCACCGACATCGGCTTACCTTCGGGCCAGACGGCACGCATCGCCTTGAACACTTCAAGCGGATAGCGCAGGCGGTTTTCCAGGCTGCCACCGTAGTCGTCGCTGCGCTGGTTCGACAGCGGCGAGATGAAGGACGAGATCAGGTAGCCGTGGGCCGCGTGCAGCTCGATCATGTCGAAGCCCGCGCGGTCGGCCATTTCCGCCGCCGCGACGAATTCAGCCTTGACCGTATCCATCTGATCGCGCGTGATTTCCTGCGGCACGGCGTTCTCGTCCGACCACGGGATCGCGGAGGCCGAGAGCAGCGGCCAGTTGCCGTCGGGCAGCGGACGGTCCATGCCGTCCCAGCCCAGCCGGGTCGATCCCTTGCGCCCCGCGTGGCCGATCTGGCAGCAGATCATCGCTTCGGTCTCGGTATGCACAAAATCGGTGAGCCGCCGCCACGCGGCCTCATGCTCGGGCGCGTAGAGACCGGGGCAACCCGGCGTAATCCGCCCCTCGGGCGAGACACAGGTCATCTCGGTATAGACCAGCCCGGCGCCACCTTTGGCGCGCTCCCCGTAGTGGATCAGGTGCCAATCGGTCGGGCAGCCATCCTTGGCCTTGTATTGCGCCATAGGGGAGACAACGATGCGGTTTTTCAGATGCATATCGCGCAGTTTGAACGGCGCGAACATGGGCGCGCGGGGCGCCTCATTCGCGCCGACACCGGCCTGCTGCTGAAACCACGCCTCGGCCGATTGCAGCCATTTAGCGTCGCGCGCGCGCAGGTTTTCGTGGCTGATACGCTGGCTGCGGGTCAGCAGGGAATAGTTCAGCTGCACCGGATCGAGGTGCAGATAGCGCTCGACCTCTTCGAACCACTCGACCGAATTGCGCGCCGCCGATTGCAGCCGCAGCACTTCGATGCGGCGCTCGTTCTGGTATTTGTCGAATGCGGCTTCCAGTGTGTCCTCGGTCGCGATGTAGTCGGCCAGCGCGATGGCGCTTTCCAGCGCGAGCTTCGTCCCCGATCCGATCGAAAAATGCGCCGTTGCGGAGGCATCGCCCAAAAGCACGACATTCTCGTGGCTCCAATTTTCGCACAGCACGCGGGGGAAGCGGATCCAGGCGGAGCCGCGAATGTGGTTGGCGTTGGTCATCAGGGCGTGACCGCCCAGATGGTCCTTGAACACCTCTTCACAGATCGCGATGCTCTCATGCTGGTCCAGATCGCCAAAGCCGTAGGCGTCAAATGTCTCCTGGCTGCATTCGACAATGAAGGTCGCGGTGTCGTCGTCGAATTGATAGGCATGCGCCCAGAGCCAGCCCTTGTCTGTCTCTTCAAAGATAAAGGTAAAGGCGTCATCGAACTTCTGGTGTGTGCCGAGCCAGACAAAGGGGCATTTGCGCGTGTCGATATCGGGCTTGAACGTCTCGGCGAATTCCATGCGGGTTTTGGAATTCAACCCGTCGCAGGCCACGACCACGTCAAAATCCTTTTGGTACTGCGAGGCTGCCTCAACCTCAGTCTCGAACCGCAGATCGACGCCCAATTCCTTGGCCCGGTCGTGCAGGATCAGCAGCAGGCGCTTGCGCCCGATGCCGCAAAAGCCGTGGCCGCTGGACGTCGTCGTCTGCCCGCCCATGACCAGCGCCACATCGTCCCAATAGGCGAAGTGGTCGCGGATGGTGGCCGCGCTTTTTGTATCGTTCGCGGCCAGATTGCCCAGCGTTTCATCCGACAGCACCACGCCCCAGCCAAAGGTATCATCGGGGCGGTTCCGCTCGAACACGACAACCTCGGCGTCGGGCTGGCGCAGCTTGGTGGAAATGGCAAAGTAGAGACCGGCAGGACCGCCACCGAGGCAGGCAATACGCATGGGATGCTCCTTGCATGATCAACGCTAAGGAGAACCGTACCCGGCGGGAACGGGATTTCAAGATTAAATATTTTACATTTAAAATATTTGGAATTCATAAATTATCGCAATCACTTACCGCCTCAATGCTTCAGGCACTCGCAAGGCGCGCGCAATCAGAGGGCGAATCCGGTCAGTCTTCTGGGGGCGAATCCTTGGAAATCGGATTAGACCTGCGCGATGCTTGTGACGCCTGTTTGCGCCATGGCGCTCGACAGCTCCGCGCTGAACACATCCCACAGCTGGTGCAGCCCGGCCTCGCCTCCGGCGGCGATGGCGAATTGCAGACTGCGCCCAAAGAACGCAAAATCCGCACCCGCCGTCAGCACCTTGAGCACATCCTCGCCCGAGCGCAGACCGCTGTCGTAGAACAGCGGAAAGCCCGCGCCAACGGCGGCGCGGATCGTGGGCAACGCGTGGAAGGGGGACGGCGCGCTTTGCAGTTGCCGCGCGCCGTGGCTTGAGACCTGAATGCCGTCGACGCCCGCCGCTTTCAGTGCCACGGCATCGCGGGGATCAAGCACACCTTTGACGACCAGCGTGCCCGGCCACATCTCGCGCAGCCGCGCAAGCGTGTCCCACGTGGCGCGTGCGCGGCTTTCGGTACGGTCAAAATCAAAGCCCGGCATCGCGAAATTCGCCATCTGCGGCTTGCCCGCGGCGAGTTGTCCAAGCGACCAGCGCGGGTGCAGGGCAAAATCGACAAACTGCCGGGGACCGATGGAAAAGGGCATGGTGAACCCATGGCGCAACTCGCGCGGGCGACGCCCCACTTCGGGTACGTCCACGGTCATCACAAGGGTCTGGTAGCCCGCCGCGCGGGCGCGTTCGACCAGTTTGAACGTCCCCTGCCCGTCGCCGGAGAAATACAGTTGGAACCACGCGTGGCCCTCGGCCACCTCGATGATCCGCTCCATCGGGGTGGAGGCAACGGTCGAGACGCCATGCGGCACCCGGTAGCGCGCGGCAAGGCGCGCGAGCATCAGATCGGCGCCCGGCGCGCTGAGATTGCACATCCCCATGGGGGCGATGCCAAAGGGGCGCTCCGCCGTAGCGCCAAAAAGATCGACTGCCAGACTGCGGTCAGAGACATCGCGCAGGATGCGCGGCGCAAGTGTCGCCGCGTCGAGCGCTGCGGCATTGCGCGCGGCGCCGGTTTCATTGCCGGCCGCCCCATCGATGTAGTCGAACACCATCCAGGGCAGCCGCCGTTTTGCCAGCCGCCGCGCATCCTCGGCACTGTGGATATGCGCGGCGGCCCCCATCCTAGCCCGCGACCGCCTTCATGAAGCGATCCTTGATGATCACCGGATCCATCGTGATCACCGGCATCTTGGCATTGCCGCTGTCGCATTTCACGATCATCACGGTGCCGTGCCGCGCATCAATTGCCGCCTGCAGCGCCGGGCCTGTGTCGACGTCCTGCACCTCGACCACGTTGTCGCAGCCCGCCGCGCGCGCCATGCCCGCCAGATCGGTCTTGCGGCCCGTATAAGTCGGCTGATCCCCGGTAGAGCCGTACGAGCCATTGTCGATGATAATCAGGATGTAGTTGTCGGGGCAGTTGTTGCCGATGGTCGGCAGCGTGCCCAGGTTCGTGAGGACAGAGCCGTCGCCGTCGATGGAAATGACGGTCTTGTCCTGCGCCAGCGCCACGCCAAGGCCGATAGAGGACGACAGGCCCATGGTGCCCAGCATGTAAAAGTTGCTGGGCTGGTCCATGATGGCGTGCAGCTCCTGTGACGGGATGCCGATGTTACAGACGATCAGCTGATCCTTGAGGATCGGCGCGATTTCTTTCAAGATTTCTGAACGGATCATTGGTCGCCGTAGCCTCCCCAGAAGTTGGCGTCGGTCAGGATCGCCACGGGTTTGTTGCACATGAAGGTGTATTTCAGGATGTTGTCGAATTCCTCGACATCCTTTTGCCAGTGGAAGTGGTAGGTCGGGATGTGCATCTGCGCCAGAAGCGCCTTGGTGTGCACGGCCATCTCGACCTGACAGGCCACGGGCTCGCGCAGCTCGCCGCGGTAGGAAATGATCATCGGCAGCGGCATCCGGTAGAACTGTGTCAGGGTCGCCAGCGTGTTGATCGTCACGCCGATGGCGGTGTTCTGCATGATGATGGCGCTGCGTTTGCCGCCCATGAAGGCGCCGGCGCACAGGCCCATGCCTTCGTCCTCCTTGTTGGAGGGGATGTGGAAGATCTCTTTGCGCTGGTCGATCTCTTCGATGACACCGGCCAGCTGCTTGCAGGGGACGGTGGTCACGAAAGAGACGTCGTTGGCGACAAGATCATCTGTGATCTTCTTGTCGAGGTTCATGGAAATGTGCCTTTCGAGGGTGCGCTCATGCGCGTGGGTTAAAGGGGGGCGCTTTGGGCGGTATGCACCGCGCGGGGAACAGGGGGCGAGGGGTTTTTCGGGAGACCCGCAGGTTTCAGGCGACGCCATTAAAACGGTGGGATCGAATAAATCCGTCTCCTTTTCGCAGGTTGGGGCATCAGGCCCAGGGGTCCAGAATGATTTTCGGCGCGGCAACCGTGCCACCACGCAGATCGGCAAAGGCGGCGGCACCCTGCGACAGCGGCCGCGCCTCGGTCCAGTCAAGCGCGCCAAGACGCCCGTCAAAGATCGCCTGCGCGCAGTCGCGGAAATCCTGTGCGTTGTAGGTGTAGGTGCCGACAAAGGTCACCTCCTGAAGCGTGTAGCGGCGCACGTCGACGCCGCCTGCGTCCTCGCCCAGCCCCACATGCGCGATCACCCCGCCGGGGGTTACCAATTCAGAGGCGGTCGCGCGCGTGGCGGCATAGCCCACGGCATCCACGATCATCGGCGCGGGGTCGGTGGCGGCGGCGACCGCGCGCTGTCCGCAGCGCTCGATCAGGGTGGCGCGGCGGGCGTCGTTCGGCTCAACTATCGTCACATCCTCGACCCCATCGCGCGAAACGCGAGGGCTGCGGCCAGCCCGATGGCCCCGCCCCCAGCACCAGCGCGCGCCGCTCCATCGACGGGTGCAGCGCCTCGAGCGTGAGGCGTACGGTGTGCCAGCTGACTGCCAGCGGTTCTGCCAAGGACGCCTTTGACAAGGGCACCACGTCGGGCACGGTGACAAGATTGCTGCCCGGCATCGCGACAAATTGGGCAAAGGCCCCTTCGCGTGGCGGCATCGAGATGATCTGCCGGTCGGGGCAGATGTTTTCCCGCCCGGCGTGGCAGGCGGCACAGGTACCGCAATTGACCAACGGGTTGATCGTCACGCGTTCGCCGTCGCGTGCGCCGCCGACGATCGTGCCCGCCGCCTCATGCCCGAGGATCAGCGGCGCGGGGCGCCGCGCGTCGTGTCCCAGATAGGCGTGCATGTCGGAGCCGCAGATGCCCACGGCCTCCACCCGGATCAGATGCGCGCCGTCCTGCGCCACCGGATCGGGCATGTCGCGGTAATTCAGCGTCTCGACGCCGTCGTAGACCAACGCTTTCATTTTGCGGTAAATCCTCCGTCCACCATCAGCACCTGCCCGGTGACAAAAGCCGATGCCTCCGAGCACAGGAACAGCACCGGGCCGTCGATATCCTCGAGCCGTCCGTTGCGCCCCGCGCAGGTCTGTGCGGCATTGCGCGCGGCGCGGTCGCTGTCGTCGAACACCGCCGCCGTCAGTTCGGTCGGGAAAAAGCCCGGACCGATGGCGTTGGCGGTGATGCCGTGGGGGGACCATGCTTCGGCCATGGCGCGGGTCAGCTGACCGATACCGCCTTTGCTGGCGCCGTAGGCGATGCCGCCGGGAAAGGCGCGGGTCGTCTGGAGCGAGGCGAAATTCACGATCCGCCCCCAGCCGCGCTGCTTCATCGCGGGCACAAGCGCCTGGCTGAGAAAGAAAGGCGCGGAGAGGTTCAGCGCGAGCGTCTGATCCCACCCCTCGGCGGTGACGTCTTCGGCGGCCTCGCGGGTGTTGATCCCCGCCGCGTGGATCACGATGTCGGGCGCGCCAAAGGGGGCGGTTACCGCCTGCGCCAGATCACCTATGCCCGCACGGTCGGCCACATCGGCCACCACGGCGGCCGCGCCATTGCCGATCTCGTCGCACAGGCTGTCGAGGGCGCTGCGGCGCCGCGCCACGCCTACCACCCGCGCGCCCGCGCCCGCGAGCGCAAGGGCCGCTTGCCGACCGAGCCCCGAGCTTGCGCCCGTCACGCAGGCGACGCGACCGCTGAGGTCAAAGAGAGCGGGCAGATCAGCCATCGGCGGTCAGATCGAAATTCTCGCCGGGGAAGTATTTGGCCAGCCGCACGTCGGCGGCACGCGCGTGCCCCTCCATCCCTTCGAGCCGGGAGATGCGGGCGGTGGCAATCGCCACATCCTTGGACGCTTCCTGCGTGGCGCGCTGCCAGGTGACGATCTTCATGTATTTGTGCACAGACAGACCGCCGGTATAGCCCGCCGCCCCCGAGGTCGGCAGCACGTGGTTGGTGCCCGACGCCTTGTCCCCGTAGGAAACGGTCGTCTCTTCGCCCAGAAACAGCGAGCCGTAGCAGGTGAGGTTGTCGAGCCACCAATCGAGGTCTTGCGCCTGCACGGTCAGGTGTTCGGGGCATAGTCATCGCTGCATTTCGCCATCTCGACCCGGTCGGCGCAGACAATTACCTCGGCGTAGTCGCGCCAGGCGGCAAAGGCGTTGTCACGGTTCAGCTCGGGCAGATCGTCGATCAGAGCGGGGACGCGGGCCATGACATCCTCGGCCAGCGCGCGGTCGTCGGTCACCAGCCAGACGGGCGAGTTATAGCCATGCTCGGCCTGGCTCACCAGATCGGTGGCGACCACGTGTGGATCGGCGGTCTTGTCGGCCAGCACGAGGCTGTCGGTGGGGCCTGCGATCATGTCGATGCCGACGCTGCCAAAGAGGATCCGCTTTGCCTCGGCCACGAATTGGTTGCCGGGGCCTACGAGGATGTTCGCCTTTGGCAGCCCAAAAAGACCGTAGGTCATGGCTGCAACGCCCTGCACGCCGCCCATGGCAAGGATCTTGTCCGCGCCGCAGATATGCGCGGCGTAGATGATCGCGGGGGCCACCCCCACGCCGGGGCGCGGAGGGGAACAGGCCGTGATGTGCTTGCAGCCCGCGACCTTGGCCGTGGTCACGGTCATGATGGCGCTGGCGATGTGGCTGTAGCGCCCACCGGGCACGTAGCAGCCCGCCGCATCCACGGGGATCGCCTTTTGCCCGGCAATATAGCCCGGCTGAATCTCCATCTCCACATCCGCGACGGTACTCTTTTGCAGCTCGGCAAAGCGTTTGACGTTGTCATGGGCGAACCGGATATCGGCCTTGAGCTTTTCGGGCACCAGCGCGCAGGCGGCCTCGATCTCTTCGGCGCTGAGCAAAATGCTCCCCTCGTAGCGGTCGAATTTGGCGGCGTATTCCATCGCCTTCGCGTCGCCGCCGGCCTTGATGTCGTCAAGGATAGCCACAACCGTTTCGTGCACATCCGAGGCGCCGGAGGCCGCGGTAAGCGTTGCTTTCTTAAGGTAGTCGCGGGTCATCTGGGATCCTGTCTGTAGATATCACGAAGAAGAGGTGCGGTGACGGCGGCGCGCAGGGCCCGCCCCGATGCGCCGGGTGAAGGTCGGGCGTGCCTGCGGCGCAGCCCCGCCCGCCAAAACCGCCGCGCCAGACCCAACGGCGCTGACAACATAGGCGGGCAAAGCCACCGGCGGGACGGGCTCGGGAAAGGCGACGGTGCGGGCCACAAGAAGCCTCCTGGCGGTCAGATTTAGCGCTAGTGTAAGCGCTTACATCCGATTCTTGCAAGCGCTTACATTTTTCTCCCTGCCCCGCGTGTTTTTAGTCTATGTTGCAATGAGTTCCCAAGATGGACCAAGGCGCATGGCACCTGCACACCCCCCAATTCCAACGCTGGACGACGTCGCGCGCGCGGCAAATGTGTCGACTGCGACCGTGTCGCGCTGCCTCAATGACAAAAGCAAGGTGTCGCGAGAAACACGCGAGCGGGTGATGCGCGCCGTCGATGCGTTGGGGTATACGCCCAACTTCAATGCCCGCGCCATGGCTGCCAGACGCACCCACACCATCGGGGCGATCATCCCGACAATGGAAAACGCGATCTTTGCCCGCGGTCTGCAGGCCTTTCAGGAGACCCTGCACGCAGAGGGATACACCCTGCTCGTCTCCAGCAGCGCCTATCAGCCGGATCTGGAGGCTGAGCAGATCCGCACGCTGGTCGCCCGAGGCGCCGATGGCCTGTTGCTGATCGGGGCGGAGCGGGGGCAGCAGATCTACGACTACCTCACCCGCCGCGCGATCCCGACGGTACTGGCGTGGACCTCGTCTTTTGATCACGGCTTTGCCTCGGTGGGCTTTGACAATTGCGCCGCCATGCGCAGTCTCGCCGACCAGGTGCAGGCGATGGGTCACAGGCGCATCGCTGTGATCTCGGGCATTCTGGCGGGCAACGATCGGGCCGAAGGCCGCCTGCGCGGCATCCGCGAAAGCCTGCGCGCGCACGGGACTGATCCCGACAGCGTCCCGGTGATCGAGACCGGCTACGAGATTGAGAACGGCGCCGATGCCTTTGAAACCCACATGAAGCGCGCGCCCCGCCCCACGGTGGTGATGTGCGGAAACGACGTGCTGGCCGCGGGCGCCCTCAGCCGCGCCCGCGCCATGGGCCTGCGCGTGCCCGAAGATGTCTCGATCACCGGGTTCGACGACATCGAACTGGCTGGCCTGCTGTATCCGCGACTGACGACAGTGCACGTCCCGCACCGCCAGATGGGGCGCGTCGCGGCGCAAGAACTGCTTGAAACGATCGCGGGACGCAAACCGCGCGCGGCGCGCGAACTCGCAGTTTCCATCACCATGCGGGAGTCGCTGAAGGCGATCTGATCCGCGTGGCTGTACCCTGCCCCTCCGGCACGCTGGCGATACCCCGCGTGGTGTTTTGCGCTACGCCAGAAAACACCGGGCACAATCGGTCCACGGAACATCCGCAAGCATGAGCGAGAACTGCGAGCTATCGTCTCCCGTTTTTGCTTTATTTAAGTGGTGCCCGGGGGCGGAATCGAACCACCGACACGAGGATTTTCAAGGCGATAAAGCCTGATTTTCCGCGTATTCCGACGCACTGCGACACACATGTTTCGGATATAAATTTTCGATTATCCAACTGTTTTATATAGATAATCTATTTCCGTAACTTCCTCATCTCAAAACATCTCGCATCGCGGTAGCGCGGCCCTTCTGTGCCACCATTGTGCCACCAGAATGGCGTCCGCATATCATTCCCAGCACAGGAGAATTAAAAATGCCAAGAGTTGAACTCACAGACAAATTCATCAAGTCCAAAAACGTCACAAAGCGGACTGACATTACAGATACCAAAGAAACCGGCCTGCTGATACGGGTTTATCCGTCAGGGCTGAAGTCCTTCGCATTCCGGCTGAGGGATCCCAGCGGCAATATCCAAAGCACACCGATAGGGCACTACGGCGACATTGGTCTTGCCGATGCACGGCTGGCAGCTGCGGAATTGCGGCGACGGTTGAAGGCCGGTGAGAATATTACGAATGCCGCAAAAAAGGCAGCGGCCAGAAGCGCGGCTGCTCTGCACGCGGAGATACCGACGCTGCAGGAACTGATTATCGAATACGAAATCATCATGGCGCCCACGCGAAAGACGTGGCAGCGCACCGTAAACGACAATGGCAGTGAGGCCCGTCGCCGTATCGAGCGGGTCTTCCAACCCCATCTGTCAACACAGGTGACGGAAATCAGCCTCGAAGATCTCGCATATACAATGGGCTCATATGTGCCGCGTTCTGGCAAAGGCACGGCGAACGGGCAAGTGTCACGTGCGCGCGCTTACGTCATGACAATGTTCGATTGGGCCGCGCATCGCAATAAGTCGAACAAGATCGGTCGTGGGCGGCGTCAGAAACTTGACGTGGTGGATGTCCGGCAGACCTACGACCCCTCAATCGACGACCACACAATCAAAGGGTTTCGAGATCGTGCGCTGGATCATCTCGAACTTGCCAGAGTTCTTCCCTTATTGGTCTGGCCTGCCCCCAAATGCCTTGGATTGAAAACGAATCCCTACCTCGACCTGCGCGCTATATCGCTGAGATTTCTCTTGCTTACCGCGGCACGCCGGTCAGAGATGGTAAACATGCGGTGGGGTCACTATCGCGAGAAAGTCGGAATCTGGCACAAACCCTACGTAAAAACAATCTCCGGTGCACCCAAAAACCAGAGCCTGCCTCTGTCTGATGCAGCGATTGCGCTTTTGCACAGCCTGCCGAATTTCCAGGGCCGTAAACCGGACGAGCTCGTATTTCCAAATGCCGAGGGCGGTGGTCTGGATAATTGGCAGCGCATCACCGGTAAGGTTCACCAAGCAAGCAACACCAGCGATTGGCACAGACACGACCTGCGCCGCACCGCCGCAACGATTATGAAGCTTCTCGGTGTCTCACCGCGAGTAATTGACGAAATTCTGGCTCACAATGCATCAAGCCGGGACGACGGAAGCTCACACGCACTGGAAAACTATTTCGCATCGACGCACCTCTTAGAGCATGTTGCGGATCCCCAGAAGGTGGCTTTGGACAAGTTGGCAGAGGCGCTGGATCACATCGAACACGTCCAACAGGACATTGATAAGCGGTAAACGCCTCTTTTGCCGTCCGATCGGGCGCTTTTGCCGGCGCTGATTTAGCCACTTAAGGATTGTGCGGCCGACCATTAGTCGTGCAAGGTTCCCTTAAACAAAGGAGACCACAATGATTAGAAAACTGTTTCTCGCGGCGGCCATGCTTCAACTAACTATCAACCCCGTATCTGCTCAAACCCTTACGGTGGAAGAACTCCGCGCCCAGATTGATGCCCGTGTTGAACAGATGAATCCCTACGCCGAGCTGCTGAACGATCCTGATCCAGAGCGCAGTATGGCGGCTATGCAGATCATGTTGGAAAGCGGCGATGATGTTTTGAAGGATATGGCTTTGGAATTCGGCTTGCTGTCACCCAACCCATCTGTCCGCCGCACGGCATTCGAGGCTTATCTGGCGACGGGGCCAAATCTAACGGTTCAAGTAGACGGCTCGGCAATATCGAATGCAAGTTTGTATACTTCAAGAATCGAAGATCTTGGTGGAACGGTCGGAGCAGATAATGCTGGCTTCTTTCGGTTGCCTACTGGTGCTTTTGATGCCGAAAAGAGTTGCTACACGTCAAAATCAGAAGATAATTGTTTAATCGTCTCCAATGGTGACGGCGTTTTTCTTTCATATAGAATTGGGTGCTGTGCTTCCGGAAATGGTCGTGGTGTTTTGGTCGAAGACGGAACGATAAAGGGAACGTTGTCGCTTGAAGATATCGAAGCTGTGCTTCCTTTCGTGGTGCAGGTCATCCGCTGATCGACCTAAAATACTGAAATTCTTTCAATCGCAACAGGCCCCGCAGCTCGCGCGTTCAGTATTAGAATCTTGATCCAACGTGCGCTTCGGGGAGCGTTTGGGCCGCTGTCAAACGCTCCATCTGGCGCAACCTGACCGCGCACCCATGGGCGGAAACGCGTGCCCGCTGCACTTGCGTCGGTCAAGACCAATATATCCTTTGGCAAAGCGTATGTGCCGTTTATTGGTGCAATCATGATGAACTGGGATAGGGCCACCGGCGCATCCCCTTCTGCACGGAAGAGGATTTCCGTATTACGGATCGGGTCAAACACGTATGAACCCTCTGTAAGAAGGTTCTCCGCGGCATATTGAGGTTCTATCGGTGCGGCCGTCGCACTAACCAACTCGAGACGCTGCTCATTGGCCTCGACCTCGTGGACAGGTTCCGATTGTGCCGTAACCGCCCCGCTTTCCTCAGCCAGAAACCGTGCGACGTTCATGTATATCTCCGCTGACCGCATCAGCAAAATGCTGTTCACGTCTTCGGACTCGATCGCCATACCGATTGGCTCATCATTTGCAAATGCGAACGCGCCAGACGTGCCCTGATAGATGCTGCCGCCTGCGTCCGCCAGCGTTGCCTGCCACGTCAAATAATCGCGCCGGGCCAGGTTCAGTCGCTGTCGCTCCAATTCCCCTGACGGGCTCAGCCGCAATAGCTGCGCTGTTCCTGCATTGCGCGCTGCTCGGCTTACGTTCAGGCTATCTAGATTCTCGATACAGCGCTCCTCAATGCCGCCCCGCACCACCGCAATCGCAAGATCCATCTCGGGCCAGAATGGACGAAACACAGTCCCGGTGCCGTTCACTACAGGGGCCGCCGATGTCACACTTATACGTGGAAGCTCCCCGGCGACATGGCGCGGGGTAATGACATAGCAGATACCTTGGGAGCGAAACATCCAACCATGACCGTTTTCACCCATACTGCCTACGACAGTAACAGTTTGCGCATGTATTGCAGTGACTGACAGAAGCCAGAATGCTAGAATTCGGGGAAGCAATAGAAGGATGGACCCATTGCGTGTGCTAAGTGCTTTCATTTCCAGCGTCCTGATGTCTGCGCCAATGATGGCTTTGTCTGATGACATCGTGACGCTCCGCAGCAATCCTTTCAATGAGGTATTGCGTGATGCTGCGCAAATTTCGGGAGTCATCGTCGCAGGCGTGCTGCGGCATGGCACCGCCCCTGTTAACGGAGACACCGTCACACTCACCGCCAACCTCCCGCCGGAGTGGTCCGGCAGTCGGATCTGTGCCCGGGTGCTATCGGCCGACGGACGCTACGAAGCAACCAATGAATACGATCTGTCGCAGGAATGGTCAGGGGGCGTCACTGGCCTTCCCTTCCCTACAAGACACGGTGCAGCCCTTGCGGATTTGCCGCCACAAGGGTTGGCCATTCAGATATCTGCCGGCGATTGCATGTCACAACTCTCCGACACGACGGTCGCCCTCTGGAATCCCGATGGAGAAATCGGTGAGGCACAAATCCTTATTAATTCCTTTCGGGCCGACGAGGTCTTTATGTATCTCGACACGTATCCTGATGCGATACGATGCAACGCTTTGGAAGCTGGCGGTATGGCGGCTTTCGATCACGCCTGTATTCTTCCAGACGATGTGAGCGGTTCGGTGGAGGTCACACTTTATCGGGTTTCTGGCGGCAAACCCGCGACCCCGTCAGTGTTAAAGCTCTGGATTGGCTTAGATAGCTGATGACGCACTTGAGTGGCTTCCGCATTTTGACGGTCTTGCAAAACATGCGAAATGTTCAACGACTTCGTGTGATTTTGCTGGTGGCGGCTGTCGTCATAGTGTGCCTCTTTGTTGCGTTGGCAGTATTCAGCAAATCCCGAACCTTCGTGATTGAAGCGGAAACAACCGCCGCAGGTTTCACATTCCAAGGAGAAAGCAATGACTGGTATCTGGCAGGCGCCACAATTTGCCGTTTGCGCGATCAACCCGACTTCACGCGGGTAGCAGATACATCGGTTTGTGATCCAAGATTCTACGAAATTACGGATCAACGCGATCTAACCCTACAATGGCCAAACGGTGCAAAAGTGGATGTTGCGCTTACCAATCAGGGCGATCTGAGGCTCAGTTTGCAGTCTGCCGGACCGGACAATCTCGCAGAAGGCACCATATTGATAGTCACCGAAGCGGACTGGCGTGACACTGGGGCGCTCACATTCTCTGCTCATACGACAGTGGGCCGACCTATTTCCGCGGGGGAACAGTTTTATCTAACACGGGGAAACTGGGAAGCCCGTGAAAGCGGTCTGATCACATCGTTTCTCCGCGCGAACGTGACCGAGGTGATCAAAACAGGGGAATTGATGCGTGGCGCAACGGCGTCTGTTCGCTCCGCGAACCAACCTGTCCGGATGAACGGTCACGTTACACCTAAGGACTTCTCCGACACACCCAGTTTGGAAATTTTCGCACTCTCCCAGCCAGGTGATGTGGAGTTGCATGTCGGATATTCTGGGACAGACATTCCAACGATCATACGGCCCGATCTCGTCGATGTGGCGCTTTCAAGCCCCCTTCTATTAGCAATTGCTATCATCCTTTCGATGCTCGCTTCGTTGAGCCAAGTGTTTGCGGATTTTAACAACCGGCGCAAACAGGACGAATGACCAACAGAGCAGCACCCTTTATTCGGAACAGATCGTTACAGTGTCTTCACCAACGCCATCAGGTCCGAATAGTTGGTGACCACATCATATTTCACCTGATCTTCGTTGATCCGCCTTCCAATTTCGTCAAAGAATTTCCGCGCGCACTTGATCTTGGTTTGCTCAAGCTCCCGCATCTTCATCGACGGTTGATCCGATTTCGTTTCAGCCACGAAATAGAGGTGCTTGATACCGCCCTCTTTGAACGCGATGGCCCAGTCCGGGTTGTAGTCACCGACCGGGGTCGGGATCAAAAAGCCGCGCGGCAATTTCGAATACACGATTACCTCGCTGCTCGTATCCAGGTCTCTGACGAATTCACGCTCAACCTTGGAATCTACGATGGCATAATCGTAAACATGGTTTTTCAGCTTTTCGGTCGCCTTCTTGAAGTCGTTGCCGACCTCACCAGCCGTGAACAGCTCTGAATCGAACCGTTCTTCCAGCGCGTCATAGGTCAATTTCTCGATGATCGCCGTGGCCTTCTGCTCTTGGATCATATGCGAGGCATCTGCGATGAACTGTTCGGGGTTCTTCGCAAACTCACAAAATTTCGCCGCCTGTATTCCACCAAGAATTTCCCCTACCGTCTTTCGGGTCAGGTCAGTGTTCTCAGATATGGCGCCAATCAGGTCATAAGAAACCCGTGACCGTGCGCTGGTCCCGCTTTCCGTCCGCAACTTGCCTTGGACGAAGGCGTCGCTTGCCCGCAGGCTTTCGTCGGTCACCTCGTCCGCTAACGTGCCCTCTGTGACCAAATACTGAAGTGGCGCCACCTGCAGGTCCCGTTCGAGCCGATCAACACAGCTCTTGACCAACGCCGCGCTGTCGAATTCGACTTGATAGACCGCCTTGCGATTGATCCGACGCCACAGCTCCTGAAATTCCTTACGGTCAAAGTTGCTGTTCAGTTTGTTCTTCTTAGGCGTTCGACCATCGCTCAGCATGTCGTTGAGGGCGGCACTGTTGAACACCGCGTCAATCAACGCGAAAGCTGCGTCACGATGGGCTTCAAAACCCTCCGGCAGATCAACAAGCTCTCCTGACTTGCGAGCCTCATGATAACTTTCGGTAATATAGCCGTCGTCATCAACATAGTCGTTCTTGATCAGGAACCGTTCCAGCTTCCTGGCCAGCGGCTTGTCCAACATGAGCTCCAGATCACCGGTCTTAAGCGTCTTACCTTCAAAATAATCCGCATCCGCAAGCTGGGGTCGCGCGGAGAGATTTTCGGCAATTTCTTTTTGCAATCCTGTGACGAAGCCCTTGTAGCTCTCGGATGCCACCACTGTCAGCACGTTGATATCATGGACCGTAGCGGGGTGATCCATCCGCTCGCCGTTGCTGTTGACCGAAATTCGCAGGCCACGACCAACCTCTTGCCGGCGCGAAATTACATTCTGGCTCTCGTTGTGCTTGAGCATGCACATGACAAAGACGTTCGGATTGTCCCAGCCTTCACGCAGGGCCGAATGGGAAAAAATGAACCGTGTGGGTTCCGCAAAAGACAGCAGCCGCTCTTTGTCCTTAAGGATCAGGTCATAGTCACTGGGTTCGGTGGATTGACCAGCCAGCTCGCCACGTGCGGCGGCTTTCGGGTCGGTCATCCGGCCTTTCTTATCGACCGAGAAATATCCGCGGTGGGTCTTGGCAACATCGATACCTTCCAAATGGGTCCGATATTCGACATTTTCCAACGGCAACTCGCTGAGCAAATCCGCTACCGCCTGCACGTATTCCTCTTCGAACACACGGGCATATTCACCCTTTTCATCATCCTGAGTGTAATCGCGATACTTCACGACCTCATCGATAAAGAAGAGCGACAGGACCTTAACCCCGCGCGCAAACAGGATCTGTTCGCGCTCCAAATGTGCCGTGATCGTTTCGCGTATCTGGATCCGACGGATATCGCGTTCTGTAACGTCCCCAGAGGCCTCACCCGCCCGCAACACATCGCCATTGGTGAAATGAACCGTATCGTCCCGTGCGTCGATATTACTGACAACGAACCCGCGGTAAGCCTCAAGCCCTTTGGACAAGTCGAACAGGTTGCGGCCCTTTTCAAGCTTTCGTGCGACCCGTTTGATCCCTGTCTGGGTCTTGGTTTCCACATCGACAAACGCCACCGGATCGCTGCTGGTCGTCTCGACACGGTGCAGGAACAGGTAGGGGTTGGTCCCACTCAGGCCCTTGGTCTCTACCCCATGAACTTTGATCTTCTTGACCAGCTTTTGGTTGAACGCATCAACAGCGTCCAAACGATGCACTTTGTTGTGGACCGTGCGGTGGGTCGCAGAATAACGGAGAATGAACAGCGGGTTGAATTTCGGCAGTGCCTTCTGAGTAGCCGGGCCTTCCATCTTTTGTGGTTCATCCAAAATCAGAATTGGACGGTTCTTCGCAATCACATCGATGGGCTTGCGCGACTGAAAATCGTCCAGCTCGTCATAGATCCGCCTATTGTCGGCGCCAGAGGCGTTAAACGCCTGCACGTTAATCACCATCACGTTGATGCCGGAATCCGACGAAAAGCTCTCCAACTCGTGCAATCGCTTCGAGTTATAGACAAACGCCCGCACCTTCTTCCCGTATTCCTGCTGAAAGTGCTCGGCGGTCATGTCGATCGACTTTGCCACACCTTCACGGATAGCCACGCTGGGCACCATGATGATGAATTTCGTCCAGCCGTAACGCTTGTGCAACTCGAACATGGTCTTGATGTAGACATAAGTTTTACCCGTGCCGGTCTCCATCTCAACATCCAGATTGACCCTCGCACCGGGTTTGTAGCTGGCAGGTTTCTTTTTGCCTTTTTCATCGGCGAAATAAGTCAGGCTGTCCGATAGCGGCAGCATCGCAAGACGTTGAACCTTGGTGATGTTATCCAACAATCCGTCTTCAGTCAGCTTGATAGCCCCGTTCCCAAAGCCTTCGACCTCCATTTGGGATTGAACCGCAGCCCCCGGATCGACTGTGTATTTCAACGGATCCTGAAGAGGTTGGCCTGCAAAGCAGTCAACAACCGCATCCACGGCCTGCGTCTGATAGAGCTGCGACTTAAACTTGATCTTCATGGCAGTCTCTTTCGTAAATCTGGCGTTTCTTTCGTAACTTCTTTCGTAGAGCGTTCCCGTTTCATTCGCATAGCCTCCACGATGGCATGGCCTTGGAACCAGCGTTGAAAATCATACTCTTTCGACGTAAGCTACCGAGAATATTACCTATTTTGTTTTTCTTCTGCGTTTCATCCAACGCATCGCTGAGCTTATCCCAGAGCAGATCATCAACATCCTTTCGTGAGGCGGCGCCGAACTCTCGTAGATACTGCACGATCCGATCCGCATAGTGTTGCTCTTCGAACGCACGGTGCTTGATATAATCCACTTTCTTGGACGAAGCCGCCGCAACCGCCGCCGACACACGGAACCGTGGTTTGCGCCCTTCCACCAACCCCTTACGCTTCAGCGCCTGTATCGCGCCATCCGGCACCTCCAGCCCCTTTTGCACCCGGTCCAGCGCCAGCACATCAACCAGTTGCAAACCACCGTTCTCCATCAACACGCGGGTATAGGCGGGATCGACTACGCCGCCATAGAGCGTCATCTCGACCGCATCATCGGACACATCGTAATCAGGCATCGGCAGGTAGCGCCGGCGCTGCGTTTCATACATCTGCTGAATGCCGTATCCCATCTGGTCGATCATGTTCAGCTCGACCATCGCCTGCACCAGATAGGGGTTGCGATAGCCGCGGGGTGACTTGTCACCGCGCACATAATCCTCTGGGGAACCTTCAAAAAACCGGCCCGCGTTCTCGAACGCCAGCCGATCCGGCTTTTCGGTGACGATCACCCGTTGGTTCAGGCGATAATCCTGATGGGCAATGCAGTTATGCAGAGCTTCCAGCACGACCTTCTGGTCGTATTTCGATACCTCATGGGGCAACAGTTCATCATCCGGCAGCAGACGCAACTGGATGTTCCGGATGCGTTGATACAGCTGCGAGGTGGCCAGCAGGAACGGCGGGCCGAAATGCTCATAGGCATTTTCCTGACCGACCAGCTTCCATGTGATCTGGGCGGGGTTGGGCGTCAGCAGATGGGCGCTTTCCGCCCGTCCCAGCAACAGCAGTGCCGTGCGCGTGACCTGACCGCGCTGCGTGACCTTGGCGCGGTCCAGCAGGGTGGCGACGGACCAGTCGCGCACTTCGTCGGGGGAGATGCGGTTCTGGTGCTTCAGGGCAAAATCACTGCGCGCGCGCTCGATGGCGGCGGGGTCCAGATCGTCCAGCGTGGCCCCTTCAACCAGTTGCGCGCTCCAATCCGTTGTGATCGTCTGGGCGCGGATTTCGTCCTGCTTGGCAAGGCTGAGCGGGGCGAGGCTTTCGCCCGACCGCGCATAGTAATGTCCCTGCCATGCAATCGGGATACCGCGCGGGGCGGGCGGGATTTCCATCATCACCACGCGCTGGCCGTCTACATCCACCTCGTGAAGCTGCCGGAATGTTGTCGTGGGATCGGCGCCTTGGGCAATCTGGTGCTTGAGGCTGTGCAACCGCTCGCTGTCCTGCCGATAGGGCGTGCCGGTGACCTGACGGGTCTTGTTGCTGACGCCAAACACCAGCCACCCGGCCTCTGCATCGCGCAGGTTTGTCTCATTCGCCAGCGCCGAGAAGTAGCGGCCGATCTTGTCGGTATCAAAGTCGTTCGACACCTCCTTGAACTCGACCACCTCGTTTTCCCAGGTGGCGATCAGGTCGGTCAGTTTCTGGCGCAGCGCATCGGGCGTCATCAGATGGCTTTGACGTCTGTGTCGGGGGACAGGGATTTGAAAATCTGTTTCACGTTGATCTTGGTCGCGTCGTCCTTGAAGCCTGTATCCTTGAACACCACGCGCAGGGGCGCGCGGGTGGCGAGGTCTTTGACCAGCACCTCGTCCACGCCATCATCAAAGCAGGCGGCAAGGGCGGTGCCCGCGACAAAGAACACGGTTTTCCCGTGCAGCACCTCGCGGGTGATGGGCAGGGTCAGGTCCACGCCCCAGTCCAGCAAAACCTGAAACAGCAGATCTTCGGGGGAGCGGTCGGGCTTGATGTTGTCCACGCGGGTCAGCAGGTCGGCCTGCGTTGTGGCATCGGGGGTGTAATAGACGTCGGCAATGTTCGAGCTGTCGATTTTCAGCACGCGAAAGCCCACGTCCTTGTTCCAGTCTGGGTGGGTGTCCCCCTCGAGGATCTTTGCGCCTGCGCGGCGGATGCGTTCTTTGGACACCTCAGACAAAACTGGCGGGCGATTATTCTTCTTCATCAGCTTTATTGCAGCTTGGACTGTTTTCTTGGCTGTGCCGGTCGTGTTCTTTTCGGCATCCACAAGGCTTTCTGGAAGCTGGACCATAATAAACTGGTGATTGCTGCCATAGATGGCATTCGCCCGCATGGTCGCTTCTGCTGTGCTGGCGGAACCAGCAAAGAAGTCTATGATGATACCATCGCGATCTTTTGGCGAAACATATTCAATCAGCTTCGCCAACTCTTCATGATCCTTCGGATTGGTAAAGACTTTGCCTCCCATCAAGTTTCTCAAGTATTTTACAGAGACCTGCGATTGCTTGTAAAAATAGGACCCACGAACCTGTGTGGCGAACTCTGCGTCTGCGCCATCCTCTTCTGTATCGCCTCCCTCATCAGCAACCTGATCTGACTGCTCATCATCAGCCTCTCCCGGTGCTGGCCGGATGTGTGCTTTCCGAAATGGCGGTTCAGTATGATCATCACGAAACTCAACCAAACCAAGTTTGATTTGCCGTTGCATTTCATCTGGCGAAGCATAGCGCCAACCTGCCTCCGGGACAGCACATGGCTGTTTTGTGATGGGGTGTATGACATCATAAGTCGGGCCGTCACCGCCGGGCCACGAAATATCCCGATCCCTCCAAGGACCATTTTTATCCACCCGTTTATACCGCGCCCATTTCTTGGCGGGGTGACCTTTGGGCAAATCAGAATACCACTGAGACAATTCTCGCTCGATCTCTTTGAAGTCATCGCCGTGGATTTGTTTCAGCCTGATGAACTCATCCCATATTTCTCGCGCACCCGGTTTTTCCTCACGCCAAGACTCATGCCGCTCCCGCAGCTTCGATACGTTCTTTCCAAATACAAGCATGTATTCATGCCCAACCGAAAAGAACTTGGCGTCATTCTTCCTGCCTTTCTCCCATGTAAGCTGAGCAATGAAATTTCGTTCACCAAAGACCTCATCCATGAGCTTGCGCAAGGCAGATTGTTCATAATCGTCAATGCTGACGAGTATAATCCCCTCATCCATTAGCAGCCGTTTCGCAACGGTAAGACGAGAATACATCATCGACATCCAGTCGGAATGATAGCGGCCTCTGGATTCGGGATTTGAAACTAATTGGCCGCCATCTAAATCACGGACACCCGCTTCAATTTCATAGTCTTCTTTTGCTTTGGCAAAGTTATCTTTGTAGATGAAATCCTTCCCCGTATTATACGGCGGGTCGATGTAGATCATCTTTACCTTGCTCAGATAGGTCTCTTGCAGCAGCTTGAGCGCCTCAAGGTTGTCGCCCTCGATAAACAGGTTCTGCGTGGTGTCGAAATCCACGCTCTCCTCGCGAACGGGGCGCAAGGTTTTGGCAATCGGCGCATTAGCTGTGATCAGCGCCTGCCGCTTGCCCGGCCAGTCCAGATGATAGCGCTCCTGTGGCCCCTCCACGATTGCATCCGACAGTTCCTGCCGCAGCTGGTCAAAATCCACCTTGAGCGTCGGCGCGCCATCCTCCCCCGCCGCCTCGGTCACGCAACCGGGGAACAGCGCGCGGATCTTGGCGATGTTGTCTTGGGTCAGGTCGGGGCTGTGCATTTTCAGCTTGTCAATCTCGTCTGTCATGGTGTCCCCTTATCGCCCCTGTCCGGCGTCTTCATGTGCTCAAATTCCGCCTGCGCCTCGGCCAGTTGGCCATGCAGCGTCACTTTGATATTGAACTGGTTTTCGCGTTTCAGCTTGGATTGAAGCTGCGCTATCTCGCGCTCTTTTGCCTTGATTTGCGCCGCACGCGCAAGGCGGGTTTCCGTATCCTCGCCCGCGCGCGCCTCAACCGGACTGAGGGCGGCCAGCATCCGGTCATAAAGCACCCCCAGCGACACTGCCACGGGCAGCGCGCCGCGCGGTGCATCACGGTCCACCCACGCCCCGCGCAGATGGTCCGACACCACCCATTTACCGGATGCCGCGTCCGAGGGCCGCTTGAACGCCGCCGCCGCCTGTATCCGCGCGTCTGTGACCAACTCGAACAGCACAGGAAACGGAATGGCGCGGTCAATGGCGCGCAGGATGTCATCGTGCAGCGCGTCCCCCTTGAGCGTGAGACGGAACACCTGAATTTCCGGCACAGCGGCGGTAGCGGGCAGGTTCAGCGTCTCGGGTGCAAGCTTGTGCGCCCAGACGATCTGATCCACCTCGCGCACGAACCGCTCCCGCAGCGCGGTGCTGGCCTTGGCCCCGTCATAGATGCGCGTCTTTGGGATCACCCGTTTCAACGCGGTCTGGGGCGGATATTGATAGAGCGCCGTCATTCCGCACGGACCACGATAAAGGCAATCAGCTCAAAATCCTCAAGCCCCGCGATGGTCTGAGTCAGGGCAGTTGTGTGCCCGCCCGAGAACAGGCTGTCGATATCACGCTCCTCCTTCACCTCGATCATGGATTTGATCGCGCTGTTAAGCAGGTCTGAATAGGTCTCCATCTTGCGCCCGTCTTTCGTCTCGGCGTTGAAAGCGGTGCAAAGATCGCGAAATGGAATGGTGTGGCCCTTGCACCCCGTGCGGATCAGATCGAGCAGGCGTTTGACCTGCATCTGGTCGGCGACAATCTCGCCATCCTCCCCGATATAGATCAGGTAATAGGGGTGCAGACGGTTCTGCTGGTTGACGTTCACGCTATCGTGGATATTGCGCAGCGCAAAGATCACCCCGGGGACAAGCCCGCGCTCGGGGTCCGCCGGAACCACAGTGTGCAGGCCATTGGACATGCGCGGCAGGTCGTCATGCGTCTTGAGGTAGTTCAGCAGGTCCATGCGGAAGTCGTTGAGCCCCAGGTCGGTGATGGAAATGCCGGTCTTGACGTCCTCCAACTCGATCACCTCGTCCTGAAGGCGTTGAAGCTGGTCTTTGCGGTAGGCAACGTCCGAGCTTTTGGAGGTCAGAACGTTGTCCTCCCCCGTCCCGGCCATGTCGACGATGTGCATCCGGTTCTCAACCCGCTCCTTGAGGTTGATGTATTCGTCGAGGCTGATGTCTGGCCAATAGTTGGACAGCTGGATCTGGGTGTTGGGCGACCCGATCCTGTCAATCCGCCCGAAGCGCTGGACGATCCGCACCGGGTTCCAATGGATGTCATAGTTGATCAGGTAGTCGCAATCCTGAAGGTTCTGCCCTTCCGAAATGCAATCCGTGCCGATGAGGATGTCCAGCTCTGCCGGATCGTCCGGCATGATCTTGTCCTTCTCCTTGGCCCGAGGGGCAAAGAGCGTGAGGACGGACTGGAAGTCATATGTTTTCTTGAGGGTCGTCTTGGGGCCACCAGACCCGGTAACAATGCCGGTATGGATGTTCTGCGCCTTGGCAAAATGCGGGGCGAGCTGCGCGAAGAGGTAGTTGGCTGTATCAGCGTAAGCCGTGAAGACGACAACCTTGCGGTTCCCGTCGTTCAGGGGGTTGGCCATCTTGCCCTCAATCTCGGCGATCAGGTGCTGGAGCTTGGCGTCATCCGCGGGCTTCACCCGTTCCATTTCTGTGATCAAGCCGTCGATGATGACCTTGTCGGCCGCCAGTTCCTGCTTCCAAGCCTTGATGTCCATGTCAGCCAGATCAATCTTGATCTTCTTGCCGACAGAGAAATCGCCGAAATCATCGTCTTCATCGGTAACGGCCTCAAGATCGAGATCCTCGATCACGCCACCCCCACCATAGGCCTCAAAGCGGTCAATCGCCTCAAGCGTGCTGGCGATGTTGCCGGACAGGGCACCGAGCGTCTTGCGGAAGGCATGCACCGAGCTTTCAAGCCGCTTGAGCAGATTGGTGGTCATCAGGGCCTGAAGGCTCTTCTCACGGTCGGCCTGTTTCAGCGTGCCTTTGCCGCCCTCGGTCTTAGTATCGTAGAGGTCTTCGTATTTCTTCAATCTGCTGGGTTGAATATAATTGACCGGCGCATAGACCGCCAATTTGAGGATGCTCAGCTGGGCGAAAATATCATTGAACCCGATCACATCTGTCCGGTGCGTGATGGGCAAGTGATGCGACAAGGGCTTCAGCCGCGTCGGAAATGTTCCGATATCGGCGGTGTCGTAGAACGTCTCGATATGCTTGCGCGACCGCGCGATAGTCACGGCGTCCAGTAACTCGAAAAAGTCGAAATCCAGCGTGCGCAAAATGGAGGCCGGGGTCCGCTGATCCGACGGCAGATCCGACCAGACGTTGAAGGCTGCCTGAGCACGTCTGAAAATTTCCTCAACACTTGTCTTCGTCTTGAGGTTCTTACTCAAGGCATCCGATTGGCCTTCATAGGCAAGGGCGAGCTGGTTGCGCAGATCGGTGAACCGGTTGTTGACGGGTGTGGCCGACAGCATCAGAACCTTGGTTTTCACGCCGGCCTTGATGACCTTTTCCATGAGCCGCTGATATCGCGTCTCACGATCTTTAAAGACATCGTTGTTCCGGAAGTTGTGGGACTCGTCGATAACGACCAGATCATAGTTACCCCAGTTGATCCGGTCGAGCCGCATCCCAAAGGATTCACCCGATGTTCGGGACAGATCGGTGTGGCAGAGCACATCGTAACGGAAACGATCCTTTGCGAATATGTTGGTGGTCAGGTTCGCATTGTAGTTGCGCCAGTTGTCCGCCAACTTCTTCGGGCATAGGACCAGCACGTCCTTGTTGCGCAGCTCGTAGTATTTTACCACGGCGAGGGCTGTGAATGTTTTCCCGAGGCCCACACTGTCCGCCAGAATACAGCCGTTGTAGGTCTCGAGCTTGTTGATGATCCCAACGGCCGCGTCCCGCTGGTAATTGAAGAGCTTCTTCCAGACTAGGCTTTCAAGATATCCGGTCCGATCCTTCGGTAGGACGTCCTCGTCGATCTCGCTCAGGAAATCGCTGAACAGGTTGAAGAGGATCATGAAGTAGACCCGCTCTGCCGGATTTTCCTGGTAGACCGTTTCGATGTGTTCAAGCACTTCGGCGGTGACGTCTTTCAGCTTTTCGTCGTCATTCCAAATCTGGTCGAACAGTGTCAGATAGGTCTGGGCGAACTGCGGCTCGTCCATGACATGGGCATGGTTCGAGATGGCATCGCCTTGCTGATATCCGAGGTCCACAGCCGTGAAGCCCGACAGCGGCATGTAAGCCGTCCCTATCTCACGGCCCTCAACATGGGCGAACTGCTGCATCGTTGACGAGGTTGCATTTGACCGAAACCGCGCCTTCCGGCGGATCCAGTCTGCACAATCCCGAGCAACCGCCCGCTGGTTCATTTTGTTGCGAAGCTGGATTTCGAACTCGCTTCCCGACAGCGTTTCGACGGCCCCGCCCTTGGGGATGAAGAATTCACGCTTTTCCTTTTTGATCCGGTCGATGGCCTGACTGGGTAGGAATGTCGGGGACGTGAAGATGAACTCGAACTCGTCCAGCTTCTCAAGCTCGGACTTCAGCGCCTCAAAGGCGTAGATCGAGAAGCATCCTGCCGCCACGCGAAACTTCGCCGCGCCGCCAAGCTCTTGCTTGAGGTCATCACCCAGTAAGGATGTCGTATTGTCGATGATCCGCAAGGCCGAACTCCGCAAAAATTCCTGTCAGATCACACCCTACCGCCAACGTTGTAATCCGCAACGGCTACATGGAAATTTGATAAATTCGACAAAGACGGTTCTCGAGAAATCGCCAAAATCGAAGGTCTTCATGTCGGAAATTTTGGAAAACCCTGAAGTTGCCATGCAAGAGTTTCCGTCCGAGAATGGATTTCAATTCGCGTTCAATCTTCCAAAAATTTGGCGTTATTTCTAAATGAAGCGCGGTATCACTACTCTTCCAATAGTTCGTGAACCTCAGCTTTTCTCGGGCAAAGCTGGCCTCAGGCAATTTTATCACCCCCGCAAACGGTCACTCCGAATAACAGAGTAATGCGAAATCGGGGCCCCTCCTTAGGTGCTATGAATGAAAGGCATGTTTATTGAAATCGGCGAACGTTCACTGCTTATCCAGATGTCATCGGATTGTTTTGTTCATCTTCAAGCATTCAATGACCTTCACGCACCCAACCCGAGCCATAACGAACGTTATCCACATAAACGTGCGCCAAATCGCTATATTCAAGCGTTTAGGATGATGACAGGCTGCTCGTTCTACTTATCTCCAATCCATCGAAGCGAACTGGCGGTGCATAGAAGGACGGTATAACGACGGTTCAGGGGCAACAACTCTCGCCGTTCAGGACCATCCTAAGCGTCAAATGTTCATCAAAAAACCAGATGGAGAAGATACATGGAAAAGCGAACGGAAGACGTAAAATTCAAGGTGACGGCCTCTGAGAAAGAGATCATCGAACGTAAAGCTGAAAAAGCACGCTACAATACGCGCGCGGCGTATCTGCGCGACAGTGCCCTCCTCGGCGCACCCGTCCATCTGACGGACATCGCGCTTAGCATTGGCCAGCTCTCACTTCTTTGCAATGAGCTCCTGTGCGAGGCGGATGAAAGTGATCCCTGCAATCGGCCACTGTCGGGCTCCGAAGCCAAAAAGGCCGTCAAAAAGATCATGCTGACATGCGATGCGGTGCGCCATGAACTGCAGGAGATCACGTCATGCGCCCGCATCTGACCTGGCACGGCGATCCTGACAAGGTAAACCGTTACATCAACAAGCCCGACGCTGAGCCGATCGGTGGCACAATTCCAAATTTTGGAAATCGCGATCTGTTTCAGCGGTTCCGAGGAATGATCCTCGGTGATCCTCGTCCTGAACCTATCCTACATATGACCCTGTCTCTGCCGAAAGGCGCGAAAGCCACAAAGATGGTCTGGGTGAAACTCATCGCCGCCGCGTTAAAGGTCTTGGGCCTTGATCCGGAGATGACGCCCTGGTTCTCCAAGCGGCATCAGGACACCGATTGTGATCATGTTCATACGGCCATCACCTTACGGGATTTCGCCGGTCGCCCCTTGTCGGTGTCCGGATCGGCCGCCAAGGCTGAGAAAACTCATCGGCACCTTTGCGCAATGCTAGGTTTGCCGACCCCAGTTTACTTCGACCCGGAAGGAGCAGCTCGTCTTAATCCGGTGACGCCCAAGAGAAGACTTGCCGAGGCTCATCTCAAAGCGCTTCATACAGATCTGCGAGAAGTGTTCAGCAAACGGCAACCCGAGACATTGTCCGATTTGAATGCAGGTCTTTTCAAGTGCGCGGCCGGCTATCAGGTCAAAATGACGTCGAACGTTCATGGGGTCTCGGCCTTCCAATTTGACAATGGAGAAGCATCAGTTTTCGGCGGTGAACTCGGCAAAGCCTGGGAACCCCGTCATCTCAATAATCTTCTACGACTTACCGGAAAGCTCCGTCGCGTCCGCGACGCCCTCGATCTGAATCAGCTGGTCCAGATTTTCAATACGCCATACATGGAGACTATCGTTGCCAACATCATCAACAGACCAGAGCCTGATCGAACCACTGTCCGACTTGCAGATCATCCGCAACCAGATCGAAACGATGGACAGCCATGTCCTCGACCTGCACGCCCTGCTGGACTTACTGGATCGGCCGGACGATCAGAAAGAGTCCCTTGGCGAGATGCTTCGAAAGCTGTTGCAGAATCTGACCGATCGACAGGCCCAGTATCAAGTCGAACTCACACTCTTGGCGGAGCAGATGAACAGGGTGGACGAACAAAACAAGAGAGCTTTTCAAACCATTCAGGAAAGCCAACGGCAGCAGGCGTTCAAAATGGACCGGTTGCTGAAGACCTTGAAGATCCCTCTCGCATAACATTTGGATCCCTACTGGCCAAGGTCTGTGCCATCGCCGCGAAACGCCTGCCGGGTTGGAGATTGAGCCCGGTTAAGGGACACACACAAATCGCTGTCAAGTTCTCCGATCAAAGCGGAGTGGTCGTGTCGCCGCACAACGTGCAGATCGTGCGAGATGGTGCGGAAGCCTTCGCTTTTCGTGAAGACTTTGAACCAAGCATCAAACCTCACGAACTCGACGAAGCAAAGGTTGTGGATCGCGACAACGACTTTGATTTCTAGGGGGGCTCAGGTCTGCTCTCTGGTAAGCAGATCGAAGATCGCCAGTGCTTTCCCCTGCTTCAGGTTTCTCGCGATGGTGATGGACTTCGCGCCATACTTTATTCGCACTCGGTGTCTGCGCTTTGCCGCGGCGTTGCTGATTGCCTGGCTTGCGTGGACCATGCCGCTGGCCGCCAAGTTGGCACTTATCGACATCGCCGCGACGGATGCGCCGACCACGCCAGTGCCGCCAACAAATATCCCTGGTTGTTCGGTGTAGGACACACCATCGTCCATCGGGTTATCGATGGAGATTTCGGATATCCGTTCGGCCTCGTATTCGACGCCGTTTTTGACGAGGCCTTCTGCCGTCAAGGTGAATGCTTGAGGCTGATACATCGAGTAGATCAGCCAGCTCAGAGCAGCACCGACAACGAGAGCGACCATCCAGAACGCGGTCAGCAATGCTGCAAGCAGGCCAAGATATGCAAAAGGAAGAATGACAAACCCAATCCATGGCAATCCGTTACCAGTGAACGAAATGATCTTGTTTCCGCCCTCTTCAGTAACCGTAAATCCCTGATCGAATTTCGCTTTGACGGCCATGAAAACGCTCCTCTTTAAGATGTGGATTTTTATTTCGTATTTTTTGCTTCCGATCAATTTTGATCAGAACACTCGATCCGACTTGATGAACTCCAACAAAGCCCGTGGTTTTGGTTGACCTACTCCCGCTGACATTCAAAAGTGTCACCACTCTTGGGCGAGTGCCATGTCAGGCTTTCTGGTCGCACATCAAAAACTGCGAACCGGTAATCGTCGGCGAGTGTAATCCCGAACCCGTCTTCCGCGATTTGCTCGATATTGGCGACGGGGACCAGCTTCCCGGACACATTGTATTCCGTTGCGCTCAATGTGAACCGCATGATCTCACAGTCCCAGGCCCCCAAGGGAGACAAGGAGCTGCTTTCTTCGGAAGCCCGAGCGCAAATCCGTGCAGTATCATTGATCCAACACGCGCCTTCACGCCGAAGATTTCCAAGCGGTGTATGCGCATGACCCGCGCCAGCGATCTCATTCCAAAAAGCCTCGCCGATCCCCGCTCCGCGAACATAGAGATATGCGAAATACTTTTGATCCAGGCTGGTAATCTGAAAACTCCCCTCGCCGTCCGACAACGAACGAATATCGCAGGGGCCATTGATGTAAGTTTGCCCCACTACCGTCAATTCACATGTGGTGGACTGTGAGCTTGCGGTTGTGGCCCCGAAAACACCAAAGGTGATCGCCGCGCAAAAGAAACCGAAATATTTTTTCATGGCAAAGCCTCATATAGAAATTCGCAAAACAGTTCTGTTCGTTATTTCATGAGGTTGGCGAACAAAAAATACCACCAAACAGAGGTATCGTGTTTGCGTCAGCTCAAGCGCCGTGCGAAACTACAGCCAGAGCACGGCCAAATCCGTGCTTCGGGGCGTCGAAACTCCAACGAGCACAAGCCGGTCAGATCTTTCTGGCCGGGCGGCTGTCACGTATGTCCAAGGCTCTGCCCAAAGGTGGCAGCGCTTTGTGCGTGCGCAGAGTTTCGAACGCCCGGCTATTCTGCCGGGCCGCCTCTCAACTACTCGGAGGCGCAACTATGTTTTACAACTTCAAAATTGCTGGTGAAAAAGCGCCTATAGGCCTCGAACAAAGCCCGCAGTTTCCAGCCGACCCAACCATAAGTGGCAAGCCGTCATCCGGTGCTGCCGCATGCATCGTGGTTCACTCGTCGGGAACAGGAAATGGCAACGTATCTCGTCTGCAAAGCCGCCAGTCTGCAGAAGCTGACGATACAACAGACCCGTCCACGCTGTATCTCGCCCCGCGGGAACTTGACGTTCTCAGGTGGGCGGCTCGAGGCAAAACCACCTGGGAAACCGCACAACTTCTGAATTTATCTGAGGCGACAGTCGCTTTCTACGCGCGGCGGGCCTGTGCCCGTTTAAACGTGAAATCGAAAATTCACGCGGTTGCGGTCTGCATCAGTGCAGGGCTTTTCAGGATCTAACATCCTGTCAGCTCTCACGGATCAAGATTCGCCCTCTTTCCAGTCATCCAGAAAATCAGCGAGGATACGCCGCATCGCCTCCGGTCTTGTGGGGATGTCATTGAGCGTTCTGCGATACGCATCAATATCGTCGATCATCTCCGGTTCCATGCGGATCATGACAGGTTTCGTATCGGTTTTCGGGCGGCCGATTCTCTTTGTCTGCTCAGGCATGTCGAATCATCCTCAAATATGCTTGACTATATGATTACAACATTACATAATAAGCGGACCAAGGCAAGAGCGGTAACTCTCGCCAAGGTCCTGATCATCGTCATTCCGTAGGAGAAATCTGATGACTAAATATGTTCCTATCATGCCCGATCTGGGCCATGAACCCCCGAAAAATACCCGCATCTCTTTGGCATTTTGTGATGTTCTAAAAGCGCTCAAGGCTTTCACCATCGCAGAGCGTGATCTGGAAGATATCGCGCACAGTCAGGATCCAGCTTACTCCATGTGGGCAGCGGACACAGAGAGAGCATTTGAACATCTCGCCGACGCCCTCGGTAAGGTCCATTGCCTGCCACTTGAGATCTGTGAAGATATCCCCCTCAAACGGATGACTCTTCTCATCGACACGATGATCGGCCACGAAGAACCGGGCGGTGCGCGAGCGTTGCAATTTGAGATGCAGCTTATGTTCTTCACGAAGCTCCAAGCCGCTGGGCTGTCGCCCACAGCGATCCATCGGAACGGCCTGCTGATCCATGGCCGCCATCTCGTGAACGCAATGCTCTGTCTTCCGTTGTTCGACGGGGCGCCCGTTGATGATGCCTCGTCGGGTGATTGCGCGACAGACAAACTGACGTTCGACTTCTAACGCGACCGCCCAATCGGCTTTCCTTCCCCGATGCGTGGGAAGGAAAATCCACCCTAACACGTTCTCAAATCTACAGCCGTTTACTCACGCGCCGCGTCTTCTGGCGCTAGTGTCGAGTGGCGGCACCTCTGGAGGAATCTCAATGACAAATACAATTACAATTTCCGACACAGCTTTTCCGACATTTCCGGGAAAAATCCTGCCGCATTGGATCGAAGCGGCAACGGCCAAGGGCTTCGATATCATGGACCGGATCATTGATCGGCTCCACGTTGCCTTGCGCTGTCACCAGTGCGGCGCCTTGATCAAGGCGCGCCTTTACACTGTCATGTCGGCACAGCCTTTGTGCCCCTATTGTGTGCAGACCGGATGGCTCATCACCGCGCAGAATGCTGGGCTCACATACATCGACCGCTGTCCTGAAGATCGGCATTACGCGTTCTATGAAGCCCCTTGCGGACACAAGATCCGCCGTCAGCTCGAACTAGTCGAACGCGTTGCGGCAGGCCGGACCGGTATCCGCTGTAATATTTGCCATAAAGAAAGCGAGACAGACGAGGCTACTAAACAAGGCTGGACCTTGCTCGGCCCTGATCCGGAAGGTAATCCCAACTATCGTCACTACCAGCACACAGACTGTGGCCATTCCCAACGTATCGCTAGGGCCAATCTCCAGACTGGACGGCTATCGTGTGGTGGATGTGGCGAACAATGGTCAGCCGCACCGAGCCATCTCTATGCCATGCGATTCACGCTCCCAAATAGCCGGAACCTCGTGAAGCTGGGATATTCCAAGAATCCCGAAAGCCGCTTGCATCACCAACTCATCTCGGACCCCGCTATGCCTTGCGCGATCCTGAGAAAGGTTGCGGTGCCGTCCGGTCAAATCGCGATCCGGAAGGAAAAAGCGCTACACCGGAAATTCCGCCGCGACTACGCCGATGCAGTCGTCGATCCGGCGATTTACAAAGGTCATATCAAGGTAAAGTCGGAAATCTACGACGATCGTCTGACTGAAACGATCCTCGCCGAACTGGATGCGATCGCCACCGACTTCACGCCGCGCGTCTCATAACCCTGACCGCCAAATCACTTCACCCTCTGGCCGCGCCGGCCGGAGGCCAACGAATGCATAATTTATATGGAGGGCTTGTTTATGCCCAAAACTACAGCACAAAAACCCGCCTGGTCGGCTTACGCTGACACCTTGATTGACCGCCTGCGCAAACGCCATGGTGTTTTTCTTTCCGACGATAATGAAGAACCGTCCGAGTTGGATATCCTTTTTCAAAAATTTGAGGGCCCGGAACCCGCCGAGCGTTTTGCGGATACGGCACAGTTGCCATCTCGCTATGTCCCCGCCCGGAAGCTGCTGTCTGCCATTCGGATTGCAGCCACGGTTGGATCGTCAGAAGTTGAACGCGATGCCTTCAATTGCGGGGCCATCACCGTAGTCAGCGGGATACCGATTGCAGATCTGGAAACCATTACCGAAACCATCAACGATATCTTCCCATCACGTTGGACCATTGTTGGACCCGATCTCACGAACGGCGCACTTTCAACGACCGCGCAATCACGTTTCAACCGCCTCGTCACAGAAAGTATGGACAAGATCGAACCGATCCTCATCCTTCATACCGACGGTATAACGCTGCCAAAGGCTTTGCAGATTACGGTGCCGAACCCGCTCATCTTGGCCCCCGTTACCCATGATGTGGTCCTCGAATTTCTTGCGTCGGGGCATCTCGCTGACCAGACCGCCGGTAGCGGAAACTTGCGTGCTGCCCTGCCGTCCGAGCCAGAACTGCAAGGTCTGACCACGGTCGAGTTATGCGCCGCCCTGCGCGCACCGATCCTGCATGACGCAATCTCGCGTCTGGGACAAATTGCACATCGCGATGCCCAAGCCGAAGGCCCGCGGCTGGAGGACATGCATGGTGACGGCGTGGCCCTTACCGCCGCACGACGTATCGTTGCTGATCTTCTCGCTTGGAAAGCGGGAAAGGCACAATGGCACGAGATCAACCATACAATGCTGCTCTATGGGGCCCCCGGAACGGGCAAAACATGGCTCGCACGCGCGATGTCGCGCAGCGCTGGTATTGCAATGGTCACAGGCAGTTTTGGGCGATGGCAGGCCGCCGGCCATCTCGGCGATATGCTGCGTGAAATGACGGCGAGCTTTGCCGAGGCGCGGCGGAAAGCACCGTGCCTTCTGGTGATCGACGAGATTGACGCAGTCGGATCGCGTGTGGATCCAGACCGTCACGCCAGCAACTACCGCACGCAAGTGATCACGACTTTTTTGACCGAACTCGACCGGATCGGTCGCGAGGAAGGTGTCGTGGTCGTTGGAACGTGTAACTATCTCGACCGGATTGATCCCGCCGTGATCCGCTCTGGCAGGATGGATGTCAAAATCGAAGTCCCTCTACCCGATGCTGACGCCATTCTTGAAATCCTTCGGCACCACCTTTCTCAGGATATCGCTGATCACCACCTGCGCACTCTGTCGCACCGTGCCGTTGGTAAGACGGCCGCCGACCTCGACGCCGCGATCAGAGCTGCACGCTCAGACGCCCGGCACGCCCGCAAACCGCTGTCGGTCAAGATGCTCGAAGCCGAGTTGAATGTCGCGCCAGAGTGTGAAAACCGCGACCGCACGTGGAGGATCGCAGTCCATGAAGCCGGACATGCTGTCGTTGCGCAGGCCCTTGGGATCGGCCACCTCGAGAGCATCATGATCACCGATAACGGCGGCAATGTTGCGTGCCGGATCTATGACAATGAAAGCAAATTGTCCGATATTGAGACCCAGATCACATTTTCGATGGCGGGCCGCGCTGCGGAACGTCTGATCCTTGGAGATATCTCCGCGGGTGCCGGCGGACCCGCACATTCCGACCTCGCGCTCGCAACCGGTGCTGCGATCTCGATAGAGACGACCTATGGTCTCGGCCTCCAAGGGCCAGTCTGGCATCAGGACCCGCACGCCGCATATATCACGACACCGGCGATCAGGGACAAGGTATTGCAACGCATTACCCGTGCAGAAACCCGTGCAGGCAGAATTCTTGAACACAACCGGCACTACGTCGAAGCTCTTGCACGCCATCTCGTTACTTACCGCGCGATCAAAGCTCCGACGATCGCACGGCTTCTCGACGGAGTATCCCCCACCTCTTCCGAACCTAGCCCAGAAGCCACCCGCGCATAAAAACACCGGCAACTGCCTAACCGCTGCGCCGCTGCGAAAGGAGAACCACCCGCCCCACCTACCACTCCATAAATACTGTAGAAGAAACCGCGGGGACGAAGGTTCCCGCCACAATCCGGCGCGTCAGCGTCGCCAAACCCGAACCGACGGTGAGATACATCAGGCCGTTCACAGAGGGCGGCCTGCAAAACGAGCTTCATACCATTTGGATGGGATCAATCAATCTATGGAAGAGGATGGCGCAAAATCCGTATTTTTGCGCATGAACGGATACCAAGCAATCATCACGACGAGCGAATTGTTACCGTTTGAACAGCGGACAGAGGTGAGTGGGTCAACTCGAACCCGCTATCCACAGGATTCGCCCTAAGTGAGCAGGATTTCCGCCCTGACATGCGTGCTTGCGGAACGATGCCCCATTATTCTTAGACACCTGCCGCATCGTGAATGGCCAGCAACAAGCACGAGATCAGGCAGGTCAAAACAAAGAACACAAAGGAACATCATCATGTCAGATACGAACACCTCCCTCCCGAAATGGCTTGCACACCGCCGCTACTGCACAATCAAGGACCTCATGCGCCTTTTCGAGGTCTCGCGTGCCACCGTTGATCGGTGGCACCGAGAAAACCCGCAGTTTCCGCGCAAGCACAAGTTCGGTAATCCGTTCAACGAAAATTACAGCACCCGCTTTATCGTGAGCGAGGTGAACGCCTATGTAGCCTTGGTAGAGGGTGACAGAGCGGAGTGGACCAGACAGTTTGATCCCGTAGACCCAGACCCGAGCATTGGTTCGAACGACGACACAAACACAGCGCCGATACCCTCCATGTAGAATGCTCTGTGCCACCAGTGTGCCACTGAGCGATGAATACGCAAAACGAGGAGGCCGAACGCCTATGACAAAACTAATGCAAGCCACTGAACTTAAATAAAGTTTTAGTGGTGCCCGGGGGCGGAATCGAACCACCGACACGAGGATTTTCAATCCACTGCTCTACCCCTGAGCTACCCGGGCACGGGTGCCGACGCGTCGGCTGGGTGTCGGCGTTCTAGGGGCCAAATCGATGGGTGTCCAGCCTCTTTTTAGCGCAATCGCGGTACGGGTCGGATTAACTGTCAGTGCGGCTTGGCCTGCTGCGTCTCGTCAACCGCGTCCAGCGCTTTTTCAATGTCTTCGGGGTCTTGCGACGGGGTCGCATAGGCGCCGTTCAACCATTTTGCCAGATCGATGTCGGCGCAGCGGCGCGAGCAGAAGGGACGGTATTTGACCACCGTTTCTTCATCGCAGATCGGGCAGGCCATTAGAGCACCTCCGCCAGCGGTGCGCGCGCCCGCTTGCGCTGCAGCTCGTAGTGGCCCAGCGGGGTCCAGCCGACCAGCGTCGTATCCACGTCATCCGACCGAAACGCCGCGCGCAGGGCGGTCTCGAACGGGCGACGGTCCTTTTTTGGCATCGGCGCGAGGTCGAGTGTGATCTGGCCGCCGAGACCGCGCAAACGCAGGGCGCGGGGAAGCGCGCGGGCGCAGGCCATGTTCGCCTTGATCCCCGCCGCGAGCGAGGCGTCGCGCCCGGTATTCACGTCCACCGCCACGAGCGCGCGGGTGGGCTCCACATACATCGACGCGCCCGCGCCCAGGGGCACCGCAGCCCCGCGCAGGGCCTCAAGCGCATCCAGAACGCCGTGGGTCTCGAACCCGCCCGGCTCGGTCTCGATATCGGCGGGACCTGTCCAGTCGCGCCATGCGATCGTGTGCGGGCCGTCCCCTTCGGTCAGCGTCTCCGGGTCGGTACCTGCATCCTCCAGCACCGCATCGGCGAGTGACAGCATGGCGGTGATGTCCTCTGCAATCTCCTCCGCCCCGGCGCCTGCGCAGGACGAGCGCAGGATCAAGCCATGCGGCGCCTCTGCAGCCGCGTCATGCGCGATTTCGAGCAGTCGGTCCCGCTCGGCCTCGTCGCGGATACTGCGGGAGATGTTGAGCCCCGGCGCCTCGGGCGTGACGATGGCAAAGCGGCTTTTGAAAAGCAGCTTTTGCGTGACCGGCACAGCCTTGCCCGGCTCGGCAAATCCAGAGACCTGAACCAATATCGGCTGACCGGGTGCCAGCCCCTTGATCTGGCGCAGAAACGCGGATCCGTCGGGGGTTTTCAGGAACATGCCTCCCTGCCCCTTGACCGGGCGATCGGCGATGGCACGGTAGATCATGCCGACGCGCGGCGCATCGGGGGAGTCGATCAGCAGATCGTCGAGCTGGCCGTCGACCATGAGGGCCGCCGCCTCCACATCGCCGAGATGGTCGAGAATGATGGTACGGCCCTTCATGCGCGTTCTCCGTAGATGGGGATGCCTGCGGCCTGCAACAGGCCCGCCGTTTCGGCCAGGGGCAGCCCGACGATGCCGGTGAAACTGCCCGAAATCCAAGGGATCAGCGCGCCCGCAGGTCCTTGGATGGCGTAGCCGCCGGCCTTGCCCGGCCAGTCATCCGTATCGAGGTATCCGGTGATCTCGGCCTCGGACAGTACTTTCATGCGCACGGTGCTGACCACATCGCGCTGCCACAGCTGCGCATCCCGGCGTACTGCCACGGCGGTGATGACCCGGTGCCGCCGCCCCGACAGCAAGCGCAAAAACGCCTCTGCCTCGGCGCGGTCTGCGGGCTTTCCAAGGATCCGCCGCCCCAGCGCCACCGTCGTATCGGCGCACAGCACTACATCCCCCGGCGCCGCCTGAACGGCGGCGACCTTTTCGCGGGTGATGCGCTGGCAATAGGGGCGCGGCAGCTCGGCTGCGTGGGGATCCTCGTCGATATCGGGCGGGCGGATGTCATCGGGCACCACACCGATCTGCGCGAGCAATTCGCGCCTGCGCGGTGATCCCGATCCCAGAATGAATGCCATAGCGGCCCCCAAGGCCCGCAGGCGTTATTTAAAGCGGTAGTTGATGCGCCCTTTGGTCAGGTCGTAGGGGGTCATCTCGACCTGCACCTTGTCGCCTGCCAGAACGCGGATCCGGTTCTTGCGCATCTTTCCTGCCGTATGCGCGATGATCTCATGGCCGTTCTCAAGCTCGACCCGAAATGTCGCGTTAGGCAGGAGTTCCTTGACGACACCGGGAAATTCGAGCGTGTCTTCCTTGGCCATGGTCTCTCCTGTAACAACGCCCCATCAGCGGGGCACGCGCTTAAATGATCGCATTCTGCCAGATTTTCAAGGGGGAACTCAGCGCAGTACCACATTAGTGGCCGCAGCGTCGCGCCCGGTCTGCTCGACCCAATGCGCGCGGTTCAAGACGACGCCGTCCGCGCGCACCCGTGCAATCGCATCGAGGTCAATGTCCGCGTAGGTCCAGCCGGGGGCCCCGATCTCTCCGACGGCCAGAACGCCGGTGGGCGGAAATCCCGTATCGGGCGGGCCAAAAACGCCACCCGTACCCACACAGCTGCCCAGCGCCTCTGACCATTCGGCCTGCCCGACCACCGATGACATCACCGTCACGCATTGGTTTTCCAGCGCACGTGCCATCGCCCCCGTGCGCACACGCCAGTAGCCCGCAAGCGCTTCGGTCACGGACGGCACGCAGATGATGTCGCAGCTTTGCAAGGCGCGGCCCAGCAGCGGGAACTCGCTGTCGTAGCAGATGAGGATACCAATGCGCCCCAGCACAGTGTCGAAAACCTGAAGCGGACCGCCCCCGATCACCCCCCAGACTTCGCGTTCGAACCGGGTCATGATCTGTTTGTCCTGCACACCGACCGCGCCGCCCGGCGTGATCAGACGCGCGCGGTTCACAGGTCGTGTGTCCGTCGCCGCCGGACCCGAGGCCGCAACGATGTGCACACCGTACTGCGCTGCAAGCCGCGCGTGCAGCGCGTCCACCTCCGCCAGCTTTTCCGACACCGCGTAGAGCGATGCCTCAAGATCACCCGCAACCTGCGGCCCGTCCAGCGTTGCCAGCTCCATCGCGCCGTATTCGGGAAAGACCAACAGCTCCGCGCCCTGCCCGGCGGCTTGCGCGACCCATGTCGTCAGCTTTTCCTCAACCTGCGACCATGAGGTGAACTGATCCAGCGGATAGGCGGCGGTGGCGACTCTCATGGTGTTCCCTCGTGACTGCAGCGCAACTCTGTCAGCCGCGCGCGGCGCCCGCAAGTACAGGTTTGCCGTAGACGCCGCCGAAGATGAATGGCACAGTCAACGTATTCTGTTCAAAGGCGAATTTATGCAAATCAAAGGGATCAGTCTGCGCGGCCTCGAGGTTTTCGAGGCACTCGCCCGTTCGGGCTCTGTCGCGCAGGCGGCGCAGGAAACCGGCCTGAGCCAACCGGCGGTCAGCCAGCAGATGCGCAATCTCGAAAAGGCGCTGGCGGTCAAGCTGGTCGATCACGCACGCCGCCCCATGCGACTGACGCCCGCGGGCAAAAGCTTTCTGCGGCGCGCGACCGCTGCGCTGTCGGAATTGCGTCTGGCCACCGCCGAGGTCAGCGTGATGGATCTTGCCCATCTCAAGGATCTGAGCCTTGGGGTGATCGACGATTTTGACGATGACGTGACCCCGCGCCTGTCGCTGATCCTCGCCGAGAGCCTTCAGGGCTGCCGGTTCAAGATGCTCACTGACAGCAGCAGTGATTTGCTGGACATGGTGCGCGACGAGCAATTGCATATGGCGATCTGCGCCAGCGCCACCAATGACCGCGACACGCTGATGGAATACAAGATCGCGCGCGATCCGTTCATCGTGATTACCCCCAAGGGCGCGCAGTGCGACGCGCCAACCTTTCTGCGCGGCGGGGCTGCGCTGCCGTTCCTGCGGTACTCAAGCGAGCAATTGATCGCCCGACAGATTGAAAGCTATCTCAAGATGGAAACCGCGATCCTGCCCGCCCGTTTCGAGATCGGCAGCCATTTGGCCCTGATGGCCATGGTCGCTCAAGGCATCGGCTGGACCATCACGACGCCCGCGGGATTCATGCGCGCGTCGCGCTTCCACGAGAAGTTGACGGCACACCCCCTGCCCGGTGCCGGGGCCGCGCGCCAGATCTCGCTTTTTACGACGCGCGATTGGGCCGGTGACGTGCCCGCAGATATCGCCGCCGCCGTGCGCGGGCTGGTCGAACGCCGGATCGTCGCGCCCGCAATCGAACAGATGCCCTGGCTCGACGGCCAGTTCCACCTTTCCTAATCCAGACGGAGCCCGCCATGAGCACCATCGTCATTCTGACCGGAGCGGGTATCTCCGCCGAAAGCGGGATCGAGACATTCCGCGCCGAAACCGGCCTGTGGGCACAACACCGGGTCGAAGACGTCGCCACCCCCGAAGGCTTTGCCAAGGATCCCAAGCTGGTCGTCGATTTCTACAACGCCCGGCGCGCCACCGCCGCCGCCGCCCAGCCAAACGCCGCGCACCGCGCCCTCGCGCGGCTGGAGGCCGAGCACGATGGCGAGGTGCTGGTGGTCACGCAGAATGTCGACGATCTGCACGAGCGCGGCGGCTCGCAAAATCTGATCCACATGCACGGCGCGCTCAATTCGGCGTTGTGCGCGGCCTGCGATCACCGCTGGCCCGCACCGATGACCATGGCCGTGGGCGATGCCTGCCCGTCCTGCGGCGCGGCCGCCGCGCGGCCCGACATCGTCTGGTTCGGCGAGATGCCCTATCAGATGGACCGGATATTCGAGACATTAGGCCGCTGCGATGTCTTTGCGGCCATCGGCACCTCTGGCAATGTCTACCCGGCGGCGGGGTTCGTGGCCGAAGCGGCGCGGGCCGGCGCCGAAACGGTGGAGATCAATCTGGAACGCTCCGCCGTCGGCTCGCAGTTCGACAGCGCGCGCCTTGGCCCCGCGACCCAGACCGTGACCGCCTGGGTGGACGAAATCCTGTCCTAGCGCTCCTGATCCACGGGCACCTTGATCGTAATCTCGCCCGCCTCTTCAAAACTCAGCGTCACATCCACGATCTGCCCCTGCTCAAGGGGTGCGCTCAGCCCGGTGAACATCAAATGATCGCCCGCGCGGGCAAAGACGTGGCTCCCCCCGTCCGGCAGGTCGATCCCCCCGCAATCTGCGACATGCGCATCACGCCTGCGCCGTCCTCGCTATGGCGGTGCAGCGCCACGGCAGAGGCAATCGGGCTGGCTGCCCCGATCAGGCGGTCGTCGGTCCCGGTCTGGTTTGTCAGGGTCAAAAACGCCGCCGCCGTCTGCGCGCTTGGCATGCTGCTGCGCAGATACGGCGCCTCGACGATGAAGCCTGCGTCGGATTGATCGAGCGGCGACAGCTTCACCGAGACAACGGCCATGATAACCGCCAACAGACCGATCAGCGTCGTGGCGGCCACAATCACGTTCCGCGATGCCATCAAACCCTCCAAACGCAAACGACCCCGGGCTGAGCGTATCAGACCGGGGCCGCAAAAATCACGTCAACCGAATTAGGACAGAACGTCCGCTTCCGAGCCGGACTTCGCGATCGCTTTCTTGATCTTCAGCGCGTTGTCCGACAGATCGCTGTCTTTCGCTTTCGCCAGAAACTTGTCCAGACCGCCGCGGTGATCGACCGAGCGCAGCGCGTGCGCCGAGATCCGCAGTTTGAAGTTGCGGCCCAGCGCTTCGGACGCCAGCGTGGTGTCGTTCAGGTTGGGCAGGAACCGACGGCGTGTACGGTTCTTCGCGTGGGAGACGTTGTTGCCCGTCATCGGGCCTTTTCCGGTCAGTTCGCAGCGGCGCGACATGGGCGTTACCTCTTGTTTTTGGGCGGCGCGCGGGTGCGGCGCCACGACGTTGACAGGCCACGCCCCGCGCGACCCCGAATTTCGTTCGCTGGCTTTAGGGGGAATCGCGTGCCGGGTCAACCCGATTGCGCGGCGCTCTTGCCCAGAGCCTGCACAAAATCGCGCGCCGCCGAGGTAGGCTCCCGCGTGCCCTCGGCCACGGCCTGCGACAGCGCGGCCAGATCGGCCCGCGCCTGCGGCGTCTCAAGCTGCGCCAGCAGCGCCGCCTTGACTGTTTCCTCGAACCAATAGCGCGCCTGCCCGGCCCGCGTTGCCTCCCAAAACCCGTGCGCGCGGCGCCAGCCCGCCAGCTCTTGCAGCGCGTCCCACGCCTCCGGCAATCCGCGGTTTTCCAACGCCGAAACGGTCATCGCCCGGGGGTAGCCGTCGGGATCCTGCGCGCGTTTGCGCAGCAGCCGCAGCGCGCCTGCGTAATCGGCCTGCGTACGCACCGCCGTCGCCTTCAGATCGCCGTCCGCCTTGTTGATGACGATCAGGTCCGCCATCTCCATGATGCCGCGTTTGACGCCCTGCAATTCGTCGCCCCCCGCAGGCGCCAGCAGCAGCAAGAACAGATCCGACATCTGCGCCACGACTGTCTCTGACTGGCCCACACCCACGGTTTCGATCAGCACCACGTCAAACCCCGCCGCCTCGCACAGCGCCACCGCCTCGCGCGTGCGGCGCGCCACGCCGCCCAGATGGGTCTGGCTGGGCGACGGGCGGATAAAGGCATTGGGATCGCGCGCCAGCTCGTCCATACGCGTCTTGTCCCCCAGGATCGAGCCGCCCGAGCGCGCCGAGGACGGATCAACCGCCAGCACCGCCACCCGTTTGCCATCCGCCGTCAGCATCTTGCCAAAGCTTTCGATAAAGGTGGATTTACCCACCCCCGGCGTGCCCGAAAGACCGATGCGCAGCGCCTCGCGCCCGGTGCCAAGCGTGGCCAGCAATTCGGTCGCCTGCGCGCGGTGATCGGCGCGGCCGCTTTCCACCAGCGTGATCGCGCGGGCAAGGGCGCGGCGCTCGCCCGCGGCGATGCGTTTGGCCATATCGGCGATGTCCATCGCGGCTCTCCTTCGTCTGCCCCCTGTTTCGGACGCCGCATAGCGAATGTCCAGACTTGCGGCGCGCGGCACGCGGGCGGATAAAGCGCCCATGCGCCACGCCCTGCCCATCGACGACGCCCTGCCCGCCCTACTGGAGGCGGTGCGCAGCCACGGGCGCGCGGTGCTGCAGGCGCCGCCGGGCGCGGGCAAGACGACGCGCGTGCCGCTGTCCCTGCTCGACGCGGGGCTCATCAACGGCCGCATCCTGATGCTTGAGCCGCGCCGCCTTGCCGCGCGCGCCGCCGCCGAGCGCATGGCGCAGACGCTGGGCGAACGGGCGGGCGAAACCGTCGGCTACCGCGTGCGCGGCGAAAGCGTCGTGGGCAAGCAGACCCGCATCGAAGTCGTCACCGAAGGCATCCTGACCCGCATGATCCAATCCGACCCGGAGCTGTCGGGCATCGGCGCGGTGATCTTTGACGAATTCCACGAACGATCGCTCAACGCGGATCTGGGGCTGGCGCTGTGCCTTGAGATTACGGAGGCGCTGCGGGACGATCTGACGCTCATCGTGATGTCCGCCACGCTTGACGCGGCCCCGGTGGCGGAATTGATCGGCGCGCCGGTGGTGACTTCCGAAGGACGCGCGTTCCCGGTGACCGAGCATTGGCTCGACCGCCCCCTTGGCCCCAAGGTGCGGCTGGAAGGCGCCGTTGCCGATCTGATAGAGTACGCGCTGGCACAGGAAGAAGGCTCCGCACTGGTGTTCCTGCCCGGCGAGGGGGAGATCCGCCGCGTAGAGGGGCTGCTGAACTCCCGCCTGCCCGGCGACATCCGCATCGCACCCCTGTTCGGCGCCATGCCGTTCAAGGACCAGCGCGCCGCCATCGCCCCCAGCGCCGACCGCAAGGTCGTGCTGGCCACGGCCATCGCCGAGACGTCGCTCACCATCGAAGGCATCCGTATCGTGGTGGACGCGGGCCGCGCGCGGCGCGCGCTCTTTGACCCCGCCTCCGGCATGGCGCGGCTGGTGACCGAGCGTGTCACCCGCGCCGAGGCGACCCAACGCGCGGGCCGTGCGGGGCGCATGACACCGGGTGCCGCGTTCAAGCTGTGGACGCGCGGCGAAGACGGGGCACTGGCCGCCTACCCGCCCGCCGAGATCGAAAGCGGCGATCTGACCGGTTTCGCGCTGGAGCTTGCCCTGTGGGGAGCGGAGGCGGACGCGCTGGCCTTTGTCACCCCGCCGCATCCGGGGCGGCTGGCCGAGGCGCGCGGCGTGTTGCAGATGCTGGGCGCGCTCGATGCGCGCGGGCTTATCACCGACCACGGGCGCGCGTTGGCAAGATTACCGCTGCACCCGCGTCTGGCGCATATGGTCGCGCGCGGCGGCCCGCAAGCCGCGACCCTCGCCGCAATTCTGGCGGAGCGGGATCCCCTGCGCGGCGCGCCGCTGGACCTGATCCACCGCCTGCGCGCGGTCGCGGGGGAGCGGGTGCCCGGCGAGGTCAACCAAGGCGCGCTCGCCCGCATCCGGCAGGAGGCTAAACGCCTGCGCAAAAGCGCGTGGGGCCAAGGCCCCGATGATCCAGGCACGCTCGCCGCCCTTGCCTATCCCGACCGCGTCGGGCTGCGTCGCAAAGGTGACGCGCCCCGGTTCATCCTCTCGGGGGGCAAGGGGGCGATCGCGCCCGAAGGCGACCCGCTGGCCAGTGCCCGGCTGATCGTGGCCACGGACCTCGATGGCGATCCGCGCGAGGCGCGCATCCGTCAGGGCACGCCCCTGTCCGAGGCCGCCCTGCGCGCGGCTTTTGCCGATCAGATCGCCTGGCAGGACGTCTGCGCGTGGTCCAAACGTCTGGGCAAGGTCGAAGCGCGGCGGCAGGAGCGCTTTGGTGCACTCGTGCTCGACGACCGCCACTGGCCGGACGCGCCGGATGAGGCGGTCGCGCGCGCCATGCTCGACGGGGTGCGCCAGCTGGGCCTGCGCCCCGACAAGGGGGCCGCGCGCTTCCTGCGCCGGGCGCGGATGATGCAGGGGGATTTCCCCGACTTCACCGAGGACCATCTCCTGGACACGCTTGAAGACTGGCTGCTGCCGCACCTCACCGGTGTGCGCAGCACCGCCGACTGGAAAACCTTTGATCTGCTGCCCGCGCTGCGCGCCCGGCTCGACTGGGATCAGCAACAGCGGCTCGATCGCGGGGCGCCACCGCATTTCGAGACGCCACTGGGCCGCCGCATCGCGATCGACTACGACGGGAAGGTGCCGCAGATCGCCGTGCGCCTGCAAGAGATGTTCGGCGTCACGACCCACCCCACGGTGGCGGGCCAGCCCGTGCAGGTCACGCTGTTGTCGCCCGCCCAGCGCCCGGTACAGGTGACGATGGATCTGCCGGGATTTTGGGAAAGCTCTTACGCGGACGTGCGCCGTGACATGCGCGGGCGCTACCCGCGCCACCCCTGGCCCGAGGATCCGCGCGCCGCGGACCCCACGCTGCGCGCCAAACCCCGCGGCACCTAACCAAAACACTTGCCCCGCGCGTCATCGGCTGCAAACATCGTACCAGCGCACGGGCGGCGCCCTCATTTCACGGGATGCCGCGCCCCCGGCGCCTTGTGCCACTATTGGCATGGGACATTCTATTTTGATGGCACGATTTATGGCAAATTTATCCTACCGGATGACACCAGCCGCAACGCTGTTTTGTTTTGCGGCTCTTGGTGCCTTGCTCTCCGCGCTCTCTCTTGTGGTGGCCTTGCAGCAGCCTCAGCTGGACCTTCCGCGCGGCGCCATCCCCTTGCAGATCAATGATCTGTCCTACGAGGACAGTGACCGCTATGAAGAGCCCGACCAGCTCGGCAGCTATGCGGCGATCCAGCGGTTCAACGCCCGTCAGGGCGCCTTTCGCGCGCAGCTGGAGCAAGACGAGGTTACCCTGCGCTACGCCCTGCCCGACGGCACCGAGCGGACCGAAACCCTGACCCCGCGCCCGCGCACACTCGCGGATCTTCCGTTTCTGTTCTGGTTTCAGAATTGGGTGTCGATGTTTTCGATACTGATCGGCGGCTGGGTTCTGGGCCTGCGCCCGCAGGATTGGGGCGCGCGGTTTTTTGCAGGCACGACGCTGTTTCTGCCGTTGGCAGCGCTCTCGGCGGCGGTCTATTCGACCCGCCAGATCGGCCTGAATGAAACGCTTTTCTACACCCTTTCCAGCCTAAACGCCACGGGGTCCATCGGGTTCGGCATCTGCCTGGTGGCAATGTTCTCGCAATATCCGCGCAGCCTCTACCGCCCGATCTGGAATCTGATCCCGTTGGTCGTGTTCGGCACCGCGATCGCGCTGATCGTGGCGCAAACGGGCCCTGACAACCTGATCGGCTATGCGATCCTGACGGAACTGGCGATTTCTATGCTGCTGGGCGTCGTGCAGTGGGTCAAAACGCGCCGCGATCCGGTCAATCGCGCGGGGCTGCGCTGGTTCATTCTGGTCACGCTCACCGCCTGTTCGCTCTTCGTGATGATCTCATCCGCGCCGCTGACGCTGGGGTTCACCGACCGGGGACTAATCTCTCAGGGGCTGGCCTTTGGCTTTTTCAACATCATGCATGTCGGGCTGGCGCTGGGGGTGCTGCGATTCAAGGTCTTCAACCTCGACCGCTGGTCCTACTACATCTGGCTGTGGCTCAGCGGTATGGTGATGATCTTTGCGCTCGACGTGCTGCTGATCCGGTTCCTCCAGGACCAGCCGTGGGTCACCCTGTCGACCGCGCTGCTGATCGCGGGTTTCCTGTACTTCCCGCTGCGTCAGTTGCTGTTGAAACTGCTGCTGCAACGGCGCAGCGCGCGGGTCACTGGCCGCATGGGTGAGATCGTGTCAGTCGCGCTGTCGCCAACACAGGCGCTGCGCGCCCACCGGTGGGAGGCGCTGCTGACGGATGTGTTCAAACCGCTCGCCCCGCCCATGGCCCTGCTCGACGTGCCAGAGCATCCGCGCCTGCGCGAAAACGGGCTGAGCCTTGATATCCCCGGCGTGGACGATTTACGCCCGATGCGCCTGCGCTACGCCTTCAGCGGCAGGCGCCTCTTTACCCCCCAAGACCTTGAAATCGCGTCGACCCTGATCCAGACCTACCGGCTGGCCGCTGACGGGCGCACCGCCTATGAGCGCGGCACCGTGCTGGAGCGGGACCGGATCAGCCGCGACATCCACGACAACATCGGGGCGCAGCTGCTCAGTGCTCTGCATTCGCCCGATGCGGGACGCAAGGATGATCTGCTGCGCGACAGCCTCAATGATCTGCGCGCCATCATCAACGACGGCTTTCAGGAGGAATACCCTCTCGACAGTATCCTCGTTGATCTGCGGCTCGAAACGGTCGAGCGGGTGGAGGCGCAAGGACTTCACGTCACCTGGCAGGACCGGACTGCCGCCGCCGACACCCTCGTCTCTTTCGAGGTCGTCAACGGCGTCCGCTCGATCCTGCGGGAGGCCGTCTCGAACGTGCTGCGTCACGCACAGGCCTCACAGGTCACCGTTGCCCTGACGCAAAGCGACAGCGCGTTGCGTGTCGTCGTCGAGGATGACGGCATCGGTCCGCCCGCCGATGTCGCAGGCGGCCAAGGCAACGGTCTGCCCAATATCGTCGAGCGTGCGAGCCAGCTTGCCGGGCATGCCCGGATCGAGGCGCGCGCGCAGGGCGGCACACGGGTCAGCGTCACCCTGCCCCTTGTGCCCGCACAGCAACGTGAACGGGCGGCGCAATGATCAAACGTGTTCTGCTGCTCGAAGACGTGCGGCAGGCGCGTGATTGGCTTGGCGCTATCGTGGCGCGCGAATTTCCCGACGCGCAACTGACCGCCGTGGGCCTGCTGCGCGACGCGCTTGAGGCGACCGCACGCGAGACCTTTGATCTTGCCCTCGTCGATCTGAGCCTGCCGGATGGTGACGGCACCGAGCTGTTGCGCCACCTTGCGCAGGTGCAGCCCGAGTGCCACTGCGTCGTCACAACGGTGATGGCCGCCGACAGCGCCATCGTGTCAGCGCTTGCCGCAGGGGCCGAAGGCTATCTGCTCAAAAGCGATACCGATCAGGTGATTTCGCACCAGCTCCATCTGCTGATGTCTGGCATTCCCGCGCTAAGCCCGCAGATCGCGCGGCGCATCATGCATCATTTCAAACTCACCGGGCCGCATTTCGAACCCGAGGCCAAGCTGACCCCCCGCGAAACCGAAGTGCTGCGCCTGATCGCGCAGGGCTTTCGCGTGGGCGAAGCGGCGCCCGAACTGGGCATCGCCGAAAGCACGGTCATCACCCATATCAAATCCATCTACCGCAAGCTCGAAGTTTCCAATCGCGCCGAAGCGACATTGCAGGCGAGCCGTCTGGGGCTGCTGGGGGACGATTAACTCCCCCATTCGCGGTATTCGCAGATCGGCGGGATCTTGCCAATCTGCGGCCATGCCACGGTCCGGGGCATATTTTCACGGGCTTTTGCGGGGCGCTCATTTCAACACGCGCCCCGGTTTCATCGGAGGAAAAGATGACCAAATCCATATTCCTGCGCGGCAGCGCGACTGTTCTGCTGTGCGTGTCTCTTTCTGCCTGTCTGGGCAATGGCAACAACGGCACGGCTGGCGGCGGTACGGCTGGCGGCGGCACAGGTTCGGGCGGCAGCGGCGGCACGCCCTCGCAATCGGATTTCGACGCCAATATCGCGCGGGTGGAGGGCATTGCGCCTTCCTCGACCAAGCAAAGCGGCACTTTTGACTACGCAGGGCAGGTCCGCCTCAGTACCCGCGACGCCAACGCCAACGTAAACGGAGAGCTTTTGGGCGACGTCGCTGCGACCGTGAACTACGATGCCGAGACCGCCACCGGCAATGTCACAAACATCGCGGGCACGGTCGATGGGGCCGCAGTCGCCTTTGACGGCACACTCGATACCAGCACCGGGGCCGGCAGTGGCACCGTAGTCGCCGCCACGACCAATGCGCCGATTGTCGGCAGCGTGACATCAACGGTCGTTGGCCTCACCGTCGAAGGAACGCTCACCGAAAGTGGCGGCACTGATACAGCGCAGGTCGTTCTGGGGCTGAACGGGCCGACGCTGGGCACGAATGCCGAAGCGATCAGAGGGGGCGCGGTCGCAGCCTCGACGACTTTCAATGGCCAGCAAGGTATCAACGGAATCGGCGCTGGCGATTTCTACCTCGACAAACAATAGCCGGTGCGGCGGATACTTGTTCTCCTGCGGGCCGCGCTTTTGTGCGGCCCCTTGATGCTGGTGGGGGCAACCGCCAGCGCGCAGCAGGACGATCCCCGCTGGACCCGTGCCACGCAGCACATGCAACAGGGGGCGCCCGCCGCGGCCCTGCCCGATCTCGAAGCGCTGGTGCGCGCCTATCCGGCCGAGGTCACCTACCGGCTTGAGCTGGCGTTGGCGCTCTTCCGGCTCGAACGCGACCGGCGCGCGGCCTATCATTTCAAGCAGGCTCAGGGCGCGCGGCTGAGCGCACAGCGCGCCGCCGCCGTGCGCGACTATCTTGCGCGGATCGATGCGCGCAAACGGGTGCATCTGCGCTTTTCCATCGCCGCCGTACCCGCCTCCAACGCGGGCAAGCGCACCAGCGCCAACAGCGTCACCGCCGCGGGCCTGACGATCCCGCTTGAGGATGACCAGCGCGCGCAATCCGCAACCGGGCTGGAGATTGCCGGGGGCGTCACCTGGCTGCCGCGCCTGACGCCGCGTCTGCAGGCGAGCCTGTCGCTCGATACGCTGATCCGCCACTACGACGAAAAACCCCTGCGCGAGCTGCATCTGACCGGGCGCGCGGGCCTGCGCTTTGCCCTGCGCGACAGCACCTTTATCGAGGGCGGCGTGCTGGCCGGGCGTCAGTTTCTGGGCGAGGATGCCTATGCCGATCGGCGCGGCGTTTACGGCGCCTATCTGACGCCCCTGGGTGGGCGCGCCTACGGCCGTCTGGGGGTGCAGCATTACCGCGAGACCTACCTTGATTTCACCGGCGCGACGGGGGACCGCACACTGGTCGATGCAGCGGTAAATTACGCGCTGGGTCCGCGCACGCTGCTGCGGTTTTCCGGCTACGTGCAGCGCACCGACGCGCGATCCGATCTGCAATCGGGCTGGAAGCAGGGGGTCAGCGCGGGCATGACATATGCCTTCGACGGCGGGCTCGTAACCCTCGCCGATCTGAGCCTTGCGCGGGACAAGCGCGATGGCGTGGGCGCGATCACGGGGGTGGCGCGGCGCGACATCACACTGGGCGTCAGCGCGCAGGCCTATCATTCGACGATCCGTGTGGGGCCTTTCACACCGGTGCTGAAACTCGGCTGGGAGGACAATCGATCCAACCGCGAGATCAACAGTTATTCCAACACCTCGATCAGCATCGGGCTGCGCAGCGTTTTCTAGCGCGCAAGCGGTGGCCAGTCGAAATTGAACTCCCCCGCGCGGTCGGTGCGCGCAAAGCCATGCGCGCCAAAGAAATCGCGTTGCGCCTGAATGAGATTCGCCGTGCCGTGCGCGCTGCGCAAGCTGTCGTACCAGGCCAGCGCCGCCGACAGCGCGGGAAGGGCCACGCCCATCGCGACCCCGGCCCCCACCACCCGGCGCAGACCCGGAACCGTGAGCGCCAGCGAGCGCGCCAAAGCAGGGGCCAGCACCAGCGCGCCCTGCGGCGGCCCCGCGCGATACGCCTCTGAGATTTCGTCCAACAAGGCCGAGCGGATGATGCACCCCGCGCGCCAGATCTCGGCAATCCGCGCAAGATCGAGAGACCAGTCGAACTCTGCGCCGCCCGCGCGCAAAATCTCGAACCCCTGTGCGTGCGCGAGGATACGCCCGGCCAGCAGCGCGTCGGCCAGCGCGCCCTCGTCCGGCAAATCGGCAGACAGAGCGGCGGGGGCCAGAAGCGTTTCGGCCTCGGTGCGCAGATCCTTCATCGCCGACCAGCTGCGCGCGCCCACGGCCCCCTCGATGGCCGAGGCCGATTGCCCCATCTTGAGCGCCTCGATCACCGTCCAGCGTCCGGTGCCCTTCTGACCTGCCTCATCGCGGATCATCTCGACGATGGGGCGGCCGGTCTCGGGGTCGGTGGTCTGCAACGCCGCCGCGCTGACCTCGATCAGGAAGGACGCGAGCGGGCCGTCCTCCCATTCCTGAAACATCGCACCGATACGCGCCGCATCCCACCCGCCCGCGTCGCGCATCAGCCCGTAGATCTCGGCGATCATCTGCATGTCGGCGTATTCGATGCCGTTGTGCACCGTCTTGACGAAATGCCCCGCCCATCCGTACCGACGTGGGCCACGCAAGGAGCGTCCTCGAACCGCGCGGCGATGCCTTCGAGAATATCGCGCAGCTGTTCCCAGCTCTCGGCGGTGCCACCGACCATCATCGAGGGACCGTGCCGCGCCCCTTCGGCGCCGCCGGATACGCCCATCCCGACAAAATGCACGCCCCGTTTGGCCGTCAGCGCGGCCCGCGCGCGCGTATCGTTGAAATCGGCATTGCCGCCGTCGATGATCGTATCGCCCGCGTCCAGAAGCGGCAAAACCGCCTCGATCATCGCATCCATCGGCGCGCCCGACGGGATCATGAACAGGATCCTGCGCGGGCGTGGCAGGGTCGAAACCAGCGCCCCAAGGTCAGGCGCGGCGATCAGATTTGATGACAGATCGCCCGCCTCCCCGATGAACGCGTCGATCCAATCGACCTCCCGGTTGCTCACAGCGACGCAGAGCCCGCTTTCGGCAAGGTTCAGCGCCAACGCGCTCCCCATGGTGCCCAACCCGTATACCCCGATATCCGCGCGTTGCGTCATGGCTGACCATCCTTCCGCCGCAAGTCTCTGGCCGTGAAACTGCGCGGTTCGGGCGGCAGGCACAAGCATTGACGGGGCCGCAGTTGAAATATTCTGCAAAGCTGCGCATATTGGTCTTTAATAATAATGCAAAAAACCATTCAGGCGATGTTCTTTGAAGCATACGTTTCGATCCGCATGGTCCGGTTTGCTCCGGCCCTTCCAGCGCCCCGACCGCACCCCGCAAGTTGGTGCGCTCTGCCTGCGCGCGCGAAAGGGCGGCGCACAGGTTTTGCTGATCACCAGCCGCGACACCGGGCGCTGGATCATCCCCAAGGGATGGCCGATGGACGGGCTCAGCGATGCGCGCGCGGCCCAGCAAGAGGCGTGGGAAGAGGCCGGCGTGCGCGAGGGCCGTGTCTCCGCAGCCCCCGTGGGCAGCTTTCCCTACGACAAGCGCAAATCCGACAACCGCGTCATCCCGGTCGATGTCGCGGTTTACCGGATCGAGGTGGACGCGATGGCCGACGACTTCCCCGAAGCGAATGAGCGCACGCGGCGCTGGGTGTCGCCCACACAAGCCGCAGAGATGGTCGATGAACCGGAACTCGCCGCGCTCCTGCGCGGCCTTGAGGGTCAGGGCCCTAACGCCTGAGCTCTGCAGGCCCCTTCGGCAGCGCGCCCCCCTCCTCTACCCGCTTGATCGCCGCGCGCACGGCGCAATTGAGCGGCGTTGCGACGCCCGCGGCACGCCCGCGCGCGATGATCTCACCCTGCAGCGCGTCGATTTCGGTCGGACGGCCCGCCGCCACATCCTGCGCCATGGAACTGCGGGCATCCGGATCAATCGTCAGCATCTGCGCCGCGATCCGGCGAAACAAGGGCGTCGGCAAACGCAGCACATGCGGCACCAGCCCCGCGGGCAGCGGTGTCATCGAGGTGACGGGCAGGTCTTGCGCGCGCAGCACCGTCAGCGCCTCGGCCATCTGGTCGGCCATCAGGCGGCGCCAGTCGTGGTCCATCAGCTGCGCCAACAAGGGCATCCCGCTGAGCGCGTTGACCGCATTGCCGAGATTGATCAACAACTTGCCCCATTGGCGGGCTTCGATGCGCGCGTCGTTCCCAACGCTCAGACCGGGCACGCTCAGCAGCGCGGCAACATCCGCGCCATCGGGGCCGATCACACTATCGCCCGAGCTTGCGCGGTGCCATTGGCCCGCCCCTTTGGGCACCACATTGAACGGCACGATCCCCGCCAGAACCCGGTGACCGGGCAGCGCCGCGCGCAGCCGCTCGGCCCCCTGTACCCCGTTTTGCAGGCTCACCACCGTGGCCGTTGGCAGCGCGTGGGCCGCGATCTGCGCGGCAACGGGTGCGGTATCCGCCGTCTTGACGCAGACAAGGACAACGCCCGCACCGGCGAGCCCGCCCGCCATGTCCGTCACCCTTAATGCGTCCGACGAAACCGCGCGGTCGAGCCCGTCGTAGTCTGTCAACCGCAGCCCGTGGGCCGCCAGCTCCTGCGCGCGCATGCCCCGCGCTATCAGCACCACGTCGCGGCCCGCCGCGATCAGCTGCCCCGCGACAAAGCCGCCGATGGCCCCAACGCCGACAATCGCGATGCGTTTATTTTCCAAGGCAGTAGCGCATGATCGCCTTTTGCGCGTGCAGACGGTTTTCAGCCTCGTCAAAGATCACCGAATGGGGGCCGTCCATCACGGCACTTGTCGCCTCATCCTCGCGGTGCGCGGGCAGGCAGTGCATGAACAGGCTGTCCGGCTTGGCCTTCGCCATCAGCGCCTCGTTGACCTGATAGCCGCGCAGCTGGTTGTGGCGCCGCTCCCGTGCGGATTGCGGATCATGCATCGACACCCAGGTGTCCGTTACCACCAGATCCGCCCCCGCCACTGCCTCGTTGGGGTCGCGCACGGTTGTATAGAGCCCGTCGAGGGCGGGTTCGGGATCGAGCGGTTCCGGTCCGGTAAAGATCAGCTCGAAATCGAACTGCTTGGCCGCGTGGGCGAAGCTCGCAAAGACGTTGTTGCCATCGCCCGACCAGACGACACGCTTGCCTGCGATGGGGCCGTTGTTCTCCTCGAAGGTCAGGATATCGGCCATGATCTGGCAGGGATGCGAGCGGTTGGTCAGCCCGTTGATGACCGGCACGGAGGCGTATTCGGCCATGTCGAGCAACGTCTGTTCCTCGAACGTACGGATCATGATCAGATCGACGTAGCGGCTCAGCACCCGCGCGGTATCCGCAATGGTCTCCCCGTGGCCCAGCTGCATGTCGGCGCCCGACAGCACCATCGTCTGCCCGCCCATCTGCCGCACGCCCACATCGAAGGACACCCGCGTGCGGGTGGAAGGCTTTTCAAAGATCAACGCGACCATGTGATCTTTCAGCGGCTGGCTATCGTCCGGCGCCCCCTTCGGGCGGCCATTGCGCGCGGCCTTGACGGTGCGGGCATCGTCGATGATCGCGCGCAGGTCCTGGGGGGTGGTCTTGTGGATATCGAGGAAGTTGTTCATGGCAGACGTTCTTTTCTGAGCGGGAGCGCCGGGGGGCCAGCCCCCCGGACCCCCCGGCGTATTTTTGGCACAATGAAAGGTATCAGCTGAGCGATGCGGCCGCGCGGTCCAGGCGGTCGACGGCCTGCGCGATCTCATCGTCCGTGATCGTCAGGGGCGGCAGGAGGCGGACCACGTTGTCGGCGGCGGGCACGGTAATGAGCTCCTGCGCGTAGGCGGCGTTGACCAGATCAGCGGGAGCGATCTTGCATTTGAGCCCCAGCATCAGCCCGGATCCGCGCACGTGATCGAACACGTCCGGATGGGCGGCGACCAGCCCTTCGAGCCGCTGGCGCAAAAGGCCCGCCTTGCGGCTGACCTCATCGAGAAACCCCGGCTCGGCCACATGATCCAGTACTGCCAGCCCCACCGCGCAGCCCAGCGGGTTGCCGCCGTAGGTGGAGCCATGGGTGCCCGCGGTCATACCGCTGGCCGCCTCTTCGGTGGCCAGTACGGCGCCGAGCGGAAAGCCCCCGCCGATGCCCTTTGCCACCATCATGATATCGGGCGTGATCCCGGCCCATTCATGGGCAAAAAGCTTGCCCGTGCGCGCAACACCGCATTGCACCTCGTCGAGGATCATCAGCACGCCATGCGCGTCGCACAGATCGCGCAGCCCCTTCAGGCAAGCGTCGGGCAGCGGGCGGATGCCGCCTTCGCCCTGCACCGGCTCCACCATAACCGCGCAGGTCTTGTCGGTTAGGGCCGCGTTCAGCGCGTCGTGATCGCCGAATTCCAGGTGGGTAAAGCCCGGCAGCAGCGGGCCGAACCCGTGGGTCATCTTCTCCGACCCGGCCGCTGCGATCCCGGCGGAGGAGCGTCCGTGGAAGGACCCCAAAAAGGTGATGATCTCGACCCGCTCGGGCGCGCCGCGTTCAAAGTGATATTTGCGCGCCATTTTCACCGCCAACTCGCAGGCCTCTGTGCCCGAATTGGTGAAAAATACCGTGTCGGCGAAGGTCAGATCCACCAGCCGGTCGGCCAAGGCGCGCTGTTGCGGGATCTCGTAGAGGTTGGAGGTGTGCCAAAGCGCGCCCGCCTGGTCGCTCAGCGCCTTGGTCAGCGCCGGATGCGCGTGGCCCAGCGCGTTGACCGCTATCCCGGCACCGAGATCGAGAAAACGTCGCCCGTCCGCTTCCACCAGCCAGGAACCGCTGCCGGAGACAAAGCTCAGCGGAGCGCGGGAATACGTGGGCAGAACGGAAGAGATCATCTGGATCATCCTTGTCAAATCGCGGACGCGGGGAGGGCGCAGAAGGCCACGGGCGCGCGCTTGGGTCAAGTGGGGTTTGTGAAGGGGGATGCCGCAGGGCACGGGGTGATCGTCCCGCGGCGTGTGGGCCGGGAGTGACGCTTGGGTCAGCGTCGTCGGGATATCTGTGTCAGCCGCATTGTCATGTTTCTGGGATACACCGCCGCCCCACGCGGGTCAATCCGCTTGCACCCGCCCGTGCACGGGGTCATAGGCAGCGCATGTTCACCGCCCCTCCGCAAAACAATCTGCACGCCGCGTTTCTGATCACGCTTGCCACTGCCTTTATCGCCGCGACGACATTGATGGCAAAGGCGCTGGGGACAGACACCCTTGGCCCTGCCTTGCCCGCCCTGCAAATCAGCCACGGGCGGTTCCTGTTTGCTTTCCTCACGCTCGGTGCCGTGGCGGCGGTGTTGCGCCCATCGTTCGGGCCGGTGCATTGGCGCCTGCATCTGGGGCGCACGAGCCTGGGATGGGGCGGGGTCACGCTGATGTTCGCCTCGGTGGCGTTCATCCCGTTGTCGGATGCCACGGCGATTTCCTTCCTCAATCCGGTCTTTGCGATGATGCTCGCCATTCCGCTGCTCGGAGAGCGGGTGGGCGCGATCCGCTGGTCCGCTGCCGCCCTCGCGCTTCTGGGTGCGGTGATCCTGCTGCGCCCCACTGCGGCCAGTTTTCAGCCGGCAGCCCTTTTGGCGCTCGGCGCGGCGCTGCTGATGGGGCTTGAGCTGATCTTCATCAAAAAGCTCAGCGGGCGGGAGAAGCCGTTCCAGATTCTGCTGGTCAACAACATGATCGGGCTGACCATTGCGAGCGCCGCGGTGGTCCCGGTCTGGCAGGTGCCGACCGGGGGGCAATGGCTGTGTCTGGCGGCGCTTGGGGTGTGCATGGCGCTGGCGCAAACCTGTTTTGTCAATGCCATGGCGCGGGCGGATGCCAGTTTCGTGGCGCCCTTCAGCTACAGCACGCTGATCTTTGCCGCGATCCTCGACGCGCTGTTTTTCAACGTGCTGCCCGATGCGGTCAGCGTTGTGGGGGCGGCGACGATCCTTGCGGGGGCGCTGGCCCTCGCGCTGCGCGAGGCGCGGCTGCGAAAGCACCCCCGCCCGCCCGACGCACGGGCGTGATGCCTTGCACCTGCTCTGTGAACGTATAGATTAGGGTCAACAGTTTTGCCAAGGCGGTCCCCCGGGGGCCGCTTTTTAGCGTAGGGAACCCGTGATGTCCTGGACAGATGAACGTGTCGAAATTCTCAAGAAGATGTGGGGCGAAGGCCAGTCGGCCAGCCAGATCGCCAAGGAATTGGGCGGGGTCACGCGCAATGCGGTGATCGGCAAGGTGCACCGGCTGGGGCTCTCGAACCGCGCCACCACCGGTGCCGCCCCCAAGGCGGAGCCAAAGGCCAAGGCACCCAAAGCCGAAGCCAAAAGCAAAGCTGCAGCGTCGACCAAACCCGCCGAAGCGCCGGCGGCGCCCGAGAAGCCTGATCTCAAGACCGAGCCTGCCATTCCCGCGCAGCCGAACCTGCCCGCGCGCAAGCAGATCATCCCCGCAGGCCAACCCCTGCCGCCGCAGCCCTCGGCGAACGAGATCAGTCCCGAAGCGCTGGCCAAGGTCAACGAAATCGAGAAGAAGGCCAAGAAACTCAGCCTGATGGAGCTGACCGAACGGACCTGCAAATGGCCCGTCGGCGACCCCGCCACCGAAGATTTCTGGTTTTGCGGCCTGCCGGTGCAACAGGGCAAACCCTATTGCGAGGCGCATGTGGGCGTCGCGTTCCAACCCATGAGTGCGCGGCGCGACCGGCGGCGGTAACACGATGTCGGGGCTGAGGGGCGCAAAGTCTGGCACAGACTTTGACCCCAAAATTTCGCCGAAATTTTGCCCGCGTGGATCAAGCGCGGCTGAAATATTTTCCACACAATGGTGAGTTGCGAAGGCGGGCCTGCCGGGAGTAAACGGGCGTGACGTATTTCAAAGGTCCTTGCCATGCCCCACGCCGACCAGATCCGCGCCGCTGACGCGATTGCACGACGCCTCCATGCTGCCGGTTGCCGGCACGCTTTCGGAATGCCCGGCGGCGAGGTGCTGACCCTCGTAGACGCGCTTGAGGCGGCGGGCATCACCTTTGTCCTGTGCAAACATGAGAACGCGGCTGGCTTCATGGCCGAAGCCGCCTGGCATCAGACCGGCGCGCCCGGTATCCTGATTGCGACCATCGGGCCGGGCATACTCAACGGCATCAACGCCATCGCCAACGCCGAGCAGGACCGCGTGCCGCTCATCGTGCTGTCGGGCTGCGTGGACGCGGACGAGGCGCAGACCTACACCCATCAGGTGCTTGACCAGCAAGCCGTGCTGCGCCCGATCACCAAGGCCAGCTTTCGCCTCAGCGCGGGCGCCGCGCATATTATCGCCGATAAGGCCGTGGGCATCGCCATGGAGGGCCGACCCGGCCCTGTGCACATCGATGTGCCCATCGGCGTGGCCGATACCCGAATTGCCGCTACCGCCCCGGCGCCCCGCGCTGTCGCGGCGCCTACCGCGCCCGCGGGCGATGCGCTGACGCAGGCGCGCGACTGGCTGGCCCAGGCCCGTCGTCCTGTCATCATCGCGGGCGTCGACGCCATGAATGAGGGCGCGGCCAGCGCCCTGACCGAATTTGCCGAACGATTCAGCATCCCGGTCATCACCAGCTACAAGGCCAAGGGTCTGCTGGACGAGCGCCACCCGCTCGCGCTGGGGGGGCGGGTCTGTCGCCGCTGGCCGATCGTCATCTGCTGCCTCTGGTGCAGGCCGCCGATCTGATCCTCTGCGTCGGATACGACCCGATCGAGATGCGCCCAGGCTGGCGCGACGTCTGGGATCCGCGCGCCACCCGCGTGATCGACATCACCGCCGCGCCCAACCACCACTACATGCACCAGGCGAGCCTGTCGGTGATCGCCGAATGCGCCGCCTCGCTTGCCGCCATAGGCGAGGGTGTGACACCGCAAGGCACGTGGCCCGACGGCGCCCCCGCCGCCACGAAAGCCGCGCTCGCTGCCGCCTTCCCCACCGACGACGACTGGGGCCCCGGCGCCGTGATCGCCACCTGCCGCGATGTGCTGCCCGATGACACGATCGCCACCGCCGACAGCGGCGCGCACCGGATCCTGCTGAGCCAGATGTGGACCTGCCCGCAGCCGCGCGGCCTGCTGCAATCCTCGGCGCTTTGCACGATGGGCTGCGCGCTGCCGCTGGCCATGGGTACGGCCCTTTGCGCGCCCGGGCGCCCTGTCGTGTCGTTCTCGGGCGATGCGGGCTTCCTGATGATTGCGGGGGAGCTTTCGACCGCAAAAGAGCTTGGCATTACGCCAATCTTTGTGGTGTTCGTCGATGCCTCGCTCGCGCTGATCGAGCTGAAACAGCGCCAGCGCCAGCTGCGCAACGCCGGTGTGGATTTTCGCCATCACGATTTTGCCGCCATGGGCCGGGCGTTCGGTGGCAACGGCGTGACGGTCCGCGACCGCGCCACGCTGACCGAGGCGCTCACGGACGCGCTGGCCGCCGACACCTTCACCGTCATCGCCTGTGAAATCGACAAGGGAGCCTACGATGGCCGCATCTGATACGCCCATGCCCGGCGCGCTCGACGGGGTGATGGTGCTTGACCTCAGCCGCATCCTTGCCGGGCCCACGGCCACGCAGCTGCTGGGCGATCTGGGCGCCACGGTCATCAAGGTCGAAAACCCCAAGACGGGCGGCGACGACACGCGCGGATGGGGGCCCCATTACGCGCGCAATGCCGATGGCTCCAACTCCGATCTGTCGGCGTATTTCATGGCCGCCAACCGCAACAAGCAATCCATCGCCGTGGATCTGTCGACCCCCGAAGGCCAGCAAACCGTGCGCGCGCTGGCCGCCCGCGCCGATGTGGTGATCGAGAACTACAAACCCGACGGGTTGGTGAAATACGGCCTCGACCACGCAAGCCTGCGCGCGGCGCATCCCGGGCTCGTCTATTGCTCGATCTCGGGCTACGGGCAGACCGGGCCGAACCGCAGCCAGCCGGGGTACGATCTGATGGCGCAGGGATTTGGCGGGATCATGTCGATCACCGGCGATCCTGAGGGCGTGCCGACCAAGGTGGGCGTCGGCATCGCGGACGTGATGTGCGGAATGTATGCGACCATCGGCATCCTCGCCGCCCTGCGCCACCGCGATGCCACCGGCGAAGGCCAGCACATCGACCTGTCGCTGGTCGATGCCTCTATGGCCTGGCTCATCAACGAGGGGCTGAATTTCCTCACATCCGGCAAGGCGCCCGAGCGGCGCGGCAACGCGCATCCCAATATCGTGCCCTACGACGCCTTTGCCGTGGCCGACGGGCATTTCCTGCTCGCAGTGGGCAATGACGCGCAGTTCGCGCGGTTCTGCGACGTGATCGGCCAGCCCGAGACCGCCGCCGACCCGGCATTCGCCACCAATGTCGCGCGCATTGAAAACCGCGTGGCCCTGATGGCGCGCATCCGCCCCGTGCTCGCCACCTGGCGCAAGGACGAGATCCTTGCCGCCCTGCATGCGGTATCGGTGCCCGCAGGCCCAATCAATACGATCCCCGAAGCGCTGAGCAGCGATCAGGCGCAGGCGCGTGGCGCGGTGCAACAGATCGCGGGCGAAGGTTTCGCAGAGCCGAGCCTGTCCGTCCTTGGCAATCCGCTCAAGTTTTCGGCCACACCGGTGCGATACCGCTACCCGCCGCCGCGCTTTGGCGAGCACACACAGGACATCCTTGAAACATGGTTGCCTAAAAAATAGGCGGCGCCCTGAACTTACCCGCTCAAACCACGGAAATACGGCAATTGCCCGCCCATTTACCCCGCCTGATCGCAAGTTTTGGCTTGTCGGGTCACAAAGACGGCGCTCTGCTTCACGTTGACGTGTGGATACGTCCTACTACGTCACGCGTGTGGTATTTCTTGGTAAGAATGTGCTGCGGGGCTCCTCCCCCGCGACCCGCCCAACAAGAGAGATATGAGTTTTGACCCTGACCGATATTTGCGAGTGCCCCGTCACCCTTCCCGATGCTACGGCCGTGGCGCATTGGAACGGCGTAATCCACGGTCTGCTGTCTCACGGCACACAGACCCCCGTGCACCTTGGCCGCCTGATGGACGCGGTGCCCGAATTCGCCATGGGACACGCCGCGCGCGGATTGTTCTGCCTCATGACTGGCCGCGCCGAAGTGCTGCCCGCAGCGCACGACGCGCTGAAGGCTGCGCGCGCAGCACAGGCTGGTCAGGAGATCACCGCGCGTGAGGCGGGCTGGATCGACGCGCTTGCGCATTGGCTGGACGGCAGCCCCACCGCCGCCATCGCCGCCGCCGAAGCGGTGCTGCGCCGCTGGCCCAGCGATACCGTCACGGCAAAACTCAGCCACGGCGTCCGTTTCATGATCGGCGACAGCGCAGGCATGCGCCGCTCGGTCGAGCGGGTGATGGATGCGCACGGCCCCGACCACGCCTGCCGGGGCTATCTGATGGGCTGCCATGCCTTCACACTTGAGGAAACAGGCGACTACGCCCGCGCCGAGGCTGTGGGCCTTGAGGGTCTGACCCATGCGCACGACGACGCCTGGGGGCTGCACGCGGTCGCCCACGTGCACGACATGACGGCGCGCCCCGACGAGGGCATCGCGCTGATCGAGGGCAACGTCGATGCCTGGTCCGGATCGAACAACTTTCGCTATCACGTGTGGTGGCACAAGGCGCTCTTGCACATGGACCGGGGCGAGATCGACCTTGCGCTTGGCCTCTACGATGCGCAGATCCGCGCGGACAAGACCGACGACTACCGCGACATCTCGAACGCCACATCGCTGCTGATGCGGCTTGAGCTGGAGGGGATGGACGTGGGTAAACGCTGGGAAGAGCTGGCGGATTTCTCGGAAAACCGGGTCGAGGATGGCTGCCTTGTGTTTGCCGATCTGCACTACCTGCTGGCGCTCACCGGCGCGCAGCGCGGCGATGCGCAGGAAGCCATGGCCGCCCGTTTCGCCCGTGATGCCGCCAAATCGGGCGAGATGCCCGCCAAGGTCGAGGATCCCGGCCTTGCGGCGCTTGCGGGTCTCAACGCGTTTTCCGAAGGGCGCTATGACGCCGCCTTCAGCCAGTTGAAAGCCGCGCGCCCCGCAATGCCCACAATCGGCGGCAGCCATGCCCAGCGCGACGTTTTCGAGCGGATGACCATCGACGCGGGCTTGCGCGCCGGGCGCTATGACGCCACAGAGGCGATCCTGAAGGACCGGGTCGCACTGCGCGGCGGCACCTACGACCGTTTCGCGGCGACCCGTCTGGACAGGCTCAACCGCGCGCGGGCAATCCCCGCGCAGTAAGAACGGACATTCCGCCCACATGACGCTCGCTGCCACCGACCCGACACCGCTGACCGCCAAGGCCTCGGTCGCCGCCGCCGCCCATGGGGCAAAGCGCGTGCGCGATCTGCGGCTGGATTTCTTTCGCGGCATCGCGATGTTCATCATTCTGATCGCCCATACGCCGGGCAACTTCCTGACCTCGTGGATCCCCGCGCGCTGGGGATTTTCGGACGCGACCGAGATCTTTGTGTTCTGCTCTGGCATGGCGTCGGCCATCGCCTTTGGCGGCACGTTTGATCGCGCGGGCTGGCTGCTTGGCACGGCACGGGTGCTGTTCCGGGTCTGGCAGGTCTACTGGGCGCATGTGGGCCTGTTTTTCGCGACGCTGGCGGCGATGGTGTATCTGACCGATCTGCCCTTCACCGATCGCAACTACTGGGGCCAGTTGAACCTGTGGATGATCTTTGTCGAAAGCGACAAATGGGAGAACCCCAACATCCTGCTGAGCTTCATGACGTTGCGCTGGGTGCCCAATTATTTCGACATCCTGCCGATGTACATGATCGTGCTGCTGATGATGCCGGTCGTGATGGCGCTGGCGAAGGTGGATCTGCGCCTTGTCGCCGCCTTTGTGATCGGGGTCTGGGTCATGGGCCAGACGGCGCTGCTGGGTCAATTCGGGCTGGGCCATCTGCACCTTGAATTTCCCGCCGAGCCGTGGAGCGACCGCACCTGGTTCTTCAATCCGTTCGGCTGGCAGCTGATCTTCTTCACGGGCTTTGCCTTCATGCGCGGCTGGCTGCCCAAGCCGCCGGTCAGCGCCGTTCTGATCGCGCTCGCCGCGGTGATCGTCGTCGCCTGCGTCCCGCTCAGCAACGTGGGCGTGCGCGCCATCGCGCGGGATTGGTTTTTCGTCACGCCAAGCGGCAACCCCATCGTCGCCGCCCGCGAGGCCCTTGGCCCGCTGATCGACAAAAGCGATTTTGGCCTCCTGCGCTACGTGCATTTCCTGGCACTTGCCTACCTTGCGTGGGTGCTGGCAGGGGACAAGGGCAACAACCTGCTCGCCCGCGGCACCGGTGCAATCGCGCGCGGATGGGCGCAAACGCTCAAGATCATTCTCAAGGTCGGGCAGCAATCGCTGGCCGTCTTCATCACCTCGATGTTCGCCGCGCGGATCATGGGTTTTGCCATGGACATGCTGGGCCGCGACACGGTGACAACCTTGCTCGTCAATCTCGCCGGCGCCGCCGTGCTGGTCGCGGTGGCCTATGGCGCCGGCTGGTTCAAATCCACCCCCTGGAAAGGAAAGCCCGCCTGATGCTGCGCCGCGAAGCTCTCATGGCAATTGCCGCTCTCGCCGCCGCCCCTGCCGCTGCCCTTGCCGCAGACGCCCCCCTGCGCACCGGGCCGGGGCAACCGTTCAACGATCAGACCATCCGCGCGCGGGCCCGCGCACTTGCCGCACAGGACTACGCCCCGCGCCCCACGATCCCGCAGGAGTGGCTGGATCTAAGCTATGACGAGTATCGCAAGCTGTGGTTCGACACACGCAACGCGCTGTGGGCCGACACCGATCTGCCGGTGCACGTCGATGCGTTTCCGCCCGGCCTCTATTTCCCGCGCGGGGTCGAGATCAACGTGGTCTCGGACGGCCAGTCCCTGCCGCTGGTCTTCGACATGGACGCCTTTGACCGCGCACAGGATTTCCCCGATCTGCCGCTGAACGAGCACATGGGATATTCCGGCATCCGCCTGCGCGGCGATCTGACCGGCTCGGGCAACTTTTCGGAATACGCGGTGTTTCAGGGGGCAAGTTATTTTCGCGGCATCGGCACCGGGCAGACCTACGGGCTGTCGGCGCGCGGTCTGGCGCTGAAAACGGGCGATCCCATGGGTGAGGAGTTTCCGGATTTCACCGCGCTGTGGATCGAACGGCCCGGCCCGCAGGATCGCGCCGTGGTGGTGCATGCCCTGCTCGACAGCCCCAGCTGCACGGGCGTCTACCGTTTCGAGATCGCCCATGGCGATGTGCTGGATATGGAGGTCGAGGCCACGATCTTTGCCCGCACCGACCTGACCAACGTGGGCATCGCCCCGCTGACATCCATGTTCCTTTTCGATCAGACCATGCGGAACCGTTTCTCGGATTTTCGTCCCAATGTGCATGACAGCGACGGACTGCTCATCCACAACGGCGGCGGAGAGGTCATCTGGCGCCCGCTTGCCAATCCCACGACGCTGCAGATCAGCGCCTTCGGCGACAACAATCCAAAAGGCTTTGGCCTGATGCAGCGCAAGCGCGCGTTTGGCGATTACAACGATCTCGAAGCGCTCTACCACGATCGCCCCTCGGCCTGGATCACACCGCGCGGCGATTGGGGGCCGGGCAGCGTGACGCTGGTCGAAATCCCCGCCGATCTGGAGATCTACGACAATATCGTCGCCTACTGGCGCCCTTCGGCCCCGATTCCCGCAGGGGGTAGTCATGACATGCGTTACCGCTTGCAGTGGGGCGCTGATCCCTCGCCCCCTCCGATGGGCCTTGTGCCGGTGCGCCACACCGCGATGGGCGGGCGCATGGAAGGCGGGCTGGTCATGGCAATTGATTTCGACAATGGCGACGCGGTGCCGGAAGATCTGTCCGAGATTGACGTGATCCTGCGCTCCAGCCACGGGCGCGTCAGCCCCGGAATTCTTCAGCGCAACCCTGAAACCAATGGCCCCCGACTGGCGTTTACCTTTCACGCAGAGGGTGCCACCTATTCCGAGTTTCGCGTGCAGTTGCGCACGGCCGGCGCCCCGCTCAGCGAGGTGTGGCTTTACAGATGGACACAGAGTTGATGGGCGCAGCCCCCCTTTTGCCGATGGATATGCCGCCGCCTGCGCCGATTTCGGCGCCCGAACAGGCGTTGGACGCCGCACCCGCACCGCAGGCCGACACGTCCGCCCCCGCCCGCAGTCGCTTGTGGAGGCTCGCGACATTCGTGCCGGCGTTGATCGGCACCGCCCTGTTGATGAACGGCCTTTACGGCTGGTTCGCGCAGGACGGCATGACCGGGCTGGAATGGGCGCTGTTGAGCATGATTGCCGTCACCTTTGTCTGGGTCTGCCTGTCGGTAAGCACCGTCGGCGTGGCCATCGCGGGTCTGGCCGCCGCCGCCCGCGCTGAGGCACGCGCATCCCGCGATGCACCGGGCATAGATGTGGCGCTGCTGGTGCCGATCTACAACGAGGTGCCGCAGAACGTATTTGGGAACGCCCACGCGATGCTTGCCGATCTGGCCGCAAGGCGCGGACCCCATCGCTACACATTGTTCGTGCTTTCCGACACCCGCGACGAAGAGATTGCAGCGCTTGAATGGCGCGCCTACTGCGCGCTCAAGGCCGCAGCCCCCGACGGCTTTGCCGTGCACTATCGCCGCCGCGCGCAGAACACCGACAAAAAGGTCGGTAATCTTGCTGAATGGACACGCCGTTGGGGCGGCGGGTACGAGGGCATGGTCGTGCTCGACGCCGACAGCCTGATGACCGGACGCGCCATTGACCGGCTGGCGTCCGAGCTGTCGCTTGATCCCGGTGCCGGGCTGATCCAGAGCTTTCCCATGCTGATCGGGGCGCAGACGGTGTTTGCCCGGCTGCAACAATTCTCCAACATCGCATACGGCTGGCTGCTGGCCGAGGGACTGGCGACATGGGCGCAGACCGAGGGCAATTATTGGGGCCACAACGCGATCATCCGCACCCGCGCCTTTGCGGGCGCGGCGATGCTGCCGCATATGCGCGGACGCGGGGGCCGGTCAGAGTTGATCCTGTCGCATGATTTTGTCGAGGCGGGGCTTTTGCGCCGCGCGGGCTGGCGGGTACGGTTCCTACCCCGCGTCACCGGCAGTTTCGAGGAGACCCCCGCCACGCTGATCGACTACGTCATCCGCGACCGGCGTTGGTGCCGGGGAAACCTGCAACACCTGCGGCTGCTTGGCACCAAGGGGCTGCACCCGGTATCCCGCTTTCACCTGTTCCATGGCGCGATCAGCTATCTGCTGAGCCCGGCGTGGTTCATCCTGCTGGTGATCTGGGCGCTTCTGGGGGTGGATCAGGAAACAAACGTCATCCGCTATTTCAACGAGGCCAACCCGCTCTTCCCCGATTGGCCTCCGGCCATGAGCCATATCGACAGCGCGGTGTTCCTTGTCATCATGTACGCACTGCTGCTCACGCCCAAGATCGCGGGCGCGGGCATCATCGCCGCCACGCCTCGCGCGGCGCGGGTTTTCGGCGGGAAGGCCGCGTTTCTGGGCAGCTTTCTTGTCGAAGTAGCCCTGTCGGTCGCCTATGCGCCGATCATGATGATCCAGCAGACCAAAGCGGTCGTGAACGCCTATGTCACCCGCACCGAAGCCTGGGCGCCGCAGGCGCGTGACGCGCAGAACCATAGCTGGACAACGTTGCTGAAATTTCACTGGTTGGAGACGGTTCTGGGCCTTCTGCTGCTGAGCGGCCTGATCGCCGGGCTTGTGTCGCTCTGGCTGGCGCCCATTGTCGCGAGCCTTGTACTGGCTGTGCCGCTGTCGGCCCTGTCGGGCGTCAAGATCAGCAAAAATGCGCCCAGCACCCTGCGCATGGAAAGCCCCTACACCCTGCGCGAACCCGCCATCGTGAAACACGCCATGGCCGAACGCGCCCGCTTTGGCGCGCTGCTGGCCGACAAGACGCCGGTCGCGGCCGAATAACCCAAAGCTCCAAACGCACAAAGGGCCGCACGACATCTGCCGCGCGGCCCTTCTTCGGATGTATTGCTCACCGTTACGAGGTCACCTGCTCCCGCAGGATCGAGGCGGTCAGCGACAGCATCAGATAGATCCCGCCAAAGATCAGGAAGGCAAGGAGCGTGTTTTCAAAGCTGCGTGGATAGCTGGGCTCTTCGCTGGGTACCGGGCGCACCGCCACGGTGAGATAGCGTACCTGCCGGCTGGCCTCGGTGCGCGCGGCCTCCATCCCCGTGAGGGCAAGCTGCAAATTGGCATCCGCGCTGACCAGATCCGCCTGCGCCAGTTGCAGCGTGACCGCCTGGCGCGCGAGCGAGTTTTCGCCTTCAGTCGCATTGCTCAATCGGTCGTTGAGCTGATCCAGCTGCGCCTGAATGCGGCGCACGTCGCCTTGGGTGCCGTCTACCTTGGCGCGGTTGGGGCGCGCATTGTCCAATAGCGCGGCCAGTTCCAGCTGCTTTTCGATCAGCAGGGTTTCGTATTGCGTGATCTGCCCGCGGATGGCGCCGATGACAGCTTCGGGGTCGACACCATTGGCGACCTGAAGCTCGATCAGCCGTTGCTGGGCATCGCGCCGCTTCTGCTCGGCCGCTTCAAAGGCGCGCTGCGCGTCGCGCATCCCGTCCTCACGCTTGCCCTGGCTGAGTTCATTCACCCGCGATTCCGCGTAGCTCAGCAGCCGCTCCGAAAATTTGGTGGCTACCTGCGGATCCGCGGCGATCACCTCCATCCGGATCACGCCCTCGGTCGGGTCATAGCCGATCTTGATGTTCTTCTTGTAAAGCTTGTAGGCCTCTTCGTTGGTCGGATCCTCGGTCAACCGCTGGATCGGGTCGATGGCGGCGTCGGTAAAGTGATCCTTGAAGCCCGCGTCCTCATCAAGCCGCAACATCGCGTCCTTGGATTGAAGGAAACTCTGCACCGCGATGGCGTCCTGAGAGGTGGCGAATTGCGTGGGCAAGAGCCCACCAAGGCCACCGGCATTGCCACTGCCCTCGTTCTGGATGATCAGGAACTGGCTGTCGGTGGCATACATCGGGGTCGCCACCTTGTAGAAATAATATCCGGCAAAGAACGTCGGAATGAGCACGAAAAATGCCAGCCTGACCATGAGCAGGCCCATCTTCTTGCGCCGCCGCCGGGTGATGTCCTTCTGGATTTCCGAAATCTCGCGCATCCGCTGTTCCATCGGATTGGGTCGCGCCATCTCGGTCGAGGGCAGGCTATTGCGGCCCAGCGGCACGGTCTGGGGCAGTTGCACCCGCCCCGCTCCCGCGCCGCCTTCCTGTCCGGGCAGGGCCGCAAGCGCGTCACCGGGACCACCCTCGCGCGGCTCACCGCCCGCTTGCGGCACCACCAGTTCCAGCATGTTGGACCGCTGGAAGGGATCGATCCCCTTGGCGCGCAGCAGGCGCACCGCGTCGAAATCCGACGTCGCCGGCAGCCCGTGCTTTTGCGCCACGCGCCGCGCCATGCGCAGCTGCCGGCCTGTAAGGCCCTCGCGGCGGATCGCGTCGATATCCTGCTCCCCGCTAACCTGCGCGGCTGACGCGACCTCTCCGGCCTGGGCCTCGGGTTGCTCCGTGGGGGGCTCTGGGTGCTCTACCGGGGCGCGCCGCGGCGCCTCCTGCGGGCGCGCGGTCTGCGCCTGCGGGGCCTCTGCCGCCGGGGTTGCCCCTTCGGTCGTGGCAGATGGGCTGCGTTTGATGCGGAATTTTCTAGCTTTGGGTTTGGTAGTCATAGAGCCGTTTCGCTTCTTCCAAGCTGTCAAAAACGTTGAGCTGACCGTTCATGAGAACGCCGGCCGTACGCGCAAATTTTTCGAGCGTTTGGGGCTGGTGCGAGACGATGATGATCGTCGTCGTGCGCAGCCGTTCCTGCAGGATTTCGCCTGCCTTGCGGTTGAATTCCACATCCGTGGTCGAGGGCATCCCCTCGTCGATGAGATACATGTCGAAATCGAGCGCGAGCATCAGCGCGAATGAAAAGCGCGCCCGCATCCCCGATGAATAGGTGCCCAGCGGCTGATCGAAATACTCTCCCAGACCACAGAGCCAGCGGCAAAAGCTTTCCACATAGTCGGGATCGAGCCCGTAGAGCCGCGCGATGTAGCGTGCGTTTTCCATCGCCGAGACTTTTGAGACGACACCGCCCATGAACCCCAGCGGAAAGGAAATGTTGCAATCGCGCTGGATCTCACCCTCATCGGGCTTTTCCAGCCCTGCCATCATGTTGATGAGGGTCGTCTTGCCGGTGCCGTTGGGGGCGAGGATGCCCATGGATTTCCCCAACTCCACGCGAAACGACACCCGGTCAAGGATGACCTTGTGCTGCGTGCCAGTCCAGTAGGACTTGGATACGTTGCGGAATTCCAACATTGCGCGCCTGCTCCGGTTCGGCTTGTGGATTGATATAAGCCCTCTCTGGCGGAGGTTCACCGGGTGATTACCCCGATATCTTGACCACATTATGTCCGTTTGCGAAACAAATCCACAATGCTTCCCTGACGGGGAATTTTAGGGCGGCGATATGCCGTCCCTTGGAAAGCCGGATGCAGGCGTTATCTGGCCGGGGATGAAGGATATCCGTGACGATCTGCGTGCCTGCACGCTCTGCGCTGACCGCTTTGCGGCCACGGCCACGGCGCACCGGCCCAATCCGATCGTCTGGTTCGCGCCCGGCGCGCGCCTGCTGATCGCCAGTCAGGCACCGGGGATGCGGGTGCACAAGGCCAACACACCCTTCTGGGACCAATCCGGTGTGCGGTTGCGCAGCTGGCTGGGGCTGGACGAGGCGGCGTTCTATGACCGCAGCCGCGTCGCGATCGTGCCGATGGCGTTCTGCTTTCCGGGCTATGATGCCAAGGGATCCGATCTGCCGCCCCCGCCCGTCTGCTGGCGCACGTGGCGTGCGGATGCGCTGGCGATGCTGCCCGACATTCGGCTGACGGTGCTGATCGGGGGCCACGCGATGCGCTATCATCTGCCCGATTTCACCACCGTGACGCAGGCCGTGCGCAATTGGGAGGGCCATCCGCCGGGGGTCTTTGCCTTGCCGCATCCCTCGTGGCGCAATACAGGGTGGCTCAGGAAAAACCCGTGGTTCGAGGCTGAGGTCATCCCCCGCCTGCAGGCCGCCGTGATGCAGGTGATGTGAATGACCCAGACCCCGCTTGACCTTGCCCACGCCGCCATGATGGCGGACGAGGACGACGACACCGCCCGCCTGCGCTTTTACGAACGCATGGCGGACGTCGAGCTGTACCTTCTGCTGGAGCGGGAGCCCGACGGCGACCAGATCGAACCGCAGGTGCTGGAGCGCGACGGCGCGCAATATCTGCTGGTGTTCGACCGCGCGCAGCGGCTGGCGGAATACGCCGGGGACGCGGGCGCCTACGTGGCGCTGTCCGGCCGCAACGTGGCCGCGATGCTTGAGGGGCAGCCGTTCGGTCTGGCGCTCAACCTCGGCGTGGCGGCCTCGTCGATCCTGCTGCCCGACACCGCCGTCGCCTGGCTGCGCGAAACGCTGAGCCATCAGGCAGGCGAGGTCGAGGCCCGCATCGAAAGCCTGCACCCGCCCAAGGGCCTGCCCGAATCCCTGATCGAAGCGATCGACGCCAAGCTGGCCACCGCCACTGGCATGGCGGCGAACGCGTGGCTGGTCGGCGTGACCTACGAGGGCGGCGGGCGCGGGCATCTGCTGGCCTTCATCGACGCGATCCCGCGCGCGCAGGACGCGCTGGTGCGCGCCACGTCCGAGGCGCTGACCTTTTCCGGGATCGAGGCCGGTGCGCTGGACGTCGGTTTCTTCACCCACACCGATGCAACCGTCGAAAAGCTGACGCGCGTGGGCCTGCGATTCGATTTGCCGCAGATGGAGCAGCTGCAAAAGACCCCGCGCATGCCCGGCAGCGACCCCGACACTCCGCCCAATCTGCGCTAGCGCAGCTGCAGATGGATGTGGTCGTCGTGCCGCGCCGCACGGCACCCCTGAAACCGCACCTTGGGATGCGCCACGTCCAGCGACGCCGCCAGATGCGGCTCGACAAAGAGTTTGCCGATGCGCGGGTCGTCGGACAGGATCCGCAGCATCGCCGCCGTGCGTTCCGGCTCAAGATCCAGATCCCGCCACAGGCCCTGTACCGCGCCCATGTCCCAGCGCAGCGTGGGCCAGACCGGCGGGCAATCGCTTGGCCCCTGTTCAAAGGCGAAATACCCGATGGGCGAGCGGGTGGCGCCGGGCAGATAGCCGCCCGCGTCGCGGTAGTAGAATGCCAGATCCGCCTTTTCCCCGTCGTCGTGCGACAGATGTCGTAACAGGGCAAAGCCGTCGAAGAAGGGGAAATTCGCGTCCAGAACCTGCGTGCGCGTGCCGGGATAGGCGCGCGCCAGTTCCTCGGCCGCCTCGCGCAACGCATCCGCCAGCTCGGGCGCCACGTAAGTGCGGTTCAGCGCGCAATACATCCAGCTGTGTACTTCCAGCGGCCCCTCATCCAGACAGCTCAGCGCCACGCGCCCGAACAGGGGTGCGACAAACACCGCCGACACCGCCAGTGCTGCATACCCCAGCACAAACGCCAGCACCCTGCGCTGGAACAGTAGCGCAATCAGCCAGGCCACCCCGCCCAGCTGCGTCAGCACCGTCAGCGACGCAACAATCCCGATATGAAACAAAACGCGCAACATCGCCCCCACGATGCGCCGGTGGCGTCCGCCGTACAAGCGCGCGCCCGACAGTCCGCCGCCAAAGGTAAAAATAAACTACCGCCAAAAACCATACCGTTGGCCCCGATTGACCATCTTTCGGACAAACTGATCGGTTAACGTCGCTCTATGGCCCAGGATTCACAAATCACCCTCCCCCTGCCCCGCTCATCTCTACCTGGGGCTTTTGGGCGCTTCTTTCGGGCGCCGTGGCGTTGGTGCTTGTGCTTGTCCACATATCGGGTGTGCTGGCAGAGCCCGCCCCTTCCGCTGCCGTGCAAATCGGTGAGATTGCCGGGGAAATCAGGCGCAACGCCTGGCGGTCCCTGATCGGCCTGCCATCGCCACCGCCGCCGGTGACGGAAACCGCCACGTCCGGGGGGATGGCGCTTGTCGGTGCAATGATCGGCGTGATCGCCCTTGTTCTGGCCGCGATCTCCGGCGTGCGCCGCGAAGGATGGCGTCTGGCCACCTATGGCGCAAGCCTGGGCGTGGCCGCAATCCTGTGCCACATTCTGTGGTGGGTGGCCCTTCTGATTGTCGGTGCGATGTTGCTGACCGCCATCATCGAGAACATGGGCGAAATCTTTGGCCTATGACACGCGGCGCCTGATTTTCCTGGCGCCTTGTTACGGCCCGCTCACGCGGGCGAGAGGTAACGCCATTGCGAGATGCATTTGATCGCGGCGCCCCATAGGTTCTCATCAAGCGGGAACAGACCCGCCCCGCCAAGACCAGGAGAGACCATGAACCGCTTTACCCTCGCCATCGCGGCCACCGCGACCGCCATCAGCTTTGCCAGTGCCGCCTTTGCCGGCGATCAGTACGTCGATGACACGGGCTTTGCCGCATCGGGCTACGATGTCGTCGCCTATTTCTCGCTGCCCCAGAACCCCGTCGGCCAATCCCAGCCCGCCCCGGTTCCGGGCAACAAGGCGATCACGGCGGAGTATAATGGTGCTACATTCGCCTTCTCGTCCGAAGAGAACCGCGAGGCGTTCCTCGCCAATCCCGCCAAATATGCGCCCCAATACGATGGCCACTGCGCCTACGGCGTCGCCAAGGGTGGCAAGGTGCCGGGCAACCCGACGCTGTGGCGGATTGTGGACGACAAGCTTTATCTCAACATCACGAAAAACGTCGTCGGCTTCTGGGAAGAGGACATTCCCGGCAATCTGAACCTGTCGACATCCAATTGGCCCAGCCTTGACCCGCAACCTGCTTCCGATCGCGCCATTCCCCAGTGGTCCTCGGCGGCGCCCAAAGGCTGATCCATGACGTCGGGGTTCCCCTCCCCCGATGACCAGAGACCCCGTCGTGCCCTTGCACGGCGGGGTATTCTGGTTGGCGGCGCAGCACTGGCGCTGTTTGGGGGTGCGCGCTGGTTTAACGTGGGCGCCGAGGTATCAGATGATGCGCTGAGCGTTCAGGACGCCCACGCCGCCGCCACATCCGGCGCGATCACTCTGATCGACATCCGCCGCCCCGATGAATGGGCGCGTACGGGTGTCGGCGCGGGTGCCGTACCGCTCGACATGCGCCGCGAAGATTTCGTGGCCGCATTGCGAGAGGTTGCCGGCACCAGGCCCATCGCGCTGATCTGCGCGCGCGGCGTGCGCTCGCGTGGGCTCAGCAAACGCCTGACCGCCGCAGGATTTACCAACATCATCGACGTGCCCGAGGGGATGCTCGGCTCCGGCGCGGGGCCGGGATGGATCGCCGCCGGGTTACCCGTCGTGCGGCCCTGATTGCCCAAACCGCCGCACTGCCCTATAGCGCAGAGCATGAGCACAAATCCACCAGACCTGCGCCCCGATCTTGCACCCCGCGCGCGGATCACCGACGCGCCCCGCAACGGCCAACCCACCATCGGCATGGTCAGCCTTGGCTGTCCAAAGGCGCTGGTCGATTCCGAGCGTATCCTGACCCGCCTGCGCGCCGAAGGCTACGCCATCTCGCCCGATTATACGGGCGCGGATGCGGTGATCGTGAACACCTGCGGCTTTCTTGATTCGGCCAAGGCAGAGAGCCTTGACGCCATCGGTGAGGCGCTGACCGAGAACGGTCGTGTGATCGTCACCGGCTGCCTTGGTGCAGAGCCCGACTACATCACCGGTACGCATCCAAAGGTGCTCGCCGTCACGGGCCCGCATCAGTACGAGCGTGTGCTCGACGCGGTGCACGCCGCCGTGCCACCCGATCCCGATCCGTTCATTGATCTGCTGCCTGCGTCCGGTGTCTCGCTGACGCCCCGGCATTTCAGCTACCTGAAGATCTCGGAAGGCTGCAATCACAAGTGCAAGTTCTGCATCATCCCCGACATGCGCGGACGGCTGCAAAGCCGTCCCGCCCATGCGGTGCTGCGCGAGGCGGAAAAACTTGTCGAAAACGGTGTCAAAGAGCTGCTGGTCATCAGCCAGGATACTTCCGCCTATGGGGTCGACATCAAGCACGCCGAGGATCGCGGCCACCGCGCCCATATCACCGATCTGGCCCGCGATCTGGGCAGCCTCGGCGCCTGGGTGCGCCTGCACTACGTCTATCCTTACCCGCACGTGCGCCAGCTGATCCCGCTGATGGCCGAGGGGCTGGTGCTGCCCTATCTCGACATCCCGTTCCAGCACGCACACCCCGATACGCTCAAACGCATGGCACGGCCTGCCGCCGCCTCGCGCACCCTCGACGAAATCGCCGCGTGGCGCGCGGTCTGCCCCGATATCACCCTGCGATCGACATTCATCGTCGGCTACCCCGGCGAGACGGAAGCCGAATTCCAGACCCTGCTCGACTGGATGGACGAGGCGCAGCTGGACCGTGTCGGCTGCTTTCAGTACGAAAACGTGGAGGGCGCGCGGTCAAACGCGCTGCCCGATCACGTCCCCGAAGAGATCAAACAGGACCGCTGGGACCGCTTCATGGCCAAGGCACAGGCGATTTCCGAGGCCAAGCTGGCCGTCAAGGTGGGAAGCCGCATGCAGGTGCTGGTGGATGAAATCGACGCGGAGGCCGCCACCTGCCGCACCAAGGCAGACGCGCCCGAAATCGACGGCAACCTGTTCATCGACGAAGGGTTCGAGCGGCTTTCCGTCGGTGATCTGGTCGAAGTCGAGGTGGATGAGGCCGGTGAATACGATCTGTGGGGGCGGCTGGTGTAGGAAACGCGCGTTGCGCCACCCTTGAAATCGCCGCGCGGCGCCTGTTGCCGTTGTTAACCTTTCGCGCGCATGCCTCTTGCATCCCTCAGCAAGGAGCCCCCGATGCGACGCCCCCTCTCTGCCCTGCTCGACCGCGCACATATCCGCTATCGCAGCCTGACGGCCCGCGGCCTTGGCGCGCTCTATACCATAATGCTTATCGGCTTTTTGGCCTACCTCACCCAGCAGTCCGTCGCGCAACTCCTCGCGATCTGGACCGGATGATCGTGCCGTCCGCAAGCGTGACTATCGCTTGGCCCTTGCAAATGTTCCCTTAATGTTCTATATCTGTCCAACAAGGAACATCGGAGGGGCGTCATGTCCGTTCAATTCAGTTTTCCCGGCCTTCTAGAGCCACAAGCGCTTGAGCTACCGCTAAGCCATCCCCAACCGGCAAGCGAAAAGCAGATCGACTATGCCCGCGCGCTGGCGGCCAAAACCGGTAGCCCCCTGCCCAAGGGGATCGAGGCGGATCGCGCCCGCCTCTCGGCGTGGATCGACGCGCACAAGCCGCGCGAGAGTGCGTTCAACGCCTATCCATCTTCGAAACAGGTGGGCTTTGCCGAACGGATCGCAAAGCTCAAGCGCACGCAGGTCCCGCCGGAGTGTTTTCGCGACCGCGCGCTCATGTCGCGGTGGATTGACAGCAACAAACCCCGCTGAGGGGTTTTCATCGGCGCCGCACCGCATAGATCATCTGCATGAGCGATGAAACCGAAGTCCTGTACAACGCCAGCTGTCCGATTTGCAGCAGAGAGGTTGATCATTACGCCAAGCTGAGCGCGCGCGATGCGCTGCCGATCCGGTACGATGATCTGGGCAACCGGCAGATGCTGGACGCCTGGGGGGTCACGGCGGAGGCAGCTGCGAAACGATTGCACGTGCGCAAGAACGGTCAGATCTACGGCGGTGTGCCTGCTTTTGTGGTGCTGTGGCAGGAAATCCCGCGCTACCGTTGGCTCGCGCGGGTCGTGAACACGCCGGGCATCCATTGGATCGCGTGCCGGGTCTATGACCACATCCTCGCCCCGATCCTCTACCGGATGCACCTGCGCCGCGAAGCTGCCGGCGGGTGACGCGCCGTTAGCGCTTTGCTCCTTCCGCAGATTTGATAGGCTTCGCGCATGGCCTACCCACATTCCCGCCCCGAGACGATTGCCGACGGTGTCATTCATGCCGCAGGCCTTCTGTTTGCTCTGCCCGCAACGGGCGTGCTGATCTGGCAGGCTTCCGGCAGTGCGGCGGATGTGAGCGCGGTGCTGATCTACGGGATGTGCATGCTGGCCGCCTTCGGCGCCTCCGCGCTTTATCACATGTCGCCGGTTGACCGCACGCGCCCGCTGTTTCACCGGATCGACCACGCCACCATCTATTTCAAGATCGCGGGCACCTACACGCCGCTGGTTGCGGTGATCGGATCGGGCTTTGCCTACGGCATCCTTGGCGTCGTTTGGACGCTTGCGATCATCGGCGCGGTGGCAAAGCTGCGCGGCTGGGGCACCGACGCGCGCGGCTCGCTTGCCCTTTATCTCGCAATGGGGTGGCTGTCGGTGCTGCTGATCGGGCCGATGTGGCGCAACCTGCCAGGTGAGGCACTAGGTCTTGTCGTCATCGGCGGCCTGACCTATTCGGCGGGCACATTGATCTACAAACGCAAATCCATGCGGTTCCAGAATGCCATTTGGCACGGTTTTGTTCTGGTGGCTTCAATCTGCTTTTTCGCGGCAATCGCGCTGAGCCTCTAGGCCTCTCCCGCCCCCAAAGGTCCGGAAAACCCTACTTGGTGCGCAGGCTAGGGTGGGATAGGCAGATACCACGGCAGACAACGTGATTATCGGATGCCGTTCTGGCCAATTTTCGGCCGCGACCCAGACTATTTTCAAGTGGATACACAAATGACATTCGATTTTCTTTCCCCGGCCCTGGCCGACGCAATCGGTTTGCTCGGGTTCGCCCTTTACGTCGGCAATTACGCGCTGCTCACCCTGCACATCCTGTGTAGCCGCTCGACGGCGTATTTCACCATCAACCTCACGGCCGCAAGTGCAGTGCTGATCGGGCTGACGAGCAATTTCAACCTGCCCGCCGCGCTGATCCAGACTTTCTTTATCGTGATTTCATGCGTGGGGATCGTAATCCGCCTGCGCCGTCCTGCGTCCGGGCGGCTGCCGGTCTAAAGACCAGCAGCCGTGCGGCGCACGATGTCGATGCGGTCGCGGTTGGGCGGATGCGTGCCCAAAAACTTGTCGCCAGGATCAGGGATACGGGTAAAGAATTCAGCCCCTCGCAGCGGATTGTATCCCGCGCGTGACGTGATGATGGTGCCCAGCGCGTCGGCCTCAAGCTCGAACTCCTTGGAATAGCTGCGCGCGCCCACCTGCGCACCCAGCCGCTGCGCCGTGCGCACCGCAGAGGCATCGCCCCCGCTGAGCGTCGCCAGACCGGCGAAGATCACCGCCCCCGCAACCGCGTTCTGCTGCTGGCGCCCGATGTGGCCCGCGATGTGATGTGCCGCCTCGTGGCCCAGCACAAACGCCAACTCATCCGCGTTGCGCGCGTCATCGATCAGGCCAAGCGTGAAGGCGATGATCGGACGCCCCTGCCGGTCGAGTGTCTGGTAGGCATTGGCAGGCTGTCCGGGACGGTCATCAACGACGATGTTGAAATCGCAATTGACGTTTTGGGTGCGCGCACGGCACTCGCGTTCTGCCACAGGCTCAACCGTCTGCACGACCCGCGCAAAGCTGCGCGCAGCCCCGCGTGCGGTCTGCGGTGTCGCCGCCGGTGTTGCGGTCGGCGTCGACGCGGTGCCGCCCCCCGGCACGGGTTCACAAGCCGCCACAACAGCAACAAGACCCAAGGCACTCAGAACACGGGCAATCATCGATAGGTTTCCTTCCACTTCGGACACGGACAGAAGTCTAGCACGCCCGGCGACGCAGGAAAGCGGCTTTATGCTCACATCCGCGACAGAGGCGGTCTTGCGCCGCCGCAGGGTTCGGATACTCTTGCCGCATGTTTACAATCGAGCATGAATTTGACGCCACCGTGATCACCCTTGTCGATGAGGGCGAAAGCCCCTTGCGCGAGGACGTGACGCTCAACGCCTTTGACAGCGAGATCACGATCGAGCAGTGGGATCCCAAGACCGACCGCGTGTCCAAAATCACCCTGTCGCCGACGCAGCTGCGCGATCTGACCGCGGCACTGAACCTGCCCGAAGGCATCTACCACTCCGCCCCCTGAAAGGAGCCTGCCATGGCCACCGGCACCAATATCGCCACCTATTTCGAAGGGACCTGGCACAGTGGTGACATCAGCGTCATCAAGGCCGCCGATCACGGCGCGTGGCTGGGCACGACCGTGTTCGACGGCGCGCGGCTCTTTGGTGGGCTCGCCCCGGATCTGGAGGCGCATTGCGCGCGGATCAACCGCTCGGCAGAGGCGTTGATGATCACGCCCAGCGTCGAGACCGCGCAGATGGTTGCGATCATCCGCGAAGGGCTGGCGCGCTACGCCGATACGCAGGCGGTCTATATCCGCCCGATGTACTGGGCGCTGGAGGGCGACGAGTTGGGCATCGTGCCACGCGCCGGGGCGACAGGGTTCTGCGTCTCGCTCGAAGAGATCCCGATGGCCCCGCCCGAGGCGTCCAGCACCCTCACCCGCACGCGGTTCCGCCGACCGGTGCTGGAGGACAATGTGGTCAACGCCAAGGCGGGGTGCCTTTATCCCAACAATGCGCGGATGCTGGCGGAGGCGCGGCAAAAGGGGTTTGGCAACGCGCTGGTGGCCGATGCCATGGGCAATGTGGCGGAGACGGCGACGGCAAATGTGTTCATGGTACGCGACGGCGAGGTATTCACCCCCATCCCGAACGGAACGTTTCTTGCCGGGATCACCCGCGCGCGCCACATGTCCAACATGCGCGCCGACGGGATGAAGGTACACGAACGGGTGCTGAGTTTTGACGATTTTCATGCCGCCGACGAGGTTTTCCTGTCGGGCAACATGATGAAGGTCACCCCCATCCGCGCCTTTGATGACACGACCTATGAGGTTGGCGGCAACGGCAATCCGGTGACACAGCGCGTGCGCGAGATGTATTGGGACTGGGCCGCGTCGGACGGTGCGTGACCTCTCTGCCGGGGCCCGAATTTTTCCAAAAAATTCGGACCGGAATTTTTGAAAAATTCCGATACCCGCCGCTGCGAACTGGACCTATCAAAAGCCAATTGCATGCAGCCCGCCGCCGCGCCATGATCGGCGCACCAAGGGGGAAATCACAATGCGCAAGTTTCTTGTCGTGCTCGATGACAGCCGCGAATGTCTCAACGCCATGCGCTTTGCCGCCATGCGCGCGTCCAAGACCGGCGGCGGGGTCGAAGTGCTGTCGGTCATCCCGCCCGAAGAATTCAATCACTGGATCGGTGTCAGCGACATCATGCGCGCCGAGGCCCGCGAGCGGATCGAGGTCCATTTCGAGGTCTACGCCAAGTGGATGCGCGACCGGCAGGGCATCGACCCGGAGCTTGTCATCCGCGAGGGCCAGCCGGTCACCGAAATCATCGCCCAGATCGCCGAGGACGGCGAGATTGGCGTGCTGGTGTTGGGTGCGGGCACCGATGGCAAGGGCCCCGGCCCGCTTGTCACCCAGCTCACGCGCAGCTCCGGCACCCTGCCCGTGCCCATCACCATCGTGCCCGGCGACATGAGCAAGGAACGGCTCGAAGCGATCACCTGATCCGCCGCCCCGCAACTTAGAACCATTCCAGAAACCTTGACACCGGCGCGCCGGATCCGCATATCAGGATCACCCCGCATCGAAAGGCTCCGCCCCATGTTTATCCAGACCGAATCCACGCCGAACCCCGCCACGCTGAAATTCCTGCCGGGCCAGACCGTGCTCGACATGGGCACCGCGGATTTCCCGACCGCCGAGGCCGCGGGCAAATCACCGCTGGCACAACGGATCTTTGCGGTTGAGGGCGTCACGGGCGTCTTTTTCGGCACCGATTTTGTCACCGTGACCAAAGAGGATGCGACCGAGTGGGACCACCTCAAGCCCAGCCTTCTGGGGGCGATCATGGAGCATTTCCAGTCCGGCCAGCCCGTGATGGACGAAGGCCACACCGCCGCCTCCGGCCACGCCGAGCATAGCGGCGAGGATGCCGAGGTCGTGGGCCAAATCAAGGAATTGCTCGACAGCCGCGTGCGCCCCGCCGTGGCGCAGGACGGGGGCGACATCACGTTCCACGGATTCGACCGCGGCGTGGTCTATCTGCACATGCAGGGCGCCTGCGCGGGCTGCCCCTCGTCGACGCTGACGCTCAAGATGGGCATCGAGAACCTGCTGCGCCACTACATCCCCGAAGTGACCGAAGTCCGCCCCGTCGCACAGTAAGCACGCAAACGGGACATGATCCTCGGTCTCAGCACCTCGGGCCCATACTGCGGAGTCGCCCTATGGCATGAGGGCGATGTCATCGGCGCCGCGCACGAAGATCTCGCACGCGGTCAGGCAGAGCGTCTGATGCCCATGATCTCCGAGGTGCTGGCGGAGGCCGGTGTCCCGCCGGAGCAGCTTCAGGCCATCGGCGTCGGCACCGGGCCAGGAAATTTCACCGGCATCCGCATCTCCGTCGCGGCCGCGCGGGGGCTGGCCCTTGGCCTGGGTATTCCCGCCGTCGGTATTCCGCTGATGGACGCGCTTTCCCTCGACGCGCAGCGCCCGGCGCTTGTCAGCCTTTCGGCGGGGCGTGGCGCTGTCTATCTGCAACGCTTTGCCGCCGACGCCGGGCGCGGCCCCGCACGTGTGGCACTGGACGCGCTGGACGGCTGGGCGCACCCCGATCTGACCTGCATCGGCGATCAGGCAGTGGAAATTGCCGCAAAGCTGGGCGCGCGTGCGGCAACACCGGCAGTCAGCCCCGCCGTCGGTGTCGCTCGGCTGGCCGCCGCACGCTGGCAGGACGCGCCTGCGCCGCCCGCCCCCCTCTACCTGCGCGCAGCGGATGCTGCTCCGGCGCGCGACGCACCGCCCCGGATCATTCCGTGACCGCGGCAGAGCTGGCCCGGATTCACGCCGCGGCCTTCCCCCCTGCGGAGGCCTGGTCGGAGCGGGCCATTGCCGACACGCGCGCCCATCCGTTGACCCGGCTCTGGAGCGCGGCGGACGCTTTTGCGCTGACCCGCACGGTGGCCGGTGAATCCGAGCTTTTGACCCTCGCCACCGCTCCTGCCGCCCGCCGCCGGGGGCGCGCGTGCGGGCTGCTGACAGATTGGCTCGCCAGCCTCTCCCCCGGTGACCGCGCGTTTCTGGAGGTAGCCGCCGACAATATCCCGGCGCGCGCGCTCTATACCGCGCTGGGATTCGCGCAAACCGGCCTGCGGCGCGGCTATTACGCCCGGCGCGACGGGCCGGCGGTCGATGCGGTGCTCATGTCACGGGCAATGACCTTGGGTTAGCCCCCCTTCCCGCCCGGCCCGACACCAGAATCCGGTTGACCCCACCCCCTTACCCGCCGCAAATTTACGCCAAGCGTTGCGGACACCCGCGCGCCACGGGTGCGGCTGCCAAAAGGTCGGCACCCCAACACCAAACCCTGGGAGACCCTTGATGACCCTCATGACAAAATTCCTCGGCGCCGTTGCCGCCACCGCGCTCAGCGCCGGTGCCGCACTGGCCGAACCTGCCTTGATCTTTGACCTCGGCGGCAAATTCGACAAATCCTTCAACGAGGCGGCCCACAACGGCGCGCAGCGTTGGGCCGAAGAGACCGGCGGCGAATACCGCGAGATCGAGCTTCAGTCCGAAGCGCAGCGCGAACAGGCCCTGCGCCGCTTTGCCGAAGCGGGCGCCAACCCGATCATCACCATGGGTTTCGCCATGGCAGATCCGCTGTCGAGCGTGGCACCCGACTACCCGGACACGAAGTTCGTGGCCATCGACGTGACATGGCTCGACGCGCCGAACGTGCGCCAGATCGGCTTTGCCGAGCATGAGGGCTCGTACCTTGTGGGCATGCTGGCCGGCATGGCCTCCGAATCCGGCACCGTCGGCTTTATCGGCGGCATGGACATCCCGCTGATCCGCCACTTTGGCTGCGGCTACGCGCAGGGCGTCAAGGCGGCGAACCCCGACGCGGAAGTCATCGCCAACATGACAGGCACCACCCCCGCCGCGTGGAATGATCCGGTGAAAGGCTCCGAGCTGACAACAGCGCAGATCAGCCAGGGCGCCGACGTGGTCTATGCCGCGGCAGGCGGCACCGGTGTGGGCGTGCTGCAAACCGCCGCCGATCAGGACATCCTGTCGATCGGCGTGGACAGCAACCAGAACTACCTGCACCCCGGCAAGGTTCTGACGTCGATGCTGAAACGTGTGGACGTGGCCGTCTATGACGCACTTGTCGCGGGCACCGATGTCGAGACCGGCGTGTTCACGCTGGGACTGGCCGAGGAAGGCGTGGGCTATGCGCTGGATGATAACAACGCCTCGCTCATCACCGAAGAGATGAAAGCCAGCGTTGACGCCGCGCGTCAGCAGATCATCGATGGCGAAATCACCGTCGCCTCCTACTACGAAAACGAAAGCTGCCCCGCGCTGGACTTCTAAGCGCAGGCTTCGCACCAACGGGGGGTCGCGCCACACACGGCGCGGCCCTCTTTCTTCTTTCCCGACAGGATACCGCGCGATGAGCACCGCCCCCGCGATCGAACTCAAAGGCATTTCAAAGGCCTTCGGCCCCGTGCAGGCCAACAAGGATATCTCGATCCGCGTGATGCCCGGCACCATCCACGGCATCATCGGCGAAAACGGCGCGGGCAAATCCACGCTCATGAGCATCCTCTACGGCTTTTACAAAGCCGACCGGGGCGAGATTTTCATCAAGGGTCAAAAGACACAGATCCCCGACAGCCAGGCCGCCATCGCGGCGGGCATCGGCATGGTGTTCCAGCATTTCAAGCTGGTCGAGAATTTCACCGTGCTGGAAAACATCATTCTGGGCGCCGAGGACGGACGCCTGCTGACCCCTTCGATCACCAAGGCGCGGCGCGAGCTGGTGCAGCTGGCCGAGGATTACGGCCTCAACGTCGAGCCCGATGCGCTTATTCAGGATATCGGCGTGGGCATGCAGCAGCGGGTCGAAATCCTCAAGGCGCTGTACCGCCAGGCCGATATTCTGATCCTCGATGAGCCGACGGGCGTGTTGACCCCGGCAGAGGCCGACCAGCTTTTCCGCATTTTGGGCCGCCTGCGCGAAGAGGGTAAAACGATCATCCTCATCACCCACAAGCTGCGCGAGATCATGGACACGACCGACACCGTCAGCGTGATGCGCCGGGGCGAGATGACCGCGACGGTCAAGACCTCTGAGACTTCGCCCGCCGAGCTGGCAGAGCTCATGGTGGGCCGCAAGGTCTTGCTCCGTGTGGATAAAACGCCCGCCACCCCCGGCGACGTGATCCTTGACGTCAAGAACCTGCGCGTGCGCGACGACAAGGGGGTTGAGCGGCTCAAGGGCATCGACCTTCAGGTCCGCGCGGGCGAGGTGCTGGGCATCGCGGGCGTGGCCGGCAACGGGCAGTCCGAACTGCTTGAGGTACTGGGCGGCTACGCCGACGGCACCGGCACGATCACCGTGAACGGCCAACCGCTGGATTTGACGGGCAAGCTGTCGGACGGGCGCTCGCGCCGCGCGCGCGGCATCGCCCATGTGCCCGAAGACCGCCAGCGCGAGGGGCTGATCATGGATTTTGCCGCGTGGGAGAACGTGGCGTTTGGCTATCATCACGATGCCGCCTACCAATCTGGCGCGCTGATGAACAACGCCGCCATCCGCGAGGATACCGCCGCCAAGATGGAGCGTTTCGACGTCCGCCCGCCTGACCCCAAGCTTGCGGCAAAGAATTTCTCGGGCGGCAACCAGCAGAAAATCGTGCTCGCGCGGGAGATCGAGCGCGACCCCGAACTGCTGCTGATCGGCCAGCCCACCCGCGGCGTCGACATCGGCGCGATTGAATTCATCCACCAACAAGTGATCGCCCTGCGCGACAAGGGCAAGGCGGTGCTGCTGGTGTCGGTCGAGCTTGATGAGATCATGGCGCTGAGCGACCGCATCGCGGTGATGTTCGACGGGCACGTGATGGGCGAACGCCTGCCGTCCGAGACGGACGAGCGGGAACTGGGCCTCTTGATGGCCGGGATCACCGACACCGACCAGCCGCCCCCGGTCGAAGAGATCGAAGCCAACCTCGCCCACGCGGGCACAGCCGACAAAGGGGTCTAGCGCCATGGACGTGATGCCAAAATGGGCCGAAGTGGTCCTCGTGCCGCTGATCTCGCTGCTGCTGGCGGCCGTGCTGTCGGCGCTGGTGATCCTCGCCATTGGGGAGGACCCCATCGAGGCGGTGAACCTGATGATCACCGGCGCGCTCGGCTCCACCTATGGCTGGGGGTATACGCTGTACTACGCCACGAACTTCATGTTCACCGGGCTGGCCGTCGCCATCGCCTTTCAGGCGCGGCTGTTCAACATCGGCGGCGAGGGTCAGGCAGCACTTGGCGGTCTGGGCGTGGCGCTTGTGTGTCTCTATATCCCCTGGCCGCATTGGACGCTGGCGATCCTCGGCGCGGCGATTGGCGGGGCGGTGTTCGGCGCCGCCTGGGCCGCGATCCCCGCCTATCTTCAGGCCAAACGCGGCAGCCACATCGTCATCACCACGATCATGTTCAATTTCATCGCGGCGGCCTTGCTGAACTACGTGCTGGTCAGCGTGCTGCGCCCGGCGGGGCAGATGGATCCGGCCACCGCGCGCTTTCCCGAGGCCGTGCACCTGCCAACGCTGCACGACATGCTCGCCCCCTTCGGCATCGCATTTTCGAAGGCGGCACCGGCGAATATCTCGCTGCTGCTCGCCGTCGCCGCCTGTGTCTTTCTGTGGTTCCTGATCTGGCGCACCAAGCTGGGGTTTGAAATCCGCGCCTTTGGCCAGTCAGAGCCCGCCGCGCAATACGCAGGCATCGCGCCCACGCGCATCATCATGATTACGCTGCTCATCTCCGGGGCGCTGGCCGGTATGATGGCCACCAACAACGTCATGGGGGAGGCCGAACGGCTCGTCCTCAACTCGGTCGAGGGCGCGGGGTTCATCGGCATCGCCGTTGCGCTCATGGGCCGCTCGCACCCCTTCGGCGTGTTCATCGCCGCGATCCTCTTTGGCTTTCTCTACCAGGGCGGGGCCGAACTTGCGCTGTGGACGTCGATCCCGCGCGAGCTGATCGTCGTCATCCAGGCGCTGGTGATCCTGTTCACCGGCGCGCTCGACAATATGGTGCGCATGCCGCTGGAGCGGCTGTTCCTGATGATGCGCAAGGAGGGCTGAGCCGATGGACATGTATCTCACCCTGATCCAGCTGCTGGATTCCACCGTGCGCCTGGCCACGCCGCTGCTGCTGGCCTGCCTTGCGGGGCTCTATTCCGAACGCGCGGGCATTTTCGACATCGGGCTGGAGGGCAAGATGCTCGCCGCCGCGTTCTTCTCCGCCGCGATTGCCGCGATTACCGGGAACGTCTGGATCGGCCTGATGGCCGGCATCGGCGCCTCGCTTGTCCTGAGCGCGGTGCACGGCGTGGCCTCGATCACCTTTCGCGGCAATCAGCTGATCTCCGGCGTCGCGATCAATTTTCTGGCGGCGGGCATGACCGTGCTGATCGCGCAGGCGTGGTTCAAACAGGGCGGGCGCACGCCCTCGCTCATCGGCAATGGCCGGTTTGAACCCGTCACCCTGCCCTTTGCCGAAGCCATGCAGGACGTGCCGATCCTCGGTCCGCTCTACTATGAGCTGATTTCCGGGCACTCGATCCTTGTCTATCTTGCCTTTGCCGCCGTGCCGCTGACGTGGTGGCTGTTATTTCGCACCCGCTTTGGCCTGCGCCTGCGCGCGGTGGGCGAAAACCCCGCCGCCGTGGATACCGCCGGCGTCTCGGTCGTGGGGCTGCGCTTTGCCGCCGTGGCGATCTGCGGCGTTCTGTGTGGCATCGCGGGGGCGTATCTGTCGACCGCGCTGCAGGCGGGCTTTGTCAAGGATATGGCCGCCGGGCGCGGCTTCATCGCGCTGGCCGCGTTGATCTTTGCCAAATGGCGGCCGTGGCACGCGCTTTATGCGACCCTGCTGTTCGGCCTCTTCGGCGCGTTGGAAACCCGCCCCGACGTGATCCAGACCATCACCGGCATGCGCGTGCAGGGCCAGCTGCTGTCGGCCCTGCCCTACGTGATGACCGTCATCATCCTCGCCGGTTTCGTGGGCAAGGCGATCCCGCCCCGCGCGGGCGGTGAACCCTACGTCAAGGAACGATAAGTCCAGATTAGCGCGAGCGTTAAGTCCTCCCCCGCGACGCGCCGCAAGAAACATTGATTTTGCACCCACCCCAGCCTAGGAGGGATCATGCAAATCTACCTGCCCATCGCCGAAGTATCGGTCAACGCGTTCCTGCTGCTGGGGCTGGGCGGGATCGTGGGCATCCTGTCGGGCATGTTTGGCGTGGGCGGCGGGTTTCTGATGACGCCGCTTTTGTTCTTTATCGGCATCCCGCCCGCCGTGGCCGTCGCCACAGAGGCCAACCAGATCGTCGCCTCGTCCTTCTCCGGCGTGCTGGCCCACCTCAAACGCAAGACGGTGGATCTGAGGATGGGCACGGTGCTGCTGATCGGGGGGCTGATCGGCGCGGCGCTGGGTGTGATGGTGTTCAACTATCTCAAGGCGCAGGGCCAGGTCGATCTGCTGGTCAAACTTTGCTATGTCGTGTTTCTCGGCGTCATCGGCGGGCTGATGTTCTTTGAAAGCCTGCGCGCGATCCGCAACACCCGTTCCGGCAAGGCGCCAAAGCGCAAGAAACACAACTGGATCCACGGCCTGCCGTTCAAGATGCGTTTCCGGGTGTCCGGCCTCTATATCTCGGTCATTCCGCCGCTGATCGTGGGTGTCACCGTCGGCATCCTCGCGGCGATCATGGGCGTTGGCGGCGGCTTCATCATGGTGCCCGCCATGATCTATCTGCTGGGCATGCCGACCAAGGTCGTCGTGGGCACGTCGCTCTTCCAGATCATCTTTGTCACCGGCTTCACCACGCTGCTGCACGCCACGACAAACTACACCGTCGACATCGTTCTGGCCGTCCTGCTGTTGGTCGGCGGTGTGATCGGCGCGCAGATCGGCACCCGCATCGGTGTGAAGATGCAGGCCGAACAACTGCGCATCCTTCTGGCGATCATGGTGCTCGCGGTCTGTGGCAAGCTGGCGCTTGAGCTGTTGCTGCAACCGGCCGAGCTCTACTCCATCGGGGCGAGCGGGCACTGATGCGCGAGCTTGTTCTCCTTCTCTGGGCGCTGCTGGCGCTGCCCGCGCTCGCCTCCGAAGAGGTCGTTCTGGGCCTGAGCAAAAATCAGGTCTCGATCACGACGAATTTCGACGGCTCCGAAATCCTAGTCTTTGGCGCCGTGAAACGCGACGCCCCCATCCCCGAAGGTGACCCGCTGCAAGTGATTGTCGCCGTCTCGGGCCCCTCGATGCCCGTCACCGTGCGCCGCAAGGAAAAGCGGTTTGGCATCTGGGTGAACACCGACGCGGTAGAGGTCGACGCGGCCCCCAGTTTCTACGCCATCAATACCTCCGCCCCGCTCGACGATGTGTTGCGCGCGGTCGAGGACCAACGCCACAAAATCTCGATCCCGCAAGCGATCCGATCCGTCGGCGCCCCGCAGAATATCTCGGACGCGGGCGCGTTCACACAATCGCTGATCCGCATCCGCAAGAAATCAAATCTCTACCAGCTCAACGAGGATGCCGTCACCGTCGAGGAGCAGACCCTTTTCCGCACCTCGATTCGTCTGCCCGCCGCCCTCACCGAAGGTGGCTATGACACCCGTATCTTCCTCACGCGCGGCGGGTCGGTCGTCGCGCAGTACGAGACCGTGATCGACGTGCGCAAGGTCGGGTTGGAGCGGTGGCTATTCACCATGAGCCGCGAGCAGTCGCTGCTGTACGGGCTGATGTCGCTGGCCATCGCCATCGCGGCGGGCTGGGGTGCCTCGGCGATCTTTACCCTGCTGCGGCGCTAGATTTCTTCCGGCGCGTCAAGCGTCAGGGCAGCGGCGGGCACCTTTTTCAGATCATCCACCTGCAACCCGTGGCTCGGCTTTGACAGCCGGTTGCGCACCACCCAGATCAGCCGCTCCTGCGCGCGGGTAATCGCCACATAGGCAAGCCGTTTCCACAAGGGCTGCCCCGCCTCGGACCGCCCCATGCGCGCGGCGGCGTAGAGATCGGGCGCAAACACCTGCACCGTATCCCACTGGCTGCCTTGCGCCTTGTGGATCGTCACCGCCGCCCCGTGCAAAAACGTGGCCCCCATGCGCGCGGCGAAGGGGATGAACGGCTCTTCCTCGTCGGGTTTCTCGATCTTGACGATGCTTGCCGCACTCACCTGCGGATCCTCGGCCCCCATGACGTGCAGGCGCGAAAAGCCAGGCTTGCGCCCCGCGCCCAGATAGATGACCTGCGCCCCCTTGATGAGGCCGCGCGCCTCCAGATCCAGCCGTTTCTTGCGGTGTTTGAGCGGCAGTTCGATCCCGTCACAGATCAGCGGCTCCCCCTCCAGCAGCGCGTCCTCGGGCGCACCGTGCACGCGCCGGAACGCGTTGATCAGCCGGATCCGCGTGGCGTTGCGCCAAACCAGAACCGGCGAGCGCGCCATCAGATCGACCTCGACCCGCTGGCCCCAGACCACGCGGTCATCCCGTTTGCTGGCGTCTTCCACCATCCGCTCAAACGCCTCGAACGTCAGATCGGGATCGGCCAGCGCATGGGCAAGATCGAGGATCGGGTTATCTGCCTCCTGCCGGAAAATACGGTTGAGGTTGCACACCCGATTCTCGGGGAGCTTTTCGAACACCATCGTGCCCGATTGTCCCACCGGCGCCAGCTGCGCCGGATCGCCAAACAGCAGCAGCGTGGGAAAGATCTCCTTGAGATCCTCGAACTGCTTGTCATCCAGCATCGAGGATTCGTCGACAAACCCGATGTCGAGCGGCTCCTCCCGGCGCTTCCAGCCGGTGATGAAATCACTCCCGCGCAGCCCGGCGGCGGCCAGCGCGCCCGGGATGGATTTGTTGCCCGCGTAAAACGCCGCCGCCCGGTCCAGCGCGATGTCCGTGAGGCCCTCGATGTCGGGTCGCTCACCGTTGCCCGCAAGCCATTCGGCGATGCGCTCGTATTCGGGATCATAGACCGGCGTATAAAGGATCCGGTGGATCGTCGTCGCGGGCACCCCGCGCAGGCGCAGCACGCTCGCCGCCTTGTTCGTCGGCGCCAGGATCGCCAGCGTGCGCTTGTCCTTCTTTTTGCGGCTCTCGAAGTCGCCCGACACGATCTCCACGCCCGCCACTTCCAGCGCGCGGTAAAGCTCGGCCAGCAGCAGCGTCTTGCCCGATCCCGCCTTGCCGGTCACCGCCATCACCTGTTCGGTACTGGATTTCGGCGGCATCAGCAGCGCGTCGTCCAGGTTCACGCCCGCCTGCCGCAGCATCTGCGTCACGGCGTCATGGGCGCTCGCCTGGTCATCGGAATAGATCAGATCACTCATGGCGCGACCCTAGCCGGGCCGTGCCAGAGGGACCAGCGCGATCAGGCGCTCACGGCCAATTCGCCGCCGGTTTTGCGGCCGAAGGCGCGCGCGAACCACTCCGCCGACCGCGCCGGCGTGATGCCCGCACGCGCGGCCACTTTGGCCTGATCCTCGGGCGCAAAACTCCACAGCCCCACGCTGATCCGCTCGCGGCCCTCACCGACGCTGCCCAGAACCTCGGGCGACGATCCCACGCGGCTATAGATCCGCACCATGCGCGCGTCAAAGACGCCGACAAAATGCGTGATACCAAACCCCTGCATGATCTCCCCGCCGCCCAGCATCAGGGCGGCAGCCACATGCGCGCCCTGCCCCGGCGCCATGCAAAACCGCGTGCATTCCCAGATCAACGGGCTGCGGATCGGGCCGGTCGTCAGATGGCCGAAGTGTTCATTGACCATCGTGCGCCCGACGCTGGGCAGAAACCGCATCGAGCCGCCGTGGCCGCCTTCGGGCGTCTCCCAGATGACATAAAGCGGATTGAGATCGTCGTATTGATCCCGTTCATGCCCGTTGGCGTGCACGGTCACATCCCATCCAAGTCGGGTGGCGAATTGATCCGCGCGGTGGCGGAACATCTCGTCTGCAAGGCGCGGAAAACGGTCAAGGTCGTTTGCGTAGATATAGCGAAGCACTGGTAGGATCCCCTCAAATCAGACACGAGCTGCGAGGCGGATCATTTCGTCAAAGCGTTTCGAACGCCTGACAGCACCGTGCGGTGCGTTAACGATTCCCGTTATACGAGAAAATCAAACGACGATCAAACCCCGGCTCAGCGCACGCGCGACGGCGTGGGTCGTGTTGAGCGCGCCTAGCTTGAACCGCGCGCTTTCGATATAGACCCTTAGCGTATGCTCAGAGATCGACAGGGAATTGGCCACCTGCGCGCGGTTATAGCCGATGGCCAGCAACGTCATCGCATCCACTTCGCGCGGCGAGAGCTGCTGCGCGGGCTCCGGCGTGCGGTCCGGCTCCAGCTCCAGCGCCTTTTCGTTAAAGAAATGCGCGATCAAGATCAGCTCGCGGCGGTTTTCCTCGGTGAACTGCGCCCATGCGGCATCATCGCAGTTGTGGTTGACGGTAAAGATCGCGAATTGCCCGTTCGGGCCCCGGATCGGCACGGAAAACCCCTGATTGCCGATGCCATACGTCGCCGCCACCGCCTGAAAATCCCGCGCGGCCTTGCTCGACCAATCAAACGCTTTCCAGTCACAGGGGTGGAAACGTTGGTAACACCCGGCAATGACCGGATCGACCCTCAGATAATTCTCCGCGATGTATTTCTCTTGCCAGGCGATGGAATAGGTGCCGCAGCCGTATTGATCCCCCGCCGAGTCGACCCAATGATAGGCTATGTGGTCGATGCCATAATGATCGCGCACCGCCTCAGAGCAGCGCTGTATCCCGTCGAGCGAATTAGCCCGCTCGAGCTCCAGTAGTACCAATTCGATCGAAGCCGTCGTCCCCATGCGCGCGCGTGGACCTCCCCTGCTTGGAGGCGATCTCGGCCGTGGCTATCAGCGCGGTATCGTCCAGCTGCTCGGCAAGATGTGGCATATCATTGTCGGCGGCAAAGCGGCGCAGGTCGGCGAGAACGTCCAAAATCCAGTCGTTACGCATCGAGTGTCCTTCCGAAAAGGTTAACGAATAGTTAATAAACCATCCTACCACGCGCCCGGACCCCCGAGATATTCGCGAATTCTCCCTCCCCATAAATAGCGAGGGGGTAAAACGGCAACATCTTGATGCCACCGCACCCCTTTCCAAAACGTAAACGCCCCGCAAATCCATGTGATTCGCGGGGCGCTTGTGTGTTTTTCTTGTCTCGGATCAGCTTTTGCCAGCTTCCAGCGCGTCCTCAAGCGTGCGCAAACCCGTCACCGGCGACTGCACCAGCACGGCCATGTTGCCGGGCTTGTGCTCGTTGCGCTTCATCTTCATGTGCGCCTCCGGCAGGTCGTTCCAGGCAAATACCTCGGACATGCACGGATCCAGACGCCGTTCCAGCATCAGCTTGTTGGCGGCGGAGGCCTGCGCGAGGTGGGCAAAGTGGCTGCCTTGCAGGCGCTTCTGATGCATCCACATATAGCGCACGTCAAACGTCAGGTTGAACCCCGTGGTGCCCGCGCAGATCACGACCATTCCGCCCTTCTTGCACACGAAGGTCGAGACGGGGAATGTGCTTTCGCCGGGGTGTTCGAACACCATATCGACGTTATTGCCCTTGCCCGTGATCTCCCAAATGGCGGCACCGAATTTGCGCGCTTCCTTGAACCATGTGGCGTATTCGGGCGTGTTGACCGTGGGCAACTGGCCCCAGCAATTGAAATCCTTGCGGTTGATCGCGCCCTTGGCGCCCAGATCCATCACAAAATCGCGCTTGCTCTCGTCCGAGATCACCGCAATCGCGTTCGCCCCGGCCGTATTGATCAGCTGGATCGCGTAGGAGCCCAGCCCCCCCGAAGCCCCCACACCAGAACGTTCTGGCCGGGTTTCAGATCGTGCGGCTCATGCCCGAACAGCATCCGGTAGGCGGTCGCCAGCGTCAGCGTATAGCAGGCCGCCTCTTCCCATGTCAGGTGCTTGGGGCGCGGCATCAGCTGCTGGCTCTGCACCCGCGTGAACTGCGAGAACGAGCCGTCCGGCGTCTCATAGCCCCAGATCCGCTGGCTGGGCGAATACATCGGATCGCCGCCGTTGCAATGCTCATCGTCGCCATCGTCCTGATTACAGTGGATCACCACCTCGTCACCGACCTTCCAGCGGGTGACCTTGTCGCCCACGGCCCAGACGATGCCTGACGCATCGGAGCCCGCGATGTGATAGGGCTGCTTGTGACCGTCAAACGGCGAGATCGGCACGCCCATCGCGGCCCAGACGCCGTTGTAGTTGATGCCTGCGGCCATCACGAGCACCAGCACGTCCTGGCTGTCAAGCTCCGGCACATCCACGACTTCCTGCAGCATCGCGGTATCGGGATCGCCGTGACGCTCGCGGCGGATCGCCCAGGCGTACATTTGCTTTGGCACGTGGCCCATCGGGGCATTTCGCCCATGTCGTACAGATCTTTCTGGGGTGCGTCATACTGCGCGATTGTTGTGTCCAGTGCCATGGAAGCCTCCGTGAATGGGATGTGCCGCAATGCAGAATCGCGTGCTTATGGGAGGTGATTAAGGCCGCAACGGTAATAAAGCAACCTCTGACGCGCTGTTTTTGTAATTTTATGACCCAGCAGGTGCAGAAAGTTGCTTTGCAGGCGCAGCATTCGCAGGATCATTTCCGGCGTTCGTAAAATGCGCGATGGAGTTGGCATAGAACTGTGCCGCGCCTTCCTGCCCCGCTTCGATCCGCCATTTGCCGTCCCGTTCGGCGATGATGCCGTGCTGGCGCATGTGGCGGCACGCCCGTCGCACTTCGGTCGCGACATCTCCCTTAAGCGCGAAATTGCGCTCGGGCAGCCCCGCCATCAACGACGCAACCGCGCCCTCCAGAGCCATCACGCTTTGCGGTCCGCCCTTCAGCAGCACGGTCGCGACCAGCGGAACGCCGAGGATCGGCATCGCGTCCTCGATCCGCCCCATCAGCTCGACCGACAGATCCTGCACATCCTCGGGCTTGCCGTAGCTGCGCAGGCTCACCGGGGTGCCGAAACTCACGGCGGCAGAGCCGAACCGCGTGTCGTGCCCGCGCAGCCGCTCCCAGAATTTCTTGAGGATGAATGTCACCACCACGGAGACACGCGCGCCAAACCGCCGGTCACCGCGCGCGTGCGCGGCCATGAGCACACGATCCTCCAGCACCCGGTCGTAATTGATCGCCACGGGGATAAAGACGATATCGCGCTCGCCTTCCGGGTCGAACCCATCGACAAGATAGCTCAGCAGCCCGACCTTGGGCGGTTGCAGCTTACCCGTCAGGCTCAGCCCCCCTTCGGGGTAGAACGCCTGCACGTCGCCGCCCTGTGTCGCCATCTGCACGTAGCGCGACAACACTTTGCGGTAGAGCCCGCCGCGTGAGCGGCGGCGGATGAAATACGCCCCCCACAGACGGATCAGCGCCGACAGCGGCCAGACCCGCGCCCATTCGCCCACCGCGTAGCTCAGGATCGACGTGCGCGAGGCCATATAGGTGACCAGCACGTAATCCATGTTGCTGCGGTGGTTCATCACGAAGACCGGCGTCGCGTCCTCGGGGATCTCGGCAAAGATCGCGTCGTTCCGCTCCGCCCAGCGGATGCGGTAGACGGCCTCCGCCAGCACCTTGGCGACGCGCATCGCAAAACTGAAATAGGCGAATGCCGAAAACGAGGGCACGATTTCGCGCGCGTATTCCTGCGCCTTCTGGAACGCCACCGCTTCGGGCACTTTGTTCTCGCGGGCGTAGATCTGGATCTCCCGGCTGACTTCAGGGTCATAGATCAGCCGCTGGATCATGTCGTGGCGCCGCGCCAGCTTGAACGGCTGAATGGGGCGTTTGAGCCGCTTGTTCAGCCGCGTCACCGCCCGCTCAAACCTGCGCCTGAAGAACCAGCGCACCGACGGCAGCAGAAAATGGCTTAACGCCGTCACGGCCGCGAACAGCACGATCAGGATGAATAGCCAAAGCGGAAGCTGTACGGTCTGCGTCATGGCGTGCACCCTTGCAGCCGCGCGCGCACAGGACAACATAAATCAAACCACGCCCCCGCCGATGCCGCAACGCAGCGAATTGACACTTGCCAAAAGTTTCGTATATCTGACACTCAACGCAAGAATATTGCCAAACTGATTTAGCGAAAGGCCTGCCATGACCGCTCAGAAAAAAGACCGCCCCTGGCTTATCCGCACCTACGCGGGCCACTCGACCGCCAAGGCCTCCAACGCGCTCTATCGCGGCAATCTGGCAAAGGGGCAGACGGGGCTTTCGGTTGCCTTCGATCTGCCGACGCAGACGGGCTATGACAGCGATCACGTGCTCTCGCGCGGGGAGGTCGGCAAGGTCGGCGTGCCGGTCAGCCATCTGGGCGACATGCGCACGCTGTTCGACCAGATCCCGCTGGAGCAGATGAACACCTCGATGACGATCAACGCGACGGCGCCGTGGCTCTTGTCGCTCTATATCGCCGTGGCCGAGGAACAGGGCGCGGATGTCGCCGCGCTGCAAGGCACGGTGCAAAACGACCTGATCAAGGAATATCTTAGCCGCGGCACCTATATCTGCCCGCCCGCGCCCTCGCTCAAGATGATCGCGGACGTGGCCGAATACTGCTATACGAATGTGCCCAAATGGAACCCGATGAACGTGTGTTCCTACCACCTGCAAGAGGCCGGTGCGACGCCCGAACAAGAGCTTTCCTTTGCCCTCGCCACCGCCACTGCCGTGCTGGATCAGCTGCGCCCCCGCGTCGCGGAGGAGGATTTCCCCGCGCTCGTCGGCCGCATCTCGTTCTTCGTCAACGCGGGCATCCGTTTCGTGACCGAGATGTGCAAGATGCGCGCCTTTGTCGATCTGTGGGACGAAATCTGCGCCGAGCGGTATGGCGTGACCGATCCCAAATACCGCCGCTTCCGCTACGGGGTTCAGGTGAACTCGCTCGGGCTTACCGAACAGCAGCCCGAAAACAACGTCTACCGCATCCTCATTGAAATGCTGGCTGTGACCCTGTCGAAAAAGGCCCGCGCCCGCGCCGTGCAGCTGCCCGCCTGGAACGAGGCGCTGGGCCTGCCCCGCCCGTGGGATCAGCAATGGTCGATGCGCATGCAACAGATCATGGCCTATGAAACCGACCTTCTGGAATTCGACGATCTGTTTGACGGAAACCCCGCCGTCGACGCCAAGGTCGAAGAGCTAAAGGCAGGCGCGCGCGCCGAGCTTGCGCATCTCGACAGCATGGGCGGCGCAATCGACGCGATCGACTACATGAAATCACGACTGGTCGAAAGCAACGCCGACCGGCTGGGCCGGATCGAGGCGGGTGAAACCGTCGTTGTCGGCGTGAACAAATACCAGCAGGGCGAGCCCTCCCCTCTGATGACGGGCGACGGCGGCATCATGGTGGTCGATCCGGCGGTCGAGGCCGAACAGATCGGGCGGCTCAACGACTGGCGCGCCGAACGCGACACTGAGGCCGTGCGCAAGGCGCTCGCCGAGCTGCGCGCCGCCGCGACCGAGGGGCGCAACATCATGCCGGCCTCCATCGTCGCGGCCAAGGCGGGTGTGACCACCGGCGAATGGGCCGCAGAAATGCGCGCCGTACACGGCGAATACCGGGGCCCCACCGGCGTGGCGGCAGGCCGCAGCAACAAGACAGAAGGGCTCGACGATCTGCGCGACGCGGTCGATGCGGTCAGCGATCGTCTGGGCCGCCGTCTGAAGTTCCTTGTGGGCAAGCCCGGCCTCGACGGCCATTCCAACGGCGCCGAGCAGATCGCCGTGCGCGCGCGCGATTGCGGGATGGATATCTCCTACGAAGGGATCCGCCTGACCCCCGCCGAAATCGTCGCCGCCGCGCGTGCAGACGAGGCGCATGTGGTCGGCCTGTCGATCCTGTCGGGCTCGCACATTCCGCTGGTCGAGGATTTGATGGGCCAATTGCGCGAGGCAGGCCTTGGCCATATCCCCGTCATCGTCGGCGGCATCATTCCCGACGACGACGCCAAACGCCTGACGGCGATGGGCGTCGCACGGGTCTATACGCCGAAGGATTTCGAGCTGAATACGATCATGTCGGATATTGTAACGCTTGTGGATCCGGCAGCGGTCGCCGCTGAATAGAAATATAATGCATTCCTGAATATTTTGGGATAATGGGCTCCGTATCGAAATACGGAGCCCATTTGACATGGATAAAGACCTCAAATCCCTCTCCCGCAAAGAGCTGGAGAAACTGCTGGCTGATGTGAAAAAGGCGTTGGCCAATGCGACCGCGCGCGAGAAACGCCAGGCCCGCAAAGCCGCCGAAAAAGCAGCGGCAGAATTTGGCTATAGTCTCAATGAGTTGGACGACGAAAAGCCAAAGAAATCTCCATCTAAAAAGGCGGCGAAAAAGCCCAAATCAATCGCCAAGCCCAAATATGCAAACCCTGCGGATAAGTCCCAGACATGGACCGGCAAGGGCCGCAAACCGAATTGGTTTCTCGCCGAAGTGGAAAAAGGAACCGATCCCGCGGCCATGGCGATCTGATCGTATTTCCCGCGCAACGCGAATTGCGCGGGAATCCGCCGCTGGGGCCTCAAAGGTTAAGCATTGATTAAACCGCGAGGGCCGCGCGCCCGAAGATGAATTTCCAGCGGCTCCCGTCCTGCATGACGATCTCCCCGCCGCCCGCCCTTGGCGTTTCGTAGGTGGCGGTGCCGACACCGCTCAGACCGTTTGTGCACGATACCGGAAAGGTGACCTGACGGCTCTCGGAAGCAGGGGAATAGCGTCCCTGGCAACTGGTTTTGCCATTTGTGGCCTGAAACCATCCGCCTTCGAGAAAGCTCGCTGTTGCGGTTCCACGAAAGACCGTGTCTTTGGGCCCTACCACGGCGACCGGGTGGCTGACATCACAGGCAGCCATTCCCGCCAGCGCAGCAAAAAAAATCAGTGCCAGTCGTTTCATGTCAGTCTCCTTTTTCCAACACATGAAAAAGATGCGACAGGCGGCTACGCAGCAAAAGTACGGCTGACCGCCATTGAAACTTGTGGCCGTCGGGCAGGATTGGCATTCTTGTGGAAATTCAACGCGAAAGGAATTGCCCATGACCGTTCATATTGGCGCCGAAAAGGGTGAAATTGCCGAAACTGTTTTATTGCCCGGCGATCCCTACCGCGCAAAATGGGCGGCGGAGACATTCCTGAAGGACGTGCGATTGGTCAATGAGGTGCGCGGCATGCTGGGCTTTACCGGCACCTGGAACGGCCACAGCGTCACGATTCAAGGATCAGGCATGGGGATGCCGTCGCTGTCGATCTACGTGAATGAATTGATATCGACCTACGGGGCGCAGACCCTGATCCGGATTGGCTCCTGCGGGGGGATGCAGCCGCATGTCGACATCCGCGATGTGATCATCGCAATGACGGCAAGCACGATCACCTCCCCCTCGTCCGGCATCCTGCGCGAGATCAATTACGCACCCTGCGCGGATTGGAGCCTGCTGCGCGCCGCCGTCGCCGCCGCGGAGGCCAAGGGCACCACGACCCATGTCGGCGGGATCTATTCCTCGGATGTCTTTTACGCCGAACGCCCCGATCTTGATGAGCAGATGGTGCGCCACGGGATCCTCGGGGTCGAGATGGAGGCGGCCGAACTCTACACCCTCGCCGCGCGTCACAACCGCCGGGCGCTGGCCGTCCTGACCGTGTCGGATCACTTGCAGACCGGCGAAGCGCTGCCGTCGGACCAACGCGAACGGTCCTTCGGGGAGATGGTGGAGATCGCGCTTGAGGCGGCGTTTGCGTAAGACCCGCGCGCGATACGTTTGGGAAAAGCGTTGGATTCAGGTATTTGGAAAAGGGTGCAGGGGGCCTCAGCGCCCGTGTGAGCCATCGTAGGCGTTCGGGGCCGGCGACTGCCAGTCGATGAGCGTTTGCGGATCCGGCGCGAAGGTTTCGACCAGCAGCGGGTGGCAGGCGGCGGCATCCGAGGAATGCTCTGCGCTGCAATCACCGCCCGGGCAGGCGCTGAGCGCGCCGAGCAGGTCAATCTCGGCAAAAAATTCCAGCGTATCGCCGGGGCGCACGGGGCTTGCCTTCATGAAATACTGGCCGGTGTCGCGGGTGAAACCGGTGCACATGAAGACGTTGAGCACGTCGTGGATGTGCGGCTCTGCCTCGGCTGCGGAAACCCCCAGATGATCGGCCAGCGCGCGGGTGAGATTGGAGTGGCAGCAGTGGTGGTACTGGCCGCCGTCCGACAGGAGCGCGTGGGTGTAGGGATCGCAGCGGGTGCCGATGACATCGTGCACAGAGCCGCCGTAGGCGTCGATTCCGTACCAGCCAAGGCTGTCGTGGGTGAGCGTCGCCATGGGGCGCAGGTGGGGGAACCCGCTCCACATGCGCTGGCCCGTGGTGATGTGGGTTCCGTGCAGGGCGCGGGTCTTGCCGGAGTAGAAGCGCTCTGACAGGTCGCGCGCGTGCCACAGGTTCAGATCGCCGACCTGCGATCCCTCGACGCTTGTGATGCGGAAGAAATGGCCTGCGGGCACAGTGAAGCAGGCCGCGTCGCGCGGCGGCACGACTGTCTCGCCGGTTTTGGTGAGCGTGGCGCGGGCCGCGTCATACAGGGCCATATCGGGGGTGGGCAGCGTGTCGACGGGATAGCAGATCACCGGCGGGATCGCGCGGCGGGCGTCCGCATCGGCGGGCGCGCTCATGCCTCTTGTCCCGCCACGCGGCCCGAGAACAGGCAGCCACCGAGGAACGTGCCCTCCAGCGCGTTGTAGCCGTGATAGCCACCGCCGCCAAATCCGCAGACCTCTCCGGCCGCAAAAAGGCCGGGCATCACCGCGCCCTCGGGGGTCAACACACGGGCCTGCGTGTCGGTATGGATCCCGCCGAGGCTTTTGCGGGTGATGATATTGAGGCGCACCGCGATCAGCGGGCCATTCGCACGGTCAAGAATCGCGTGGGGTTTTGCGGTGCGGATCAGCTTGTCCCCTTTGTAGCTGCGCGCGCCGTTGATCGCGGTGATCTGCGCGTCCTTGCAGAAGGGATTGTTGATCTGCAGATCGCGGGCGCGGATCTGGCGGCGCAGGTGGTCGGCATCGAGCGGCGCATCTGGCGTGAGCGCGTTCATGCGCGCCACCAGCGTGTCGAAATCCCGCTCCACGATGAAATCGGCGCCCTTCTCCTTGAACGCTTCGACCGCGGGCGTCGCCCCCTTGCCCATCCGCGCCTTGAGCACATCCATCCAGCCGCCGTCGGTCAGATCGGCGTTCTGCTCGGACCCCGAGAGGGCGAATTCCTTTTCGATGATCTTTTGGGTGAGGATAAACCAGCTATGCTCGCCCGCGCTGAGGATGCGTTTGAGCGTGCCCAGCGTGTCGAACCCGGGCAGATAGGGTGCCTCCATCCGGTCGCCACGCGCGTCGAACCACATCGACGAGGGGCCAGGCAGCACGCGAATGCCGTGATTGGGCCAGATCGGATCCCAGTTTTGCAGACCCTCGCAATAGTGCCACATGCGGTCCTCGTTGATCAGCCCCGCCCCCGCCTTGGCCGCGATCCCGTGCATGCGCCCGTCGACATAATCGGGCACGCCCGCCACCATCGTCTTTGGCGGCTGGCCCAGACGGTCGATGGGCCAGTGTTTGCGCACGGTGGTGTGGTTGCCGCCGATGCCGCCGGTGGTCAGGATCACGCTTTCCGCGCGGTACTCAAAGCTGCCCGTCACGCTGCGCGAGGTGGACTGACCGCGCGCGGCCGTGCTCGCCTCAAGCACGTCACCGCTCACGCCCTTCACCGCGCCGCCCTCGACGATCAGCGCGTTCACGCGGTGGCGAAATCCCATCTTCAGCTTTCCGTCACGCGCGTGCTTCACCATCAGTTCGGCAAAGGGTTTGACCACCCCCGTGCCCGTGCCCCAGGTGATGTGAAAACGCGGCACGGAATTGCCGTGGCCGCCGGCCAGCTCTCCGCCCCGTTCGGCCCAGCCGACGACGGGGAACCAGCGCATGCCCAGACCGTGCAGCCAGCTGCGCATTCCGCCCGCGGAGAATTCCACGAACCGCTCGGCCCAGGCGCGGGGATTGGCATCCTCCGCCCGGTCGAATTGTGCAGAGCCCTGCCAATCGGACCACGCAAGCTCCGCACTGTCGCGAATGCCCAGACGGCGCTGTTCGGGCGTGTCGATCATGAACAGACCGCCCAGCGACCAGAACGCCTGCCCGCCCAACGATTGCTGGCCTTCCTGGTCCAGCATCAACACGCGGCGCCCGCGCAACACCGCCTCATGCGCGGCGGTCATGCCCGCAAGGCCCGCGCCGATCACGATCACATCCGGAGTGAAATCTGTCATGGTTTTATCCCTATCTGGCTGGCGGCAGATTAGGGGAGGATGCCACGAGCTGTCGAGAGGGACGCCGGGTCAAAGCCTGCGATCCAATCCGCGTTTGCAATCCTTCGGCGGGCCTTTGCTGGCGGTAAAGGCTTCAGCCCCGCAGTGCACGCAGGTGTATTTGCGCAAACTCCGCCGGTCGCCCGTGCGATCCGCCCGCCAGCGGCAGCGGCGCACGTCGCGGTGCGTCCAGGCGTACCACGCCACGACGATCACGGCGATGAGGGCAATGGGGATCAGCATGGGCGCTCCGGCAGACGCAAAACGGGCCCGCGCATCGGCGGGCCCGCAGGGATCGGCATTAAACGGTGCGTTCGACCATAAGCTTTTTGATCTGGCTGATCGCCAGCGCCGGGTTCAGCCCCTTGGGGCATGTCTTGGCGCAGTTCATGATCGTGTGGCAGCGATACAGCTTGAAGGGATCTTCCAGCTCGTCCAGACGCTCGCCCGTGGCCTCATCGCGGCTGTCGATGATCCAGCGGTAGGCGTGCAGCAACGCCGCGGGCCCGAGGTAGCGATCGCCGTTCCACCAGTAGCTTGGGCAAGAGGTGGAGCAGCAGGCGCACATGATGCACTCATACAGGCCGTCCAGCTTTTCGCGGTCGTCCACCGATTGCTTCCATTCCTTCGCGGGCTCCGGCGTCTCGGTCTCGAGCCATGGCTTGATCGAGGCGTGCTGCGCGTAGAAATGGGTGAGGTCGGGAATCAGATCCTTGACCACCGGCATGTGCGGCAGCGGATAGACCTTCACCACGCCGTTGACCTCGTCCATGCCGTAGGTGCAGGCCAGCGTGTTGATCCCGTCGATGTTCATCGCACAGGATCCGCAAATCCCCTCGCGGCACGAGCGGCGGAAGGTCAGCGTCGGGTCGATCTCGTTCTTGATCTTGATCAGACCGTCCAGCATCATCGGCCCACAGCTGTCGAGATCGACAAAATAGGTGTCCACGCGCGGGTTCTTCCCGTCGTCAGGATTCCAGCGGTAGATGTGGAATTCCTTGAGATTTGTGGCCCCTTCGGGCTTTGGCCATGTCTTCCCGGCAGTCATGCGGGAGTTTTTCGGCAGGGTCAGCTGTACCATGTGGCTCTTCCTTTTCTCGACATTCGGGGGCGCTTACAGCGTAAGCGGCGCATTAGCGCGCAGACATTGTTGGGTGGCGGGGCGCGCGAGCACCGCGCGCACGACTTCGACAGTGGTGGCGTCGACGCCGACGACCGACGCCTTGGCCAGTTCACGCACTTCCACGGCGGCGGCATTGTCGATCACGCAGCCGGTAAAGGTCTCGATCAGCGGCTTGGGCACCTGCGGAAAGTTGATCGCGATCACCTCCGTCACCGCTGATGTGGCAGCCTTGCGGCCCGTGCGGTCGGCGGCGGTCTGCACCTCGGCGCAGGCAGCGATGGTCAACAGACCGGCAATCAGGAGAAAACGGATCATGTGGGGCGAGCCTCTCTGGGCGGGAGATTAAGCGACAGCTGGGCCGTCTCAGCGAGCATAGCGAGCCGCTCGGCGTCGTCTTCGAAATGCGGCAGCATACGCGACATGAAGCGCACGTCATGCGCGGCGGTCCACAGGATCATCTGGTACTCGGCATTCTCGGCCATCTGCGCGTCGCGGTCGGTGGTAGCCAGCTCGCCCGCGTGCTTCACCTTGCTCTGAAACGACGATCCGCCGCCAAAGCGTTGCACTTTGCCCCGGCTCAGATCGCGCGCGGGCAGGCCCAGTTTCTCAAGGATCCCGGCGCGGTAGCCTTCCGACACCATCCAGTCATCGTAGCAGATCGCGACGACGCCTTCGGGGGAAGCCACCCGGTCCAGCCCCTGAATATAGGTGGCAAAGGCGAGCCCCATGATCCGCATCCGGTCGGTCGCGCCAAATCCCTCGTTCTTCTGGATTTTCGCCAGCAACGAGGCCGACCAATTCAGAAAACTGCGGTAGATGATGACCTGTGCCGCAAAATCCGCGTCGGCAAACCCGTTTGAGGCCTTCTGCCCCTGCCCCGCCGCCTGCGGCATCCGGTCCTCGTAGGACACCACCGCAAACGGCGCGGCGCCTGCCGAGGCGATGCGCGCCCGGTCGCCATCCTCGACATGCGGCTGCTTCACCCGATCCGCGTCATAGATATCGAGCGAGCCGTAGGCCCGCAGCGGATCGCGCCCGTGCTTGCAGTTGTTGAAGAACACACCGCCCGTCGCCTCCTCGGGCGCGTTGCGCATGATCCAATCAATGATCGCGTGATTGCCCGACCGCCGCATCCCGAATACCTGCAGCGCACGGACGGGGGCAAACCCCGCCCGGCCCCAGGTCGTATCGATCTGCGCGGCGGCGGTCATCGGATCAGTATACCCGCGCTTTCGGCGCGATTTTCTTCAGGTCAATCCCGCCCTCGTTGTGCGAAGTCAGCGGCTGCGTGTGCACCCCGCGGAAGCCCAGCGACGCCGCGTTGCCCTCGAACCAGATCAAGCTGTGCTTGCGCCAGTTCTCGTCGTCGCGGTCGGGATAATCCTCATGGGCATGCGCGCCCCGGCTTTCCTTGCGCGCCGCTGCGGCGGTGATGGTGGCAACCGCGTTGGGCATCAGGTTGGTCAGCTCCAGCGTCTCCATCAGGTCGGAGTTCCACACCAGCGAGGTATCGGTGACCTTGATATCGCTGAGCTTGCCCGCGACACCTTTCATCTTTTCCTCACCCTCGGCCAGCGTCTTGTCGGTGCGGAACACCGCCGCGTCGGCCTGCATGGTCTGCTGCATCTCCAGCCGCAGCTCGGCGGTGGGCACATGCCCCTTGGCATAGCGCAGCCCGTCAAACCGGCTGAACGCCGCCTCGATCGAGCGTTTGGACGGCGTCGGCACGGCGGCCTCGGCATCCACGACTTCCTTGGCCCGGATCGCCGCCGCGCGGCCAAACACCACCAGATCGATCAGCGAGTTCGAGCCCAGGCGGTTCGCCCCGTGCACGGAGGCACAGCCCGCCTCGCCCACGGCCATCAGGCCGGGCGACACGCGGTCGGGGTTGTCCTTTGTGGGCGCCAGCACTTCGCCCCAATAGTTCGTGGGGATGCCGCCCATGTTGTAGTGCACGGTCGGCAGCACCGGGATCGGCTCTTTGTTGACGTCCACGCCGGCAAAGATGCGCGCGCTTTCCGAAATACCGGGCAAGCGCAGCTCCAGCGTCTCCGGCGGCAGATGGTTGAGGTGCAGGTGGATGTGGTCGCTGTTCTCGCCCACACCGCGCCCCTCGCGGATTTCCATCGTCATGCAGCGGCTCACCACGTCGCGCGACGCCAGATCCTTGTAGGTCGGCGCATAGCGCTCCATGAACCGCTCGCCCTCGGAGTTGGTAAGGTATCCGCCCTCGCCCCGTGCCCCTTCGGTAATCAGACAGCCGGCACCGTAGATGCCCGTGGGGTGGAACTGTACGAATTCCATGTCCTGCAACGGCAGACCCGCCCGCGCCGTCATCCCGCCGCCGTCGCCGGTGCAGGTATGCGCGGAGGTGGCGCTGAAATACGCGCGGCCATAGCCGCCCGTCGCCAGCACGACCATCTTGGCCGAGAATACGTGCATCGTGCCATCGTCCAGCTTCCAGCACAGCACGCCCTGACACACGCCGTCCTCGCTCATCAGCAGATCAATGGCGAAATATTCGATAAAGAACTCGGCGTTCTGTTTCAGCGACTGCCCGTAGAGCGTGTGCAGGATCGCGTGGCCCGTGCGATCAGCGGCGGCACAGGTGCGCTGCACCGGGGGCCTTCGCCAAATTCGGTGGTGTGACCGCCGAACGGACGCTGATAGATCTTCCCCTCTTCGGTGCGCGAGAAGGGCACGCCGTAGTGCTCCAGCTCGTACACCGCCTTGGGCGCCTCGCGGGCGAGGTATTCCATCGCGTCCGTATCGCCCAGCCAATCCGACCCCTTCACGGTGTCATACATGTGCCACTGCCAATTGTCCGGGCCCATGTTGCTCAGCGAGGCGGCAATACCACCCTGCGCCGCCACCGTGTGCGAGCGTGTCGGGAAAACCTTGGAAATACAGGCCGTGCGGAACCCCTGCTCCGCCATGCCCAGGGTCGCGCGCAGACCGGCCCCGCCGGCCCCTACGACAACAACATCGTATTCGTGGGTCTCGTAATCATAAGCAGCCATCGTCAGCCCTTTCTGCGATAGGGGCACGTGGCCCCGTCATTCTGTGCACGCCCTCGCGCGCTTTCGGAATTCCCTATGGGCGGAGCGACCCGCCACTTGACCGTCTACATAGCATCGGGCGGCGCAATTGCCCGCCCTGCCATTTGTCGCAGCGCTACAGCGCCAGTTTCGCGATCGCAAAGATGCCCACCGCCGCCGCAGCGTAGCTGATGCAGGTCATCACGATGATCGCGATCTTGTTGGCCATGCCGTGCACGTAATCCTCGATCAGCGTCTGCACCCCGTCGTTGAAATGCTTGAACCCGATCGCCAGCGTCAGCGCCGCGACAATCGCGGGGAACGGACGGCTGTAGTAGGCCAGGATCTCTTCATACGTGCCGCCAAGGGCCGCGCCAAAGGTAAAGATGAACAGCGGAACCAGCACCAAAAGTGCTACCGAGCTGACCTTCATGGCCCAGAAATGCGCCGTGCCCGTCTTGGCCGAGCCAAGGCCTGCGGCCCGTTTGCGGTCTGTCATATATGCCATTGGATGCTCCTTAAACCACGACGACGGTGATCAGCGTCAGCACGACCGATCCGCCCAGACAGGCCCAGCCCAGCTTTTCCGCTGTGGGAATGTCCATCGCCACCGCGTTGTCCCAGATCAGGTGCCGCACGCCCGCAAGCGTGTGGTACCAGATACCAAGCACGCTGAGAAACATCACCAGATCCCCGAACCAGCTGGTCAGGATCCCGTTCACCGTATCGAAATACGCCGCATTGGTTGCAGCGGCCAGAAACCACCACACGATCAGCAACGACGTAATCAGCAGGGCATTGCCCGTGATCCGCGTCAGGATCGACGTCATCGAGGTCAGCTGCGGGCGGTAGATCGTCAGATGCGGCGACAGCGGGCGGTTGCCCCGGTTCACATCAGCCATGCGGTTGGCTCCTTTTTGGCTACGGCGGTTGGCTACTTGGGTTCCGTTCTAGCAAATTCTGCGCGGCTGTCACGCGGTCAGACCGGGAAATGCCCGGCTGTTACCGCTATTTTGAGGGTTTGGCCTGCCAAATTGTCGCAGCGCAGCATTTTTGTGATCACAAGGCGGCAGGTGTGATCACGGACCCCGACTCACCTGTCGCGTCACTTCCCGCTGCAATTTGCGCAGGATCTGGGCGGGATAGTCCTCAAACCCGTTCGCTGTGATCACAAATGCGCCGTCCCCGTGGATGAGGTTCTCGAAAAACCAGGCAGTCAGGTCATCGTCATCCGTCTCGATCGCCAGCGCGTTGAGCGTGACGCCCCGCGCCGACAGCGCGGGCCGGTGCACTTGCGGCAAAACCCCCTCGTTCGAGACCCCGTCACCGGAGACGTCAATCACCCGTCGGCGGCATCCCTCGACCTCGCGCAAGACCTCCAGCGCAAGGCCCACGGCCTCGCCCACGGCGGTCGAATAGTTTTTCCATTCCCGTGGGTTATTCGCCACCTCGTCGGCAAAGCGCGCCACATCGTCGGCATTCTCTACGGCCCGCCAGGGAATCGTCTGGCGCTGGCGCGAGGCCCCCGACCACTGGATCAGCGTGACCCGCGCCTGCGCCTCAATCAGCGCATCCACGACAGTGCCATCGCCCAGCGCGGCGGCCAGACCGTCCATCTGGATGCGGTATTCGCGCCGGTCGACCGACCCCGACACATCCACCGCCAGCACCAGCGCCAGATCACAGGGCAACACCGCCGTCGGAAGAAAGGAAAACACGAAAGGAAGGAGCGCACGCATGCCCCGACCCTAGCCCGCCCCATGCGCCTGCGCATCTCACTTTTGTGCGCGCAATTCCCGGCCGACCGCTTCGGCCCGGTCCAGCAGCCCCGCGCGCCGCGCGTCCGAGCCCCTGGCCCCGCAGAGCAGCTCCAACCGTCTGTCGGCCAATCCAAAATACCCGAAAGTGCCCTCGATCCACGCGGTCTCAAGCGCCCGGGTCTGGCCCAGCGCCGCCATCTCGTCCGAGCGTGCGCCCGCGGGCACCAGCAGCACCCCGCTGCGCGGGCGCTGCAACGATTGCTCTGGATCGTCCAGCTGATCATAGGCCCACCCCCACGACCAGACCCGATCCACCCAGCCCTTCGTCATGGCAGGCATGCCCCACCAGAACAACGGAAACACCAGACAGACCGCATCGGCCCGCGCAATCCGCGCCTGCTCCGCCGCGATATCGGCGGGCACGTCCGCGCCGTCCGCCTCGATGTCGGCAAGCGTCCAGCGCGGGTCGAACCCTTCGGCGTGCAGGTCCGCGACCTCGACCGTATGCCCCGCAGACCGCGCCCCGGCCCCAAACCGCGCGGCAACCGCGTGTGAGAACGACCCCGGATCGGGGTGATCGATCACCGTCAGAACGTGCATCCTGTCCCCTCAAACGAAAAACGCGCCCGAAGGCGCGCTCTCGATCTCACAAACATCCCAAGGCTTACGCCAGCGAGTCGTCGATCCCCTTGCAGGCGTCGACCAGACCTTTGACCGCATTGACGGAATTGTCGAACATCGCCTGTTCGTCCTTGTTCATCGCAATCTCCACGACGCGCTCGACACCGCCCGCCCCGATCACCGTCGGAACGCCCACGTAGAACCCGTTGAGCCCGTAGGCCCCATCCACGTAGGCCGCACAGGGCAGCACGCGCTTTTGGTCTTTCAGATAGGCTTCGGCCATCTCGATCGCCGATGTTGCCGGCGCGTAGAAGGCAGAGCCGGTTTTCAGCAGGCCCACGATCTCGGCGCCGCCATCGCGGGTGCGCTGCACGATCTCGTCGAGCTTTTCCTGGCTGGTCCAGCCCATTTTCACCATGTCGGGCAGCGGGATGCCCGCAACGGTGGAATAGCGCGTCAGCGGCACCATCGTGTCGCCATGCCCCCCCAGAACAAACGCCGTGACGTCGCGCATCGAGACGTTGAATTCCTCCGCGAGGAAGTGACGGAAACGCGCCGAATCGAGCACGCCCGCCATGCCGCAGACCTTCTCATGCGGCAGGCCCGAGAATTCGCGCAGCGCCCAGACCATCGCGTCCAGCGGGTTGGTGATGCAGATCACAAAGGCGTTGGGCGCGTGCTGGGCAATGCCCTCGCCCACGGATTTCATGACCTTGAGGTTGATGCCCAGCAGATCGTCGCGCGACATGCCCGGCTTGCGCGCCACACCGGCGGTGACGATGCAAACGTCGGCACCCGCGATGTCGGCATAGTCCTGTGTGCCCTTCATGTCGGCGTCGAACCCTTCCGACGGCCCGGATTCGGCGATATCCAGCGCCTTGCCCTGTGGCAGACCCTCGGCAATGTCGAACATCACCACGTCCCCAAGTTCCTTTACCGCGGCGAGATGGGCCAGCGTGCCCCCGATGTTACCGGCGCCGATCAGTGCAATTTTGGCTCGTGCCATGTGCAGGTCTCCAAATTGAGTGTGCGTTGGCGGCGGGCTTAAACGGTCGCGGGCGCGCTGGCAAGGATGTTGCCCGCGCGCCCGCTCACCTCACACAACTGTGCCGGATTATTCTTTGGCAGTGTCGTCTTCTTCATCGGTGTCCGCAGCATCGCCGTCGTCAGCCTCGGCACCGTCGCTTTCCGCCGCATCCGCATCCCCGTCGGCACCGGATTCGGCAGCCGCGTCCGCAGTCTCGGCCTCAGCAGCCGCGTCGCCAGTTTCGGCCTCAGAAGCCTCATCGCCAGCATCAGCCTCAGCAGCGTCCTCACCACCCTCGGCGTCGGCAGCTTCCTCACCGCCCTCAGCGTCAGCAGCTTGCTCACCACCCTCGGCCTCAGCAGCTTCCTCACCACCCTCGGCGTCGGCAGCTTCCTCACCACCCTCGGCGCCAGCGGCTTCCTCACCACCCTCGGCTTCAGCAGCTTCCTCACCACCCTCGGCTTCAGCAGCGTCCTCACCGCCCTCAGCCTCAGCAGCTTCCTCACCGCTCTCGGCGTCAGCAGCTTCCTCACCGCCCTCAGCGTCAGCGGCTTCCTCACCACCCTCGGCTTCAGCAGCGTCCTCACCGCCCTCAGCGTCAGCAGCTTCTTCACCGCCCTCGGCCTCAGCAGCTTCTTCACCGCCCTCGGCCTCAGCAGCGTCATCACCGCCCTCAGCGTCAGCGGCTTCCTCACCGCTCTCGGCGTCAGCGGCTTCGTCTTCGGCTGCCTCTGAATCCGCGCCTTCCTCCTCCTCGGCTTCGCCCATCTCTTCGTCGTCAGTCTCGGCGGCGTCGTCGCCACCCTCCGCACTCACCACGTCAAATTTGTCGAACCGTGGCGCGTCGTCGAGCGTTTCCTCATCCGTGAAAATCACCAGGTAGCGGTCGCCGCGTACGTCCGTGACGACCGTCAGCCCGTCCATCGCCGCCGTGACTTCGCGGTCGGCCAGCCCCCAGAAACCACCGACGCTCATCACAAGCGCCTCAACCTCACCGTCAGCGCTGATGATGACGTCCTTCACTGTCGCGATGCGCTCAAACCGGTTCGCCCCGTCGAGCGGCATTGGGTTATCCGTGTTGGGCACGCCGCGGAAGTTGTAGACCGGCTCGCCGATCAACTCGCCCACCAACAGGCTGTCGGGTTGCATCTTGGTCACGCCCACCTCGGTCTGGACCGACTGCGCCCATGCGGGCGAGCTGAGCGCGAGGGCAAGGGCGGTGGAAGTCAAAAGGCGTTTCATCGGTGCTCCTTCAAAAGACACAGGCGCTGTGTTGCGCAGCTTGGCGCGGTATGTGAGGCTTAATCCCTGACCCGCGCCTTGGTTCCCGATTAAACCTAGTCACCGCGACGGGGTTTCAAGGGGCGCCATGCTGACACTCGACACGACATTCTTTCTGGTGGCGGGCCCCGCCGTGATCTTTGCGGGAATATCCAAGGGGGGCTTTGGCTCTGGTGCCGCATTCGCCGCCGCGTCGATGCTGGCGCTGGTGGTCGATCCGGCGCTGGCGCTGGGGGTGATGCTGCCGATGCTGATGCTCGTCGATCTGGCCACTCTGCGCCCCTACTGGGGCCGCTGGCACCTGCGCGAGGCGGCGCTGCTGATCGCGGGTGGCATTCCGGGTGTGCTGCTGGGGCTGGCGCTGTTTCGCGTGGCCTCGCCGGATCTGCTGCGTCTGTTGATCGGCGCGATCTCGCTGGGGTTTGTCGCGTGGCAGATCGCGACGCGCTCGGGCGCGCTGGCCCTGGGGCAACGGCGCATGCCCGATTGGGGCGGCGCCGTGGCCGGGGTGGCGGCGGGATTCACCAGCTTCATCAGTCACGCGGGCGGGCCACCCGCCGCCGTATTCCTGCTAGCGCGCGGTCTGGGCAAGACGGGGTATCAGGCGACCTCTGTACTGGTCTTTTTCGCGATCAATATCGCCAAATTCGTCCCCTACGCCTTTCTCGGCATGTTCACCTGGGAGACGACGCAGGCCAATTTCGCCCTGGCCCCCTTTGCCCTGCTGGGCGCGTGGCTGGGCGTGCGCGCGCACCGGATCGTGCCGGAGCGGCTGTTTTTCGCGATCACCTACGTGGCGCTGACGCTCACGGGGGTGAAACTCATCTGGGACGGGCTGACCTAGGCGTCGGACCCTATGGCGGGCAGCGCCTCGGCCACTTCCTCGAACGACTGGCCCGACGCCACAAGGCAGCTGACCCCGGAGGGCGCCGTGATCAGGATCGTCCAGCTGCCCGTTTCCTCCGAGGCAAATACCTCGACCATCGCGTTGTTGGCCCCCAATCCAACCGATTGGCGCGTCTCGCCATAGCCGGTGGCCAGCCGTTCGACGACCACGTCGCGCGGCGCGCAGTTGCGCGCGGATTGCGCGGCGGCCTGACCGCCCAGCGCGATCACGATGGCGGCAGCAGCGGTCAGCGCCGCGAGATGCAGGAATTTTGCGGATTTGGTCATGTCAAAGTGCCTTTCCAATGGTCAGGCGGCAGGCCCCTGTCCCTGGCCCAGCTGGCGGTTCGCCAGTGAAACAAAGGGGTGCCCCCGTGGGGTGATGTGCCCGCCGCTGCATCGCATCTCCCGGCGGCCAAGCCGAGGCGACCCTCCCGGTGGCCGAACACCCCCTCATGCTGCCCCACAAGCCCTGAAAACCCGGTTAACGCCGCGTCCGCCCCACGTTGCGCGGCTTTTTCCGCTGCGCTGCGGCACGATTATCCTTGAAATCTTTGGCGCAAAGTGGCCCCTTGCGCGCAACATTCTTACGCTCTCGCTTCGAAAGGCTCCGCCATGCCCTCCCTCGCCCGTCCGCTGCGCTCCGTGCTCTATATCCCCGGCTCCAAACCCCGCGCCCTCGACAAGGCGCGCGGCTTGCCCGCCGACGCCATCATCTTTGACCTCGAAGACGCGGTCATCCCCGAAGAAAAGACCACCGCCCGCGACACCCTGCGCGAGGCACTGGCGCAGGGCGGCTACGGCGCGCGGATGCGCATCGTGCGCATCAACGGGCTCGACACCGAATGGGGCGCCGACGACGCAAAAGCCGCCGCCGCGATGGGCGCCGATGCGATCCTGCTGCCCAAGGTCAACGGCCCCCAGGATCTTGACGCGCTGGCGCAGATCACCGGCGATACGCCGCTCTGGGCGATGATGGAAACCCCGTTGGGGATGCTCAACGCCGCCGCCATCGCCGCCCACCCCAGGCTGCAAGGCATGGTCATGGGCACCAACGATCTCAACAAGGATCTGCAAACCCGCACCCGCCCCGACCGCCTGCCGCTGATGACGGGCCTTGGCCTGTGCGTGCTGGCGGGCAAGGCGCACGGCGTGGCGCTCATCGACGGTGTTTATAACGCGTTCAAGGATGACGAGGGCCTGCGCCTCGAGGCCGATCAGGGCCGCGACATGGGATTCGATGGCAAGACACTGATCCACCCCGCCCAACTTGAGGTCGCCAACGCCGCCTTTTCGCCCTCGGCGGAGGAGATCGACCTCGCCCAGCGCCAGATCGCGGCCTTCGAGGAATGCGAAGCCACCGGCCAGGGCGTTGCCGTCGTCGACGGCAAGATCGTCGAAAACCTGCACGTCGCCACCGCCCGCGAAATCCTCGCCAAAGCGACTGCCATCGCGGAGATGTCCGCATGACCCTGCTGATCCTCGGCCTGATCCTCTGGATCGCCGCGCATTATTTCAAACGTCTCGCCCCCGACGCCCGCGCGCGCCTCGGCGACCCCGGCAAGGGGATCATCGCGGTCCTGATCGTGGCCTCCGTCGTGCTGATGGTGCTGGGCTATCGCGCCGCCGATTTCATCCCCGTGTGGACCCCGCCCCCATGGTTCACAGGCCTCAACAACCTGTTGATGATCGCTGCCCTCTGGATCTACGGCTCAAGTGCCGCCAAGGGCGCCAAGGCATGGCCCGCCTACAAGACCCGCCATCCGCAGCTTCTGGGGTTCAAGCTTTGGGCCATCGCGCACCTGCTGGTGAACGGTGATCTGGCCGCGATCGTGCTGTTCGGCGGGCTGCTCGCCTGGGCGGTGGCGCAGGTCATCCTCATCAACCGGGCAGAGCCCGACTGGACGCCCCCCGCCCCGCAGGCCGCAAGACCTACATCCGTCTTGCGGTCATCACGCTGGTGATGCTCATCGTCATCACTTCCATCCACTACGCTCTCGGCGTCAATCCCTTTGGATAACCCATGAAACTCTACCGCTTCCTGTCCGAGCAGGACACCTCCGCCTTCTGTCACAAGGTCACCGATGCGCTCAACAAAGGGTGGGAACTGCACGGCTCCCCCACCCAGACGTGGGACCACGCCGCAGGCGTGATGCGCTGCGGTCAGGCCGTCGTCAAAGAGGCCCCCGGCACCTACACCCCAGACACAAAGCTCGGAGAGCACTAGGACATGACCACCAAAACCAACGCAGGCCGGTTTTTCGAGGATTATGCCGTCGGCGATACGCTGCACCACGCCGTACCGCGCACCGTGGGGGCGGGCGAACGCGCGCTCTACCACGCGCTCTACCCCGCGCGCCACGCGCTCTATTCTTCGGATCTGTTTGCACAATCCTGCGGCCTGCCGGCCAGCCCGCTCGACGATCTGGTGGCGTTCCACACCGTCTTTGGCAAATCCGTGCCGGACGTGTCGCTCAACGCCGTGGCCAATCTGGGCTACGCGCAGGGGCGCTGGCTGGCCCCCGTCTGGCCGGGTGACACCCTGCGCTCCGTGTCCGAGGTGATCGGGGTCAAGCAGAACTCCAACGGCAAGACCGGCGTGGTCTACGTGCGCACCCGTGGCATCAACCAGCACGGCGCGGATGTGCTCGACTACGTGCGCTGGGTCATGGTGCGCAAACGCAACGCCGACGCCCCCGCACCCGACCCCGTGGTCCCCGACCTGCCCAAGGCGCTCGCCGCGTCCGATCTGGTCATCCCCGACGGCCTCGATTTCACCCGCTACGACTTTGCGCTGGCGGGCGAGCCGCACCGCTGGGGCGACTACGCCGTGGGCGAGATCATCGACCACGTCGACGGCGTCACCGTGGAAGAGGCCGAGCACATGATGGCCACCCGCCTGTGGCAGAACACGGCCAAGGTGCATTTCGACACCTCCGCGCGGCCCGACGGCTCGCGCCTGATCTACGGCGGGCACGTGATCTCGATGGCGCGCGCGCTGTCGTTCAACGGGCTGGCGAATGCCCAGATGATCGTGGGACTCAACGGCGGTGCCCACGCCAACCCTTGCCTTGCGGGCGACACCATCCGCGCGTGGTCCGAAGTGCTGGACCGCGCCGAAACCGCCGCCCCCGGCGTCGGCGCCATCCGGCTGCGGCTCGTCGCGACCAAGGGCGGCGCGCCCTTTGCGCTGCGCGGTGAGGACGGCAAATACCTCCCCGAGGTGCTGCTGGATCTCGATTATTGGGCGCTGATGCCTCTCTGATCGCCGCCCGTCCCGCCTTGGCCCGCCCCGCGTCGGGCCAAGGCGCCGCGCGCCCGCGCCGCCAACTCTGCACAATTTACAGCGTATCCGCGCGTTTTGACCCCGCATGTCCGGGGTGAGTCGGCACAATCTTGGGGAGTCCCCACCGGAATCCCTCAATTTGTGATCACACATCAAAACGTGTGATCACAAATGTCGCTTTTCCCTAGAAATGACGCGGCAACTGCGAAACGGTGTTCACCAATACTTACCCAATGGGCGTATACCGCGCCCCATCCAAACAAACACGGGGACCGATCCGCGATGAACATCCACGAATACCAGGCCAAAGCCCTCCTGCGCAGCTACGGCGCGCCCGTCTCCGACGGTCGCGTCGTTCTCAAGGCCGAAGACGCCAAGAACGCCGCCGGTGAGATGGACGGCCCGCTGTGGGTGGTCAAGGCGCAGATCCACGCGGGCGGTCGCGGCAAGGGCAAGTTCAAGGAAGCCGACGCGGGCGAACAAGGCGGCGTGCGCCTGGCCAAATCCGTCGAGGAAGCCGCCGAGCACGCCAAGAAGATGCTCGGCCGCACGCTGGTCACGCATCAGACCGGCCCGGCGGGCAAACAGGTCAACCGCATCTATATCGAGGACGGCTCCGGCATCGAGACAGAGCTGTACCTCGCCCTGCTCGTCGACCGCGCCACCAGCCGCGTGGGTTTTGTCTGCTCGACCGAGGGCGGCATGGACATCGAAGAGGTCGCCGCCTCCACGCCTGAGAAAATCATCAGCTTCTCCGTCGATCCGGCCACCGGCTACCAGCCGTTCCACGGCCGCCGCATCGCCTTTGCGCTGGGTCTTGAGGGCAAGGCGGTCAAGCAGTGCGTCGGCCTGATGGGCACGCTCTACAAGGCGTTCCTGGAAAAAGACATGGAGATGCTCGAGATCAACCCGCTCATCGTCACCGACGGCGGAGATCTGAAGGTGCTCGACGCCAAGGTCTCCTTTGACGGCAACGCGATCTACCGCCACGGCGACATCGCCGAGCTGCGCGACACCACCGAAGAAGACCCCAAGGAGCTTGAGGCGTCGAAATACGATCTCAACTACATCGCGCTCGACGGGGAAATCGGCTGCATGGTGAACGGCGCGGGCCTTGCCATGGCGACGATGGACATCATCAAGCTCTACGGCGCCGAGCCCGCCAACTTCCTCGACGTGGGCGGCGGTGCGACCAAGGAAAAGGTCACCGAGGCCTTCAAGATCATCACCTCGGATGACAACGTCAAAGGCATCCTCGTCAACATCTTCGGCGGCATCATGCGCTGCGACGTCATCGCCGAAGGCGTTGTTGCCGCTGTCAAAGAGGTCGGGCTGAAGGTGCCGCTGGTCGTGCGCCTCGAAGGAACGAAGGTTGAGGAAGGCAAAGCGATCATCAACAACTCCGGTCTGGATGTCATCGCCGCGGACGATCTCAAGGACGGCGCCCAGAAAATCGTGAAGGCTGTTAAGGGGTGATTGGGCTTCTCGGAAAAGATCCGGGGGATCTTTTCGCCCAATCACGGGCGGAGCCCTGGGCAGCGCGGTCCTCGTCCCTCCCGCTCAGCCCCAACGCCCAACGCAACAGCCACCCATGATCCTCCGGCTTACATCCCTCCTCGCGGCCCTCGCCGCCCCCGCCTTCGCCGGTCCCCGGCGGTGGCGACGGAAGGGGCGCGCGCCTTTGGGGATCATTGCTTTAGCCCCTATCTCACCGCCGAGACCGCGCGCGAAAAAATCGTGCGCCCCGGTATCCGCGTGGATTTCTACGACACGCGACCCTTCTCCTCCGCCGCCCCCTCCGCCCCGAAGGGCAGCCAAACCCCGGCACCGACCGCCGCTGCGAGGTCGCCTTTGACGGCGCCCATGTCGAGACGGCCAAGAACGGCGCAATCACCGGTCTCAATGCCGAAAGCATCCGGCAGGAGGCCGCCGTGCCCGAAACCTTCCCCGCGCAGGACGGCACCACCTTCATCGCCGCGCGCCAGCTCAACCCCAAACGCATTGCCGTGGTGCAGGTTGGCACCCGCCCCGGCCCAAACGGGACCGAGACGTTTGTGAGCGTCGAACGGTTGGACCCGCTGCCATGACCGACGTGCGCACATACGGCGGGCTTTGGGTAGCACTCGGCACGCTGGCGACCTTTGCCACCATGGCCGTGGTCTCGCTCCTGCCGATGCCCACCCAGCTGAGCCTGCTCGCCGAAGGGGGCCTGTTCGAGACGCTCTCTGCCCTCGGCTACGGGGTCTGCATCGCGCTGATGTTCCTGCTCTGGCCCACCTCCGAGATCCGCCGCCGCTGGTATTTTCCGGTGGTCTTCGCGCTTTTCGCCGGGCGCGAGCTGGACCTCGACAAGATCCCTTTACCGAAGGGCTGCTGAAGGCGCGCCAGTATACCGGCGACACCGTGCCCACGGGCGAGCTGATCTGGTCGTCGGCCCTCCTGCTCGCCATCGTCGCGACCGTCACCACCCTACTGATCCGCGAAACACGCGGCTTTGTCGCGGGGCTCTTGCGCGCGCAGCCCGCGTGTTTCGCCGCGCTGATCGGCATCCTCTTCATCGGCGTCTACAAGGCCATCGACGGCCTTGCCCGCAAGCTTGAGCCGTTCGGCGTCACGCTCAGCGAGGCGTTCAACCACACCATCGCCGTCATCGAAGAAATCGGAGAGCTGGGCATCCCCGTGATGTTCGCCCTCGCCCTGTGGCTCGCCACATCCCCCCGCCCCAACCAAGGAGTGCCTGCATGACCCGTTTCCTGATCCTCTGCGCCGTTCTGACCCTCGCCGCCTGCGGTGGCGCGCAAAACGCCGACGGCGTGCGCAACGGCCCTCAGGCGGTGCACCCCGCCAGCCAGGCGCCCGGTGCGGCCCCCTGCGGCGCCGAAGGGCAGCCCGCCTGCACCTGACCGACAGCGACCCCGACCGGAGCCTTCACGACATGACACTCCCTTCAATCAAGATCGCCGCGACGCTCGGCACCCTGCTGCTCGCCACGCCCGCCGTGGCCGAGGATCCGACCGATGCTGCCCGCTACAGCCAGTTCCTCGGAACGGCCTGCATCCTCGACGATCTTGGGCCACAGGCGCTGAAACTCGCCGTCATCATGGCCAAGAGTGCGGGATTTGCCGAAACGATGCTCACCGATCAGGCGGCCATGCTGGCGACCGATGACGGGGTGATGCTGACGCTTGGCGTGGATACCGAGGGCGGGCTTGCCTGCAACAACCTCATCCCCGGCAGTGCCCTCGATGCTGCGGGCCACGACGCGCTGCTGGAGCGCACGCGCCAGACCTTCACCTCGCTCTACGGCGTGCCGGAGATCACCCCCGTCAGCGGCGGCGAGGTCTGGCGCATCGCGGGCACCAACGACAATACGCTGACCGTCCAGATGACCCGACAGGGCGACACGACGATCGTCGACGCCCGCTCGAACCCCGGCGCGCCCTAGGCCGCCGCACCGCTCACCGCGCCGCTTCCGGCGCCCCGAACACCACGATTGAACATCAGAAAGCACGCACAATGGCCGTACTCGTCAACGAAAACACCAAAGTCATCTGTCAGGGCCTTACCGGCTCCCAGGGGACGTTCCACACCGAACAGGCCATCGCCTACGGCACGAAAATGGTCGGCGGCGTGACGCCGGGCAAAGGCGGCCAGACGCATCTGGACCTGCCGGTGTTCAACTCCGTGCACGAGGCGAAACACGTCACCGAAGCCAACGCCTCCGTGATCTACGTGCCGCCCCCTTTGCCGCTGATTCGATCCTCGAGGCCATCGACGCCGAGATGGAGCTGATCGTCTGCATCACCGAAGGCATCCCCGTGCTCGACATGATGCGCGTGCAGCGCGCGCTCGAGGGCTCGAAATCGCGGCTCATCGGCCCCAACTGCCCCGGCGTCATCACCCCCGACGCCTGCAAGATCGGCATCATGCCCGGCCATATCCACAAACGCGGCTCCTGCGGTGTTGTCTCGCGCTCCGGCACGCTTACCTATGAGGCCGTGAAACAGACAACCGATCTGGGCCTTGGCCAATCCTCCGCCGTGGGTATCGGCGGCGACCCGATCAAGGGGACCGAGCATATCGACGTGCTCGAGATGTTCCTCGCCGATGACGAGACGACCTCGATCATCATGATCGGTGAAATCGGCGGCACCGCCGAAGAAGAGGCCGCACAGTTCCTCGCCGACGAGCGTAAAAAGGGCCGCTGGAAGCCCACCGCAGGCTTCATCGCCGGCCGCACCGCCCCTCCGGGCCGCCGCATGGGCCACGCGGGTGCGATTGTCGCGGGCGGCAAGGGCGACGCGGAAAGCAAGATCGAAGCGATGAAAGCCGCAGGCATCACCGTCGCCGAAAGCCCCGCCACTTTGGGCGAGGCTGTGAAAGAGGCGATTGATAAAGGCTGATGATCTCCCAAGGTTCGGATATCGCCGCAAAGGGCATTTCCCGACCGCGGGTGGGGAAGAATTTCCCGCCCGTCAAACCAACGGTTTGCCTTAGGCAAAACGGGGCGGTCGGGAAATGCCCGGCCTTCGTCCGGGCGCTTCATCCATCCGTTGCACACAAAGATCAGCACCTCCACTTCACCGCCACCCTCCCGTTCCGAGGACCAACGCCATGACTGACCATCCCGCCAACGACCAGTTCCACGCCTCTTCGTTCATGCAAGGCCACAACGCCGAGTACCTCGAACAGATGTACGCGCGCTATGCCAACGATCCAAACGCGGTCGACGAGTCGTGGCAGGAGTTCTTCCGCCAGCTGGGCGACGACGACAAGCAGGTTCAGGCCGAGGCCGCAGGCCCCTCATGGGCGCGCGCCGACTGGCCGCCCGTGCCCGGCGACGATCTGACGGCAGCGCTCACCGGCGAATGGCCGGTCGAGGCGAAGGCCGCGGGCCAGAAAATCACCGACAAGGCCGCCGAGAAAGGCGTGGAAGTCTCCGACGAGCAGATCAAACGCGCCGTGCTCGACAGTATCCGCGCGCTGATGCTGATCCGCGCCTACCGCTTCCGCGGCCACCTCGCCGCCGATCTCGACCCGCTCGGCATGCGCGAGATGAAAACCTACGACGAGCTTGATCCAAAAACCTACGGCTTTACCGAAGGCGACATGGATCGCCCGATCTTCATCGACAACGTGCTGGGGCTGCAAATCGCCTCCATGCGCCAGATCGTCGACATCCTGAAAAAGACCTACTGCGGCACCTTTGCGCTGCAATACATGCATATCTCCAACCCCGAAGAGGCCGGCTGGCTCAAGGAACGGATCGAAGGCTACGGCAAGGAAATCCAGTTCACCAAGAACGGGCGCAAGGCGATCCTGAACAAGCTGGTCGAGGCCGAGGGTTTCGAAAAATTCCTGCACGTCAAATACATGGGCACCAAGCGTTTCGGCCTCGACGGCGGTGAGTCCCTGATCCCCGCGATGGAGCAGATCATCAAGCGCGGCGGTCAGCTGGGCCTGCAGGACATCGTCGTGGGCATGCCCCACCGGGGCCGCCTGTCTGTGCTCGCCAACGTGATGCAGAAACCCTACAAGGCGATCTTCAACGAATTTCAGGGCGGCAGCTTCAAACCCGAAGACGTCGATGGCTCGGGCGATGTGAAGTACCACCTCGGCGCCTCGTCTGACCGTGATTTCGACGGCAACACCGTGCACCTGTCGCTCACCGCGAACCCCTCGCATCTTGAGGCCGTCAACCCGGTCGTTCTGGGCAAGGCCCGCGCCAAGCAGGACCAGTTGAACGACACCGACCGCACCAAGGTCATGCCGATCCTGCTGCACGGCGATGCGGCCTTTGCCGGGCAAGGCGTCGTAGCCGAATGTTTCGCGCTCTCGGGTCTGCGCGGCCACCGCACCGGCGGCACGATGCACATCGTCGTGAACAACCAGATCGGGTTCACCACGGCGCCTCATTTCTCGCGCTCCTCGCCCTACCCCACCGACAACGCGCTGGTGGTCGAGGCGCCGATCTTCCACGTCAACGGCGACGATCCGGAAGCTGTCGTGCACGCCGCCAAGGTCGCGACGGAGTTCCGCCAGAAGTTCCACAAGGACGTGGTAATCGACCTGATCTGCTACCGCCGGTTTGGCCATAACGAGGGCGACGAGCCCATGTTCACAAACCCGATCATGTATAAAAAGATCAAGAAGCAGAAGACCACGCTCACCCTCTACACCGACCGTCTGGTCAAGGATGGCCTGATCCCCGAGGGCGAGATCGAGGATATGAAGGCCGAATTCCAGGCCCGCATGAGCGAGGAATTCGAGGCCGGCAAGGACTACAAACCCAACAAGGCCGACTGGCTTGATGGGAAGTGGTCGCACCTTGACCGCGAGGGCGACAAATACGAACGCGGCGCCACCGCGATCAAACCCGAGACGATGGAAGAAGTCGGCCGCGCGCTGTCCACCGCGCCCGACGACTACCCGCTGCACAAGACCGTCGGTCGCCTGCTCGACGCCAAGGCTAAGATGTTCGAGACCGGTGAGGGCTTCGACTGGGCCACCGCCGAGGCACTCGCCTTTGGCTCCCTGCTGACCGAAGGCTACAAGGTCCGCCTTGCCGGTCAGGACAGCGCGCGCGGCACCTTCAGCCAGCGCCACTCCGCCCTGATCAATCAGGAAACCGAAGAGCGGTATTACCCGCTCAACAACATCCGCAAGGGTCAGGCCGAGTATGAGGTCATCGACTCGATGCTCTCTGAATACGCCGTCCTGGGGTTCGAATACGGCTACAGCCTCGCCGAGCCCAACGCGCTCACCCTGTGGGAGGCGCAGTTCGGCGATTTTGCCAACGGCGCGCAGATCATGTTTGACCAGTTCATCAGCTCGGGCGAGAGTAAATGGCTGCGCATGTCCGGCCTCGTCTGCCTCATGCCCCACGGCTATGAGGGCCAAGGCCCCGAACACTCCTCCGCCCGGCTTGAACGGTTCCTGACCATGTGCGGCGGTGACAACTGGATCGTGGCCAATTGCACCACGCCGGCCAACTATTTCCATATCCTGCGCCGCCAGCTGCACCGCGACTACCGCAAACCGCTGATGCTGATGACGCCGAAATCGCTCCTGCGCCACAAACTCGCCGTGTCCAAGGCCGAAGAGTTCCAGACCGGCAGCAGCTTCCACCGCGTGCTGTGGGACGACGCGCAGCAGGGCAACTCCGACACCACCCTTGCCGCCGACGACAAGATCAAGCGCGTCGTGATGTGCTCGGGCAAGGTCTATTACGACCTGCTGGAAGAACGCGACGCCCGCGGCATCGACGACATCTATCTGCTGCGGTTCGAACAATTCTACCCCTTCCCCGCGCAGGCCGCGGTAAAAGAGCTGGAGCGGTTCAAGAACGCCGAAATGGTCTGGTGTCAGGAAGAGCCCAAGAACCAGGGCGCCTGGACCTTCATCGAGCCAAACCTCGAATGGGTGCTGGGCCGTATCGGCGCCACGCACACCCGCCCCGCCTACGTCGGGCGCGCCACCGCGGCCTCCCCCGCGACCGGCCTCGCCTCCCAGCACAAAGCCCAACAAGAAGCGCTCGTGAACGATGCGCTGACCCTCAAAGGAAACTGATCAGATGAGTAGCGAAGTCCGCGTGCCCACCCTGGGCGAATCCGTCACCGAAGCCACCGTGGCCACATGGTTCAAGAAACCCGGCGATATCGTCGCCGTCGATGAGATGCTCTGCGAGCTGGAAACCGACAAGGTCACCGTCGAAGTACCCTCCCCCGTGGCGGGCACACTTGAGGATATCGTCGCCCCCGAGGGCGAGACCGTGGGCGTTGACGCCCTGCTGGCGACCGTCTCCGAAGGGGACGCAGGCTCCGACGCCGCGCCCAAGGGCAAGGAAGCCACCAAGGACGACGATGCCGAAAGCCAGGCACCGCGCGGCAAGGCCGATCAGGGCAAGGACGACGCGCCCAAGGGCGGCGACAACGTCGACGTCATGGTGCCGACCTTGGGCGAGTCCGTCACCGAAGCGACCGTCAGCACCTGGTTCAAGAAGGTCGGCGACACCGTCGCACAGGACGAAATGCTGTGTGAGCTGGAAACCGACAAGGTCTCGGTCGAGGTGCCCAGCCCCGCCGCAGGCACGCTGACCGAAATCCTCGCCGATGAGGGCAGCACCGTGGAAGCCTCCGCCAAACTCGCCGTGATCTCCGGCGGCGACGGCGCGAGCGCCTCCGCGCCCGCGAGCGAAGAGGCCCCGGCCCCCGCCGCCCAGAAATCCGACAGCACCGGCAAGGACGTCGAAGACGCCCCCTCGGCCAAGAAAGCCATGGCCGAAGCCGGGCTCAGCCGCGATCAGGTCACAGGGTCAGGCCGCGACGGCCGCGTGATGAAGGAAGACGTCGCCAAAGCGCTCGAGATGGGCAAATCCGCCCCCGCCAGCGCCCCGTCCGCCGCGCCGCGCGCGCCCGTCTCCGCCGATGACGCGTCCCGCGAGGAGCGGGTCAAGATGACCCGCCTGCGCCAGACCATCGCGCGCCGCCTCAAGGACAGCCAGAACACCGCCGCGATGCTTACGACCTACAACGAGGTCGACATGACCGAGGTCATGGAATTGCGCAACGAATACAAGGATCTCTTCCTCAAGAAGCACGGCGTGAAACTCGGCTTCATGTCGTTCTTTACCAAGGCGTGCTGCCACGCGCTCAAAGAAGTGCCCGAGGTCAACGCCGAAATCGACGGCACCGATGTGGTCTACAAGAATTTCGTGCACATGGGCATCGCCGCAGGCACGCCCACGGGCCTCGTGGTGCCGGTGATCCGCGACGCCGACGCGATGTCCTTCGCCGACATCGAAAAAGCCATCGCCGAAAAAGGCGCCCGCGCCCGCGACGGCAAGCTGTCGATGGCCGAAATGCAGGGCGGCACCTTCACCATCTCCAACGGTGGCGTCTACGGCTCGCTGATGTCCTCCCCGATCCTGAACCCACCGCAATCGGGCATCCTCGGCATGCACAAGATCCAGGACCGCCCCATGGCCATCGGCGGCGAAGTCGTTATCCGCCCGATGATGTACCTCGCGCTGAGCTACGACCACCGTATCGTGGACGGTAAAGGCGCGGTGACCTTCCTCGTACGCGTGAAGGAAGCGCTGGAGGATCCGCGGCGGCTGTTGATGGATTTGTGATGATTGAGTTAATTCGTGAGGACGACTTCTCAGAGTTGCCCGAGGAGGCGCACTACAAGTGGATACAACTTGAACGTATTGCTAGGGGAAGGCTGCAAGACTTACTTGATGAAGCCACGGGAATTCCCGATTCTGTCCTGAAGAATCAATACATGACTGTCGTCGACCAGCTCGCAAGAACTTACGAAGTGCCTGATGTGTCGATTTCTGGTGCACACAACATTGATGAAAGGCTTAACGCATTTCAACTTGATGTAAGTCGTGCACAGACACAGATCTGGTCTTCCGTAAAGCCAGACTATCCGTTTGGAAGAGTTGCTCTCAGCACCGATGCGAAGACCCAAATCTTGCAGTTATCGCACCAGATTGAGCTGGAGATTAATCGACTCGAAGAGTCGGACGCGCGCAAACGCGCGCTGTTTCGGCTGCTCGAAGACTTTCGAAGAGAAATTAACCAACCTAGGACAAGAATTGGCACAGCGCTGACATGGCTAGCCTCGCTATCCACAGTAGTGGCCATGACTACTACGAGCTTGGCGCAAGCCCCAGAAGCTTTCAGCACTATTCAAATGATCCTGGGGGCTGAGCAACAAAGCACTGCCGGTGAAGAATTACGATTGATTGAGGAAGAAAAGCGGCTTCTTTTGCCGTCTCCTCACAAACAAATAGCAGGACCTAGATAAGCTTATGCGGTATCAACAATGACTGAACTCCAAGCCCTCGTGGCCTACGGCCTTCTCACCGCCCTTACCGTCGTCTGGCAGGCGACGGGCTCGCTTGGCCAGCTGGGCCTTGCCTATCTCATGGGCGCGCGGGACGAACCGCGCGAGGTCACGGGCATGGCCGCGCGGCTCAACCGTGCGCTGACCAACGCGATCACCGCCATGGCGCTTTTTGCGCCCGCCGTGCTGCTGATCCTCGTGACCGATCAATCCACCCCGGCCTCCGTCCTTGCGGCCACGGTGTTCTTCATCGCGCGCGTCGTCTACCTGCCCGCCTATGCCTTCGGCATCACCGGCGTGCGCTCGCTGGCGTGGACGGTTGGATTCGTCGCGACCGTCTCGCTCTACCTGCTTGCCCTTTAATCTACAGGAGCCGCCATGCAACTGATCTGCGAATTCGAGGTGACCGGTTTCGACGACTGGAAACGTGCCTTTGACGCCGACGAAGAGGCGCGGCGCAACGCGGGCCTTGGCGTGCTGCAGGTCTGGCGCGCCGCCGACGACAGCGCCCGCGCCTTTGTGCTGCTGGCCGTGAACGACCGGGGCCGCGCGAATGACTGGATCGCGCGCTCCAACGCGCTCAGCCTCGATGACGGCGGCACCGTCAACTCCGCCAGCCACCACTTCATCGAGACCGCCTGATGACGCCCGAGCTTGCCGCCCTCACCCTCGCCGCCCTGTTGCAGATCGTGCAATTCGTGCTCTACGCCGTGCCCGCCAACCGCGAGCTGGGGCCGGGCTACACCATGTCCGCGCGCGACCGCGATCCCTCGCGCCCGCTTTCGGACCGCACCGCGCGGCTGGGGCGCGCGATGGACAATCATTTCGAGGGGCTGATCCTGTTTGGCATCGCCGTCGGCGTGGTGCAGATGTCGGGGCAGAACTCCGGCCACACCGCGATCCTCGCCTGGGTCTACCTCGCCGCGCGCGTGCTCTACGTGCCCGCCTACGCCTTTGGCCTGCGGCCCGGTCGCTCACTCATCTGGGCCGTCGGGTTCGCGGCCACCTTCCTCATGCTCATCGCAGCCCTTATCTGATACGCGTATGCACGCCCTGTGCACGCCTCGTGTACGCCCCGTGCACCGCCAAATATTCCAAGGAGACACGCCATGTCCGCCTACGACGTCATCATCATCGGTTCCGGCCCCGGCGGCTATGTCGCGGCCATTCGCTGCGCGCAACTGGGCCTGAAAACCGCCTGCGTCGAAGGGCGCGCCACCCTCGGCGGCACCTGCCTGAACGTGGGCTGTATCCCCTCCAAGGCGCTGCTGCACGCCAGCCATATGCTGCACGAGGCAGAGCATAACTTTGCCGAAATGGGCCTGAAGGGCAAAAGCCCTCGGTCGATTGGGACCAGATGCAGAAGTACAAGCAAGGCACCATCGACAGCAACACCAGCGGCATCGAATTCCTGTTCAAAAAGAACAAGGTAGACTGGATCAAGGGCTGGGCCACGATCCCGGAAGCGGGCAAGGTAAAGGTCGGCGACGACGTGCACGAGGCCAAGAATATCATCATCGCAACCGGCTCCGAGCCCGCCTCGCTGAAAGGCGTCGAGGTCGACGAGGAACGCGTGGTCAGCTCCACCGGTGCGCTGTCGCTGGGCAAGGTCCCAAAGAAGATGGTGGTGATCGGCGCGGGCGTCATCGGGCTTGAGTTGGGCTCGGTCTACGCGCGGCTCGGTGCGGAGGTGAAGGTCGTGGAATACCTCGATCACATCACCCCCGGCATGGATGCCGAAGTCAGCAAGCAGTTCCAGAAGCTGCTGACAAAACAGGGGCTTGAATTCATCCTCGGCGCCGCGGTGCAAAGCACCGAGACGACCAAGACAAAGGCGAAAGTGACCTACAGACTGCGCAAGGACGACAGTGAGCATACGCTGGATGCCGACGCCGTTCTGCTGGCAACGGGACGCAAACCGTTTACCGACGGGCTCGGCCTCGACGCGCTGGGAATCGCCATGACCGACCGTGGCCAGATCGCCGTGGACGACCAGTGGCGCACCTCCGTGAAAGGCATCTACGCTATCGGCGACGTGATCGAAGGCCCGATGCTGGCCCACAAGGCCGAGGACGAAGGCATGGCCGCCGCGGAGGCCATCGCGGGCCAGCACGGCCACGTGAACTATGGCGTCATCCCCGGCGTGATCTATACCCACCCAGAGGTCGCAAATGTGGGTGCTAGCGAAGAGACGCTCAAGGCCGAGGGCCGCGCCTATAAGGTCGGCAAGTTCAGCTTCATGGGCAACGGTCGGGCCAAGGCGAATTTTGCCGCCGATGGCTTTGTGAAGCTGCTGGCCGACAAGGAAACCGACCGTATTCTGGGCTGCCACATCATCGGCCCCGCGGCGGGCGATCTGATCCACGAGGTCTGCGTCGCCATGGAATTTGGCGCGTCAGCCCAGGACCTTGCCATGACCTGCCACGCCCACCCGACCTATTCCGAAGCGGTGCGCGAAGCAGCGCTGGCCTGCGGTGACGGTCCGATCCACATGTAACGGGCGCCCCAGACTTTGGGACAAAGTCTGGACCCAAATCCTCGAAGAGGATTTGCCCGCGCGCGCGTCTCCGTGGCGCGCGCCTACCACATGCTGCGCTTGGCGCGGTCGGGCCAGGCGCTGTCATAGGCCGCACCGCCCTCTGCCCCGGCGGTCATTTCGGCCAGGATTTCGCCAACGCTGGGCAACCCCTCGCTTGCGTCCCCCGCGGTCCAGAGCCCCGCGCGCATCAGCGCCCGGGCGCATTGCGTATATACCTGCGCAATCTCGATCACGATCACCGTCGCGGGCTGGCGCCCGGTCCGCTCGAACCGCGCACGCAGATCGGCATCATCCGTCAGCCACGCACGCCCGTTCACCCGCACAACAGTGTCGGATCCAGGCACCATGAACATCACCGATATCCGCCCGTCCTCCACGATATTGCGCAGGGAATCGAGCCGCTGGTTCCCCCGCCAATCCGGCAGCGCGAGCCTGCGCGGATCCAGCTCCAGCACCACCGGACCATCATCACCGCGCGGGCTGCCGTCGGTGCCCTCCGGCCCGACCGTGCTCAGCACACAAAAGCGCGCCGCCATGATCCACTTGCGATAGAGCGGCGTCAGATGATCCGCCACCTTGCGGGTCGCCGCTGCCCCCGGCGTGCCGTAGAGCGCTTCCAGCGACGCGATATCCTCAATCCGGCGCATAGAGCGCCCCATGCCCCGTCTCTTCGAGCAATCTGTCCGACGCCTGCTCAACCGTCTCCTCGAGCCGCGCCATGAACACATCGCGCGGCAGGCCGGGCGGGATCGGGTCGTGGAATTCGACCACGGCCACACCGGGTCGCCGGTAAAGCCCGCGGCGCGGCCAGAATACGCCCGCGTTCGTCGACACAGGATAGCAATCCTGCCCCAGCTGTTCATACAGCACCGCCGTGCCCACCTTGTAGGGCATGCGCGATCCGGGGCGCGAGCGGGTGCCTTGCGAATAGATCACCAGCTGACCGGGGTCGCGGCGCCCGGCCTCGACCTCCTTGACCATCTGCGCGATCGCCGCCCCGCGCTTGCCCCGATCGACAAAGATCATCTCCATCTTGCGCACGTATTGGCCCAGAAACGGCGCGTAGCGCAGCTGGCTCTTCATGATGAATTTCGACTGGGGAAGCGCGTTGAAAATCATCAGAATATCAAGAAATGACTGATGCTTGGCCGCCACCAGCGCCTCGCCCGTGGGCGGTGTGCCACGCACCTCGCAGCGCAGGCCGACCATCCAGCGCGCGCTCCAGATGGTGAACCGCGCGTAGGCACGGCACCCCGCGTACGCGCCCTGTTTCGACACCATCGCCCAGGGCGCATAGAGCAGCCCGATAATCGGCAGCGAAACCGTGGCGCTGAGCGAGAACAGCAACGAGCGGATCCATTGAACAGCGATCATGAAAGCCCCTCCAACGTGCGGCGCGCGGCGCGCCGCGTGGCCAAAAACGCGACCCCGGCCGCAAGCGGCGGGATCAGCAGCGGCAACAGCCAATGCCAGCCGCGCAACCCCAAACCGGTCAGAAAACTTGCCGTCTCATCGCCGCCCGACGGCATCAGAAGGACGGCCAGCATGCCAAGCACCATGCCACCGCCCGCACCCAACAACGTGCGCAGGGTAAACCGGCGGATAAAGGCATTGGCGATATAGGCATCCGTCGCGCCGACCAGCCGCAGCACGGCGATCACCTGCGCATTGGCCGCCAGCGCAGCGTTGGCCGCGAGCGTCACCATCGCCGCCGTCACCGCCGCGATCAGCAGGATCGACACCGCCCCCAGCGTGCGCAGCCGGTCCGCCGCCTGTACCAGCGGCGCGCGCCAGCGGCTGTGATCGTCCAGAACCGCGCCGGGCACCTCTGCCGCAAGGCGCAGGCGCAGGCCGGTGGCGTCCATCCCCTCTGCCGTCTCGATCACCTCGATCAGCTGCGGCACGGGCAGCGCGTCCAGCGCCAGCCCGTTGCCGAACCACGGCGCCAGCAGCGCTGCCTGCTCTTCGTCGCTCAGCGCGCGGGCCTGCGCCACGCCGCGCGTGGTCGCAAGGATTGCCAGCGCCGCCTCGGTCTGCGCGCCTTGCTGATCCTCGGTAGCGGTGATGCGAATGGTGGCCGACCGGCCCAGCTCGGCGCCCCAGCGTTCGGCCAGACGACCCGCAGCCAACGACAGCGCCAGCGCGAACACCACCAGAAACGCCATCGCGCCCGCGGCAAATACCGTCAGCTGCGCGGTGAACCCCGACGGCGGCACGACCCGGTCGGCCTGCGCATCCTTGGCCACAAACGCGCGCAGCGGATCCAGCACCCGGCTCACAGGTCCGCCCCCGCCAGCTGGATGCGCCGATTGGCGATGCGCAGCACGCGCGCCTGAACATGCGCCTTGGTCGCGCGGATGAGGCTCAGGTCATGGGTCGCGACAAGCACGGTCTTGCCCATGCGGTTCAGCTCGATCAGCAGGCGCAGCAGGCGCTGCGACATCTCCCAATCGACGTTGCCGGTGGGCTCATCGGCGAGGACCACGTCGGGCGACATGATGACCGCCCGCGCCAGCGCCGCGCGCTGCCGCTCGCCCCCCGACAGTTCGGGCGGGCGCGCGTGGGCCCGTTCTGTCAGGCCGACCCAATGCATCAGATCATCCAGATCCTGCCCGGCGGCCTCGGCACTGCGCCCCGAGACATGCAGCGGCAGGGCGATATTCTCTGCCACCGGCAGATGATCGAGGAATTGGCAATCCTGATGCACCACGCCCACCCGGCGGCGCACCATGGCCACGTCATCGCGGCTCAGCCCGCGCACATCGCCCTCGAACAGGCGCACCTGACCCGAAGTCGGCAGCAGCGCCCCGTAGCACAGCTTCATCAGGGTGGTCTTGCCCGACCCGGAGGGCCCGGTCAGGAAGTGAAACGACCCCGGCACCAGCTTCAGCGAGATTTCCGATAACAGCTCGCCACCGCCGTAGCTGTAGGCCACATTCTCAAGTTCGATCACCTGCACACCCCTCGATCGCGCCTGTTGTGCCAGCGCACCGCTCTGCGTTCAACACGCGCAACCGGGAAGTCTGGACGAAATTGCACTTTTCGCACGCAGGCATACACCTTATGCTGCGCGTTAACGAGTGGGTTAATAGGCAAACGGGGCAAAACCGATGCAGCAGGATCGAACATGAGGCTGGTCTGTCCGAATTGCGACGCCCAATACGAGGTGCCCGACGAGGTCATGCCAGTGACGGGCCGTGACGTGCAATGCTCCAACTGTGGTCAGACGTGGTTTCAACACCACCCTGATCACCCCTCTGAGGAGGAGGCGGAGGAGTCTCCGCAGGACGCCCCGGCGGATGAGGAAGTTGCCCCGCCCCCGCCACCGCCGCCCCCATCGCCGCGCGAGCCGGAACGCAAACAACTCGATCCCGCCGTCGCCGACATTCTGCGTCAGGAAGCCGAGGCCGAGCAGGCCGCGCGCCAGCGTGCCCAGCGCGGCGATCCGCTCGAAAGCCAGCCGGATCTGGGGCTGACCCCCGGCCCCGAGGACGAAGGCGAAAAACGCGCCCGCGAAGCGCGCGAGCGCATGGCGCGGATGCGCGGCACCGATCCCGAGGATACAGCACGCGCAACAGCCGCCACCGCCGCCTCTGGCGCGCGCCGCGATCTTTTGCCCGATATCGACGAGATCAATTCGAGCCTGCGTGCAGGCTCCGGCGGGGGCGACGCAGATGCACAACCGCAGATCGAGGCGCCGACCCACCAGCGCAAACGCCGCCGTGGTTTCCGCACGGGGTTTCTGACGGTCATGCTGATCTTTATCGTGCTGGCGACGATCTACATTCTCGCGCCACGCCTGTCTGCGGCCGTGCCCGCGCTGGCCGATCCGCTATCGCGCTACGTGCAGACAATCGACCGGGGGCGTCTGTGGCTCGATGGTCAGGTGCGCGGGCTGCTGCAATCGCTCGACAGCGTGGCCGAAGAAGCGCCCGCCGACGCGGCACAGCCCGCTCCTCCCACCGAGTAACCCCAACGCGCGGGGGTACTCCCCCGCTGCCCTAAAACCGATCCAGCAAGCGCTTGAGATAGTCGCGCTCCAGCTCGGGCCGTTCGGTCTCCCCCGATCGGCGGCGGATCTCGTCTAGCAATTCACGCGCCCGCTCTGACGGGTTCGCCCCCAGATCCGCCTGCTCATCCGTGCCGGTAGCGCCGTTCGTGCCCTGGCTGCGACCCAGCGGATCCTGCTGCTGCGCACGTCGGTCGCTTTCCTGCGTGCCCTGTCCCGGCTGCTGGTTTTGCTGCTGCTCGTTCATCGCCTCGCCCAGCGAGCGCATGCCGTCGCGCAGCGCTTCCATCGCCTGCGACTGGTTGTCGATGGCACCGGGCAGATCGCCCTCGCGCAGGCTCTGCTCGGCCTGATCCATTGCCTCGCCGGCGCGGTCAAGCGCGTCGCGCGCGGCCTCGCCCTCCGGCGTGCCGGAGCCGGGCAGGTTGCCTTGCTGGCGGCTCAGCTCATCGCGCAATTGCTGCTGACGCTCGGCCAATGATTGCTCCGTGCCGCCCTGACCCTCGCCGGGGCGCTGTTCACCGCCGCCGCCCTGTTCGCCCTGCTGCTGGCCGTCCTGCTCCCCCTGGCCCTGCTGGCCCTCGTGGCTCTGCCCGCGGCCCTGACCGCCGTTGCGTCCTTCGTTACCCTGGCTTTCACCGGCCTGCGCGCCGGGGTTGAACTGCTCCTGCAAATCCCGGAACGCCTGATCGCTCAGCCCCTGCTGTTCGCGCAGCGTCTCGGCAAGGCCCTCCATCGCCTGCTCGCCCGGAGACTGGCCCCCTTGCCCCTGCTGGCCCTCGGTGACCTGCATGTTCTCCATCATCTCCTGCAACTCGCGCAGGGCTTCCTCGGCCTCGGCCATGCGGCCTTCTTCCATCAACTCCTGAATGCGGTCCATCATGCGTTGCAGGTCGTCCTGCGTCATCTGCATGGTTTCGCCCTGCTGCTGTTGCTGGCCCTGCTGCTGTCCGTCCTGACGCTCCGCCTGTTCGCGTTGCAACTGCTGCATGTATTCCTCGGTCGCGCGGCGCAACTCCTGCATCAGCTCTGCGATTTCCTCGTCCGAAGCGCCGTTTTTCATCGCCTCGTTCAGCCGCTCCTGCGCGCGCTGCATCCGCTCGCGCGCGTCGTCCAGATCGCCGATCTCCAGCTCCAGCGCCAGATCCCACATGTCCTGCGCGATGTCGTCCTGAATCTCCGGGTCAAGGCCGTAGCGCGCGTGCGTCTCCAGCCGCGCGATCAGACGCCGCAGGCGCAGCGCGGTCGTGTCGGATCGAAAGATATCCTCTGGCAGATAGCCGACAGCCCGCATCACCTGCGCGGTCTGCGCAAGGTTCGTACGGCTCCACAGAATGTCGCGGCGCATCTCGATGATCGCCGCCGCGGTCGGATCGAAAAAGCGCCGCCCCGGCAGCACCATCTGCGTCGGCGCCGTCTGGCCCGCCTGCTCCGCCGCGTCCAGCGCCGTCATCGCCACGGTCACCGGCAGATTGGCCCAGGGGTGCTGGCTGAAATCGTCGATCAGGTTTTCCTCGAACGCCGCGCGGTCGCCAGCGATGGGCAACGGCAGCGGCACGGTGATCTCCGGGCGCGGTTCGGGATCCACAGTCAGGCCGTAGCGCCGATCGACCGACACCAGATCCAGCGTGATCACCGCCTCGCCGGCCTCCACACCATAGTCATCCTTGGCCGCGAACGGCAGCCGCATCTCCCCCATCGCGGACACTTCCGGCGCCCCGAGGATCGTGATTTCGGGCGCCTGATCCTCGATCACCGCGATATCCCACGCGCGCCCGCCCGGCCCGTCAACGGCGAGCGTGCCGCCCTGATTGACCCGGAAATCGAACGACATCTGCGGCGGCGCTTCGGGATCGGCCTCTGCCACCCGCCCCGACACGCTTTCGCTGACCTCCAGCGCGCCCACCTCACCGTAAAGCCGAAGCGTGATCAACGTGCCAACCGGCAGATCCAGCGCGCCAGCGTCCAGATCGGCCAGATACAGCGTCGGCTTGCCGGTATAGCGCGGCGGCTCCGCCCAGCCTTCCCACACGGGGCCATTGGCCAAGGCATCGCCGCCGCCGCGCGCCATGTCATCCACCGTGCCGATCCGCCAGACAGAGCCAAAAATCAGCGCCATCCCAAAGGCCAGCACCGCCACATAGCGCAGCGCATAAGGGTCGCGCGACGAGACCCGCAAATCGCCCGGCACCGCCTCGGCCGCCGCCGCCCGCTCGGCCATGCGCCGTTTGTGTGCCCGCCACACGGCCATCGACGCCGCATCGCCGTCGCCAATCGCCGCGTCATCCATCAGCGCCGTGATGGGCCGTCCCGGCAGGCTCTCATCGAGCCGCAGCATCGCATCGACGCGCGTGGGCCGCACCCAGGACCGTGCCGCATAGACCACCGCCCACAGGATGCCCGCCACCGTCAGCCCGACCGCAGCCCAAAGCCCCTCGATCGGCAAAACCTCATGCAGCCCCATCATCACCGCCGCCAGCGCCAGCAGCACCACCGCCATCAGCGGCCACAGCGCGCGAACGGCAACTTCGGCGCGCATCCCCCAAAGGGTGCGGCGCACGGGACCTTTCAAACGGTCAAGGCTGTGCTTGAGATCTTTGGGCGTGAAGGGATGCATCGCGGCGCCTCGTTGGTTTGGCAGAGGCGCGAACCGCCCCTAAAGCCATTCCGGTATGGTATCGCGATTTATCATTTCGTCAAAGGTCGGGCGTGCGCGGATAACCGCGAATTGATCACCGTGCACCAGCACCTCCGGGATCAGCGGACGGCTGTTATACTCGGACGACATGACCGCGCCGTAGGCGCCCGCACTGCGAAACGCCACCAGATCGCCCGCCGCCAGCGGCACCATGTCGCGCCCCTTGGCAAAGGTATCGCCCGATTCGCAGACAGGCCCGACAATGTCATAGGGCGTTTTTTCGGTGCCCGGTGCCGCCTCGATCACCGGAATGATATCGTGATGCGCCTCGTACATCGCCGGGCGGATCAGATCGTTCATCGCCCCGTCGAGGATCAGAAATTCGCGGTCCTCGCCCTCTTTCACATAGATGACCCGGCTCACCATCAGCCCCGCATTCCCCGCGATCAGCCGTCCGGGCTCGATCTCGATCTCACACCCCAGATGCCCCAGCGTGCGCGCGACCATCGCGCCATAGTCGCTCGGCAGCGGCGGCGCCGCGTTGCCGGTCTCATAAGGGATGCCAAGCCCGCCCCCCAGATCCAGCCGCGTGATGCTGTGTCCATCCGCGCGCAGCTGCTCTGTCAGCTCGGCCACCTTGCGATACGCCAACTCAAACGGCGCCAGATCCGTCAGCTGCGATCCGATGTGCACATCGATCCCGATCACCTCGACCCCCGGCAGGGCAGCGGCCATCGCGTAGACCTCGCGCGCGCGCGCGATCGGAATGCCAAATTTGTTCTCGGACTTGCCGGTGGCGATCTTGGCGTGGGTCTTGGCATCGACGTCCGGGTTCACCCGCACGGTGATCGGGGCCACCATCCCCATCTGCGCGGCCACATCGCTCAGCACCTGCATCTCCGGCTCACTCTCGACGTTGAACTGGCGGATCCCGCCCTCCAGCGCCACGCGGATCTCTCCCGCGGTCTTGCCCACGCCGGAAAACACGATGCGCTCACCGGGGACGCCCGCGGCCCGCGCCCGGCGGTATTCGCCCTCGCTCACCACATCCATGCCCGCCCCCGCCTGCGCCAATGTGCGCAGCACCGCCTGATTGGAATTGGCCTTCATCGCATAGCAGACCAGATGCTCCATCCCCTCCAACGCCTCGTCGAAGGCGCGAAAATGGCGCAGCAACGTCGCGGTGGAATAGACGTAGAACGGCGTGCCCACGGCCGCGGCAATCTCGGAAATTGCCACGTCCTCGGCAAAAAGCGCACCGTCACGATAGATGAAATGATCCATGCTTCATTGTGCCTCAAATACGCAAATCCCGCCCTAGCGAACGGGCGCGGACCTCAGGAACAGATAGAGCGGCAAGCCGCAGCTCACCCCAATACAGAAGGTCGCGGGAATTGCAATCAGCGCGCCCCAGTTGCGCCGCACCGCGACCTCGGCCACGATCCAGACCGTCAGCGTCACGGCGGCAATCGTCAGATCCCACACAAGGCCGGAGGCGGCGGCGTTGACGTGCCACGCATCCACCATCGCCATCAGATCCCAGCCGTTTTCCTGAAACCAGCTGACAAAATAATACATCGGATGGATCGCCCCCCAGATCGCAAGGGCGAGATAGATCAACCGCAGTCCAGACATCAAAACCTCCTGAGCACGCCCACGCTCACATCGCCCGACACCGTCACGCCGGGCGTGGTGACCGACGGCTGCTGGCGCGGAGAGACGTAGTCCGGATCGGGCTTCGGCCCAGTGCACGCGGCCAGCAAGAGAACGACCGCCAGCGCCCTCAAAATCCCAGACCCACGGTCAGCGGACCCTTGCGCACGCCCACGGTGCCACCGACGCCAAGGCCTGAAGGCGACAGCGTCACGTTCACGCCTCCCGCGGGCTGCACCGGCTCCCCATCCACGCCGCATGCGGCGAGCGTCACGAGGACCACGATCAAAAGAGGTGTCTTCATCCAAGGATCTCCTGCCACCGGGCAATCTGCGCGCGCACCTGCGCGGGCGCCGTACCACCGTAGGATATCCGCGAGTTTACCGAGTTTTCCACCCCAAGCACGGAGAATACATCCTGTGTGATCCCCGCGTGCGCCGATTGCATCTGCGCCAGCGTCAGATCCGGCAGATCACAGCCCTGCGCCTCGGCCATCGCCACAAGGCTGCCGGTGATGTGATGCGCCTCGCGAAACGGCAGGCCCAGCACGCGCACCAGCCAGTCGGCCAGATCCGTCGCGGTCGAAAACCCCGATCCGGCGGCGGCGGCAAGGCTGTCGCGGCTGGCGTTCATGTCGCGAACCATGCCCTCCATCGCGGCCAGCGCCAGCATCAGGTTGTCGGCAGCGTCGAAGACCTGTTCCTTGTCCTCCTGCATGTCCTTGGAATAGGCCAGCGGCAGCCCCTTCATCACCATCATCAACGCGACATTGGCGCCAAAGATGCGGCCCACCTTGGCGCGGATCAGCTCGGCCGCGTCGGGGTTTTTCTTTTGCGGCATGATGCTCGACCCGGTCGAAAACCGATCCGACAGCTGCACAAACCGGAACTGCGCCGAGGACCAGATCACCAGCTCTTCGGCAAAGCGGCTCAGGTGCATGGCGCAAATCGACGCCGCCCCGAGGAATTCCAGCGCAAAATCCCGGTCGCTCACCGCATCGAGGCTGTTGGCCGCCGGGCGGTCAAATCCCAGCGCCTGCGCGGTCGCGTCCCGGTCGATGGGAAAGGACGTGCCCGCCAGTGCCGCCGCCCCCAGCGGGCTTTCGTTCATCCGCGCGCGCGCGTCGCGCACCCGGCTCAGATCGCGGCCGAACATCTCGACATAGGCCATCATGTGGTGGCCCCAGGTGACGGGCTGCGCGGTTTGCAGATGGGTAAAGCCGGGCATGACCCAGTCGGCCCCACGCTCTGCCTGATCCAGCAGTGCCGCGATCAACGCCAGCAGCGCGCCCTCGGTCGCGTCCAATTGATCGCGCACCCAGAGTTTGAAATCCGTGGCGACCTGATCGTTGCGCGACCGGCCGGTGTGCAGACGGCCCGCAGGCTCCCCGATGACCTCCTTCAGACGCGCCTCCACATTCATGTGAATGTCCTCAAGGGCGGTAGAAAACGCAAACTCCCCCGCCTCGATTTCTGACAAGACCGTGAGCAGCCCTTCCCGGATCGCCTCCGCATCGCTATCCTCGATGATGCCCTGTGCGGCCAACATCGCCGCATGGGCACGAGAGCCTGCAATATCCTGGGCCGCCATCCGCTTGTCGAACCCGATCGAGGCATTAATTGCCTCCATGATCGCATCGGGCCCGTCGGCGAACCGGCCGCCCCACATCTTGTTGGAAGTCTTGTCTGTCATCGTCTTGTCCTGCGGAGGATTTCATGAAGAAAATCGGTTTAGGCGTTCTCTATACGGTGGCGGCCCTCGCCACCAGCCCCGCGCTGGCAAGCGACGCAGACCTCATCACGCCGCTGATCGCGGGTGACATGAAAAAACTCGCCGTGCATACCCCGCCCAAGGCCACCTCCGGCGCCCCGTTCGAGTTGGCCGATGGCGCAGGCAAGGCCACGCTGGAGGACTACCGCGGCAAATACGTGCTGGTGAACTTCTGGGCGACGTGGTGTGCACCGTGTCGCAAGGAAATGCCGCATCTGTCAGAGCTTCAGGCCGAACTCGGCGGCGAAAATTTTGAGGTGCTGACCATCGCCACCGGACGCAATTCGCCCCAGGGCATCCAGAAGTTCTTCAAGGAAACAGGCATCAGCAACCTGCCCCGCCATCAGGACCCCAGGCAGGCGCTGGCCAGCCAGATGGGGATCTTTGGCCTGCCAATCACGGTATTGATTGATCCAGAGGGGCGCGAAATCGCCCGTCTGCGCGGCGACGCCGATTGGGCCTCCGACAGCGCCAAGGCCATCATCAAGGCGCTGAGCACACAGGATACGAGCGGCTAGGCCACCCCATGCGCTGACAGAATTTCACAGAAATTCTGGTCCCAAAATTTCCCCGAAATTTTGCGCCCGCGTCAGGCGGCGTGGCTGAGGATCGCCGCCTCGGAGGCCGAAAGCGTGCGCCGGGCGTAGCTGCCGTAGGTGTGCGGATCGAACTCCAGGCCGGGGTAAGCCGCGACCAGACGCGCGCGGTCCTCGGCGTCCAGCGTCTCCAGCGCGGCGGACGCCGGGTGAAAGCTCTCGGTTTCGACGCCATTGGCCCAGACCACCTGATGCTGATCCAACAGCACGTGGATATAGGTGACCTCGCGCAGGCTTGTATCCACGGTGATCGTGCTGCCGTTGATCAGATCCTTCGCCGTCACCAGCACTTCGGGCGTGTTGAAAAGTGACAGCGCCTGCGGTCCCTTGATCAGAAGCCGGTGTTCCGGCGAAACGAGTAGATCCTGATCGGGCCGCGCCATTCCCAGCGCGTCCCCGGCAATGCGCACCGGGCGCAGGTAGGGCATCGCAAACAGCCGCGCCCCGCTCATGCGGCGCTGTCCGATCCAGTTGAGCGGTTGCAGGCCGTTGTCCTTGGTCTGCACCAGATCACCCTCGCGCAGGGTCTCGATCGGCTCGACCCCGTAGGCGGTGCGGATCATCGTGCCGGGGGTGAAACAGATCACGCCGCCTTGCTGCGGCGCCGCCGTGTCCGTCGCGCTGACACCCAGCGTATGGTGCACGATCCACAGATCACAATTGCGCGGCGGCAACTCGTTGAGAAACATCAGCAAGGGCTGCGCGCCCCCGCCCACCTCGATCAAGGTCACGCTGTAGCTTTTGCTGCCGTCGGTCACGACAAAACTGTTGTCCATCAGCGGCGCATCCGGCGCGCCCTTGGCCACCGCCTGCGCGGCACCCGGTTCGAGCGCCGCCCCAACCAACCGGTGCACCATGCGCGCCGCGCGCTTGCGCAGCTCTTCCGCCCCGTCCGCCTGATCCAGTCGCAACACATCCGACGGCCCGTCCACGCGCACGGCGTCCCCACGCCATGCCCATGCGGCACCCACGCTCAACGACTGCACGGGTGCGGCGTCGAGCCCATCGATTTCTGTTTGCGACCAGGAAATGACGAACGTGCCCTTAAAGCCCGTTCCCATACTGTCCGCCTGCCTCAGTTTTATTTTTTTATGAGGCCGACGCTAGCAAAGACGATTCCCTGTGGAAAGCGTGAAAATCAGGTTTCTGCGGTATGTTGCACGACGGCCCTAATGTGGATAACCGCGCTTAGAAGCTCAGGTTGATGCGAAACGATCCGATGACCTGCCCCTCGGTCTGCGCTTCGAACTCTTCGCCCAGATAGGTCAGCCCGTAGAACGCCGAGGCCGTGCGCCCCTGCCAATGAACGCCCGCGCGCAGGCGGTCCCGGCTGTCGGTCAGCTCGAACCCGTCGTCATCCGGCAGATACTGGCTGTCCGCGACATGGGCAAAATCCGCGCCAAGAAGAAAGGAAAACCCCGTCGGGTCTGCGTTCTGGATCACCCGGTAGCGGTGGCCCGAAACACTCTCGCGCACCAGCAATTCCCCCGCACCCACGCCGCCAAAGGTCAGATCGGCGCCGGCGCGCACCATGGTTTCCGCGCCCGCGCGCGCCTCGACAAAGGGCCGCAGCGTGAGGTCCGGTGACAAGGTCAGCGTGCGGCCCATTTCGGCCACGAGGGTCGGATGCACCCCGCTGATCTGATTGTCGAGCACCGCGCGCGAGGGCTCACGCACGCCAAGCGCCTTGTGCACCTGCCGTTGCAGGCTGCCCAGCCCGGTGCCGGAGCCGGTCAGGACCAGATCGGCGCCCAGCGCGGTCTCAAGCCCGTTCCACTCAAAATGCGTGTGCACCCCCGCCGACAGCGCGCCGACATAGCGCCGGTCACCGGCCTGCGGGCGCTCCAGATTATCCGGTGCAATGATCTCTGAGCTGAGCCGCAGCTCGATCAGATCGCCAAAGCCGGGTGTAAGCGCACCGTTCCAATCGCTGCCCCACACCCGCGAGGACGTCCACGATCCGGTGCGCCAACGGTCCTTGCCATCACCGAAATAATCATTGCTCATCAGCCGGCCGTAGCCGAGGCGGTCGCGCTGCTGCGCGTCGACGCTCGCGGGGGTGAGAAAGCTGACACTGGCCGCGACGGCGGCAGCTGCAATATGGCGAAACATCGTTTATTCCCGACTATGATCGCCCCCCAGCGGCCCTCCGTCTAGCGCGCGGGGCGCCGCGGGGACAAGGCGTTCGTGCCACCCGGGCGCAGATCCCCGCCGCCTGCGCCTTTGAGGTCACGGTCGCGGTGCAATCCCTGCTGACCCGTCCCGCGCGCCATGCTACGACCACCTGACACCACCGGGGAGAGCACCGCATGAATATCCTGTTCATCATGTATGACCAATTGCGTTTCGATTATCTTGGCTGTGCCGGGCATCCGCATCTCGACACCCCGAATTTCGATCGCGTCGCTGCAAAAGGCGTGCGGTTCACCAACGCCTACGTGCAATCCCCGATCTGCGGGGCGAGCCGAATGTGCACCTATACCGGACGCTATGCCTCAAGCCACGGCGCGCAGTGGAACGGATTTCCCCTGAGGGTGGGCGAGCAGACGCTGGGCGATCATCTGCGGCGCGCTGGCATGGGCTGCTGGCTGATCGGCAAGACGCACATGAAGGCAGACGCCGAAGGCATGGCGCGCCTTGGCCTTGCGCCCGACAGCGTGATCGGCGCACGGCAGGCGGAATGCGGATTTGACGTGTGGGAACGCGACGATGGCCTCTGGGGCGAAGGGCCGGACGGGTTCTACGACGAAAAACGCTCGCCCTATAACGAATACCTCAAGGCGCAGGGCTATGACAGCGACAACCCCTGGGCGGATTACGCCAACGCCGGCGTCAGCGATGACCAGATTGCTTCAGGCTGGATGTTCCGCAACGCCGATAAACCCGCCAACATCCGCGAAGAGCATAGCGAGACACCCTGGCTCACCTCGCGCACCATCGATTTCATCGATCAGGCCGAAGGGCCGTGGTGCGCGCATGTCAGCTATATCAAACCGCATTGGCCGTTTATCGTGCCCGCCCCTACCACGCGATGTACGGCCCCGAACACGTGCCGCCAGCGGTGCGCGCGCAGGCGGAGCGGGAGGATCCGCATCCCGTCTTTGGCGCCTACATGGGCAACAAGATCGCGCAGGCCTTCAGCCGCGAAGAGGTCCGCAACAAGGTGATCCCGGCCTATATGGGCCTGATCAAGCAATGCGATGACCAGCTAGGCCGCCTGCTCGACCATCTTGAAGCCACAGGCCGCGACCGCGACACGATGATCGTGCTGACCTCGGATCACGGGGATTATCTGGGCGATCACTGGCTTGGGGAAAAGGATCTCTTTCACGAACCCTCGGTCAAGGTGCCGATGATCGTCCTTGATCCGCGCACGCACGCAGACGCCACCCGCGGCACCACCTGCGACGCCCTGGTAGAAAGCATCGACCTCGCCGCCACCTTCATCGAGGCGGCGGGCGCCAAAGTGCCGGATCATATCGTCGAGGGGCGCTCCCTTTTGCCTTGGCTGCGCGGGGAGACGCCGGGATGGCGAGAATTTGCAATCTCGGAGTACGATTATTCATCCACGCCACAATGCGTGAAACTGGGGCTCAAGCCGCGCGATGCCCGGCTCTTCATGGTGTTCGACGGACGCTACAAGCTGATGCACGCCGAGGGCGGGTTCCGCCCGATGCTGTTCGATCTGCAGGCGGATCCGCAAGAACTCGTCGATCTGTGCAAGGGCGGCGCCGACCACCCGGAACTGCCCCGGCTCTACGACATGCTCGCACAATGGGGGCGGCGCATGTCACAGCGGGTCACACGGTCGGACGACGACATCGAGGCCGCGCGCGGCAAATCCATGCGCCGCGGGATCCTGCCCTTCCTGTGGGACGGATCGGAGGTCGACGCCGAGCTGACACAGAAATACCGGGGCGCCGCGCGGCAGAACCATCTGGACGACACCTGAGCCGCGCGCCTGACTACAGCCTGCCCTCAAGCGCCTGCAGATCCTCCAGAAGGTCCAGCAATCGTTCGAATTTTTCGTCGCCATAAGCCGCGCGCATGCGGGTCACCAGCGCTTGCGCCCGCGCGCTGTGGGTGTCCAGCACCGCCCGGCCCGGCGCCTCGATCCGCACGATGGAGCGGCGGCGGTCGTCCGGATCCTCCGCGCGCGAGATCAGGCGATCATCCTCCATCGCGCGCAGGATTCGCGTAAGGCTCGGCAGCAGCAGGCAGGCGGCGCGCGCGATCGAGTTCTGATCCTGTGCGCCGCCCTCGTCGAGCACGCGCAGCACGCGCCATTTCTGTTCGTTCACACCGCTGTCGGCGAGCATGTCGCGCACCGGTCCCATCACCGTCTCGCGGGCGCGCAGCAGGGCAATCGGCAGCGATCGGTCGGTGGGCCGCAAACGGGGGGATTTGTCGGTCATGCGCAACTATGGGCGGATCGACCCCGCCCGTGCAAGCACTAGCCGCGGCTGAGCGCACTGGCCGCGCGTGCGCGCGCCTCGATCGCGTCCCAATCCCCCGCGCGTACCAGATCGGCGGGCGCGATCCAGCTACCACCCGCCACGGCCACATTGGGCAGGCTCAGATAGCTCTCGGCGTTCTCAAGGCTCACACCGCCGGTGGGGCAGAACGAAATGTCGGGCAGCGGCCCCGCCAGCCCCTTGAGCACCTTGACGCCCCCCGCCCCCTCGGCCGGAAAGAATTTCAGCAGATCGTAGCCGCGCGCGAACAGCGTCATCGCCTCGGTCGCCGTCACGGCACCGGGCAGAAACGGCAGGCCGCGCGCCTCGCAGATGTCGACCAGCGCCGATGGCCCGCCGGGCGAGACGCCAAAGGTCGCCCCGGCCTTCATCGCCGCATCCACATCCGCCTCGCTCACCAGCGTGCCCGCACCCACGCGCGCGCCCTCGACCCCCGCCATGGCGGCAATCACGTCGAGCGCGGCATCGGTGCGCAGCGTCACCTCCAGCACCGGCAGCCCGCCGCGCACCAGCGCCTGCGCCAACGGCATGGCATCGGCCACATCGTCCACGACCAGCACGGGGATGATCGGGGCAAGCGCCGCCAGCTTGCGGGTCTCGATGGATTTGTCAGTCATGGCTCTCAGCTCCCAAAAATACTTGCGCCGGTCTCTGCGGCGCCCACGGCGGCCCGGAACGGCGCGAACAGCTCGCGCCCGGTGCCAAAGGCATTGCCGCTCATGTCGGCGGTCACGGGGGTGCGGTCCAGCACGCCCTCGGTCATGATTTCCAGCGTGCCCGCTCCGGCATCGAGGCGCAGGATATCGCCATCTTGCAGCTTGGCAATCGGGCCACCGTCCAGCGCTTCGGGGCAGACGTGGATCGCCGCGGGCACCTTGCCCGACGCGCCCGACATACGCCCGTCGGTGACCAGCGCCACCTTTTGCCCGCGCCCCTGACAGATGCCCAGCAGCGGCGTGAGGCTGTGCAGTTCCGGCATCCCGTTGGCCTTGGGCCCCTGAAAGCGCACCACGACAATCACGTCGCCGGTCAGCTCACCCGCCTTGAACGCCGCCTTCACCGCCTCTTGGGTGTGGAACACACGTACCGGCGCCTCGACCGTCTGATGCTCGGGCGCCACGGCGGAAATCTTGATCACGGAGGTGCCAAGCCCGCCCGCCAGACGCTTGAGCCCGCCCGAGGATTGGAACGGATCAGCGGCGGGGCGCAGGATCTTGTCGTTGAGGCTGACGGTGGTGCCCGGCTGCCATGTCAGCGTGCCGTCCTTGAGCACCGGCTCTTGGGTGTAGCGTTCCAGCCCGCCGCCCGCGACCGTCTTTGTGTCGGGGTGCAGCAAGCCCGCGCCCAACAGCTCCCCGATCATATAGCCCAGACCGCCCGCCGCGTGAAAATGGTTCACATCCGCCAGCCCGTTGGGATAAACGCGCGCCATCAGCGGCACCAGATCGGAAATCTCGGAAAAATCCTGCCAATCAAGGATGATACCGCCAGCCCGTGCCATCGCAATCAGGTGAATGAGCAGATTGGTCGATCCCCCCGTCGCCATCAGACCGACCATGCCGTTCACGAATGCCTTTTCGGTCAGAACCTCGCAGACGGGGGTATACTCCTCGCCCAGATCGCTCATCGACAGCGCGCGGCGCGCGGCCTCGACCGTCAGCGCATCGCGGATCTCGGCACCGGGGTTGATAAAGCTGGTGGCGGGCAGGTGCAGCCCCATGAATTCCATCAGCATCTGGTTGGTATTGGCGGTGCCGTAGAAGGTGCAGGTGCCCGCCCCATGATAGGCCGCCATTTCGGCCGCCATCAACTCCGCGCGCCCGCACTCGCCTGCGGCAAAGGCCTGGCGCACCTTGGCCTTATCCTCATTCGCCAGACCGCTGGTCATCGGCCCTGCGGGGATGAACACGGCGGGCAAATGGCCAAAGACCTGCGCCCCGATCACGAGGCCCGGCACGATCTTGTCGCACACCCCAAGGAACACGGCGGCATCGAATGTGTTGTGGCTCAGCGCCACGCCCGCCGCCAAGGCGATCACATCGCGCGAGAAGAGCGACAGCTCCATCCCCGCCTCGCCCTGCGTGACCCCGTCGCACATCGCGGGTACTCCGCCCGCCACCTGCGCGGTGCCGCCACCCGCGCGAATCGCGTCCCGGATCAGCGTGGGGTAGCGTTCGAACGGCTGATGCGCCGACAGCATGTCGTTATAGGCCGTCACGATCCCCAGATTACCCTGCGCCCCGGTCGCCAGCGCCTCTTGGTCCGGCCCGGCGGCGGCAAAGGCATGGGCCTGCCCGCTGCACGACAGATGCCCGCGCGACGGACCCTGCCGCCGCGCCGCCTGCATCCGGTCAAGATACGCGCGCCGAGGTCCTTCGCTGCGCGCGACGATACGGTCGGTGATACGGGAGATCTCTGGATGAAGAGCCATGGTCGATCCTTTTTGCCTCAATGCAGCGGTGCGGCGCAATGTTTGCGCTAACACGGCGCACAATAGGGGGTTTCACCCCGATTGCAACGCATCATTGACCCGCTGTCAAATCGTGGCGCTCAGGACAGGGCGGAAAGGGCGCTAAAGGCTTCGCGGTAGGTGTCGATCCGCGCGGCGTAGGCGTCTTGCAGACCCGGCTCCGGCGTGACCTCCCGCGCCAGCGTGGGCAGGGTAAACACATCGCGCTCCCCGCAGGCCGCCATAGCCAGCCGCGCGGCGCCCAAGGCCGCGCCCTGCGCGCCGCCGTCGGGCAGTTTCAGCGTCATGCCCGTGGCCGCCGCAATGATCTGCAACCACGCGTCCGACTGGCTGCCGCCGCCCGCGACCCACGCCGTATCGACCCGCGCCCCCGCCTCCTCGATCACCCGACGACAATCGGCAAAGGCAAAGGCAACCCCCTCGAACACCGCCTGCGTCATCTCGGGCAGGCCGTGATCGCGGCGCAGCCCGATGAAGCTTGCCGACGCCTCGGGCGCATTGTGCGGTGTGCGCTCGCCCGACAGATACGGCAGGAAGGTCACCGGCGACGGCGCGGTGGGCGGGGCGACCAAACCGGCCAGATCGGCCGCGCCCGTCCCCGTCACCTCGGACAGCCAATTCAGGCTATCCGTCGCCGACAGGATCACCCCCATCTGATGCCAGGTCTGCGGCACCGCGTGGCAAAAACTATGCACCGCCCCATCGGTATTGGCGGCAAACCGGTCGGTCGCGGTGAACAAGACACCCGACGTACCGAGCGAGACGAACGCCTCGCCGGGCTGCACGATGCCAAAGCCGCAGGCGGTTGCGGCATTGTCGCCCGCGCCCCCGGCCACGGTCACGGCGCCCACGCCCCACGTCTGCGCCAGCGCCGGGCGCAGCGATCCCGCCGCCGCCGACCCCTCGACCAACTCTGGCATCTGCGCGCGGCTCAGCCCCGTTGCCGCCAGCAGATCCTCCGACCAGTCGCGCCGCGCCACGTCCAGCCACAGCGTGCCCGCCGCATCCGACATCTCCGACATGTGCCGACCCGTCAGCCACAGGCCCACGTAATCCTTGGGCAGCAGCACCTTGGCGATCTTGGCGAATATCTCTGGCTCATGCGTGCGGACCCACTCCAGCTTGGGCGCGGTAAAGCCTGCCATGACGATATTGCCGCCGATCCCGCGAAAATCTGCCCGCGCCTCCAGCACCGCGCATTCCGCCGCCGACCGCCCGTCGTTCCACAGCATCGCGGGGCGCAGGGGGCGGTCGTTTGCATCCAGCAACGTCGCCCCGTGCATCTGGCCCGACACGCCGATCCCCTTAAGCGCGGCAAAACCTTCGGGAGCCCGCGCGCGCAGATCGGCGATTGCCGCCTCACAGGCGCGGATCCAGTCGTCGGGATCCTGCTCTGACCAGCCGGGATACGGGCGCTGCACGCCCAACGCCGCGTGCCCCTCGCCCACGCGCCGCTGCGCGTCGTCGACCAACAGCGCCTTTACCCCGGACGTGCCCAGATCCAATCCCAAATACATTGCCAACCCTCCAAAACCGCACAAACTGGCTCAGCATGATCTCCGAGGCCAGGGGAAGTCCACCGTATTCCAAATGCTGCCCCCCCTGCCTTTCCCGACGCCCCCGACGCAACGCCCCGCGCCGTTGAACGGAAAAACGGCTGAAGAAGAAACGGAACCGAACACCGGGATTTCCTCAAAACCCCTGAGCCACATAGCAAGGCCCCAGACTCCCTCCCCAAACAGCGGTCGGATCACACAGCCCCTGCAGGCGCAATCAACTCCCCGCAGCAAACAAACGAAAACCACCGAAAGCCGCGCTCTCGGTGGTCATTTCATCTGTGTCGAGAAGTAGGCAAACCTCCCGAAGTGTCACGCTCGTTTCAATGCGCAGGCCAATTGCCCGGTCAGCCGCATTTGCTGTGCCCGCAGCTGGCACATGTCATGCAGCCTTCGACCATGCGCAAATCGTACTGCCCGCAACTCGAACACGCCTTGCCCCGCGGCTTTTCCAGCCCCACGACCTTGGCCTGCGGATCACTTTTCAGGCCCAGCCCTTCGCCCGCGATAAAGCCCGTGGCGATCAGGTGCTGCTCGATCACCCCGCCGATGGCCGCGAGGATTGAGGGGATATATTTGCCCCCCATCCACGCGCCCCCGCGCGGATCGAATACCGCCTTCAGCTCTTCGACCACAAACGACACATCGCCACCGCGCCGGAACACCGCCGAGATCATGCGCGTCAGCGCCACGGTCCAGGCAAAGTTCTCCATGTTCTTGGAGTTGATGAACACCTCGAACGGACGCCGCTTCCCGCCCACGATCAGATCGTTCACGGTGATATAAAGCGCGTGCTCACTGTCGGGCCATTTGATCTTGTAGGTCGATCCTTCCAGCTCCTCGGGCCGGTCCAGCGGTTCGCTCATATAGATCACGTCGCCGTGCGGCGCCTGCGGCTCCTCCCCGTCGTGGGAGACGACCTCGGGCGCTTCCTTTTTGTCCTCGCTCACGCTCAGCACGCTGCCGGTCACATCGTTCGGACGGTAGGTGGTGCAGCCTTTGCAGCCCGTGTCCCACGCCTCCATATACACGTCCTTGAACGCCTCGAAGGAGATATCCTCGGGGCAGTTGATCGTTTTGGAGATCGACGAATCCACCCATTTCTGCGCCGCCGCCTGCATTTTGACGTGATCCAGCGGGGCCAGCGTCTGCGCGTTCACGAAATACTCGGGCAGTTCGCGGTCGCCGAATTTGTCGCGCCACATCTGCACCGCGTAATCGACGACCTCCTCCTCGGTGCGGGTGCCGTCCTTTTGCAAGACCTTGCGGGTGTAGGCATAGGCAAACACCGGCTCGATGCCAGAGCTGACGTTGCCCGCATAAAGGCTGATCGTGCCGGTGGGCGCGATCGAGGTCAGCAGCGCGTTGCGGATGCCGTGTGTGCGGATCGCGTCACGCACGTCCTCATCCATCATCTGCATCGTGCCCGACGCCAGATATTGATCCGCATCGAACAGCGGGAAGGCGCCTTTTTCCTTGGCCAATTCCACCGACGCCAGATATGCGGCGCGGGCGATCGCGTGCAGCCAGTCCTCGGTCTGACGCGCCGCCTCGTCCGAGCCATAGCGCAGGCCCAGCATTAGCAGCGCATCGGCCAGCCCGGTCACACCCAGCCCGATCCGCCGCTTAGCCTGCGCCTCGCGCGCCTGCGCCTCCAGCGGGAATTTCGACACGTCGACCACGTTGTCCATCATCCGCACCGCAGTAGCGACCAGCTCGTTGAGGCCATCCACATTCAGCTCGGCGACCTCCTCGAACGGGTCCGTCACCAGCTTGGCAAGGTTGATCGACCCCAACAGGCACGCACCGTAAGGCGGCAGCGGCTGCTCGCCGCAGGGGTTGGTGGCGGCGATGGTCTCGCAATAGCTCAGGTTGTTGGCCTGGTTGATCCGGTCGATGAAAATCACGCCGGGTTCGGCAAAATCATAGGTCGCCTTCATGATCTGGTTCCACAGATCGCGCGCCTTCACGGTCTTGTAGACCTGATCGTCAAAGACCAGGTCCCACGGGCCATCGGCCTTCACCGCCTCCATGAACGGATCGGTGACCAGAACGGACATGTTGAACATCCGCAGCCGGGCGGCGTCGGATTTGGCGGTGATGAAATCCTCCACATCCGGGTGGTCGCAGCGCATCGTCGCCATCATCGCACCACGACGCGAGCCTGCGGACATGATCGTGCGGCACATCGCGTCCCACACATCCATGAATGACAGGGGGCCGGAGGCATCGGCGCTCACGCCCTTCACGTCCGCGCCGCGCGGGCGGATGGTGCTGAAATCATAGCCGATCCCGCCGCCTTGCTGCATCGTCAGCGCGGCCTCCTTCAGCATGTCGAAAATACCGCCCATGCTGTCGGGCACCGTGCCCATCACGAAACAGTTGAACAACGTCACCCGCCGCGCGGTGCCTGCCCCCGCCGTGATCCGCCCGGCGGGCAGGTATTTGAAATCGCTCAGCGCGTCGTAAAACGTCTCTTCCCAGCCGTCCTTGTCTGTCTCCGCCTGCGCCAGATCGCGCGCAATGCGGCGCCAGGTATCCTCGACCGTGACATCATGGGGCGTGCCATCCGGCGCCTTGAAGCGGTACTTCATATCCCAGATCTGCTCGGCGATGGGGGCGGCAAAGGCGGTCATGGCGATTCCTCGAAGGTGCATTGGGGAGAGGCCAAGAATAGACTTATCGCGCCAAAAGGCCACCCGGAATTTCCCGCCTGCCCCCGCGACACCCTACCACACGTTGCAGTTTTGCGCCAATGGACTACTGTATGTCGTGGCTCAGGGGTGAGTCTGTGGATAACCGGGTGGACAGGTCTGTGAGTAAATTCGTCAATCTGCTGAAACTGTCGGTCGGCACCGAAAGCGTCGAGCAGCTGATCGACTGGCAGCGCCACCGGTCAAAGCAGATCCACCGCGGCCAATACTACCACCAGACCCGCATGTGGCCCAAACGCGAGGCGGAAATCCTCAACGGCGGCTCGATCTACTGGGTCATCAAGGGAGAGATTTCAGCCCGCCAGCGCATCCTGCGGCTGGACGAGAAAATCGGCGCCGACGGCATCCGCCGCTGCGGCATCGTGCTCGATCCCGAGGTCATTCCCACCGTCACCGCCCTGCGCCGCCCGTTTCAGGGCTGGCGCTACCTCGCCCCCGAAGACGCCCCCGCCGATCTGCCCAAGGGCCGCGCGGGCGAAACCGCTCTGCCCGCCGAATTGAACCGCGCGTTGGCGGACATTGGCGTGCTCTGACGCGCTGCCCGAATTTTTCAAAAAATTCGGACCGGAATTTTCGAAAATTCCGATCCCCCGCCTCAGCCGATGCGCGCCAGCAGCGTGTCGAGCGCCGACCGCGCCTCGCCCTCCAACGCCGCTGTGCGCGAGCGCCACAGCGTCGCCTGACTGCGCAGGATCATCCCGTCGCTCAAAATCTTGAGGTGGTTGGCGCGCAGCGTCTCACCGGTCGAGGTGATATCGGCAATCGCCTCCGCCGTCTCGTTGGCCACGGTGCCTTCCGTCGCGCCCTGACTGTCGACCAAGGCATAATCCGCCACGCCGGCGTGGCGCAGAAACTCGCGCACCAGCCGGTGGTATTTTGTGGCGATGCGCAGCCGGTGGCCGTGGGTGGCACGGAACGCCGCCGCAACCGCGTCCAGATCGTGCAGTGTTTCCACGTCCACCCACACCTGCGGCACCGCGATGATCAGATCCGCCTGACCAAAGCCCAGCGGCGCGACCTCTTCCACCACGCTGTCCCACAGCGGCAGTTTCTCGTGCACCAGGTCGGTGCCCGTCACCCCCAGATGGATGCGCCCGGCCTGCAACTCGCGCGGGATCTCCCCGGCCGACAACAGCACCAGCGCCACCCCGTCGATGCCGTGCACGGCGCCCGCGTATTCCCGCTCCGACCCGCTGCGCGTCAGCTCGATCCCACGCGCCGCAAACCACTGGAACGTCTTTTCCATCAGCCGCCCCTTGGACGGCACGCCAAGTTTCAGCATGTCGCGGCCTCCTCGACCTCGATCAGCGGACCGGGGCGCATCACGCCGCCCACCGCCGGGATCTCCGCGCCCGCGCCCAACCGCCGGGTCAGCGCGTCATAGCGCCCCCCGGTGGCCAGCGGCGGCAAATCCGGCCGCGCCTCGGCCCGCAACCCAAAGACAAACCCGTCGTAATATTCCATCGACGTGCGGCCATAGCTTGCCTCGAACGTCAATGCGCGCACGTCCACACCCCGCGTCTCCAGCGCCCCGCGCCGCGCGTCGAGCCCTTCGACCGCGCCGGAAATCGCGGGCATGTCGACGCACAGATCATGCAGACGGCTCAACGCATCGGGCAGCGGCATCGCGATATCCAGCAGCCCCTCGATCAGATCCACCTCGCGCGCGTCCAGCGCGGGCGCGCGGGCGTCGATCCGCAGCGCGTTGATACGCGCCTCGATCTCGGCACCCCGCCGCTTGCCCACGTGGGGCGCCTGCGTCTCGATCTCTCCGCGCAGCAGCGCCGCGCGCGTCGGCGGGGATGCGATGCGCCCGGCAAACATCTCCAGCAACTGGCGAAACCGCCGGGGGCGCCACAGATGCCGGCGCAGCGCGGCCTTGCGCGTCTCGGTCGTGCTCAACCCCTCGACCGCCGCCATCAACAGGCCCACATCGCCCACCACGGCACGGGTCGGCACATGCGCCAGCGCGCCCGCGATGCGCGCGAACACCTCGGCATCGGCGCCCGCAGGATCGGCGCGGTCAAACACCTCATAGCCGACCTGCACGTATTCATTGGCCCGCGCCGCGTCGTCCTCTTGGCGGCGAAACACCTCGCCTGCGTAGGTATAGCGCGCAGGCTCCGCACCCCCGGCCATATGCATCTGCACCACCGGCACGGTGAAATCGGGCCGCAGCATCTGCTCCCCCCGCAAAGGATCCGAGGTCACATAAGCCCGCGCGCGGATGTCCTCGCCGTAGAGGTCCAAAAGCGCGCCCGCCGGTTGCAGGATCGGTGGCTCCACCGCCACGGCGCCCGCCGCCTCGAAGCCCGCGCGTAAGGCCGAGGCGCGGGCGTTCGTCTCAGCCCGTGTCGGCATCAGCGATACAGCTCCAGGATCTCGCGCACCTTCGCCACCATATCGCCGCGCGCCACTTCGTACTGCGAGGGGCGATCCCGCCATTCCTCCAACGTCGCGTCCTGCGCGATCCTGGCGCCCAGCACCAGATCCTTGATCTGCACGACACCCTTCGCGTGCTCATCCCCGCCCTCGATAATGGCAACGGGGCTGTGACGTTTGTCGGCGTATTTCAACTGGTTGCCAAAGTTCTTGGGATTGCCCAGATAGACCTCCGCGCGGATGCCTTCCGCGCGCAGCTCCGCCACCATCGCCTGATAATCGGCCATGCGGTCACGGTCCATCACGGTGACAACGACCGGCCCCTCGGCCCGGTCGTCAAGCCGCCCCTTCGCCTCAAGCGCCGCGAGCAAGCGGTCGACCCCGATGGACACGCCGGTTGCAGGCACTTCCTGCCCGGTAAAGCGTTTCACCAGATCGTCATACCGCCCGCCCCCCGCGACCGAGCCGAAATTGCGTTTGCGCCCCTTGTCGTCGGTGATCTCGAACGTCAGTTCGGCCTCATAGACGGGGCCGGTGTAGTAGCCCAGCCCGCGCACGACCGACGGGTCAATCTCGATCCGGTCGGGGCCGTAGCCACCCGCGCCCAGCAACGCGCCGATCTGCTCCAGCTCGTCGACGCCGGCGCCGCCCACGGCGCTGTCGCCCACGAGTTCGCGCAGCCGCGCGCAGGTCTCCGCCGCACTATCACGCTTGGCCTGCATGAACCCCATCACAACCTCGGCCTGCGCATCGTCCAGCCCCGCACCATCGGTGAAATCCCCGCTCTCGTCCTTGCGCCCGGCGCCCAAAAGCGCGCGAACCCCCTCCGCGCCCAGCCGGTCGAGCTTGTCGATGGCGCGCAGCACGATGCCGCGCTCGGTTTCCTTGTCGTCGCCCGACAGCCCCGCAACCTCCAGCACCCCGTTGAGCACCTTGCGGTTGTTCACCCGCACCACGTAATCGCCCCGCGCGATCCCGACCTCTTCGAGGCAATCGGCCAGCATCGCGCAAATCTCCGCGTCCGCCGCGACGGAACCCGAGCCGACCGTATCCGCATCACATTGATAGAATTGGCGATAGCGCCCCGGCCCCGGCTTTTCGTTGCGCCAGACCGGGCCCATCGCGTAGCGGCGGTAGGGCGTGGGCAGATCATTGCGGTGCTGGGCGTAGACGCGCGCCAGCGGCGCCGTCAGATCGTAACGCAGGGCGAGCCAATCACCCGGCTTCTCGGCCTCCGCGTCCTCCTGCCAGGCAAAAACACCCTCGTTGGGGCGGTCCACGTCGGGCAGGAACTTGCCCAGCGCCTCGACCCGCTCAACGCCCGCGCTCTCCAGCGCGTCAAATCCGTAGCGATGGTAGACCGCCGCGATCCTGCCCAGCATTTCGCTGCGCCGGGTCACCTCGGCGCCGAAATAGTCACGGAATCCCCGGGGCGTTTCGGCCTTGGGGCGCGGGGTCTTCTTGGGCTTGGCCATGACGGTCCTCATTCGCGTGTCGCGCCCCGATTAGCGGATGGCGCGCGTGGGGGCAAGCGGCGCGCCCCCTTGCGCCACGGCGCGGCGCGGCCTAGATGCCGGGGATGGAAAAGCTCGAAGAACAGATCGCCCATCTTGACCGCACCGTCGATGATCTGTCGACCATCGTCGCGCGCCAGCAGGACGAGATCGACCGGCTGACCCGCCACGTCGCGATGCTCATGCGCCGCGAGGCGGAGCGGGATGCCGATGGCTCGGGCGGAGTGGTTGTGGGCGACGAACGGCCGCCCCATTACTGAGCGCGCGCCCGATGGCAGGGGCGGAATTTGCGTATTTTTGGCACAATGAAGCGGGGGCAGTGCGCCCTTTGCGGCCTTAGTTGGCGGATTTGACCGCCGTGGCCAGAACCGCGCCGTCGTGCATCAGGAATTCCTTCCAGCGCCCGTTGTGTTCGGTGAATTCATAGGCGCTCAGAAAGGCGGTATTTCGGTCGAGGCGCCCGATCTTGCTGCCGCAGGGTTTGGTCTTGCGCGCGCCGCAAACCGAGGATTTCACCCGGTCGTAGGCCTGATCGGTTGCCGCATAGGGCAGATGCTGGCCCGCCGGGCCAAAGCGCAGCTGCTCGTAGGTGGAGGGCGCGCCCAGAAGCGCGTTGGCCGCGGTGAACTGGCGCGGGCAGTTGTCGTCGAAGCCGGTGATGTAGAACGTGCGTTTGGAGAGCACCGCGGGATTGCTGTCGTAAAGGCTCAGGCCGCGCCGCTCGGTCTGGCCGACCTTGCTGCCCAGCGCCTTGCCGCGCGCGTCGCAGACCCGCGCGATTTCGCCAAAGGCAAGTGTGGTGCCGAAGGTGACGTCGCGCGCATCGGGCCCATCGCGCGGGGCGCTGCCGCCGGGGGCCAGCGCGCCGAACAGCCCGCCGCGACGCGCGGGCGCGGCGTCAGCGGCCAGTGCGGCGACCTCGGTCTGCGCGGCGGGCGTCTGTTGCGACTGGCTTTGCGCCACATCGGCGGCGACGGCCGCTGCGGGGTCGGCATTCTGTGCCCTGCGCAGCAATCCGCCCAACAGACCGCCGGGCGCCTGCGTCGTCTGCGCCTGTGCGGGCACATCAGCGCCCTCTGCCGCCGGGGTGCCGAGGAACCCTTCGCGCGCGATCTCTTCCGCGTCCGGAAGTGCTGCCGCCGCCGGGTCGGTCTGATCCACATCGACATCCGATAAACGATCCAGCCCCGCCAGCGGATCCCCGCAGGCGGCGAGGCCCAGAACCAAGGCAAAAGCAGATAGAGCGCGCACAGGAATCTCCCCCAGAGTTCGCACGACTTTTAGTCAAATCCCCAAGAGCCGTCCAGCGACGCGCGCGGCAAAGCGCCGATGCCGCCCGAAACACCGCGTCAGATCTCCTCGACCTCCAGCACCCCGCCGAGCGAGCGGATCGCGCCCTTGATCTGCGGGGTCACCGGGAAGTCGGCGCCCAGATCCACCTCGACTTCGCCGGGCAGCGCGGGATCCATCAGGCACAGCTGCACCGGCCCGCGCCCGGCATTGCGCGCCGCCTGCGCGGCCCCTGCCAACACCTGAGACACAGCGGCAATAGCGCCCGGGCTTTCGACATAGATCTTCAGCCCCATGCCCCCCGCATCCGCCACCGCCATCTCCACCGGCCCGACCGAGCGGCCAAGCAGTTTGAGCTGGTCACTCTCCATCGTGGCCTCGACGGTGACGACCACTTTCGATCCGGTCTCAAGATGGTCGCGCGCCAGCTCAAGCGTGTCGGAGAACAGCGTGACCTCATACGCGCCCGTCGGATCGCTCAGCTGCGCAAAGGCAAAGCGGTTGCCGCGCGCCGATTTACGCTCCTGCCGCCCGGCGACCACGCCCGCAAGCCGCGCGTTCATCGCGCCGCGTTCGGTCACCCGTTCGGTCAGATCGTCCAGCGTCATGAAGGGCACGCCGCGGTCGTTGCCGTGCTTGCGCTTGAGCGGCCCCATGTAGTCGTCCAGCGGATGGCCCGAGAGGTAGAAGCCCACGGCCTTGAATTCCTCGGTCAGCCGCTCGGCGCTCAGCCAGTCGTCGCAAGGCATGATGCGCGGCTCCGGCAGGTCGTCGCCCGCCTCCCCGAACAGCGACACCTGATTGGACGCCTTCTGCTCAAAGATCGCCGCCGAATAGGCCACCAGCGCATCCAGCGCGCCAAACACCCGGCGGCGGTTGCTGTCGAGCTGGTCGAAGGCGCCGGCGCGGGCCAGCATCTCAAGCGGGCGCTTGCCCACGCGTTTCAGATCCACGCGGCGGGCGAGATCGAACAGCGTGGCAAAGGGCTTCTCCCCCCTTCCCTGAACGATCAGCTGCATCGCCTCGACGCCCACGTTTTTCAACGCACCCAGCGCATAGACCAGCGCGCCGTCCACCACCTTGAACGTCGCGTCGGAGCGGTTCACGCAGGGCGGCACCCACGGCAATTCCAACCGCTTGCGCACTTCCTCGAAATACACCGCCAGCTTGTCGGTGAGGTGGATATCGCAGTTCATCACCCCGGCCATGAACTCGACCGGGTGGTTCGCCTTGAGCCACGCGGTCTGGTAGCTGACGACGGCATAGGCCGCCGCGTGGGATTTGTTGAACCCGTAGTTGGCGAATTTTTCCAGAAGGTCGAAAACCTCGGAGGCTTTCTTTTTCTCGACCCCATTCTCCATCGCGCCCTTTTCGAACTTCGGGCGTTCCTTGGCCATCTCTTCGGCGATCTTCTTACCCATCGCGCGGCGCAGCAGGTCGGCCCCGCCAAGGCTGTATCCCGCCATGACCTGCGCGATCTGCATCACCTGCTCCTGATAAACGATGATGCCTTGCGTTTCCTCAAGGATGTGGTCGATCGACGGGTGCACGCTTTCGCGTTCCTTCAGGCCGTTCTTCACCTCGCAATAGGTCGGGATGTTCTCCATCGGGCCGGGCCGGTAAAGCGCCACAAGCGCCACGATATCCTCGATACAGGTGGGCTTCATGCGTTTGAGGGCATCCATCATGCCCGAGCTTTCCACCTGGAATACCGCGACCGTCTTGGCCGCCGCATAGAGTTTGTAAGACGCCTCGTCATCCAGCGGGATGGTGGCGATATCATCCTCCAGCCCCTCGGGGGGCACGAACAATTCCGTGCCGTCGGCGGCGATGTGCAAATGCCGCCCCGACGCCTTGATCTGATCGACGGCGTTCTGGATCACGGTCAGGGTTTTCAGGCCGAGAAAGTCGAATTTGACCAGCCCCGCCTGCTCCACCCATTTCATGTTGAACTGCGTGGCGGGCATGTCGGAGCGCGGATCCTGGTAGAGCGGGACAAGCGCGTCGAGCCTGCGGTCGCCAATCACCACCCCCGCCGCGTGGGTGGACGCGTTGCGCAGCAATCCCTCCACCTGCTGGCCGTATTCCAACAGCCGCGCGACAACCTCTTCGCTGCGGGCCTCTTCACGCAGGCGCGGCTCATCGGCCAGCGCCTTTTCGATGCTGACGGGTTTGACGCCCTCCACCGGGATCATCTTGGACAGCCGGTCCACCTGCCCGTAGGGCATCTGCAACACGCGCCCGATGTCGCGTACCGCGGCCTTGGACAACAGCGCGCCAAAGGTGATGATCTGCCCCACCCGGTCGCGGCCGTATTTCTCCTGCACGTAGCGGATGACCTCCTCGCGCCGGTCCATGCAAAAATCGATGTCGAAATCGGGCATCGACACACGTTCGGGGTTCAGGAACCGCTCGAACAGCAGGGAATAGCGCAGCGGATCGAGGTCGGTGATCAGCAGCGCGTAGGCCACCAGCGATCCGGCGCCCGATCCCCGGCCCGGCCCCACGGGGATGCCCTGATCCTTGGCCCATTTGATGAAATCGGCCACGATCAGAAAATAGCCGGGGAACCCCATACCCTCGATGATCCCCAACTCGAATTCCAGCCGTTCCTCGTACACCGACACCTCCGCCGCGTGCGGGATGATGGCGAGGCGCGCGCGCAGGCCGTCCTGTGCCTGACGGCGCAGCTCCGCCACCTCGTCATCGGCGAATTTCGGCAGGATCGGATCGCGGCGATAGGCCTGAAAGGCGCAGCGCTGCGCGATCTCGACGGTGTTCTCGATGGCTTCCGGCAGATCGGCAAAAAGGGCGACCATCTCGGCCTGCGATTTGAACGAATGCTGCGGGGTGAGGCGGCGGCGGTCCTCCTGCTGATCCACATAGGCGCCCTCGGCGATGCAGATCAGCGCGTCATGCGCCTCGTACATATCGGACTTGGGGAAATAGACGTCATTGGTGGCGACCAGCGGGATCTCCATCGCATAGGCCATCTCGACAAATCCGCGCTCGCTCAGCCGCTCGGCCTCCGGCGCGCCGTCCTCACCGGGGTGGCGCTGCAATTCAACGTAAAGCCTGTCGCCAAAGATCGCGTGCAGCCGTTCCATCAGCGCCTGCGCCGCCGGGCGCTGCCCCCCGCGCAAAAGCCGCCCGACAGGCCCGTCCGGCCCGCCCGTAAGGCAAATCACGTCCGCCGCGTTCTGCGCCAACTCCTCCAGCGTCACCTGCGGCAGCGCGCCCCCCTTATCGACGTAGAGGCAGGTGTTGAGCCGCATCAGGTTCTCGTATCCCGCCTCCGTCTGCGCCAGAAGCACCACCGGTGCGGCAGGCTTTGGCCGCTCCCCCGGTGCGGCCTCCAGATAGGCCAGATCGACCTGACAGCCGATGATCGGCTGCACCCCCGCAGCCGACATCCCCACGGAAAATTCCAGCGCCGCGAACATGTTGTTCGTATCTGTCAGCGCCAGTGCGGGCATCCCCGCCGCCACACACAGGCCCGGCAGCTTTTTCAGCCGCATCGCCCCTTCCAGCAGGGAGTATTCGGAATGGGTGCGCAGGTGAATGAATCGGGGAGCATCTGTCATGCCGCAAACCTACCCCAGCCCCCGGCGCGCGACCATGCCGGATCGTCGCCGCCGCTCACGAAATCGCGTTCAGTCGTGACTGGCGGGCGCGCCCCCTTCCTGCGACGCTGCGCCAACTCACTCGAAAGGCCCGCCATGCTCCTGCCCCGCGCACCCGCCCTGCTGATCGCCCTGCTGTGCAGCTTCACCACCGCCGCCTGCGCGCAGCAAACCCCCACCGATTACGCGATCGAGGAATTCGGCCCCGCGCCGCACGTCCCCACCGGCCCGATCTCGCCCGAACTTGAGCGCGCCCTGCGCGTGGTCTTTGTCGACAGCCTCGAACAATCCGTCTGGGGGGAGGACCAGCAAACATCGCTGGCTGAGATCGCGGCTTCGGACGATCCGCGCCTTGCCTGGGTCATCACCGACATGATGCGCTTCACCTGGCGCCAATCGTTCGACGACGCGCTGGCGGATGCCGCCGCCAGCCTGATGGAAAAACCGCTCCAGACGCCAAACCGCTGGGGCGAGGTCACCGACCACCTCATCGCGTGGGACATCCCCGCCTATCCCGGATACCTCGATACCAAACGCGCGATCTTCACGCATTTTGTTCCGGGGTGGGAGCGTATCTTTGCCCCCGGTGAGATCGACTGGCGCCTCGTGTCCTGGGGCGGCGTGCCGCCCGACGCGCGCCCCTTCGGCACCACCGACGACACTTGCAACTGCATCCCCGCCGCCGACAACCCCGAGGTTCAACCCGCATCCGAGGCCACATGGCTCGACGACGACGACACCGTCTTCGGGATCGAGATCAACGGCGAAGCCCGCGCCTATCCGCGCCAGATCATGGAAGTGCGCGAGATGGTCAACGACACGCTGGGCGGGCGCGATCTGGGCATCCCCTATTGCACGCTCTGCGGGGCCGCGCAGGCCTATTTCACCGATGGCCTGCCCGCAGGCGTCAAACGCCCCACCCTGCGCACCTCGGGCCTGCTCATCCGCTCCAACAAGGTGATGTTCGATCTTGAGACCTATTCCGTGTTCGACACCTTCCTAGGCACCGCCGTCACCGGCCCGCTGGCCAAACGCGGCATCACGCTGGAACAGGCCACCGTCATCACCACTGAATGGGGGGAATGGAAAAAGGCGCATCCCGACACCACCGTTCTGGTCGAGCGGCTGGCGCTGGGGCGCGATTTCGATTTCCGCAACGGGCGCGACGCCAATGGCCCGATCTTTCCGGTGGGCGACGTCGATCCACGCCTGCCCGTGCAGGAGGACATCATCGGCGTGATCGCCCCCTCGGGCAAACCCACAGCCTTCCAACGCACCGCCGCGATGCTGGCGCTGAGCGCCGGCGAGTCCGTCAGCCAAAACGGCATCGTGCTGCAACTCGACGCGGGCGGCATCCGGGCCGAGGACACCGCTGGCAACCCGCTGCCCAGCCATCAGGCGTTCTGGTTCGCCTGGTCGCAGTTCCACGACGGCACCGGGGTCTGGCGCGGCTAGGCTTGCCCCCGCCCCGCGCCCTTGCGCCGCTTCTTGGCTTTGCCAAAGGTGGCGTATTCCACCACCAGCCCGATTTGGCAGAGGAAGAACACCAGCATCACCACCGGCATCGCCAGCGTCTCGAACACCAGCCAGAACTGCTCTGACTGCGTGCGCCAGACCAGCTCGTTTGCAGCCGCCGAGCACACGAACATCGCGGTCGTCCGCCTGCTCAGGATCAGCCATCCCTTGGGCTTGAGCGGGATCATATCCTCCATCAGATGTTTCACCCATCCCTCGCCGCGCCACAGGCCAACACCCAGCAGCAGCGCGAGGCTCAGGTAGATCGCCGTCGGCTTCATCTTGAACACGCGCGGATCGTCCAGCGCGACGGTCAGCGCGCCAAAAATCACCGCCAGAACCGCCACCGCGATCTGTATCCGCGCGATCCGCCCCGTCAGCGCCCACAACGTCAGCGTCGCCGCCAGCCCCAACACCACGAAGCCCGCGATCACCACAACAAAGCCATCCAGCGTCCGGCCTGCAATTTCGAACGTGCCGTCCCGAAAGATCAGATAGGCCACCACGAACAGGACGACCGGGCCGAACTCAAGCGCGGCGCGCAGGGCGGGGTGCACATGTCTGACGGGGTTGGCGTTTTTGCGGGCCATGGGGCGCGATCCTTCGGCAATCTCTGCGCCGATACCTAGCGCGGCACGCGGGACTTGTCGCCGGTTTCTGCGCGCGGAGGCTGTCGGGCCATGCTGCACTGCGGCGCATACAGAATGTGCACGCGCGGTGTACGCCCGGTGCACCGCGCGCATCGCCCCTTGCCAGCCCCGCGCCCCCGCCGTACGCTCCTGACATGCCGGGATGTTCTACGCCGCATCGAACGCCCGGGATCACGGACACATTCGGTACCGCGGCGGGGTCATCCCCCATGTCAATTTCCTTCCTCCTCAACGGGGAAGAGGTCCGCCTCAGCGACGCCTCTCCCATCACGACATTGCTCGATTGGCTGCGCGAAAACCGCCATCTGACCGGCACCAAAGAGGGCTGCAACGAAGGCGATTGCGGCGCCTGTACCGTGATGGTCACCGACGCCCGCGGCAGCCACCCGCTCAACGCCTGCATCCTGTTTCTGCCCCAGCTCGACGGCGCCCAAGTCACGACGGTAGAAGGGATTTCCGCGCCCGACGGCACGTTGCACCCGGTGCAGGAAACGATGATTTCGCATCACGGCAGCCAATGTGGTTTCTGCACGCCCGGCTTTGTGGTGAGCATGGCCGCCGCTCATCTCGCGGACGAGACCGACCACGACACAGCACTGGCCGGGAACCTGTGCCGCTGCACCGGCTACGCCCCGATCATCCGCGCCGCCCGCGCCGCCGAAGGCGCCCCCGTCCCCGCCCATCTGCGCGATCTGCGCGCCCATCTGCCGGGGCGCGGCCCGGCGCCCACCGCCTACGCCCAGCCCGAAAATTCCGGCGCTTTGGCAAAGGCTTACGCCGAGACGCCCGAGGCCACCCTGATCGCCGGCGCCACCGATGTCGGCCTCTGGGTAACCAAGCAATTCCGCGATCTGGGACCAGTAATTTTCCTCAACCAATGCGCCGATCTGCGCGGGATCGTTGAAGCCGATACCCACTGGCGCATCGGTGCCATGGCCACCGTGGCCGAGGTTGAACGCACCCTCGCCCCGCATTTCCCCAGCCTTGGCAAGATGTTGCGCCGCTACGGCTCCGCGCAGGTGCGCGCCGCCGCCACGCTCGGCGGCAATATCGCCAACGGCTCCCCCATCGGTGACGGCAGCCCCGCGATGATCGCGCTGGGCGCCACCCTGCACCTGCGCCACGGCGACACGCGGCGCACGATCCCGCTCGAAGAGTTCTTCATCACCTACGGTAAACAAGACCGCGCGCCGGGTGAATTTGTCGAGGCGATCGAGGTGCCCAAACAGCCCGACACGCTGCACTGCTACAAGCTCAGCAAACGCTTCGATCAGGATATTTCCGCCGTCTGCGGATGCCTGAATTTGCCCGTTGAGGCAGGGACTTACGGCGATGTACGCCTCGCCTTTGGCGGCATGGCGGGCACTCCTGCGCGCGCCACAAACGCCGAAACCGCCCTGCGCGGCCAGCCCGTGACAGAGGCCACCGTGCGCGCCGCCATGGCCGCATTGGCGCAGGATTTCACGCCGCTCAGCGACATGCGCGCCAGCGCCGCCTACCGCCTGCAAACCGCGCAAAACATGCTGCTGCGCGCCTTCCACGCGGGGCAAGGCACAGCTACCGACGTGACGGAGGTTGCCCCATGAGCGTCGCCAACCCCCTGCCCCACGACGCCGCCCACCTGCATGTCACGGGTGCTGCGCGCTACGTCGATGACATCCCCACGCCGCCCGGCACGCTGCATCTGGCCTTTGGCCTCAGCACGGTCGCGCGGGGCACGATCGCGTCGATGGATCTGGCGGCGGTGCGCGCCGCGCCGGGCGTGATCGACGTGCTCACCGCCGGGGATCTGCCGCACGCCAACGATGTCTCCCCATCGAACCATGATGAGCCGCTTTTGGCCGACGGATCAGTGCATTACGCAGGCCAACCGCTGTTTCTGGTGGTTGCGACCAGCCACCTCGCCGCGCGTCATGCCGCCCGTTTGGGCACGGTCGAGATCGTCCATCAGACCCCGATCCTCACCATCGACGAAGCGCTTGCCGCCGACAGCCGTTTCGAGGACGGGCCGCGCATCTACGCCAAGGGCTGCGCCGCCACCGCCCTGCCCCACGCCAAGAATCGCCTCTCCGGTAGCCTTGAGATTGGCGGTCAGGAGCATTTCTATCTGGAGGGGCAAGCCGCCATGGCGCTGCCGGGCGAGGACGGCGACGTGACCGTGCACAGCTCCACCCAACACCCGACCGAGATCCAGCACAAGGTGGCCGAGGCCATCGGCAAACCCATGCACGCCGTGCGGGTGGAAACCCGGCGCATGGGCGGTGGGTTTGGTGGCAAGGAGAGCCAGGGCAACGCGCTGGCCGTCGCCTGCGCCGTGGTTGCCACGCGCCACGGCAAACCGGTCAAGATGCGCTACGACCGCGACGACGATATGATCATTACCGGCAAGCGTCACGATTTCCGCATCACTTACGACGTCGGCTTTGACGACGCCGGGCGCATCACCGCGCTGGACGTGACCCATTACGCTCGCTGTGGCTGGGCCATGGATCTGAGCCTGCCTGTCGCCGACCGGGCCATGCTGCACGCCGATAACGCCTACCTCATTGAAAACATGACGATTACCTCGCACCGGCTCAAGACCAACACGCAAAGCGCCACGGCCTTTCGCGGTTTTGGCGGGCCGCAGGGGATCGTCGGGATGGAGCGGGTGATCGAGCACATCGCGCATCATCTGGGATGTGATCCGTGGGAGGTGCGGCGCGCGAATTTCTACGCCGATCTGATGGCGTCGGCCCCTGTGCCGGAGGGCACGACGCAGGTGGCGCCCGCGGATGCCGACGTCGCCTCCCGCGGGGCGCAGGGCGATGTGCCGACCGACAGCGCACAGGCGCCGGACGGGGTGCAGACCACCCCCTATCACCAGCCCGTCACCGATTGCATCATCAACGCGCTGACCCAGCGGCTGCGCGACAGCGCCGACTACGACGCGCGCCGCCGCGCGGTGGCCGATTGGAACGCGGCCAACCCGATCCTGAAACGCGGAATCGCGCTGACGCCGGTGAAATTCGGGATCTCCTTCACGCTGACGCATCTCAATCAGGCGGGCGCGTTGGTGCATGTCTATCAGGACGGCTCGATCCACCTGAACCACGGCGGGACCGAGATGGGCCAGGGGCTGTTTCAGAAGGTCGCGCAGGTCGCGGCGAGCCGCTTTGGCGTGCCCGTGAACGCGGTCAAGATCACCGCGACCGATACGGGCAAGGTGCCCAACACCTCGGCCACGGCGGCCAGTTCGGGCAGCGATCTCAACGGGATGGCCGTGCTGGATGCCTGTGACCGCATCCGCGCGCGCATCGCCGCCTGCCTGCTGCCCGACACGCCGGACGCGGTGCGGTTCGAGGGCGGGCGCGTGATCGCGGGCGATGCCGATCACAGCTTTGCCGAGGCCGCGCAGATCGCCTATCAGAACCGCGTCTCGCTCTCGGCTACGGGATTTTACAAGACGCCCGACATTCAGTGGGACCGGATCGCCGGGCGCGGGCGGCCGTTTTTCTACTTTGCCTACGGTGCTGCGGTCAGCGAGGTGGTGATCGACACGCTGACGGGCGAAAACCGTATCCTGCGCACCGATCTGTTGCACGACGCCGGCGCCTCGCTGAACCCCGCGCTGGACGTGGGGCAGGTCGAGGGCGGGTTCGTGCAGGGCGCGGGCTGGCTGACCACCGAAGAGCTGGTGTGGGACGACGCGGGCACGCTGAAAACCCACGCGCCCGCGACCTACAAGATCCCCGCTTGTTCGGACCGGCCCGATGTGTTCAACGTCGCCCTTTGGGACCAACCAAACCCTGCGCGCACGATCTACCGGTCCAAGGCGGTGGGCGAGCCGCCGTTCATGCTGGGGATTTCCGTCTGGGCGGCCCTCAATGACGCGGTGCGCGCCTGCGGGCCGGTATTTCCCGATTTGCAGGCACCCGCCACCGCCGAGGAGGTGTTGGCCGCCGTGGGACGCGCGCGCGGATGAGCGTGATCTACGTGGAAATCACTGCCACCCGCGGCTCCGCCCCGCGCGACGCGGGCACGGTCATGGCGGTAACGGCGGAGGGCACCCAAGGCACCATCGGCGGCGGCGCGCTGGAATACCGTGCAATCGCCATGGCGCGCGAAATGCTGGCCGATGGGGTGGCAGCACATGAGGAAACGGTCCCCCTTGGCCCCGCTCTGGGGCAATGCTGTGGCGGGTCGGTGTGGTTGCGGTTTGGCCGTGATCCGCGGTTTGTCGATCTGGATCAATTCCTGCCACCGCTGCCCCCAATGGCACCCGGCGCAGCGACCGCGCCGCTCTGGATCTGGGGGGCCGGGCACGTAGGCCGCGCTGTGGCGCGCCTCGCGGCGCCCCACGGGGCGTTTGATCTGACGTGGATCGACACGGGAGAGGCGCGATTCCCCGTCAGCCAACCCCAAAAAATCACCTGCTTGCCCTGCCCCGACATGCCGCGTCTGGCGCATCACGCCCCGCAAAACGCCCATCATTTGATCTTTACCTATAGTCACGAGATCGACTTTGCCCTCTGTGCCGCCCTGCTAGCGCGGCCCTTTGCAAGTTGTGGATTGATCGCCTCGGCCACCAAAAAGGCACGGTTTTACAAGCGCCTGCGCGCAATGGGGCTTGATCCCGCGCGCCTGACCTCGCCCATTGGCGACCCGGCGCGAGGCAAGCACCCCGATCTGATCGCGCATTCCACGCTCACCGCGCTCTTGAAAAATGGCGTGCCTGCGGATGATAGTGCGCGCGACCCAAGGACCGCCATCGCATGACCCCGCTTCTCGACCTTTCCGGGCTGACCAAAGCCTACCCCGGTGTCATCGCCAACGAGGACGTCTCGCTGAGCATTGCGCCCGGTGAGGTGCACGCGCTGCTGGGCGAGAATGGCGCGGGCAAATCCACGCTGGTCAAGATGATCTATGGCCTTGTGGCGCCCGACGCGGGCACGATGCAGATGCGGGGGCAGCCCTTCACCCCTTCAGAGCCGCGCGCGGCGCGGGCGGCAGGCGTGGGCATGGTGTTTCAACATTTCTCGCTCTTTGACGCGATGAGCGTGGCCGAAAACATCGCACTGGGGATGGAGGATGCGCCGAAGCTGAGCGCGCTTTCGGCCCGCATTCGCGAAGTGTCCGAAACCTACGGCCTGCCGCTGGCGCCCGACCGTCTGGTCGGCGATCTGAGCGCCGGGGAGCGGCAGCGGGTCGAGATCATTCGCTGTTTGTTGCAAGGCCCCAAACTGCTGATCATGGATGAGCCGACGAGCGTGCTGACCCCGCAGGAGGTCGAGATCCTGTTCAAGACCCTGCGCAAGCTGGCCGCCGAGGGCACCGCGATCCTCTATATCTCGCACAAGCTCGAAGAGATTCGCAGCCTGTGCGACGCCGCCACGATCCTGCGGCTGGGAAAGGTCGTGGGCCACTGCATCCCGCGCGAGACGACAGCGCGCGACATGGCTGAGATGATGGTGGGCAAGATCCTTGCCACGCCCTCGCGCCCCGGCCACACGCCCGGCGAGGTGGTGCTGACGCTCACCGGGCTGAGCGCGCCCGCGCCCAACGCCTTTGGCATGTCGCTCAAGGATGTCTCGCTGGAGCTGCGGCGCGGTGAGGTGTTCGGCATCGGTGGCGTGGCGGGGAACGGGCAGGATGAATTGCTGGCGGCGCTATCGGGCGAGCGGCCCGTTGCGCGCGGCATGCTGCGCCATGGCGGCGATGACATTGGCCCGCTTGGCCCCACGGCAAGACGCACGCGCGGCGTGCTGGCCGCGCCCGAGGAACGGCTGGGCCACGCCGCCGCCCCCGACATGACGCTGACGGAGAACGCGATGCTGACCGGTGCGGTGCGCGAGGGGCTGCAAAAGCGCGGATTCCTCGACTGGTCCGGCGCGCGCGGCTTTGCGCAAGCGGTGATCGACCGATTTGACGTGCGCACGCCCGGACCGGGGGTGGCTGCACGGTCGCTGTCCGGGGGCAACCTGCAGAAATTCGTGATCGGCCGCGAGGTCATGCAGCGCCCCGAGGTTCTGGTCGTCAACCAGCCGACATGGGGCGTCGATGCCTCCGCCGCCGCCGCGATCCGGCAGGCGCTGCTGGATCTGGCGCAGGCGGGCGCTGCGGTGATCGTGATCAGTCAGGATCTGGATGAGCTGATGGAAATCGCCGACCGCTTTGCCGCCCTTAACGAGGGCCGTCTGAGCGAGGCGCGCCCGGCCCAAGGGCTAACGGTGGACGAGATCGGCCTGATGATGGGCGGCGCCCACGGGATGGAGGTCGCCCATGTGTGAGGCCGCAACATGATCGCGCTGGTCAAGCGCCCCGAGCCAAGCCGCGCCTTTGCGCTGGCCACGCCCGTGCTGGCGGTGCTGCTGACGATGCTGTTCGGCGGCATCCTCTTTGCCTTTCTGGGCAAGGATCCCATCGCCGCGATCCGCACGATCTTTTTCGAGCCGCTGTTCGGTGAGTTCGCGTTCTTCTACCGCCCGCAATTGCTGATCAAAGGCGCACCGCTGGTGCTGATCGCCATCGGGTTGTCGCTGGGCTTCAAGGCCGGGATCTGGAACATCGGGGCCGAGGGGCAATACATCATGGGCGCGCTCTTCGGCGCGGGCGTGGGGCTGGCGTTCTATCCGGTGGAAAGCGCGGTGATCTTTCCGCTGATGGTCATCGCGGGCGCGTTCGGCGGCTGGATCTGGGCGATGATCCCCGCCGTGCTGAAGGTGAAATTCGGCACCAACGAAATCCTCGTCTCGTTGATGCTGGTCTATGTGGCCGAGCAATTTCTGGCCTCGATGGCGCTGGGCGCGATGCGCAATCCCGAAGGCATGGGATTTCCCGGATCGCGCAATCTGGCGCAATACCCCAGCGCCCACAACGCCGAGCTGATCGCGGGCACGGGCATGCACTGGGGCATCGTGACCGCCTTTATCGTGGTGATCTTTGCCTATGTCTTGCTGACCCGGCACCGTCTGGGATTTGCCATTCGCGTCACGGGGGACGCGCCGCGCGCGGCGGCGTTTTCGGGCGTGCGGCCCGCCCGGCTGATCCTCTTCTGCCTTGGCACCTCCGGCGCGCTGGCGGGGCTTGCGGGCCTGTTCGAAGTCTCTGGCCCCGCCGGCCAGGTGACGATCGATTTCAACGTAGGCTACGGTTTCACCGCGATCATCGTGGCGTTTCTGGGCCGGTTGCATCCGGTGGGCATCCTGCTGGCGGGGGGGCTGATGGCGCTGACCTATATCGGCGGCGACATCGCGCAAAGCCAGCTGGGCCTGCCCGCCGCCGCCATTCAGGTGTTTCAGGGGATGCTGCTGTTTTTCCTGCTGGCGCTGGATATTTTCACCAACTACCGGCTGCGCTTCGGCCGGGTGGAGGTCGTATGACACGCAGATATGCCCCGATGCTGATGGGCGTCGCCATGGCGCCGATGCTCCTGATGATGCTGCACAGCGCGCTCACGGGCGAGGACGGGCGCGCGGGCACGGCGCTGCTGGTTTTCGCGGGCGTTCATGTGCTCATTTTCCTCGTCTTGGTCGGCGCGGGCCTGTTGGCGGCGCGGATGAGCGGCCTGCGATCCAAAGCCTTGGCTCGTCTGCACCGCCCGTCACCGCGGCATCTGACCGGTATGCTTGCGAGTGCCACCGCGACTGCGGGACTCATTCACCTGATTCTGCACGGTGGCGTCTGATGGACCTGTCCGCAATCAACCCGATCCTGTTCATCGCGGGGTTCTTCGTGGCCGCGACGCCGCTTATCTTTGCCGCCATTGGCGAGCTGGTGGTGGAGCGGTCGGGCGTGCTGAATCTTGGTGTCGAGGGGATGATGATCATCGGGGCGATCTGCGGTTTTGCCACGGCGGTCGAGACCGGATCGCCCCTGCTGGGCTTTGCCGCCGCAGCGGTCGGCGGGGCGCTGCTGAGCCTGCTTTTTGCGTTCCTGACGCAGGTGATGCTGGCCAATCAGGTCGCCTCCGGCCTTGCGCTCACGCTGTTTGGCCTCGGGTTTTCGGCACTGCTGGGGCAAGGCTACATCGGGGTGAAACCGCCGCGTCTGGGCGATGTGGACTTCGGACCGCTCGCCGATATCCCCGTGATCGGGCCGATTTTTCTCAGCCATGACATCATCCTGTATCTCGGCCTCGCGCTGGTGGTCGCGGTTTGGGCCACGCTGAAATACACCCGCGCGGGGCTGGTGCTGCGCGCGGTGGGTGAAAATCACGACGCAGCCCACGCGCTGGGCTTCAAGGTCAAGCGCATCCGCACGCTGGCGATCATGTTCGGGGGTGCCTGTGCCGGGGTCGGCGGCGCCTACATCAGCCTGATCCGCGTGCCGCAATGGACCGAAGGGATGACCGCCGGCGTCGGCTGGATCGCTCTCGCGCTGGTGGTATTCGCAAGCTGGAAGCCGCTGCGCATCCTTGTGGGTGCCTATCTTTTTGGCGGGCTGGTTCAATTGCAGCTTAATCTACAGGGCGCGGGCGTTGCCATTCCTGTCGAATATCTGGCAATGTCGCCCTACCTGATCACGATTGTGGTGCTGGTCATCCTGTCACGGGATGCCAACCGCGCGCCCGGCTCTTTGGGCCGTGTATTCCACGCCTCGTCCTGAGGCATCCGCGCCCCGCAGAGGGCGCTTTGTAAACTGGGGAGATACCTGATGAACTTCACCAAACTGCTGGCAAGTGCTGCGCTTGTCGCCGGTATGGCCACGGCGGCCTTTGCCGATGGCCACGAGAAAACCAAGGTCGGTTTTGTCTACGTCGGCCCGATCGGCGACGGCGGCTGGACCTACGAGCACGACAAGGGCCGTCTGGCCGTCGAGGAAGAATTCGGCGACGCGGTCGAGACCGTCTATGTCGAAAGCGTGGCCGAAGGCCCCGACAGCGAGCGGGTGATGACGCAGATGGCGCTGGATGGGGCCGATCTGATCTTTACCACGTCGTTCGGCTACATGGATCCCACGATCAACGTGGCCGCCAAATTCCCCGATGTGAAATTCGAACACGCAACCGGCTACAAGCGCGCCGACAACGTGTCGACCTACTCCGCCCGCTTCTACGAAGGCCGTGCGATTCAGGGCCATATCGCGGGCAAGATGACGAAGTCGAACATCATCGGCTACATCGCCTCCTACCCGATCCCCGAAGTCATTCGCGGCATCAATTCCGCTTATATCCACGCGGCCAAGGTGAACCCCGATGTCGAGTTCAAGATCATCTGGGCCTACACCTGGTTCGACCCCGCCAAGGAAGCGGATGCGGCCAAGGCGCTGATCGAACAGGGCGCGGATGTGGTGCTGCAACACACCGATTCCACGGCCCCACAGGCGGCCGCGCAGGAAGCGGGCAATGTGGTGACCTTTGGTCAGGCCTCCGACATGGGGCAATACGCGCCCTTCCCGCGCGTCTCGTCAATCATTGACGACTGGGCGCCCTACTACATCGCGCGCACCAAGGCCGTGATGGACGGCACATGGGAATCGACCGACACATGGGACGGCATCGGCGCCGGCATGGTCGGCATCGGTGAAATCTCTGACGCCGTGCCTGCGGACGTGAAAGCCGAAGCGCTCGCGCTCAAGGAACAGCTGGCATCGGGCGAATACCACGCCTTTACCGGCCCGCTGAACAAGCAGGACGGCAGCGTCTTTCTTGCCGAGGGTGAGACGGCGGATGACGGCACGCTTGCGGGCATGAATTTCTACGTCGAAGGCATCGACGCCGAAATCCCGCAATAAGCCGATCCGCTAAGCACGAAACAGGGGCTCCGCCACGGCGGGGCCCTTTTTTGTTTCCGGTACTGGCGGCGCGGGGCAATCACGTTAAGGTTGTGACATCCACAACAGGAGCCGCCCCATGGACAGTCTCGCCCCCGATCTGCGTCAGATGATCCGCACCCCGCTGCACGACGCCCACGTCGAAGAGCTGCACCGCATCGGCGAAATCGTCAGCTACGCCAAGGGCGATATGATTGCCGAAGTGGGCGATCCGATGGACAGGTTCCTGTATCTGCTGGAGGGCGAGATCGAGCTGGTCGATCCCTACACCCGCAACGCCTATAGGCCCGACCGCCTCGGCCCCACGCAATTCGTGGGCGAGATCGCGTTTCTTGGCGGCGGCAGCTATACCCTGCCGATGCGCGCCTATGCCGATTGCCGGGTGATCGCCGTGCCGCGTCCCGCGATGCTGGCAGCGATGGCGCGCATCCCCGAGATGTCGGATATCGTCATCACCGTCTTTGCCGCGCGCAGGCGGCGGCAGATCGAGGATAACGATACCTCGCTCAAGCTCATCGGCGTCGACGTGGACCGCAACATCCGCCGCATTGCAGAGTTCGCCAGCCGCAACCGCATTCCGTTCCAGACGATGGAGGCAGGATCGCCCAATGCCAGCGCGGCGGGCGCGGCCTGCGATCTGTCGGGGCACGAACCGGCGGTGATCTTTGGCAAGGACACGGTGATCGAGGATCCGACGCCCGCGCGCGTCGCGGCCCTGCTGGGCCTCGCGCAGGAGGTCGAGGACGGTACGGTCGTCGATGTGGTGATCGTCGGCGGCGGGCCAGCGGGCGTGGCGGCGGGCGTCTATGCCGGCGCCGAGGGGCTGAGCGCCGTGCTGGTCGAGGATATCGCCGTGGGCGGACAGGCCGGCACGTCGAGCCGGATCGAGAATTACATGGGCTTTCCCACCGGGATCTCGGGCGCCGATCTGGTCTGGCGCGGCGAAGTGCAGGCGATGAAATTCGGCACGCGCTTCGTGCGCCCGCGCCGCGCCACGGCCTTGGAGCGGCGCGAGGACGGCATTTTTTGCGTCACGCTCGATACCGATCAGCAGCTGTGCGCGCGGGGCCTGGTGGTGGCCACGGGCGTGCAGTACCGGCGCCTGCCGCTAGACCGGCTGGAGGATTTCGAGGGGCAAGGCATCTACTATGCCGCGACCGAGATGGAGGCACGCTATTGCAAGAACGCGGAGGTGGTGATCGTGGGCGGTGGGAACTCTGCGGGACAAGCGGCGATGTATCTGTCGCGCACCGCCCGCCACGTGCATCTTCTGGTGCGCGGTGACAGCCTTGCCGCGTCGATGTCGGACTACCTGTCCTCGCGGCTGGAGGCGGATCCGCGCATCACCATCCACTACCGCACCCAGATCAGCGAACTCAAAGGCGACGAGGCGATGACGCAGGTGCGCATGGACCGCGACGGCGAGGATTGGCTGCTCGACTGCCCCGCCGCATTCATCATGGTGGGGGCGGCGCCAAATACCGGTTGGCTGTCGGAATTATGTGCGCTGGATGACAAGGGATTTGTCAAAACCGGTGCAGCGGCAGGCGGCGACAGCCAATTCGCCACCTCCTGCCCCGGTGTCTTTGCCGTGGGCGACGTGCGCGCGACTTCGGTCAAGCGCGTGGCCTCCGCCGTGGGCGAAGGGTCGGTTGTCATCTCACAGGTGTGGGAGCATGTGAACGCCTAGCCAAGCCGTCCGTAAAACGTCATGCGCGCGCTTTCAGACAGCGCAATGCCGGGCGCGTTGTTATACGCCAGCACGGCCAGCATCCGCGTCCGGTCGCTTTCATTCGGCGACACCCGGTGGATCGAGTTACGCCCGCGAAACAGCACCAGCGTGCCGGGATCCATCTCCAGCTGCTGCGGCGTGGTCCGCCCATCCAGCAGATCAGCCACACCGTCCGTATTCATATCCCCCGCATCCGCATCGCGCAGGTTTTTCACGTATTCAAACCGCGCGCCCGCGTCCGGCTTCTGAATGAGCAGCGTGATCGCGAAGGAGGAGTTGTCGAAATGCCAACCCAGCTCCTGCCCACGCTCGGCGTAGTGGATATTGATCGACGAGAGCGGATCGGCGTAGCTGTGCAGCTCGGCCTCGCCGGTCACGGCTTTGACAAAGCTTCGGAAGTCATCGCTCTCGTAGAGCGCGCGCAGCGGGCTGTCGGGTGCGACGTCATCGTCGCAGATGCAGCCCTTGGACGAGGTGACCTGCCGGTTGAACGGATGATCCTCGGGCAGCGCTTCGTCGCGCGGGGCAAGGTAGACGGAGTGTTGCTGAGCACAGAAATAGGCCCCCGCCCGTCCCGCCGCCGCCTCGGCTTGCATGGCGGCGAGGGCCGCATCGGTAATGAACCCTTCGAGCACCAGCGCGCCGTCAGCCTCAAGCGTGGCGGCCGCGCGAGCGGCGTAACCGGGATCGGTGATCGGGTGCTGTTCAAGGTTAACGATCTGATCGAGTGTCATGGCGGGCTCCTGTGTGAGGTCAGATTGCGCGTAATCGGGCCGCGATCAAGCCCTCAATCGCGCGGCGCGGGATAGCTGCCGTCGGGGCCGTGCACCTCGTCGCCCTCAAGCGCCGGTGAGAAGACGCAGATAAGGAGCAGCGGATCGCCGCCCTCGGGCACGCGTACCTCATGGGCGTCGTGCGCGTTGGGCGCATAGAGCACGCCCGCGCGGATTTCGTGCACGGCGCCTGTCGCGGTCTCGACCACCTGCCCCGCGCCCGCGATGCAATAGCACGCCTCGACGTGGTGCTTGTACTCAAGGCGAAGCGTCGCCCCCGGCAGCACGCGGGTTTCGGTCATCGAAAACCCCATGCCGTCGGAGCGCACGAGCAGGCGCAGGCTCTCCCATCCCGGGCCGTTTGCGTCCCGGGCAGTGCCCTGAAGGGCGGTCTTGTCAGCGATGATCATGCGGCTCTCCCCTTGCGTCACGCACAGCGTGCCCCGCTAGGCAGGCGGGTGCAATCGGCGTAGGCTTGTGCGATGATTACAGTGCATCACCTGAACCGGTCCCGCTCGCTCCGCATCCTGTGGCTTCTCGAAGAGATCGGGGAGCCTTACGATATCGTCCTGCACGAACGCGACGCGCAGACGAACCTTGCGCCCCCCGTGCTGAAGGCGCTGCATCCGCTGGGCAAATCCCCCGTCGTGGATCTGGACGGGCGCATCATCATGGAAAGTGCGGCAATTGCCGAGGTGCTATGCGCGCGCTACGCGCCCCATCTGGTGCCGCAGGCGGGCAGTGACGATCACATCGCCTATCTCGAATGGATGCATTTCGCCGAAGGCTCTGCCATGACACCAATCCTGCTGAACCTCTACGTCGGGCGTCTGGGCGAGGCCGGTGCGCCGCTGCATCCGCGCATCAACGACGAGCTCGACAATCATTTCGGCTATATGGAGGCGTGCCTGCGTCCGTCGGGCTATTTCGTAGGCGATGCGCTGACGGCGGCGGATATCCTGCTGAGCTTTCCTGCGCAGATAGCCATGCGCCTGCGCACGGCCGGAGACTATCCCAAGATTGCGGAATTCGTCTCCCGGATCGAGGGGCGCGCGGCGTTTCAGAGGGCGGTCCAAAAGGGAGGTATTTAGGAAAGGGTGCAGGGGCAAAGGGTGCGATCCGGCATTGCCAGTCGTGCCCGCATTTGGCAGCAATGCGGGATGAAACAGCTAACCAGCATTGACGGCACACCCGTCAGCCGCCTCACCTTTGGCACGATGCAATTCGGCGGCGCGGCGGATGCAAGCGCCTCAGCCGCGATGTTCGAGGCCTGCGTGGACGCAGGCATCACACATTTCGATACAGCCCACGTTTATACGGGCGGGGCATCGGAGAAAATTCTGGGGGCGTTGGTCGCGCCCCATCGCGACGGGCTCTTTGTCGCGACGAAGGCCGCGTATGAGGGAGGCGCCACACGGGCGAATATCCTCAGCTCGGTCGAGACATCGCGCACACGGCTGGGGATCGACACGATCGATGCGCTTTACATGCACCGCTTTGACGATGGGACGCCATTGGCGGAGACGTTCGAGACGCTGGCGCAACTGCGCGAACGGGGGGTGATCCGGCACGTCGGGATTTCGAACTACGCCGCCTGGCAGGCGGTGAAAGCCGCCGGGGTGGCGGCGCAGTTCGATCTGAGCATCGATCTGATCCAGCCGATGTACAACCTCGTCAAGCGGCAGGCGGAGGTGGAGATCTTGCCGATGGCGGCGGATATGGGGATGCTGTGTGCCCCCTATTCGCCGCTGGGCGGCGGGCTGCTGACAGGGAAATACGCCGCCGGGGAGACCGGGCGGCTGACCGACGACGACCGCTATGCCGCGCGGTATGATTTTGCCTTCATGCGCGAGGCGGCGGCGGGGCTGTCGCAGATCGCGCGCGAGATGGGCGTGCACCCGGCAACGCTCGCCGTGGCCTGGGCCGCGCGGCACCCGACGCGGCCCGTTCCGATCATCTCGGCACGCTCGGCCGCGCAGCTGGCGCCCTCGCTGGCCGCGTTGGATTTCGAGATGGCGGATGCGCTTTATGCGCGGCTGTCGGCGCTGTCACCGACACCGCCACCGGCTACCGACCGGGCGGAGGAAGCATGAGCGACATCATCGTCATAGGGGGCGGGATCGCGGGGATTTCCGCAGCGGCGCGGCTGTCGACAGATGCGCGGGTGACGCTGTTCGAGATGGAGGACGCGCTGGGCTATCATGCCTCGGGGCGCTCCGCCGCGCTGTTCGAGCAGAATTATGGACAGCCCAGCACCGTCGCGCTCAACCGCGCCTCTGCCGAGTATCACCGCACGGCCCAAGGCGGCTATCTGAGCGCGCGCGGGCTGATGATCGTGGCGACAGACGCGGAGCGTGACGCGTTCGCGCGCGATGTGGCAACGATGGGGCTGGAGGAGATTTCGATGACTGAGGCGCGCGGCCACGTTCCGATCCTCGCGCCCGAGGTTCGTCTGGCGGCCTATCACGAGGCCGCCTACGACATCGATACCGACCGGCTGATCCAGGATTTCTCCCGCACGCTGCGCGGCAACGGCGGGCAGGTCATCACCAAGGCCGCCGTCACGCAGATCCGGCAGGACGCGCAGGGCTGGACCGTGACCGCGAACGGTGAGGAGTACCGCGCGCAGGATATCGTCAACGCTTCGGGCGCCTGGGCGGATCTGGTTGCCGGCATTGCGGGAGTGACGCCGCTGGGGATCGTGCCACACCGACGCTCGATGGCGCGGCTGGCGGCTCCCGGTGGGCATGACGTGAGCGGCTGGCCGATGATCTTTGGCGTGGGCGAGGCGTGGTATGCCAAGCCCGACGCGGGCGCGCTGCTGGTCTCGCCCGCCGAAGAGGATGCGACGCACCCCCACGACGCCTACCCGGACGACATGACGCTGGCCGAGGGCCTCGCGCGCTATCAGGAGATGGTGAGCGAAGAGGTCACCCGCCCCATCGCCACATGGGCGGGCCTGCGCAGTTTTGCGCCAGATCGCAATCTGGTGCTGGGCCGCGATCCGGAGGTGCCGTCGTTCATCTGGTGCGCGGGTCAGGGTGGGTACGGGTTCCAGACAGCGCCCGCAGCCTCGCAACTGCTCGCTGATCTGGTGAACGGGCGGGACACGGGGTTTGACGCCACAACGCAGGCGGCCCTGACGCCCGACCGGCTGCGGCTGTGAGCCTGCCACCCAGTGCGAGCGTCGCCTTTGGCGCGCAGGGGGCAAAGCTGGTGGCGCCTGCGGCTACGCGCAACGTGCAAGTCATCGTAGATCTGATGCAGCAGATCACGCCCCCGCGCGGGGCCGCGCTGGAAATCGCGTCGGGCACCGGGCAGCATATCGTTGCCCTCGCGCAGGCACTGCCGGAGATCGATTGGCAGCCCAGCGAGGTGGACGCGGATCGGCTCGCCAGTATCGCCGCCTACGCAGACGAAGCCGGACTGCCCAATCTGCGCGCGCCCGTGAGGCTGGACGCGACCCGGCCCGGATGGGCGCGCGAACGGGAGCCGTTCGATATGATCCACCTCGTCAATTTGTTGCATCTGATCTCCGATGAGGCGGCAGGCGTGCTGATCAGCGAGGCGGCAGAGGCGCTGCGCCCCGGCGGCACGTTGATGCTCTACGGGCCTTTCAAACGTGACGGCGTTCTGACGTCGCAGGGGGATGCGCGGTTTGACGCGCAATTGCGCGGCGCGGACCCTTCCATTGGCTACAAGGACGATGCGTGGCTGAAAGAACGGCTGACAGCGGCCGACCTGTCGCTTACGCTTGTGCAGGATATGCCCGCAAACAACCTTGCCTTCGTCGCCCGGAAAGGATCCGAATGACCCTGCGCCACTCCCTCGCTGTAATCGCCCTCACGCTGCTGACCGCCTGTGGTGGTGGCGACAGCGGACCAGTGGCCCCCGTCGGCGCCCCCGTCGCGCCGAATTTCCGCGACGCCGATCCGGTGGATTTCGGGCGCCAGAACCCCGGACGCTATCCGGTGCACGGGATCGACGCCGCACGTTTCCAGACCAGCATCGACTGGCAACGCGCGCGCGCCAATGGTGTGAATTTCGCCTTTATCAAAGCGACCGAGGGCGGCGATCTGCTGGATCCCGCGTTCAAGGATCACTGGCGCGGGGCGGGCCGCGCGGGCGTGGCGCGCGGGCCTATCATTTCTACTATTTCTGCACGGCACCCGAAGTGCAGGCGCAGTGGTTCATCGAAAACGTGCCGCGCACCTCGGGCGCCCTGCCCCCGGTGCTTGACATGGAATGGAACCCGTTTTCGCCCACCTGCGCGCATCGCCGGCCCGAAGCCTCCGTTGTGCAGGACGAGATGCGGCGCTGGCTGCGGATCATCACAGCGCATTACGGGCAACGCCCGATCATCTACACCACGCCGCGCTTTTACCGCGAAAACAACCTCGACCGGTTCACGGGCTATGAGTTCTGGCTGCGTACGACCGCAAAATCCCCGCGCGAAGCCTATCCGGGGCAAAGCTGGCGGTTCTGGCAGTATTCCGCGACGGGGCTGATCGACGGGATCGCGGGCGAGGTCGACCTGAACGCCTTTTCCGGCAGCCGGGCGGAGTGGCAAAGCTGGCTCGCCTCCCGTCAGGCGAACTAGATCCGGCCCAGCCCCATCGGCAGGATCCAGACCGCCCGGCGGGCGACCTGCGGCGCACAGGGCGCATCGGCGCGCAGGCGGCTCAGCTCCTGCCGGGCGCGGGCGGCGATGCAGGCCATGTCGCCCCCAAAGCTGGGCAGATGAAACACGACGGTCTTTTGCGTGGCGCCGAAACGCATGCGGGTCAGTGTGATATGACCCGCGACGCGGTTGTGACAGGCATCCCAGCACGTCTCGGCGATGTCGGGCAGATGACGCAGGTTATCCCAGCGGGCGATGGTGACGATGGTTACGGTCGGATCCCCCTGCGGAAGATCGCCCAGCGCAGCGCGCAGGGCATCCGCGCGATCCCCGATCACCGCCACCCCCGGATCGCGCGGCGGTGACAGCGCGACACCCGCCGCGAATACCCCCACCAGCGCAAGCGCGGCGAGGGCCAACCGGCGCTTAGCCGTCCACCCGGATGCGGGCGTTTTTGGGGTCATACGGGCTGTCCTCGACAATCTGCGCGTCGTAGAGACGGTCGAACATCTTGACCTTCAGCATGGTCCCGACCTCCGCCACCTCGGGAGAGACATAGCCCATTCCGATGGATTTCCCGAATGCGACAGAATAGCCGCCCGAGGTCAGGCGCCCTACGCGGGTCTCCCCGTGATAGAGCACCTCGCGCCCCCAGGGATCCGCATCCTCGGGCCCATCGATCAGCACGGTGACGCATTTCGCGTTGATACCGTGATCGGCCATCGCCTGCTTGCCGTGAAACTCCTTGTTCAGATCGACAAAGCGCGGCAGATCGGCCTCCAGCGGGGTGGCATCGCGGCCCAGCTCATTGCCGAACGCGCGGTAGGATTTTTCCTGCCGCAGCCAGTTCTGCGCACGCGCACCCACCAGCTTCATGCCGTGCGGCTCGCCTGCCTTCTCCAGTTGGTCGAACAGATAGTTCTGCATCTCAATGGGGTGGTGCAGCTCCCATCCAAGCTCCCCAGTATAGGCGACGCGGATCGCGCGCACCGGGCACATGCCCAGCTCGATGTCGCGTTTTGTGAGCCACGGAAAGCGTTTGTTGCTCAACACAGTCTCGGGATCGGCGTCCTTGACCAGTGCCTTGAGCACATCGCGGGATTTGGGCCCGGCGATGGCAAAGACACCCCATTGGGTCGTGACATCGTGACACTCGATATAGCCAAGCTCGGGCATCTTGTCCTCGATGGCCTTGCGCAGGAAATCACTGTCGTAGGCCGTCCAGGCGCCCGCGCTCACCAGATAATACTCATGCTCGGCCAGTCGCACGATGGTGTATTCCGTGCGCGTGGTGCCCGCGCCGGTCAGCGCATAGGTCAGATTGATGCGGCCCACGCTGGGCAGCTTGTTGCAGGTGAACCAATCGAGGAAAGCCGTCGCCCCCGGCCCGCGCACCAGATGTTTGGTAAAGGCCGTCGCGTCGATCAGCCCCACGCCTTCGCGAATGGCCTTGGCCTCCTCGACGGCGTATTGCCACCAGCCGCCCCGGCGGAAAGAGCGTGCATCGTGGTCGCTGAACCCCTCGGGCGCAAAATAGTTGGGACGCTCCCACCCGTTCACCCAGCCGAACTGCGCGCCGCGCGCGGCCTGACGGTCGTAGGCGGGCGAGGTGCGCAGGGGCCGGCAGGCGGGGCGCTCCTCATCCGGGTGGTGCAGGATATAGACGTGCTCATACGCCTCTTCGTTCTTGCGGGCGGCAAATTCGGTCGTCATCCAGTCGCCGTAGCGTTTCGGATCAAGCGAGGCCATGTCGATCTCTGCCTCGCCGTTCACCATCATCTGCGCGAGGTAGTAGCCGGTGCCGCCGGCGGCTGTGATGCCGAAGGAGAACCCCTCGGCCAGCCACATGTTACGCAACCCCGGCGCGGGGCCGACGAGCGGATTGCCGTCGGGAGTGTAGCAGATGGGCCCGTTGAAATCATCCTTCAGGCCGCAATTCTCGGCCGAGGGGATGCGGTGGTTCATCGCCATGTATTGATCCTCTATCCGGTCGAGATCGAGCTGGAACAGATCCGCGCGGAAACTGTCGGGCACGCCGTATTCGAACCGGGCGGGCGCATTCGGCTCGTAGACGCCCAAGATCCAGCCGCCACGCTCCTCACGCACGTAAGATTGCGCGTCGGCGTCGCGGATCACGGGATGCTCGACGTTGCCTTCGCCCTTGCGGTAGGCGACCAGCTCGGGATCCTGATCCATCACGATGAACTGATGCTCCACGGGGATCGCGGGCATCTTGATCCCCAGCATCCTGGCCGTGCGCTGCGCGTGGTTGCCGGAGGCTGTCACGACATGCTCGGCGGTGATGACGATCTGCTCGTCGGACGGCACAAGGTTGCCGCCCCGCTCGATCATCTTGGTGCAGGTGACTTCCCACGCCTCGCCGGTCCAGTGGAACGCGTCCGCCTGCCACTTGCGCTCAATGGCGACACCGCGCTGGCGCGCGCCCTTGGCCATCGCCATCGTCACGTCCGCCGGATTAATGTAGCCGTCCGTCTGGTGATAGAGCGCGCCCTTGAGGTCTTCGGTCCGGATCAGCGGCCATTTCGCCTTGATCTCATCGGGGGTCATCCACTGGTAGGGCACGCCGCATGTCTCGGCGGTGGAGGCATAGAGCATGTATTCGTCCATGCGTTCGTCGGTCTGCGCCATGCGCAGGTTGCCCACCACGGCAAAGCCCGCGTTCAGCCCGGTTTCTTCCTCAAGCGTCTTATAGAATTTGATGGAATAGTCGTGGATGTGGGTCGTCGCATAGCTCATATTGAAATAGGGCAGCAGCCCCGCCGCGTGCCAGGTGGAGCCCGACGTCAACTCGTCCCGCTCCAGCAGCATCACGTCGTCCCAGCCGGCAGCCGCCAGATGATAGGCAATCGAGGTGCCCACGGCGCCCCCGCCAACAACCAATGCTTTGACTTGCGTTTTCATGCCCGCGACTCCCTCTCGTGTCAGGGGTGTTTTAGACGATCGTATCCGGCAGCGGCGCCAAACCGCGACTGTGCAGGGCGAAAAACGACCTCGCCGTGGCGCGAGCAACCGCTTGCACCTGTCCGGTTTTCGGGGGAGTGTCGGAAAAGATTAACAAATTGTTAACGCCTGGGCGCCAGCGTGCCCAAAGCCCGGACTGGAGCCAGCGGTGACAGAATTATTCAGCGCCCGCCGGTGGATGTGGAAAGCGCTCTGGCTTGCATCGATCCTTGCGATCCTGCTTGTGCTTGCGGGCAGTATTGCCATTGAGGGAGAGGACAATGCCGCCGCCGCCGCGCTGCGGCGCGCGACCGGAGAGGGCTGGTTCGGCACCGTTCTGCTGTCGATCGGACAGCTGGCACAGAATGACGGCATCTTTGGGATCGTCGTCGGCGGGTTGTTCTCGATCGCCTCGATTGCGGCGATCTATATCTTCAAGATTCCCAACATCCGAAACACCTCCGTTCAGGCGCTCGCCTGGGGGTATTACGAGAATTACCTCAGCGGGGTCGTGCAGAAAATAGCCGCCGACAACCCCAATTTCCGGATCGTGATCGTGCTGCCGAGCTATGAGCTCGTCGAACGCCCGACCATCTACTGGGCGCGGCTCAAGGTGGTCATCAACCGCATGGGATTTTCCCTTGAGAACGTGCGCACGGATGAGGTTTTTGGCAAGGATGTGTTCACCATCCAGAAAAAGGATGATCCCGCCTTGCCGCTTTACGTAGACCTGCCCAGCACGATGAAAGTGATCAGAAGGATCCTGGAGCTTGAGGCGCATATGCCCGCAGGGCGGGTGGCGCGACAAAAATGGTGGCGTGGGCGGTTCAAGGAGCTGCGCGGCGAGTTCAAAGCCTCGCTCGTGGATTTTTTCGGCGACGAAAAATGGGGGAACCTGGTCTTCATCGACGGGGACAATACCGAGCAGTTCGCCAAGGACCTGCAAGCGACCATCACCGCCCTCGAAGACGATATCGCCCGTACGCAAAGAGCCCTTGATGATACTCCAGACCGATGAATACGCCATCAAGGCGACGCTGCCGGGCGATCCGATCTTCTTTTTCCGGCGCCTGCGCGATCCGTCCTGCCGATTCACGGATCTGATGCCCGGAGCACTCAGCGATGCGCAAATGCCAAAGGCGATTCATCATTTCATGGTCTTGTCGGGGGGCTGGCCGCTCGACTATCTGGAATATCACAGTCTCGGCGACGCCACCGTGTCCGAGGCGCAGAAATCCGCTCGAGAGGCCCGCATCAGCGGCTGGATCGGCCGCGCGCTGCCTCTGGGATCGGTTACCCGGACCGAACGGGTTGCCCACCGTCACGTGACGCTTTTACGGATGCATTTCGGCCCTTGACCCTCACGCGGCGACCGAGCGCAAAGCCCGGGATTAACGGTTTGTTAACGAAAAGAAGGGACCTTGGGGAAAAGGAGGCCGCCGTGATCAAAGCCCTGTCAGACTATCTGTCCCGCATGTTTTCCGGATCAACCGACAGCTCCCTTGCGGAATGGGAAGCGACCTACGCCGAAGATCTTGCCTATCTGAACGCGCTCTCCCGGCGCGAGACCGACGCAGACAAACCAGACGCAGCCTGACCAATCAGCTCGGAAGGATCTTGCCCGGATTCATGATGTCGTCTGGATCAAGCGCGCGTTTGATCGCTCCCATGACGTCGACCGCACCGCCGAGTTCTTTGCGCAGATAAGGCCGTTTGCCTTGCCCTATCCCGTGCTCGCCCGTGCAGGTGCCGCCCAACTCGATCGCCATATCATTGAGCCAGCTGACGAATTCCGCCGCGCGCGCAACCTCTGCCGCGTCGCCCATGTCAATCAATAGCGACGCGTGGAAATTCCCATCGCCCGCGTGCCCGACAATGGGCGCAATCAGGTCCAGCTCGGTGGCCTTGTCGTTGGAGCGTGTCACCGCCTCCGCCAGGCGCGAGATCGGCACGCAAACATCCGTCGCCACCGCCTTGCAACCGGGGCGCAGCGCCAGCATCGCCCAATAGGCATCGTGGCGCGCCTGCCACAGCTTGCTGCGCTCCTCGGTCGAGGTCGTCGCGGCGTAGCCTGTTCCGTCAAACTCACCCGCAATTTCGCCAAAGGTTTCCGCCTGCTCGACCACCCCCGCCTCCGAGCCGTGGAATTCCAGCAGCAGCAGGGGCGTCTCGCTCAGCGTGAGCTTCGAGTAATTGTTGACCGCCTTCACGACCAGCGCATCCAGCAGCTCGATCCGCGCGACGGGAAGCCCGTATTGGATCACTGCCATGACCGTTTCGCAGGCTGCCTCCATCGTCGGGAACGAGCAACTTGCCGCAGAAATCGCTTCAGGAATGCCCTGCAGGCGCAGGGTGATTTCCGTAATCAGCCCCAGCGTCCCTTCGGAGCCGACCATCAGCCGTGTCAGATCATAGCCCGCCGATGTCTTGCGCGCCCGCGACGCGGTGCGGATAATCTCCCCATTGGCCATCACGGCCTCGACGCTCAGCACATTGTCCTTCATCGTGCCGTAGCGCACCGCGTTGGTGCCCGACGCCCGCGTGGCGGCCATGCCGCCGATGCTGGCATTTGCACCCGGATCAATGGGAAAGAACAGCCCCTGATCGCGCAGATGTTCGTTGAGCGCCATGCGCGTGACCCCCGGTTGCACCCGGCAATCCAGATCGCCCGCATTGACCTCCAGCACCTTGTCCATCTGGCTGACGTCCACACTGATGCCGCCTGCGGGCGCGTTGACATGCCCCTCCAGCGAAGTGCCGGTGCCAAAAGGGATGACCGGCACACGGTGCGCGGCGCAGACCTTGACGATGTCCGACACCTCCTGCGTGGAATGGGCAAACACGACCGCATCGGGCGGCTGATTGTCGATCCACGTGGTCGTGTGGCCGTGTTGCTCACGGATCGAGGCCCCGGTCTGAAACCGCTCCCCGAACTGCTGTTTGAGGATACCGAGGGCCGCGTTGATGCCCACCTCGTTGCGCGGAAGGGCCGATCCGTCTGCCATGCTCAGTCCCCCAATGCGATGCCTTCGCGGCGCGGATCTGCACCGCCCCGCAGACCGTCCCCGATGGCGATGATGTGCAGACCCGACGTCAGCGCACGGGCATTCACCTCGAACCCCGCCGCCGTCAGCCCTTCGGTCAGCGCCTCGGCATCGGTGCCCTCCTCGACATCATAGGTGCCGAAACGGTTGACCGCGTGCGGAATCGCCGCTGCTTCCTGCGGACTCATGCCCCAGTCGATCATGCCGATGATCGCCTGCGTGGTATAGCCGATGATGCGGCTGCCGCCGGGCGAGCCGACGGCGATCACGGGTTTGTCGTCCTTCATCACGATTGTCGGCGACATGGAGGATCGCGGACGTTTGCCCGGCTCCACACGATTGGCAATCGGCACGCCATCGCTGTGCGCGCGGAAGGAGAAGTCCGTCAGCTCGTTATTGAGCAAAAATCCCCCGACCATCAGACGGCTGCCAAATCCGTTTTCAATGGTCGTCGTCATTGAAGCGACATTGCCCGCCGCATCCACGATCGAGATATGCGATGTCGACGGCAGCTCGATCGCCTCATCGTCGGCCCAGTTGAGCGCATGGTCAAAAGCGGGGGTGCCCGGGGCAACCTCTTCCAACGCCGAATCGCCGTCCAGCAGCGCCCCCCGTTCGGCCAGATAGGCGGGCTCCAGCATCCCCTGCACCGGCACCGGCACGTAATCGCTGTCGGCGACGTAGCGGCCCCTGTCGGCAAAGGCGAGCCGCGAGGCATCGCCGATCAGTCGCCGCACGGTCACGTCCTGTGGCCCCGCACTCAGGTCGTACCCCTCCAGCATCCCCAATGTCTGGCCCACGGCCAGCGCCCCCGACGACGGCGGACCCATGCCGCAGACTTCATGTGCGCGGTAGCTGGCACAAACGGCGGGGCGCTCCTTCACCTGGTAGATCGCCATGTCAACTTCGGACAGAACGCCCGGATTGCCAGGCGCCGTCTGTACCGTGGCAACAATCGCGCGGGCCAGATCGCCCGCGTAGAATGCACCAACCCCCTCGGCGGCCAACGTCCCCAGCGTCTCTGCATAAGGCAGGTTGACCAACGTATCACCCGCCTGCACGGGCGTGCCACCGGGCATGAAGTATTCGGCCGTAATATCCGAACTTGCCAGCCGCTCCGCGTCACCCGCCACCAGCTGCGCCAGACGCGGGCTGACGGTGAAACCGGCCTCCGCCAGATCCATGGCGGGTTTCAGCAATGTCGGCCAATCCTTCGTGCCCCAGCGATTGTGCACCTCGGCCAGCAACGCAGGCGTGCCCGGCGTTCCAACCGAACGCCCGCCGACCACCGCATCGAAAAATCCCAACGGCTCCCCGGTCGCGTCCTGAAACAGCCGCGGCGTCGCGGCCAGCGGCGCGGTCTCGCGCCCGTCGATGGTGGTCAGCTGCCCTGTCGCCGCATCGTACCAGACCAAGAACGCCCCGCCGCCAAGGCCTGAGCTTTGCGGCTCCACCAGCCCCAACATGACCTGCACGGCGACCAGCGCGTCCGCCGCCGTACCGCCCGCAGCCAGCACATCGGCGCCGGCCTGCACAGCGTGGGGATTGGCAGCTGCAACCATCCATGTATCGGATACCACGGATGTCCCCGCCGCCTTGGCCTCCAGCGCCGCCGCGATCTCGGGCGAAAGCGCCTCGAACCCGCCGCTGCTCGCGGCCTCGGGATCCACCGCATCCGCAGCCTGCTGCGCGCCCGCGGTCCCCGCCAGCACCATCGCCACTACCGTCATCGTAAATCGTGTCATCTCGCTCTCCCTTTCGGTTCTCGCGGCGGCACCCGCTTCATTGTGCCAAAAATACGCAGATCCGCCCGTGCCAGAGGCGCCACTCCAGCGTCTACAGCATCGAGGGCACAACCTGATCCGGCGGCCGGTGCCCATCGTCGAAGGTCTTGATGTTGATGATCACCTTCTCGCCCATCTCGATCCGCCCCTCCAACGTGGCCGACCCCATATGAGGCAACAGCACCACGTTATCGAGCTCACGCAGGCGCGGATTGATTTCCACCCCGTGCTCGTAGACGTCGAGGCCCGCGCCCTTGATCTCGCCCGCGCGCAGCATGCGCGTCAGTGCATTTTCGTCGATCACCTCGCCGCGCGAAGTATTCACGATCACCGCCTCGGGCTTCATCAGCTTGAGCCTGCGCGCATTCATCAGATGAAACGTCGACGGCGTATGCGGACAATTGACCGAAATCACGTCCATGCGCGCCACCATCTGATCGAGGCTTTCCCAATAAGTCGCCTGCAGACGCTCTTCGATCTCGGGGCGCAGGCGACGGCGGTTGTGGTAATGGATCTGCATGCCAAAGGCCGCCGCACGTTCGGCCACGGCCTGCCCGATCCGGCCCATGCCCAGAATGCCCAGACGCCGCCCCGAAATCCGCCCGCCCAACAGCGCGTTGGGCGCCCAGCCGTCCCATTTGTCGTGCTGCATCTTGGCCATGCCCTCTGGCATGCGCCGGGTCACCGCAAGGATCAGACCCATCGTCATATCGGCGGTATCCTCGGTCAGCACACCGGGCGTGTTGGACACAAGGATGCCCTGTTGCCGCGCGGTGGCCACATCGATGTTGTCGACCCCCGCGCCGTAGTTGGCGATCAGCTTGAGCCGCGCGCCCGCGCGGCCCAGCAGCCCGTTGTCGATCTGGTCCGTGATCGTCGGCACCAAAACATCACAGGTCTGCACCGCTTCGCGCAACTCTTCGCGGGTCATGGGGTCGTCGGTTTCGCGCAGGCGCACGTCAAAGAGTTCCGCCAATCGGGTCTCGACGATTTCGGGCAACCGTCGCGTGACTACAACACTCAGGGGCTGTTTTGGCATTGGGGCGTTCTCCGGTCTTGTCGGCGGGCATGGGTTGCCCTCATGGTGGACGAAGTGGTGACGGGTCACAAGAACCCGCGACACACAAAGAAAAACAAAAGCAGTGCAGGCAGCACACCAATGACAGGTACAAACGCAAGCAAATGGCTTGTGAGCGTCGGACTGGCGCTTGCGATCCTCATGACATCGGGTCTCACGGCCCCCGTTGTCGCGTCCGAGACGAGCATCGGCAAGGTCACCAAACGCCCCATCCCCCGGTATGTCTCGATGAAGGCGTCCGAGGGCAACGTGCGCCGCGGCCCATCGCTGAGCCACCGCATCGACTGGGTCTTCAAGCGCCGCGACATGCCTCTGCGCATCACCGGAGAGCACGGCCACTGGCGCCGCGTCGAAGACCGCGACGGCATGGGCGGTTGGGTACACTATTCCCTTCTGTCCGGCACCCGCACCGTTCTGGTGGAAAAGGACATGTTGACCCTGCACGCCCGTCCCGACGCCCGCGCGCCGGTGAATGCAGCGCTTGAAATGGGCGTCGTCGCCCGCGTCAGTGCCTGCGAGGGCGAGTGGTGCATGCTCCGGTCAGGCGGATTCAAGGGCTGGGCGCCCAAGGCGCGGCTCTGGGGTGTAAAGCCCACGGAAGTCTTCGACTGATTGCGCCGCCCGGCCCGCTCGGCCATGGTGGGGCAAACCCCCGCCAAGGAGTGCGCGCCATGATAGCCATCACCTACGACCGTTTCGGCACCGCTGCCGATGTCCTGTCCGTGTCGGATCTCGATACCCCGGCGCCCGGCGCGGGCGAGGTCACCGTGCGCATGGCGGTCTCGGGCGTGAACCCGTCGGATATCAAATCGCGCGCGGGCACCCGGCCCGGCGTCACCAAACCCGCCTTTCCCCAGGTCATCCCGCACAGCGACGGTGCAGGCGTGATCGAGGCCGTCGGCGACGGGGTTGAGGCCTCCCGCGTGGGCGAGCGTGTCTGGATCTGGAACGGCCAGTGGCAGCGCGCCTTTGGCACCGCCGCCACGCATATCACCCTGCCGTCGGAACAGGCCGTGCTGCTCCCTGCCCATGTCTCATTCGAGACCGGTGCGGTGCTGGGCATTCCGGGCCTTACCGCGGCAGAAGCGGTGTTTGGCGCGGGCGACGTGAAGGGCCAGACGCTGCTCATCTCGGGTGGGGGTGGCACAGTCGGCTATCTTGCTGTTCAGCTGGCCAAATGGGGCGGCGCGCGGGTGATCGCGACGTCCAGCCCACGCGACGCCGAACGCGTCCGCGCGGCGGGCGCCGAGACGGTGCTGGACTACCGCAGCGATACGCTCGCCGCCGATGTGCTTGCTGCCAACGATGGCGCATTCATCGACCGGGTGATTGAGGTAGAGTTCGGCGCGAACGTGACGCTGTGTTCAGAAGTCATCAAACCCAACGGCGTGATCGCCGCCTACGGCTCGCAGATCGACATGACCCCGACCCTGCCCTTTGGTCCGCTGCTGTTCAAGGCCGCGACGATCGACATCATCCTGATCTATCTTCTGCCCCTGCCCGCCCGACAAGAACGTATCGGCCGCCTGCACCGCGCGTTTGCCGACGGCGCGCTGCACTGCCCCATCGCGCAGACCTACCCGCTGGCCGAATGCGCCGCCGCCCACGAGGCCGTTCTGGCGGGCGGTCGGGCGGGCGCCATTCTGGTCGATTGCAGCTGATCCGCTCCCGCGTTCGCGGGAATTGCCAGCAGGGGCCGCGGTGGCGTAAGCTGGGGACATTCCAAACGATGCCATTGATTGAGATGATTTGATGCGCGCCTTGCTTTTCACGCTGTGCCTGCTGGCGTTCGCGCCGCAGATGTCGCTTGCCCAGACCGCGGGCCAACCCACCGGCACCATCGCTGTCGAAGCCTCTGCCGATCAGGATGCCGCCATTGCCAACCGCATCCGCGCGATCCTGTCCGAGCTTGACGGCTACGACGATGTCACCGTGATGGTGAAGGCAGGGATCGTGACCCTGCGCGGCAGCACGCTCGACACCGCCACCGCCGCGCGCCTTGACGAGTTGGTCGGCCGGGTCGAGGGGGTCGTCGCGATCGAGAACAACGTGGCAGAAACCACCGATGTCGTGCGCCGCCTGAACCCCGCGGTCGAGCGGTTCCGCGCCCGGGCACTGCAATTGGCCAAGTTCCTGCCGCTGGCGGGCGTGGCGCTGTGCGTCTTTGTACTGGTGGTGCTCTTTGGATTCTTCATCGCCCGACGCAAACAGCCATGGGATCGCCTCGCGCCGAATGCTTTTATCGCCGACATCTACCGGCAGATCCTGCGGCTTTTGTTCATCATCGGCGGGCTTGTCGCCGCGCTCGATATCCTCAATGCCACGGCGCTTTTGTCGGGGATTCTCGGGGCAGCGGGTATCGTGGGCCTCGCCATCGGTTTTGCCGTGCGCGACACGGTCGAGAACTTCATCGCCTCGATCATGCTGTCGATCCGCCAGCCGTTTCGCCCCAACGACACGGTCGAGATCGAGGGCGACACCGGCAAGGTGATCCGCCTCACCTCCCGCGCGACGATTCTGATGAGCTTCGACGGCAATCAAATCCGCATCCCCAACGCAACGGTGTTCAAGAGCCGGATCGTAAATTTCTCGCGCAACGCCGAACGGCGGTTCTCGTTCGAGATCGGCGTGGATGCCAGCGAGGACGATCTGGCCAACGTGCGCGATCTGGCCGAGAATACGATCATCGCCCTGCCCTTCACCCTCGAAAAACCCGCGCCCGACGCCTGGATCGACCGGATCGGCGAAGGGTCGATGGTGATGCAGGTCACGGGCTGGATCGACCAGACCGAAACATCGCTGGTGCGCGCCAAGGGGGAGGCCATCCGTCAGGTCATAGCCGCTGTCGCCACGGCAGGCTATGACATGCCCAACACCACCTACCGGATCGAGGTACCTGATGGATTGAAAGGCGCTATCGCAAATTTCGACCTGACCACCGCCGAGCCAGAGCCTGCTACCGCAAAGAGCGCGCCGACACCCGATCCGCTGCCCGCGCAGGACGTGGAAACCCGCGAGGACGAGCTGACCGAAATCGTCGATCAGGAACGCACAACTGAGCGCACGGATCTGCTGCGCGAGAATGGTGCGCAGGAATAAGCGGGCAGCCACGATTTCTTCGCGAAAATCCCTTGCACCCCCGTCCAACCCGATTTAAGTACCGCCCCACGTTGGGATGTAGCCAAGTGGTAAGGCAACTGTTTTTGGTACAGTGTACCGTAGGTTCGAATCCTACCATCCCAGCCAACTTCCTCGACAATCCGATTTGCCTCCGAGGCGCGCCGCGTCTTTGGAAATCAGATCGTCGGCGTGTTGTAGCGCCTCAAAAATGTTGGTACCCAAATCTCCAATAACCTGGCAACATTTGTCCAAGCTGATCTGCGCGCCGTCAGCTTTGTTGCAACCAATAGCGCTGACGTCGGACGGTGCGCAAAGTGCTGACACTCTATCGAACCTACGATGCGCGCCAAGAACATGGTGAGATGATGCTCCTTCCGATTCTGTGGCCTCTCCGGAAAAAACATGCGGACTGTTCATTTCGATGAGCCGCATCATCCTACATGCCGGCCCGGAGAAGTGTGGTTCTTCTTCAATCCAGAGTGCAATGATGGGCGGCTCTGAAGAGCTGAAAAATCTGGCCTACGCAATGATGCTTGCGCCAAAAGACTTGCGGAAGCTTGACTGTCCGCAACCTGAGCCGGAAGTCATCGCGCACTTTCATTCACTCATAAAAAATGCAGCGGCAGCCCATCCTGAAAAGACCTTGATGTTGAGTCATGAAATGATGTTCAAGATGGTCAACGCCCTCGTCAATCTCTCTAAAATCGCCCGAGAGCACGCCGACGAAGTCATCGTAGTTGCATATATCCGGCGGCAGTCTGATTTTCTTGTCTCCTCTTTTGGGCAATGGTTATTCCGATCACCTGAACGAATAGTCGAAACCGCAGATGTATTGCGCAAACACAAGATTGATCCGACGCTTTTTTGGGGTGTTGAAAGGCATTTGATTGCCGCCGTTCTCGGGGGCTGGAACATAGGGCGCCAACTCAGCGGTCACCTGTATCTCGATTGGTCTGAGAGCATTCCTGAAAGGGTAGCCGCGCTAAAACCTACGGGCGTCCCAATCTCCATCGGGCTTTTGCCACGAACTGGTTTCGACATCCCGCTCATCTCTGATTTTCTGACCCGCGCCAACCTAGACCCAAAGGCGGGCACTTCCGTCGAGAGTGTCAGGAACCCGTCTTATCATCCCAGCATGATCGAGGCTGTCCTCAATGCGATCGAGGCGGGTCACTCAATGCCTGGGCCGCATGAGGCGAATGAGTTTTTTCTTCAAGCGAACACACAAATAATTCAAAAAGTTGAGTCGGAAACGCAGCTTACGTCTCAGCTCAAATGCACCATAGACACGATATTTGAACAGAAGAATGTAAGGATCGCGCGAGAGCTCAACCTTCCCCCCGAATATTTCATGCCGAAAGACCATATCGATCCTGACATCATGCGGGAGAAAATCTTTACCGAGGCGGCCAAACGTGCGGCAGTACCCGAGGAATTGCGCAATCGCGAACGTCAAAGTCGCGCAGCACTGGCGCAAATGGCGTGGTTGATTTTTCAACGTCAGAATCAGCATCAATAACCAGCTGACGCGACGCGCCAGGGATTCGTGCGCAGGCGGTTCCGCCGCTTGCCGACGCTGATCAGTCAGCGCAGCTGAACCCCGTAGCATTTGATGCCCCTTCTTTGATCGCCTTCACTACGGTGAAGGAGGATAATTGCGACCTGAAAGGGACGGAAAAGCTTTACCAGGATGCGTTTCGGATCGCACTGATTGTTGGGCTGACACGGAAGCCTTTGACTGACGATCCTGACTTCGGAATGGAGACGCTGAACAATTCAATCACCGCACGCCGGGCCATGCATGTGGTGTAAAAAAGGATGTGCAGTTGGGCAGTGAATGATCAGCCCCGACACGAAGGCTGCATTCTCAAGAAGAAGTGGGGCATTTCAAAGGTGGGCCGTAAAGCAGCCGAGCCATCCGGTAGATTGCTGGTGATGGCACAGCGCAGTTCTTCGCGAGGCAAAAGCCTTGAAGTTCAGGTTTGGCGAACAAGCGCAAAAGCGCATCACCGCCCAGAGCATCGACAAGGCGCGCTGCCGGGGCAGTCAGCTTTGCCGTTGTCGCCCACAGCAGATCACCTTTGCGCCCCCGTGAGACATATCCCTATCCCTCCCCGAGCCTTTCTTGCACAGTAGCCGACAGATCGGTGTCGTCCCAACCGTCAGGCAGGGGGCCTTTCGGGCAGCCGCCGACACGCCGGGCCCGCGTAGGATCGCGCGACAAACGACCAGCACCTTGGCCAATCCGGGTTTTCCCGAAAGGGTTAACGGAAGTCAGAAATAACCCTTCCAGTGCGAACACCTGCAACCGAAGGGCGATGGCGCCGCTATGCCAGCGACCGCAAAATCTCCGCAGTCGGATCAATGTGGCAGGAGCCCGATCGAAGGCCGATCCTCTCCCCCGCCTCTTACATATAGCGATATCCTATGCCGCGCACCGTTGCGATCCGAGCGCTGTGCGGACCAAGCTTTTCACGCAGGCGCCGGACGTAGACGTCCACTGTATTCGTCATCGGATCTTCATTCAGGCCCCAAACCGCGTTCAGGATGCGCTCGCGGCTCAGGACGCGGCCCGCATTCTTGACCAGCATCGCCATGAAGTCCCGTTCTTTTGAGGACAGTTCGATCTTCTCGCCGCTCACGACGAGACAGAGGGCCGTGGCGTCGAATATCACTTCGTCTTCGACGGGCTCTTCGCTCGTCGCGTGATACTCTGACTCGCGTCGGGCCAGCGCCGAGATCCGGGCGATCAATTCGTCAAAATCGAACGGTTTTGGCAAATAGTCATCGGCACCCTTGCGCAAACCCGCCACCTTGTCATCGGTTTCGTCCAGCGCTGTCAGCATCAAAACGGGCGTGTAATCCTTCTTCAGCCGCATCCGGGCGCAGACATCATGGCCCGACATTCCGGGCAACATGATATCCAGCAAAACGACGTCGAACACATTGTCGGCCAAAAGGCCCAAAGCCTGCTCACCGCTGGAGGCGCGCGTGGTCGTCCAGCCTTCGCCTTTCAACCCACGTGCAATAAAGTCCGCAATCTGGTCTTCATCTTCGACAATCAGAACATTGGTCATGAAACGTCTTTCAAAGCTTGTTCATAGGGCAGGACAATCGAAAAGATCGTCCCGCCGCCGGGCGCGTCGTCGACACTGACCGATCCATTATGGCCCTCTGCCACGGCCCGAACGACGGGGAGACCAAGGCCGGTCCCGTTGTCGTATTTTCCGGCCGCGTTGGACCCCCGGAAGAACCGATCAAAGACCTGGGCCTTTTCTATGTCTGACAACCCATCGCCGTTGTCGATAACGCTGATGCGCAGGCCGTTGTATTCATCAAGGCGCAGGGTAATGGCATCGCCCCCATGCTGTTTGGCGTTGTTCAACAAGGCCAGCAAGGATTGGCGGATGCGCAGCTTGTCGGCGGGCAGCGTGGTCTTGGCGGCGCTGAGATCAAGCGTGATTTTTCCGTGGAAAAGGTCGGCCACATCGCGCACCAGCTGGCCGATATCCGTCGATTCCATCCGGAATGACAGCTTCCCTTCCTCTTTGCGCGCGATCAGCAACAGGTCGTCGACGAGAGACGCCGTGTGCGTTGCAGCATTTCGGGCGCGGGTCAAAGCATCGCGATAGTCTTTGTCTGTGCTGGCCGATCGCAGCGCCACATCACTCTCTCCCTGAATGATGGTCAGCGGCGTGCGCAACTCGTGGCTTACGTCCGACAGCAGGCGGCGGCGATTGCGTTCGGCGGTCTTCGCGTCGTCAAGAAGACGTTGCAGCTCGCCCGTGCGGTCAGCGACGGCGGCTTCCAGATCGGTGTTTCGGGTGAGCAACTTCTGCCTTTGGTCAAGCAGGTTTGCAGCTGTCTTGCGCAAAAGCGATCCCAACTCTCCCAGCTCATCGCGGCCCTTGACCGTCGGGGGATGTTCCAGCTCACCCCGGCGCATACGCTCTACCCCGTCCATCAGGTTGATCGCGCGCTTGCGCACGAGAGTCCAATATCCCACGGCCAGCAGCGCAGAGACAAGCAATGCAAGGCCGAGAAAGGCAAAACTTACCGTCCGCATGGTCCACATGGTACGGGCCAGCTCTTCGCGCGTTTCCGCGACCTCCTCAAGTTCTTCCTCAAGCGCTTCGTCCATCAACTCGCGGAAGTTCCGGTCGATGCTTGTATCCAGAAAAACGGTGAGATCTGTCCAGGCTTCGCGTGGGTCACGTTCCGACAAGTCTCTGTCGAACTCTCCAATGATCTTGCGGATCTTGTCTTCCAGCCGGTCCAAAAGCTCCAGCTCTTCGAGCTCTTCCTCCCCGACCAGCGCGATTTCGGCGTTGATGATGCCACGAATGACATCGATATCTTCGTTGATCAACGTAACCAGCGCGCGCTCCCCCGCGCCTTCGTCTCGGTCGCCAATCAACAATGCATCACCGAACTGTTTGAACAGCTGGTAGGTATGGCTCGATAAAAGCAGATGTTGTTCGTAAGACCGATGGGCCAAATTCATCCGCTCGGTGTAGAATTGCGTGCGCGAGACGCTCCACTGAACAAGCAACGCGCCCGCGACAGCGAGTGTCAGAAACAGGATGGCGGCCGTCGTTGCGGCAGAAACAATTCGCACGTTCATGACCCTCTCGTTAGGCGGCATTGTCATAATTCAAAACCGTATCATGCCGTGGTGCGGCAATCACCGTGGATGTGCTGCGGGCACGCAGGATCTCCCATAGGGCGTCAGCCGCCGGATCCATCCAGAACGCCGCTTCAACAACGATGATGGACGGCGTGCGCGTGATCGCCTGTATCAGGGCGATGCGCAGCAGAGCAGTATCCGCCAATCCCTTGCCAGCTTCGGCAAGGCGCTGGTCAAGATCGGTCTGGATAAAGCCATCGAATGCAGGCCCGCGGATGAGGTCACGCAACGCGTCATCCGACGGGCGTTTGTCGGCCCCTATCGTCAAGGCACGGCGCAACGATCCTTTGAGGATAACGGGATCGGGAGAGATGACGGCAACCTCGGGATTTGCCCCGTCTTCAAAACCGGCGCGTACCTCGCTTGTCTTGCCGCAAAGCGCATCAAGGCATCCCCGCCAATCCACACGGGCAGGCAGCGTTTGCGCGCGCCCGGCCGCGATTTCAATCGGCGCCTCCCACTCGGGATGGGTGAGCTGCACGCCAAGCGGGATACGGGTGCGCGGCTGAATTTTTCGGTAATCCGCACGCGCAATCAGGATCTCCACCTTGCTCCGCGCGACCTTCCAAGCCGCGTGCTTATCCCAGACGCCAACCAGCTGGCGCAGCGGAATGGTCAAAATCGCCAGCACAGCAAGTGCTGCCGCCGTTTCCCCGGTCGGCAGGCCCAGGAAAAGCGCCGCCATCATGACCGCAGCGCTCCCGACGCCGAGCGACGCATTGGGGATCATACGGAGCATGGACGTTGTGCGAATGCGGGTCACAGCGTCCGCCGCCGCCCGCTGCCCGCGTTTGCGCAATTGGCCGGTTTCTCGATTGAGCCGACCCATGGCCGCCAATTCATGCGCTTTGTCGATCCGCTCCATCGCCCAGATCGCGACATGCGCGCGACGTCTGCGCAAGTTCTTGTGCACGCGATGAAGGCGCCGGCCGATCACAACAAACAGGACCATCGCCATCCCGATCGGAGCGATACCGGCCAAAGCGAGCGCCGGGTTGAGCAGCCAAAGCGTGAAAGCCGCAATCGGGAGAACGATCACACCCGATATCAACCGTGTCACGCCCAGCCCCGCCCATCCGCGCGCGGCCGCCATATCGCCCACGAACCGCAACGACAGACCACCGAGCGAGCGTTTCGACCGCTCCGCCTCCGGCAAGGCCGCAATGGCGCGAAAAACCGTATCGCGTAGATCAACCGCAAAGCTTTGGCCGATTGTCTCTGCAAGGACCCGGGCCATCGCCTGAACAAACGCAAGGCAGAGCGGCACCGCCACGAGGGCCGCGACCGCTGAAGCTGGAAACGGATCCCCCTGCGCCAGCGCGGAAAAGACCACCCGTGTGGCGAAAGCGGCGACCATCATCAGGGCCGCCTGGGCGACGCCGAGGGCCGCGACAAAAGCGATGTCGCGACCCCGTTTGCCGTCAAAGATGCGCGGGAGTCGCATCAGGCGGCCTTTTGTGTTTTTGTCCGCATCAGCGGTGCGATGAGGTCGGCTGCGGTGCGACCGTCGCACAGCGCGTCACGCGAGATGACAGGCAGGTTTGTTTCGGTTTCCGCTTCGATCGTACCAAGCGTAGACAGGCTCAGCATGCCGGACAGGGCAAAGGGACGATGGCCATAGCGCGCCAGCGTCGACACCCCCCCCACCGCACCAAGCGCATCGCTCGTCGCAAACAGGATCCCGTCCATTCGCTTGACGATCGCGCTGCCCTTGAGGATTGCGGCGGTCTCTCCCTGAAACACGCCGTCGGCGATTTCGACCACGACGATCTCGGCACCTTCCCTTGCAGCGGTGCCGACCAGGGCGTTGAAGCCACGCTCAATCCGCTCCATTGGCATGCGGAAGGTTGATGGCATCCCCGCATCGGTGAAATCAGTCACGGGGATCGAGGCATCGCGGAACGCGTTGAAATCGCCAAACGCCCCCGTGCCCGTCGCTTTGACACCGGCCACGCGGTAGCCCGCTCGTGCCAGGCCGTGGGCCAGGGAGACAGCGGCCGTGGTCTTGCCCGCGTTCATCGACGCACCGAACACGCCGATGACCGTTACATCGTCCGGAATGGCGGCATCATTGATTGCATATTTCGCGATGTTGATCGCGATCCCATTGCGGTCAACAAGCCGCCCCAGCGGACGCAGTTGCGTGGGTTTTGCCATTTTTGCGTGTTTTGCTTCCACAACGCCACAGATGCCGCCGCCCGCAAGAAGATCAAGTGCGTCTTCCCGCAACTCGGCGCGCCCCATGAACTGGTCCGGCGCATAGCGGTCACCGAGGCACAGAACGGCAAGATCGCCCGCGTAGGAGTCAGCATAGCGTCCGTTGGCAAGCTGGATTTTCTTATGCTGGTTCACTTCCGTGATCTCGACCAGTATCAGATCGCCAGCCTTGGCCGTTCCATCGATGGGCTTTAGCGCAGCGACATCAGCGGCGTCCACAAGGCGGGTGGTAAAGCTCCACTTTGCCTGAGCAGGGATTACGGTGTCGAAGGTGTCTTGAACGATTGTCATGGCTTTCTCTCAATCTTCTGTGTTTCGTTGACCAAGAGTTAAGCCCGAACAGATCGATAGTCCTGACCATCCGCTGAACGCGATATTAAACCTAGATGAATGGATTCTGACTTCGTCTGATCGCTTGCGACCTTTGGCGCTCTCGCCGTCAGACCGGTGAAACGCTCCTGCGCAGGTGTTCGGGAAGGCAAGGGCACCTCGGATAAGTTAAAATGACTGACCCGACCCGATGGACATGGGTTCAGTGGACGCACCGCTCGCTCCAAAAGTGTGCCACAAAAATTGTTATTGTGGATCGCAATAATTTTTCCTAACCTCGCCGCAAGTAGCGTTGGAATCTGACGTTGCTGCACCTGCAAGCGCTACGGCATGCGGCAAACGGCAGATGAGGAGCCTGAAGGATTTGGAATTTTGGCTCGGAAATGCACCGGACTGATGTTTGCCGAATTTGCGGCCGGTGCAAAGAACACAAAAGACTGCTTGCACAAACACTCACCAACAGAGAGGTCATAATGAAGAAAACTTCAACAATTCTCGCGGTTGCGGCGCTGATGTCGTCGGCGGCCGTGGTCAACGCCGAGACACTGCGCTGGGCGCGCGCGGGCGACGCCCTGACGCTGGATCCCCATTCGCAAAACGAAGGCCCCAGCCACACCATGCGTCACCAGATGTATGAGCCGCTGATCATCCGCGACACCGACGGCAATTTTGTCCCGACGCTGGCCACCGACTGGGCCCCGAGCGCTGACAACCCAAATGTCTGGGTGTTCAATCTGCGTCAGGGTGTGAAATTCCACGACGGTGCTGATTTCACCGCCGAGGACGTGGTATTCAGCTTTGAACGCGCAAAACAGCCTAATTCCGACATGAAAGAGCTGATTGGCTCGATCGTCGAAGTGCGCGCGGTCGACGATTTCACCGTCGAGATCGAAACATCCGGCCCCAACCCTATCCTGCCCTCGAACCTGACCAACCTTTTCATGATGGATAAGGATTGGACCGAGGCGAACAACACCGTAAACGTTCAAGATTTTGAAGGCGGCGAAATCACGTTCGCGACCACAAACGTCAACGGCACCGGCGCCTACACGCTCGTCAGCCGCGAGCCCGACGTGAAAACCGTGATGGCGCGCAACGAGAACTACTGGGGCATCGACGAATTCCCCATGGAAGTCAGCGAAATCGTCTATACGCCTATTCAGAACGCAGCCACGCGGGTTGCGGCACTACTGTCGGGTGAGGTGAACTTCCTTCAGGACATGCCGGTTCAGGATCTGGCGCGCGTTGATGGCTCAGACGGGCTGATGGTCAAACAGGCCCCGCAGAACCGCGTGATCTTTTTCGGGATGAACCTGGGCGCCGACGATATCGAAGCCGATAACATCGACGGCAAGAACCCCCTCGCCGATGTGCGTGTGCGCAAGGCGATGTCCATGGCGATCAACCGCGATGCGATCCGTCAGGTCGTGATGCGCGGCCAGTCAGAGCCCGCGGGCATGATCGCGCCGCCCTTCGTGAACGGCTGGACGGCTGAGATGGACGCCGAAAGCTCCACCGACGTGGAAGGCGCCAAGGCGCTGCTGGCCGAAGCAGGCTACGGCGACGGTTTCTCGATCCGTCTGGATTGCCCCAACGACCGCTACATCAACGATGAAGCGATCTGTCAGGCGGCCGTGGGCATGCTGGGTCAGATCGGCGTCACGGTGAACCTAGACGCCAAGCCAAAGGCGCAGCACTTCCCGTTGATCACCGACGGCAAGACGGACTTCTACATGCTGGGCTGGGGCGTTCCGACCTACGATTCGGAGTATGTGTTCAACTTCCTCGTGCACGGCCGCGAAAGCGACATCGGCACGTGGAACGGCACCGGCTATGACAACGACGAGCTGGATGCAAAGATCAAATCGCTGGCCTCGAACACCGATCTGGACGCCCGCAACGCGGACATCGCCGACATCTGGCGCGTGGTTCAGGACGAGCAGCTGTATATCCCGATCCACCACCAGGTGCTGAACTGGGGCATGAGCGAGAACGTCGGCATCGAAGTCGATCCCGAGGATCAGCCACGGGTCAAATACTTCACCATGAAGTAAGCCCAACCGGGCCGCCCGCATACGCGCGGGCGGCCTACTCCCACGGCAGGGAGCCCACGCGCCGCGCCCTGCCCGCTTTCCATGATCCGGTGAAATCGCCAAGAAGCTTATGGCTTTACTGGCACAAGAAAGCCCCTCGTGATGTTGCCATTCATCTTCAAACGCGTTCTGCAATCCGTGCTGGTCCTGCTGATCACCGGTGCGATCGCGTTTTCCATGTTCACCTTCGTGGGCGATCCGATCGACAACATGTTGGGTCAGGAACGCACCATGGAGGACGTCGAGCGCCTGCGCGCGCAGCTTGGCCTCGATCAGCCGGTGCCGGTGCAGTATTTCAAATTCCTCAACGAGGCCGCCCAGGGCAATTTCGGCGTCAGCTACCGCCAGGGCCGCGAAGTATCCGAAATCATCATGGAGCGCGCACCCGCCACACTGGAGTTGGCTGCGCTGTCCGCGATTTTTGCCGTGCTGATGGGCATCGCCCTTGGTGTGTTCACCGCAATCCGCCGGGATGGTTTTGCGGCGAATGTCATCATGTCGGCCTCGCTGATCGGGGTGTCCCTGCCAACCTTCCTCATCGGTATCCTGCTGATTTATCTCTTCTCGGTCGAATTGGGCTGGCTGCCGAGCTTTGGCCGCGGCGAAACGGTAAAGATCGGCGGCTGGACCACCGGGTTCCTGACCGAATCCGGACTGAAGGCGCTGATCCTGCCGTCGATCACGCTGGGTCTGTACCAGATGACGTTGATCATGCGACTGGTGCGCTCCGAAATGCTGGAGGTGCTGCGGCAGGATTACATCCGCTTTGCCCGTGCGCGTGGCCTCAGCGACCGGGTGATCAATTTTCGCCACGCGCTGAAAAATACAATGGTTCCGGTCATCACGATCATCGGCCTGCAACTGGGCGCGATCATCGCCTTTGCCATTATCACCGAGACCGTTTTCCAATGGCCCGGTCTGGGGCTGCTGTTCATCAACGCGATCCAATTCGTCGATATCCCGGTGATGGCCGCGTATCTGATGATGATTTCGGTGATGTTCGTCGTCATCAACCTGCTGGTTGATATTCTCTACGCCTTCATCGATCCTCGCCTAAGGGTATCTGCCAAGTGACTGATCAACCGCTTCCCGTACGCACTGAAACACAGGTCGTGGTCCCCTCGCGGTACCGCCGGGCAGTGGACAGTGATCTGTTCTACGCCTTCCGGCGCTCTCCCGTGGCGATTGTCTCGGCGTTTGTGGCGCTGCTGCTGGTCCTGTCGGCGGTGTTCGCGCCGCTGATCGCCTTCACCGATCCATTCAACCCTGCCTCGCTCAATCTGATGAACGGATTCACGCCGCCGCTGGCGCCCAACGCCTTCACCGGTGAGACCTTCGTGATGGGCACCGACGATCAGGGGCGCGACGTGTTCTCCACCATTCTCTACGGGATGCGGATCTCGCTTTTTGTGGGCTTTGCCGCGGTGCTGTTCGCGGTCGTGCTGGGGATCATCCTTGGCCTGCTCGCGGGGTATTTCGGCGGGTGGACCGAAACGATCATCATGCGCGCGGCGGATGTGCAGCTGACATTCCCGTCAATCCTTGTGGCCATGTTGATCTTTGGCATCGCCAAGGGGATCACCCCGGTCGAGCATCGCGATCAGATGGCGATCTGGGTGCTGATCCTCGCCATCGGGCTGAGCGACTGGGTGCAGTTCGCGCGCGTCGTGCGCGGCGCAACGCTTGTCGAGAAAAGCAAGGATTATGTGTCGGCGGCGCGGCTGATCGGGCGGCGCCCGGCGGCCATCATGCTGCGCCACATCCTGCCCAACATCCTGTCGCCGGTACTGGTGATCGCGACGATCTCGCTGGCGCTGGCGATTATCGCCGAGGCCACACTCAGCTTTCTGGGTGTCGGCGCGCCACCGACGCAGCCATCGCTGGGCACCCTGATCCGCATCGGCCAAGGCTATCTGTTCTCAGGGGAATGGTGGATCCTGTTCTTTCCCGCCTGCACCCTTCTCGCACTGGCGCTGAGTGTGAACATGCTGGGCGACTGGCTGCGCGACGCATTGAACCCGAGGCTGAAATGACCGAACCTGTATTGTCCATCCGCGACCTGACGGTCGAAATCCCCACCCGCCACGGGCTGTTCAAACCGGTGCAGAACGTCACCTATGACATCCGCCCCGGTGAAATCCGCGGCGTCGTGGGCGAAAGCGGTGCGGGTAAATCCATGACCGGCAACGCGGTCATCGGCCTGCTGGACGATCCCGCCCGTGTGGCTTCGGGCGAAATCTGGTTGAACGGGCGGCGCATCGACAATCTGGGCCCCGAACAACAGCGCGCGATCCGCGGCAGCGAGATCGGGATGATCTTTCAGGATCCGCTGACCTCGCTCAATCCGCTGTTCACCATCGGGGAGCAATTGGTCGAAACGATCCAGCTGCACCTGAAGGTATCAGCTGCCGAGGCGCGCGAACGCGCGCTGGCGCTGCTGGACCGGGTGTCGATCCCCAACCCAACGGCGCGATTTGACCAATACCCGCACCAGTTCTCTGGCGGGATGCGCCAGCGGGTGGTGATCGCACTCGCACTCTGTTCAGAGCCGTCGGTGATCGTGGCAGACGAGCCCACGACCGCGCTGGATGTGTCGATCCAGGCGCAGGTGCTCGATCTGATCAAGGAGCTGGCATCGGAAACGCAGGTCGGCGTGATCCTCGTGACCCACGATATGGGCGTCATCGCCGATACCACCGAACAGGTCACGGTGATGTACGCGGGCAAGGTCGTCGAGAACGGATCGACCGATCAGGTGCTCAGCGCGCCCAAACATGAATACACCAAATCGCTCATCTCTGCCGTGCCGCGCCCACAGGTGAAACTGCACCGTTTTCCGCAGGTCAGCTACGGCGGGCGCGAGACCACATTCAAGATCGAGGATCTGGCGCGCAACTGGCCCAAGACGGAGCTGTCAAAATCCGGCAAGCTGCTGGAGGTCAAAGGCGTCACCAAGAAATTCCTCGAGAAATCCGCGATCCTGCCCTCGCGCCGCACCTATTTCACCGCCGTGGATGACGTGTCGTTCGACATCAAGGATGGCGAGGTATTCGGCCTCGTCGGGGAAAGCGGCTCGGGCAAATCCACCGTTGCGCGCATGATCGGCACGCTGCTGCCCGTCGACGGGGGGGAGATCCATTTCGACGGATCAGAGACCACCACCATGACCGGGGCCGATCTGGCGGCCTACCGCAGGCAGATCCAGATGATCTTTCAGGATCCGTTCTCGAGCCTCAATCCGCGCATGAAGGTTGAACGCATCGTCGCGGAGCCGTTGTTGCATCACAAGCTGCTGCCGCCCGATCAGATCAGCACCCGTGTGCAGGAATTGCTGGACCGCGTGGGGCTGACCCGCGCCGCCGCCGCGAAATATCCGCATGAATTCTCCGGCGGGCAGCGACAGCGGATCTCGATCGCGCGGGCCTTGGCCACGCAACCGCGCTTTTTGATCTGTGATGAGCCGACCAGCGCGCTCGACGTGTCGATCCAGGCCCAGATTCTGAACATCCTCAAGGATCTTCAGGAGCATCTGGGTCTGACGATGCTATTTATCAGCCATGACCTTCCCGTCGTGCGCCAGATGTGCGACCGCGTCGGCGTGATGAAACAGGGCCAGTTGATCGAGGTGCAGGAAACCGAAGAGCTCTTTGCCAATCCCAAACAGGATTACACGGCAAAACTGCTCGAATTGATGCCGCGTCTGGCGCAGCTTTCGGGATGACACAATGACCGGCCCGGACAAGATTGAACCGGCCAAGCTTGGCCAATTGATCCGCAAATGTCGCCAGCAACGCAAGCTGACGCTCAAGGAGCTGTGCGACAAGGCGGGCATGTCCGTCGGCTATCTTTCGCAGGTCGAGCGTGGCAATGCGACCCCGTCGCTGGGCACGCTGGCACAGATTTCACATGCGCTGGATCTGGGGCTCGATTACTTTGTCGCGCGCCCAAAGCCGGGGGATGCGGTCTCCTACGCAGAGCGGCGCCCGAAGTTCTCTATCTCGGACACAAGCGTGACCTATGAGACGCTCAGCTCGGAATTTCCCGGCCACGAGCTGTCCGCCTTCATCATGCATTGCCCGCCCGGGTTCAAATCCGAGACCTTTCAACACGAGGGCGAGGAGTTCATCTATATCCTCAGCGGTTCGATCGAGAAAACGCTCGACGGTGAGGCGTTCACCCTGCGCGAAGGGGATAGCCTGCACTACAACGGTTTAACGCCCCATTCATGGAAAACCCTCGGCGACGCCCCTGCCCGGATGCTGTGGACCGGCACGCTGGTCGTGCTGCAAGGCGCACCGAATAACAGATTGCCGGGGCAAAGCGGCTGAGCACACCCAAAACGGCCAAAGGGGAGGTTTTATATGAGTGATATCGCGGGAAACAGGCTGTCGCGGCTGCGCGCGCGCATGGCGGAGACCGATACCGATCTGGTCGCAGTCGGACCGGGAAGCCATATGCAATGGCTGCTGGGCCTGAACCCGCACGGCGATGAGCGCCCCGTCATGGCACTGGTGACCGCCGATCATGCGGGGGTCTTGATGCCGCTGTTGAACGCCGATGCCGCCCGCGCCCAATGCGCCGACGTGCCGTTCTTTACGTGGAGCGATGCGGACGGGCCACAGGCCGCGCTCAAAGAGCTGTTGACTGCGGTCAATGCCACAGGCGCGGGCCTGCGCGTGGTGCTGGACGAGATGATGCGGACGGATTTTTCGTTTCTGCTGCTCGATCATCTCACCCAACCGGTGCACCACCGATTTACCGACGACACCGTCGGCGCCCTGCGCGCTGAAAAGGACGCCGAGGAGCACAGGCTCCTGCGCGAGAGCGCGCGGTTGAATGACACCGCGTTCGACATGGCATTCGGCGCCCTGCGCACAGGCATGTCCGAGATCGCGCTGCGCGATCTCATCGTCGCCCACTACAAGGCGAACGGAGCCGAACCTGCCTTCTGTATCGTAGCGTTTGGCGCCAACAGCGCCTTTCCGCACCACCATCCCGGCAACGACACCCTCGTCCCAGAGATGGCGGTGTTGATCGACACGGGCTGTCGTCTGAATGGCTACCCCTCGGACATGACCCGTTGTGCGTGGTACGGGGAGACGCCCGCGCCAGAATTTACCCAAGTTGCGGAAGTGGTCGAACGCGCCGTGCAGGCGGCGCAGGCCGCCGCGCGACCCGATACCCTGTGCAGCGCCGTCGATCATGCCGCCCGGCAGGTCATCACCGACGCGGGCTATGGCGCGGCGTTTTCGCATCGTACTGGCCACGGATTAGGCGTCGATGTGCACGAGCCGCCCTATATCGCCGCCAATTCCACGACTCCGCTGGCGCAGGGCAATGTTTTTTCCATTGAGCCGGGGATCTACCTCAAGGATGCATTCGGCATCCGGCTTGAGGATGTCGTCTACCTGCACGCCGACCGGGCCGAACCCCTGTCAGGCATGGCGCGCACCGTGCCGCAGTTGCCCGTCCGGGGCTGAGCGGCGGCGGGGTGCGCAATCCGCAGATATTCTGCTTTCCGCAGGCGGGCGCGGATGCCGCCTGTTTCATGGCATGGCAGCCGCTGATCGGTGCCGGTGGCCGGATCCACCCGGTAAGCCTGCCGGGAAGGGGTAATCGCCTCGACGAGGTGCCCGCCACGGATTTTGCGACGCTCTGCGACCGGACATTCGCGGAAATCGCCCCTCTTGTGGACGGGCCTTTCTATTGCATGGGGTCCAGCATGGGAGGCTGGATGGCCCATGAGATCGCTCGCCGCTTTGAAAGGCAGGGGACCGGCCCGGACGGCATCGTCGTGTTGAGCACGCCAATGCCCGCGCGCCTGCGAAAGCTGCCCGAATTGAACGACCCCGACACGCTGGTCGACGATATCGTCGGCGTGAATCCGGTCTTTGCGGAAGTGGCGCAATATCCAGAGCTTCTGGAGATGATCCTGCCCACGTTGCGCGCCGATTTTCGCATGTGCAACGCCTACCGCCCCGATACGCAGGCCACCGTGGCCGCGCCGATCCTCGCTTTTGCCGGTGCGCAGGATCCGCTTGTTCCGCCCGATACGATGCACGGATGGCGGTCCATCACGACCGCCGGATTTGATCTGAATGTCGTGCCCGGCACGCATGATCTGCACGAACGGCCCACGCTGCAAATGGCGGGGCAACTGGCGGCGTTCCTGTCTGCGCCACACCTGCTCAAGGCTGCCTGCGATGTCTGAGCTGGGCCGCACAAAAGAGCGGCTGCACGCAGAGATGACACGCGGCCATGCCATCGTTTTCAGCGCTACCCTCGCGCAGCTGCACGGGTTCGAGCCAATGCTCACAAACGCCGAGCGCGCCCGCTTTGACAGGGTTCGCGTGCCGCAGCAGCGGCGTCTGCATGCACTCGGGCGCGGGCTGGTCCGCTATTTCCTGGATCTGCCCTGTACCGAGTTCACGACCGCTCCGGCGGGCAAGATCAGGGTTCCGGGGGCTACGCATTTCAACATCTCCCACACCGCCGACACGATCGCCGTGGCGGTGCATCCAAGCCGCGCTGTCGGTGTCGACATAGAGGACCGCGCGCGGGCAGTGCAGGACGCGGCCCTCATCGCGCGTGTCTGTCATCCCAACGAGATACGGTGGATCGCCCGCCATGCGCCTGAGCAGAGAACGCTTGCGTTCCTGCGCTGCTGGGTCCGCAAGGAGGCGCTATTGAAGGCGCGTGGCACGGGGCTTGTCGATGATTTGCACACCATCGACACCCGTGCCGATACGCACGACGCGGATGCTCACGCGACCGGCGTGCCGCAGCTGCGGCTGTGGGATTTCCCGCAGTCGGATGGCGCGCTCCCCGGCGCGCTGGCGACCGCGTCGGATGTGGCACATGTGCATTTTCTGTCGCCAGACACTCCGCCATCGCGTTCCGCTACACGGTCCTTAGCAGACGAGCCCTGTGATGCCCCCTGCGTCTGATCCCCACGCCGAATGGACCGCGCAGGTTCTCCGCATCCTTGAGGATGAATTTCAGGCCGATCCGGCGCTGCCCGCCCCTGCCGGAGGCACCCTGAAACAAGGGTTCGCTCCGGTCGCGCATTGGGTCGCGCGGGCGTTGGTGCCGCTTATCCGCGCCAATGCGCGTCTGCGGGGCGAGAGGGTTCCGGCACCCGTAACCGCCGAGGCAATCACCGGACCCGACGCCGACCCGACCGCCCTGCAACAGCTGATCGACACGCAGCTGCGCATGAGCTTTCCCTTTGACGCCTATTTTGACGCCATGCACCAAAGCGCGCTCGATTTCGCCGCCGAAAACGCCATGATGATCACCGAACACTTCGATAACGCCGAAAACTATGCGGAAATCTATGCGCAGAGCAGTTGCGAAATGATGCAGCGGATTGCGGCACGGGGCACGGACCGCCCGCGCGCCGCGCGCATGCTCGCGGCGTTTCAACGGGCAGATGTGGCCGCGTGGGCCGCGTGCTATCCGGGCAGTTTCATGCGCGGCATTCTGACCGCAAACGCCCTGGCACAGGGACCCACGGACCAGGCGACCCTCGCCAGCGACCTCAAGCGAGAACTTTTTGCGGCATTTGCCGCCCATGACAATGACGCGCCATCAGGAGAAGACAGTGGACCAAAGCAGCCTTGAAGCCATCCGTAAATTCGCCACCGACAAGAAATCCGAGTATAGCACCATCGGGGTGAAACGCTTTAACCCGATCACGGGATGCGAGGTCTCCGGCGTGGATATGTCCCAACCCGTGCCGCCCGAACAGGTCGCCGAAATTCGCAAGGCCCTGACGGAGTTTCACGTGCTCGTGTTTCGCGACCAGCGGATCGATCCCGAAAGCCAGAAAGCCTTTGCGCGCAATTTCGGCACGCTGCGCAAAATGGCCGTCGAGGATATCGACGGCGACGACCCGGAAATCGTGCTGATCCAGGCCTCCGAGGCGTCGCAATTCGTGGCCGGTGAGGTCTGGCACACGGACGGGACCGCCTCGGAGGAGCCTGCCTGGGCGCAAATGCTGCACATTCACAAAACGCCCGAGATCGGCTGCGGCGGCGATACCGTGTTTGCCAACATGCACCTCGCCTACGAAATGCTGTCACCGGGGATGAAAGAGCTGCTGGATGGGATGACGGCCGTGCACGACGCATCCGTACCCTGGGCGGGGTTCGAGGCCCCGCCGAACCTGCCGCGTATCGTGCACCCCGTCGTTGCAAAACACCCTGATACGGGGCGCAAGATGCTTTACGTCAATCCCGGCTTTACCACGCGGATCCTGCAACTGTCGGATTTCGAGAGCCGGGCGATCCTCGACATGCTGTTCCGCTTTGTCGAATTCGAAGTCGCGCTTAGCTGCCGCGTGCAGTGGAAGCCCGGTACGGTCGTGTTTTGGGACAACCGTTGCACCCAGCACCGCGCCATCTGGGACTACTACCCGCACGCGCGCGCGGGGGAGCGGGTCACGCTTGTCGGCGAACGCCCCTATCTCTAGGCCAGATACCCAGCCGCCCGGAGAATTTCGGCACCAAAAGCCACGTTGCCATGCACCGGATCAGCCGCTTTGCAAAAGGCCGGATCCTGCGTGCCGTCGGGGGCGGTGGTCGCGCGCGTGTCGATGATGCCGCATCCAAGCTCGTGTAGACGGGCCTGCGCGCGCGCCTGAAAGGCGATCATGATCGGCGCATCCGATGTCTCTGGGCAGCGTTGGGGCGGCAGTGCTACCTGCACGGCGCACCCAGCCTCGCGCAGCATCCGGTAGAACTGCATCGCCGGGTCGAACATCTCGTCACAAATTTCGGCAAAAAGTGCGCTCTCGATGAACCCTGCATCAAGCTGGCCATCAGGGGAGATAAAGTCGCTCCAAAGCGCGGTCGTTGCAGCGACGTGAAAGCCGGAGCCGACCGTGCACAGGATCGGCAGATTACTGTGCAGCAGGGTCTGCGCCGCCACCTCGGCACAAAGCTCCGCGTGCAGCGCCTCCATCTCACCGTCGAGAAACCGGAGCTTTCCCCCCGCATCCTCGCAAAAAGGCACGTAGAAATCCCGCCCCGACGCCAGCGGCCCGCCGGCAAAGGCAAGCCCGGCCTCACGCGCGGCCAGACCGATGGCTGTCGCGTGGGAATCGCCCAGCAGGATAAACTCAGGATTTGCCATAAAAGCTCAGGATCTCGTCCTCGCAGACGATCTCCCCCTGCCCCGTGGGTACGATCCGGCCCGCGTGCCCCAGACCCTCAAAGAACTTTTGCATGACTTTTTCGACCCCCTGCGGTGTGATTGTGCGCCGGTTCTCGTCGAAATAGCTCTCGGGCAGCATGGCGGCAGAGACCAGATCGTAGGACGGAAAATAATCCGTGTCCGGGGTGGCGGCGACGAACTCCCCCACCAAGGCGCGCAGAACCGATTTTGTGTAGGTGCTGGCTTGCAGGACATGCGATCCCGTCACCGTGGCGGTGATCGGCACCGGGGAGACCGTCAGCAGCAATTTGATTTCGGGATTGTGGGTTTTCATGATCTCGAAGGCTTTGACAAGCGCGTCCTTGCCCGCCTGAAAACCGACGTTCACGCAGCGGTGCATCGCCGGATCGAAGAGCCCGCAGACCGTCCCCGGACAGGCGGGATAGATCTCGCGGCTTTGGGTATTCACCCAGGTTTCGGTCAGACCGGGGGTGTAGATGAACACCTTGGCCTGTAGCACGGCCTCGCGCACCGCGCGGGCGGTGGCCGCGCGCGAGGCGATGACCTCCTCGGCGCTGTCGAACCCGGTACTGCGGACCGAGGGGCGGAAGGGATCGAAAAACCGCCCCCCATCCTGCCAGACCTCGTCGCTGATGCGCGCCGGATCGAACGCCCAGACCAGCCACTGGTGCAACAGCACCGGCGAATAGATGTTGCCGGTACGAAAACTGAACAGCCCGTAGCCATTCGCCGCATGCAAAGAGCGTGGCAAGCCTTTTGGCGGTGTCTCTGTCACCAGCCAATTCATGTTGTTATTGCGCAGCGCACGGCCGAGGTTCTGGGCGAAACACGATCCCGCCGTCACGATGGCGTCACCGCGGTGAATCTCGAAACGCGGGATCCACAGATCCGCAATCTCGCCGCCCTCTGGTTCGGCAACGCCGGGTTTCCAGAATGCGGTTGCGCGAAGATCCTCATAGGGGTGCATCTGTGCTCTCCGTCTCGGGGGTTTGGGTCGTGTGCCGCAGCGCGATGGCGCCTACCACGGCCAATGGTATGCAACACAGCGCCGCGCCGATAAACAGGGTCGTCCCGCCAAAGCCGGTAATCAGGCTGGCCGCCAGAAACGGGGCCAGCGCGCCGCCCGTGTTGGACAGCATGTAGATCCCGAAATACGCGTTGCGGTTCTCTGCCGGGGCGATCCGGTCAACGATGGTCAGGAACATCGGCATCGCGATGATCTCTCCCAGCGTCGAGATGGCGATCGCCGCAATCCAGATCCAAAGCAGATGCGCCCCATTTGCCGCGATCAGGACCAGCGAAAGGCACAGGCAGCCAATCGCCACCCGAAACGCAAGCCCCTCACCCATCGCCATGATCCTGTTCATGAAGAGGCCATGCAGCACCAGAACCACCACCGTATTGGTCACGGTGAGCACCGTCACGATCCCGGCGATGTCCGGCACGCCTCGGTCGATCATATGGAACGTCAGCGGCTCATCGGTCTGCGCGTAGATGAACACCAGCAGAAAATTCGCCACAAACAGCGCCACGAACATCCGGTGACCCAGCACACTGACCCAGATGTTGCGCCGCACCGGCGCGTTCAAGGGGTCTGCAGGCGTCGGCAGTTTCGGTTGTTTGAAGTGGATCACGCCCGCCAGAAAGACAAAACTTGCCGCAGCGATAAAAAAGACCGCCGGGCTTTGCGTCTGGATAAACCACAGGCCCAGGACCGGGCCGATCGCGCCCGCGATATTGACCATGTAATAGCGCAGATGAAACAACGCTGGACGCTGCGCATCGGTCTCGGCCAACTCGCCCAAGGTCGAGCGCAACAAGGGCTCCAGCATGCCGCCCGCGACCGACATTAGAATGATTGCGCCGTAGTAGACGGAAATCTCCCGGATCAGGCCCATTGCAAGAAGGCTCGCGATGGTAAGCCCCACACCAAGCTGCATCAGAAACTTCTTGGAGATGCGATCCGCGATAAACCCCGCAACCGGCGAGGTGCCCAGCCCAACAAATGCGGCCACCGTGAACAGCGATCCGATCTCGACGATACTGGCGCCCAACTGCTGCGACAGAATGACGGTCAGAAAGGGAAAGACCATGAAACCGGTCAGCCGTGTCAGCGCCATCGCCCAGAGGAAAAGCCGGGCGCGCGGGCTGAGCGACCGCAGAACCGACAGCACATTCCCTTGCGACGTCGCCCCTGTCTGCACGCTGCCCCCTTCGCGTCTTGCGGCATTCGCAGCGCGGCGTTGATCCAATTTTCGCAGAGCCCGTCACGATGCGCCACGCTGTGGCGGCGCAAGACGAGACGCCAGACAATTGTTGCCGAACTTAGTATAATTTTTTAGAAAACAGTACAAATATTATTTCGCCCTGCTAAAACGTGTACAAAACCGGGCGGACTTTCAACCGCAGCGTTAATAAGGATAGGGAATCGTGGATCTCGAAAGCTGGTTCGACTTCTTCGAGCTATCCGACGACGCCGAACGACATGCCGCCGACCTGCGCAACGCCGGGCTTGGTGCGCGGCTTTTGCGGACAGATTACCCGCTTCAGGTCACCCCATGCATGGTCTCCCGCCAAACAATCGCACGGCAAGCGGAGATTTATGCAACCCTGCTCAATGCGCTGCTGCGCCTGCCCGAGACGATGTTCGACGGCGACATCGCGGCCTTTGCCAAAGCCGTCGGTTTCGAGGGCGCGGCAATCACCGATTTGCTTGCCGCCCCCGACGACGCGCTTTTGCCCTGCCGGTGGGATCTTTGCCAGAAAAACGGACAGTGGTTCGCGTTCGAGGCGAACTTCGGTGGCGCGCTTGGCGGACTTCCCAGCGAGGACATGCATGCGGTCTACGACGCGCTTCCGCTGCCCGGCGGGCCGGTCTGTGATCGCTGGAAATCGGCGGGCGAGGCCATCGCCGAAAGCTTCATTCGCCGTTTTGGCCCCCCCGACACCTGGCAGATGGTGGTGCTCGACGATGCCGATCATTTTGCGCAAAGCCCGCTGACCGCCAATGCCGCCGCCGCGATGATGGCGCGGCATCTGGGCCAAGAGGTCAGCGCCATCGCCCATACCGATCTGGATCACGTCCTCGACGGCGCCGACAAACCCCACGTGGCGTTTGAGCTTTTCACCCTGCGCGACATCGCGGCGCGCAGCGATCACAGCTATGACGCCTATCTGTCGCACTGCGCGCGCGGGACGCTGCATCGTGGCATCAGCCTTCTGTGCGATCTGTACATGAGCAAAGCCTGCCTGGCGCTTCTGCACGAGGCAGCGGACGGCCGCATGATCGGCCCAGCGATTTGCGAGGTGGTCCGCGCGGCGATCCCGAAAACGCAGATCGTGCGGACAGGCACGGTGGCGGCGCTGTCCCGCCTGCCCAAAGATCAGCACGTGCTGAAATCCGCCCTCGGCTACGGAGGCACCGCTGTGTTCTGCGGCTGGGAAATCGCGCAGGATACTTGGGACGATCTGCTTGTGCAGGCAGCGGACCCCGCGGGGCTTTTCGGTATGTGCGTGCTGCAGCGGCGCGTTGACGGCGACCGCGCACCGTCGCTGTCGATGATGCCGGACGGGACGTGGATCGAAAGCGATGCGCCGCAAGTCCTGGGCGTTTTTCAAATTGAGGGTCAGCTGTGCGGCGGCGTGGTGCGGCAGGCTGTCATCGGCGGCGGTGTCGCCAATGCCGCACGACAGGCCAGCGTCGGGTTGATCAGGCGCATCGCAAGCTGACGGCAAGCGCAGAACGGGGGAATGATGGGAACGACACAGGACACACTGCCGGACAGCGCCGAAGTTGCACAGCTGCTGCGCGCGTCGGATGCGCCCGCCGACCGCATCGCCCTTCAATGCGCGCAAGGGGCGCTGACATACGACGCGCTTCTTACGCAGGCGCGCACGCTTGCCGCCGCGCTCCACACGCGCTGCGGGGAGGCGCCGCATATCGGGGTCGCGATGACGCGCGGGCCGGATGCCTTTGTCGCGATGCTGGCTATCCTGCTGGCGGGCGGCAAATGCGTACCCATCGACACGTCCTATCCGCTGGCCTACCAACGCCGCGCATTTGCAACGGCCGGTTGCACACTTGTGCTCACCGATGCGCCGACGGATGCGTTTGAGTGTCCTGCCCATGCCTTTGACACGCTTGCCGAAGCGCGTGCGGCGCGACCGCTTGACCAGCCACGCGCGGGCGCGCCGGGGTTTGTCCTGTTCACCTCCGGCACCACCGGCACCCCCAAGGGGGTCGTGCTTGAGCTTGCGGCCCTGATCGCGGCGACACGCAGCTTTGGCGCGCGCACGCAGGTCGGCGCGGGTTCGGTTGTCGCGCAATACGCCGGGCTGTCATTCGATGCCAGCGTTCTGGAATTCCTGCTCGCCTTCGTGCACCGGGCGACCCTGAACATCGTTTCCGCCGCCGCGCGGGTCGAGCCGGAAACGCTCGCGCAGGAACTTGAGACCGCCGCCGTCACGCATCTTATCCTGCCCGCCGCCGTTGCCCCCTATCTGCCGCTGCGCAAAAGCTACGCGCTGCAAGCGATCATATTCGTGGGAGATACACTTGAGGAGCGGGTGTTCCACGACTGGGCTGCGATCTATCCCACCTTCAACGGCTACGGGCCGACAGAGGGCGCGATCTGTACCAGCCTGCACCGCGTCACACCGGGCGCGCCCGTCGATCTGGGCACCCCGCTGGATCATGTGCGGGTCCGTATCGGCGGCAAGGAGGATCGTGAACTGTTGATCGGCGGGCCCGGGATCGCCACCGGCTATATCCAGAACGCAGCGCAGACCAGCGCGCGGTTTCGGCCCGATGCAGAAGGGTCTGTCTGGTATCATTCGGGCGACCGCGTTCGGCAGGACCCGCAAACAGGGGCGCTGCGCTTTGCCGGACGTTTCGATTTTCAGGCCAAGGTGAACGGCACCCGGATCGAGACACTGGCACTGGAAAGCACCCTCGTGGCTGTCGCAGGTATTGAGGCCGCCGCCGTTCTTGCCTGTCCGGGGCCGGACGGTCAGAAATTTCTGGCCGCCTTCGTGGCGTCACAAGGCGCGCCCAAGACGGTCGAGGCTGCCGCCCGCACGGCGATCTCAGATACGTTTCCGGCGGGGCATATGCCCTCCGTTTTCACCGTGCTGCCGCGCCTGCCGCTGACCCGCAATCAAAAAATCGACCGCAACGCGCTGCTGGAGGCACTCGGGCAGCCGAACGCGCACCTCGGCGACGATCCGGCCCGCGCGGCCTTTCTGGCCGAATTGCGCAGGCCCGACTGTGACGAGACGGCAAATTTCTTTCACGAAGGCGGCAATTCGATCGGCGCAATGCGGCTTTTGTCGGCGCTTGAGGCGCAAACCGGACGGCACGTTGCGGTCAAGGATTTCCGCGCCGCCCCCACAATTGCGGGGCTGCGCGCGCTGCTGGACGAGGGCCGCGACGCCCCGATCGAGATCATGCGCCATCAGCGCAGCGGTGACGAACTGCCCCTGTCGGTCCAGCAAAACACCGCGTGGTATCTGCACCGGCAAGACCCGCAAAGCAAAGCGTATCTTGCCGAGGCGGTCCATCATTTCAGCGGCCCTCTCGACATAGACGCGCTGCACGATGCCTTGCAGGATCTGTTCGATGCCCACGAAATCTACCGCACCACATTCCACGATCGCGCGGGCGTACCGGTGCAGCGCATCCACCCGGCGCATGCGGTCTCGTTTCCCCGCATCGATGCAGCCGGGACCGCCCCCGAAGACCGCGAGACGGTTCTGCAGGATATCATCGACAAACACCTTCCTGGCATCCCGGACCTCGGAAAGCTGCCGCTTGCCAATTTTGCGCTGGTCAGTTTTGGCGAGACGGAGCACGCCTTCATTCACCAGGAACACCACATCGTACACGACGGCTGGGGCGGCTCGGCGTTCACCGCAGAACTGCTGAACCGGTATCATAAACGCGTCGACCCCGCCTTTGACTACACACTGCCGCAGCCCGCGCAATATTCCGACTTTCTGCTCACGCAGCAGGCGTGGCTGACCTCCCCCGCAGCACAGGCGCAGATTGACTATTGGCGCGACCAACTGGACGGCGCCCCGCAATCCGTCGCGATCTTTGGCAAGGCGTCCACGGCGCCGGGATTTGCCGGGGGCACGTACGGCTCGATTTTTCGCGTGCGGAGTGGAGCGCGTGCGAGGCCGCCTGCGCGCGCCTGGGGATCACGCCCTTTGCCTTTACCACCGCCGTGCTGAACGTGGTCTTGTGGCAGTATTCCGGGCAGACCGATGTGGTTATCGGCGCGCCCTTTGCCAACCGCGACTGGCGTGGCGCGCCCGATATTCTGGGCATGCTGGTCAACACCATCGTCTTGCGCCAGCACATCGACGGGGCGCAAACGCTCGACGCGCACGCAAAGGCGACGCAGGCCGTGGTTGACGGTGCCTATGCCCATCAGGAACTGCCCTTTGGCACCCTTGTCGAGGCGCTCAATCCCGAGCGGATGAACGGCCAAAACCCCTTGTTCAACGTCTTGCTGGGCTTTCATGACGCACCCATCCCGGTGGCCGATGTGGACGGTTTCAGCTGGCGCAAGGACGAAACTGTGATCTCGAACACGTCAAAATTTGATCTTGATTGCCTTGTGGTGAACCGCGACAGCCACTTTACCCACGACGACCGGGTCTCGTTTCTTTGGGAATACCGCAGCGACATTTACGAGCGCCGAGAGATCGAGGATTTTGTTGCCAGTTTCCGCAAGCTTTTTGTGGCGTTCTGCGCGGACGGCTCGGCGCCGCTTGGGTCGGTGTCGGTGCTAACCCCAGCGCAGAACGCGCGAATGGCGCAGTGGGAAACCGGGCCCACGCCCGCCGCCGGGCACCCGTTCGAGCAGGTCGATTTCGCGACAGCGCTTGCCCAACGTCTGGCGGGGTTTGGCGAGCGTATTGCGCTGAAATCGGGCGGCGACAGTCTGAGCTACCGCGACCTCGACGTGCAAACCTCCGCACTGGCGGCGCATTTGGCCGACCGGATCGCACCAAACGCAAAAATCGCCGTACTTGCGCCGCGCAGCGTGGCGCAGATCACCGCCATGGTGGCGGTCATGAAACTCAGGGCGACGATCATCTGCCTCGACCCGGATCTGCCCGACGCGCGGCTGGCGGAAATCCTGCGCGACTGCGCGCCCGCACTCCTGATCACAAGCGGCACGGACAGGCGCGTTGATACCCGGTGTGAGACAGTGTCCCTCGATGGTCTGGCTCTTTCGGATGCCGCCCTGCCGGACAGGCCCGCATCGCGCGACCACCTTGCCTATGTCACCTACACTTCCGGCTCCACCGGGCGGCCCAAGGGGGTGATGGTCGATGCAAAAGGGCTCGCGGATGAATGTCTGCACCTGATGGATCTGCTGGCGCTGGACGAGACCGCAACCACGCTGTCGCTGTCCTACGTCGGGTTTGACGCCTACCACGGAGAGATCTGGCCAAGCCTGTTGGCGGGCGCGACCATTGTCCTTGTCAGCGATGCGGAGCGGGACACTCTGCCGACCCTCGCGCAGATCATGACGCATCATGGCGTCACCGCAGCCGTCTTTCCTACCGGCCTGTTCGAGCAGGCCTTTGCCGCCGGTCTCGCCTGGCCCCCCTCGCTCAGGGTCCTTGCCGTCGGCGGTGACCGTCTGGGGCCCATCGAGGTGCCCGCGGGATTTCCGGCCCGATTTTTCAACCTCTATGGCCCGACGGAGACCACCATCGACGCAACGTCCTTTGAGATCCCCGCCGATCTGCGCAGCCCGCCGCCCATCGGCCGCCCGAAGCTTGCCGCGACAGCGCGCGTGATGGACGGTGACCGGCCCTGCCCGCCGGGCGGGCCGGGCGAGCTGCTGATCGGTGGCACGGGCGTCGCGCGGGGATACCTCAACCTGCCTGAGGAAACCGAACGCGCCTTTGTAACCCTGGCGGATGGCAACCGATACTACCGCACCGGCGATCTGGTCCGCTGGCAGGCCGATGGGCAGCTGAGCTTTCTAGGGCGCATCGACGATGAGATCAGCCTGAGGGGCTATCGCATCGCCCCGGCCGAAATCACCACCGCGCTGCAAAGCAATGCGCAGGTGGCGCAGGCAGCGGTGGCCGTACACGCGGGCGCGCTGTTCGCCTATGTCACCCGCGCGGCCCCCACCACGGCGGACAGCCCGTCGGATGCCAAACTGTCGCGGCTTCTGAAAAATGGTCTCAAACGCAGCCTCCCTGCGTATATGCGGCCCAACGCGGTCATCATCCTCGCGCGCATGCCGCTGACCGATCAGGGCAAGGTCGATACCCGTGCCTTGCCGTCACCCGTGGCCGCGCCCGCCGAACGTGTCGCTCCGCGCACCGAAACAGAAACGCGCCTGCTGGGGATGTGGCGCGATCTGCTGCCGGTCAGTGATATCGGCGTGACGCAGGATTTCTTTTCCGTCGGTGGTCATTCGCTGCTGGCGATGCGGTTGATCGCGGAGATTCAGACAGCGTTCGGGATCGTCCTTCAGATCACCGATTTCTTTGAGGCGGGCACCGTCGAAGGGCTGGCCGACAGGATTGACCTGATCGCGTCGGCAACGTCGGGGCCGACGGATGGCTTTGCCGCCGAAGGTGAATTCTGATGGTGCATGACATCCTCAGAGAGGCGCAGGCCGAAGGCGTGCAGCTTTACGTCGAGGACGACAGGCTGAAATTCCGCGCGCGTGACGCCCCGCCCTCCGCGGCGTTAAGCGCGCAGATCAAGCGCAACAAGGAAGCGCTGATCGCACTCCTGACGGCCCAGCGCGTGCCCACCCTGACGCCGTCGGGGCGTGACCGTGCTCCGCTGACGCCCAATCAGGCACGGGTGTTTTATCAGGGGGCCGCCTTCGACACCGGCGAGACCTATGTGATGCAGGTCGCCTATCGCTTTGACGCGCTGCTCGATCCCGCGCGCCTGCGGGCGGCGTTTGAACGGATCGTCGCGCGCCATTCCGTCCTGCGCAGCCGGTTCTTTGTCGATGAAACCGGCGTACCGACGCAGCAGATCTGCGAGGAGGCGGCACGCTGCCTGATCTGGTCGGTTGAGGCGGACGTAGAGCCCGCGAAATGGCTGCACGCGCGGGCACAGGCGCGCTGCGATCTGTCGAGCGGGCAGGTTATGAACGTCGCCCTGCTGCAGGGTGCGGACGAAAGCCATCTGCATATCGCCTGCCACCACATCGCCTTTGACGGCGCGTCCTACGGGGCGCTTTTTGCCGAGCTGGTGCAGCTGTACGAAGAACCGGAAGCGGACCTCGCGCCGCTGCCGCTCCATTACGTCGATTTTGCGCTGTCGGAGGTCGGACAAGGGTGGTCACCGGCCAGTCGCGACTACTGGCGCGCGCAGCTCGACGGTGTGGCCTCTTTCAACGGGTTGCCGCCCGACAGGCCCCGCCCCCCCGTCGCCGACTTTGGCGGCACCGCGCTGCACCAGACCCTGCCCGCCGATCTGGAGGACGGGCTGTCGGCGCTCGCCGCCCGGGTTGGGGTCAGCCGGTTTACCGCCTATCTTGCCGCCTTCAATGTTCAGTTGTCGCGTTATCTGCGGACCGAGGATTGCGTTGTCGGAACACCTCTGTCAGGCCGCAGCCTGCCGCAGCTGGACGGTATGATCGGTTTTTTTGCCAATTTCCTCCCACTGCGCAACCGGATTGATCCGGCACTGAGCTTTCGCCAGCTTCTCGCGCAGGTTCACCGCACGAACCTGATGGCGCAGCAGCATCAGGATCTGGACGTCCAGGAGATGATCCGCGATCTGGGCTATGCAGGCGAGACCGCCTTTACCCCCCTCAACCAGATCGTCTTTTCGTTCGAGGAGTCGCGGGACGAGCATTTGATCCTCGGCGGACACAGGGGACAAAAACTGCCCCTGCCGCGACAGCGCGCGGCGTTCGACATCGAATGCAGCCTTGTCAAACACGCGGATGGCCCGCTGGAGGCGTATTGGGTTTATTCCGATGCCCTTTTTGACGCAGACACGATGTCCGGTTTCGCCGAGGCGTTCGAAACGACCCTGCGGCGGCTGATTGCGGCGCCGGAGACCGCGCTTGGAAAGATCTCCCTTGGCCCGACGGCCACACCTGCGCAGGCGCTCCACGCGGAGACACCGCCACCGTGTTTCATCGAGATGTTCGAGGCGCAGGTCGCCCGGTCTCCGCAGGCCGACGCCTGTAGATGGGTCGAACCGGACGGCACCGTCGTTACGCAAAGCTACGCCGCGCTCGATGCGCGGGCCACCGCGATGGCCGCCGCCCTGTTGCGCCACGGCGTTACAGCCGGGGATTGCATTGCGGTCTGCGTCGGCCCGCTCGCGCAGACGATTGCCCATCTCATTGCCGTACAGAAAACCGGCGCCGCCTACATGATCCTCGATCCCGCGATCCCGTCGGACCGCAGCCGAATGATGTACGCGCGCGCCGGATGCCACTGCGCCATCGGCACGGTGGTCGCGGGGCAGCTTCCGCCGGATGCGACGGTGATCGAAGCAGCGCCCGACGACGCCCCCTTCGTAACCGTGGAAGGGCCGCGCGAGGGTGCTGCGGTCGTGCTCTTCACCTCCGGGTCGACGGGCACCCCAAAGGGGGTATCGTTGCCGCATGGGGCGCTCGCCCACTTTCTGAGCGTGGCGCAGGGGCGCCTTGGCATCGGGCCGCGCGACTGCGCTGCCGTAGCCTCGACGCTGACCTTCGACGCGCATATTCTGGAAATCTACCTTGCCCTGTCGCAGGGCGGGTCGCTGGCGCTTCTGGATCCGGCACGGGCGCGCGATGCGGCCTTTTTACAGCGCGATCAGGACGCGCTCGGTATCTCCACATTATTTGCCACGCCGACAACCTGGCAGATCCTGCGGGACGCGGGCTGGCGACCACGCGACGGCATGACCCTGATCACCGGCGGTGAGACCCTGCCGCAGCACCTGTCGGACGATCTGCTGACCTGCGCGCACGATCTGCGTCTATTGAACGTCTACGGCCCGACTGAAGCGACGGTGTTCAACCTGTGCGCCTTTATGCAGCCGGATGTGCCGGTCAGTCTGGGTGTTGCGCTGCCCGGCAACCGGGTGCGGCTGGTCGATCCCTACGGCCATCCTGTACCGCCCGCGTGCCGGGGCGAGATCACGATCGCGGGGCCGCAGGTCGGGCTGGGCTATCTGGGGCCAGAGCCGGGATTTTCGGACGGGCCCGCCGGGCGCTGCTACGCGACGGGTGACATTGCCCGGCAGGCCCCCGATGGGCAGTTCAGCATGATCGGCCGCGAGGACTTCCAGGTCAAGATCCACGGTGTGCGGCTTGAACTCGATGAGATCGCCACCGCGCTTGAGCAGCACCCCTGCGTCATCCGCGCCACGGTTGTCCTGAGCGGGGCTGACGGGACGTTGGCCCGTCTGGCAGCCTACGTGGAAACCATCCTCGACCGCAAAGAGGCTGGTGCACAGCTCGCCCGGTTTCTGGCCGCACGGGTGCCGCGCAGCCACCTGCCCGGCAGCTATACCGTGCTGGACCGGATGCCCCTGACCCCCAGCGGCAAGATTGATCGCAACGCGCTCCCCGCGCCCACGGCGCAGACGGTGCTGTCGCAGGGCCGGGCGCCTGAAACCGCGCTTGAGCGCACAATCTGCGCGATCTGGTCCACCCTTTTGGAGCGGCCCGTGACCGACACCGACACGGGCTTTTTTGAACTGGGCGGGCATTCGCTTTTGGCGATCCGGATGATCAACCAGATCAACCGTAGCTGCGGCACTGACCTGAACATGCGCGATGTCGTGGGCGCGCTCACAGTGGGCGATCTGGCGCAGCGTATCGGGGCCGCCAAACGCGCCCGGGTGATGGACCTGCCGGTGATCGCGCAGGAGCCTTCCCTGCCCGCACCCTTGTCCTTCGCGCAGGAGCGGATCTGGACGATTGACCGGATCGGCAACGCTGGCACCTCCTATACCGTGCCGCTGATTTTCGAGGTCACCGGCGCGGGATTTGACCGCGCCACGGCAGAGGCTTTTCTGGTCGCGCTGGTCGCAAAGCACCGCGTTCTCGCATGCGTCTACGACGCGGGGGACGGCACGCCCGTTCAGGATCTCGGGCAACAGGCGCCGCAGCTTGCCTATACCGACGCCAGCACATTGGCGGAGGCGGCGGCGGACGCGGCGCGCGCGCAAGCGGAACGCAGCTGTCTTGACGCGCCATTCGATCTGCGTCGCGGCCCGGTGATGCGCGGGCATCTGGTCAAGCTGGGCGCGGACCGGCATCTATGGTTCCTCGCCTTCCATCACATCGCGTTCGACGGCGCGTCCCTCGCGCTGTTCGTGCGGGAGCTGCGCAGCTTTCTGGCGCACGCAACCCTTGATGCCCCGCCCGCGCCAAGCTATGCGGCCTACGCCCGGTGGCAGCGCGAAACCTACGATATGGCAGACGATCTGCGCTATTGGAAAGATCGGCTGGAGGGCGCGCCGGTGGTGCATCAGATCCCGTTGGACCACCCCCGACCGCCCGATCAGGGTTTTGCGGGGGAAACGATCGTCCAACGATTGAGCGTACCGCTGTCGCAGGGCCTGCGCGCCTTCGCCTCCAGCGTGGACAGCAGCGAGTTTGCGACGATCCTTGCCCTTTTCGCGGGTTATCTCCAGCTGCTTTCGGGCGAAAGCGATCTTGTGCTGGGCACCCCCGTGGCCAATCGCCAGCGGCCTGAGCTGGAGAACACCATGGGCTGCTTCATCAATACCCTGCCCTTGCGGATGCGACTGGACACCGCTGACAGCCTGTCGACGCTGGTCGCGCGGGTTCAGCGTGATGTGCAGAACGATCTGTCGCACGACGGGGTGCCATTCGAAAAACTTGTCAGCGCGCTTTGCCCGCATCGCAGTTTCAGCCACCATCCGCTGTTTCAGATCATGGTCCAGCTCGACAACAGCGATGCCCATGCCTTCGAGGCCTCAGGCGTGCATTTCGCGGCGCTTCAACCGCGCGAGACCGAGGCAAAATTTGATCTGACGCTGGGCATCCGTCCGGCGGATGACATCGCGCTCAGCTGGAACTTTGCTACCGACCTTTTCGCGCGCGCGACCATCGAACGGATGATGGCGGAGTTTGTGGACTGGATCACGGCCTGCCTCGCTGATCCTTCCGCCCCTCTGCCGTTACTCGCCCGCAAGAGCGCCGCCGCGACGCTGTGCGGGCCGCAGCGCCCAGCCCACCCCGACACCGTCGCCCAACGCTTTACGGCGATGGCACGGACCCACCCCGACCGGACGGTCCTTTGCGACGGCGAGGTCACGCTGAGCTACCGACAGCTTGAGACGCGCGCCCGCGCGCTTTGCGAAACGTTTGCGGATCTGGGCATCGGGCCGCAGATGCTGGTCGGCGTGCATCTGACGCGTTCTGCCGATCTGGTCGTCGCCGCGCTGGCCTGCCTTTTGCGCGACTGTGTCTATCTGCCGCTCGATCCCGCGTATCCTGTGGCGCGTACCCACCGGATCATCGCGGATGCGCGTCCGGCGCTTGTGATCTGTGCGGATGGGTTCGGCGATGTCCCGGCGGCGCAGTTCGATGTCACGCACGCGCGCCACCAACCGGCAGCGGCGGATTACGATCCCCGCGAAGGGGTCCAGGACGCCGCCTATGTGATCTATACCTCCGGCTCGACCGGCCAGCCCAAAGGGGTTCAGGTCGGCCACGCCAGCCTGTCGAATTTCATCGACTGGATGCAAACCGATCTGGGACTTGAGGCGGGCGCACGGGTGTTGCAGGTGACCTCACCGAGTTTCGACATCTCGATCACCGAGCTGATCGCGCCGCTTGCCGTTGGTGCAACCGTCGTGATCGGCCCGTCGATGGTGGACGACGGCGCGGTGGCGCTCGTCGATTTGGTGGCCGTACAGCACATCAACGTCCTGCAGATGGTGCCGGGCATGTTGCAGGCCTTTCTGGACGCGGCGGGAGGCCGCACCTTTTCCGCCGTGACCCGCGTGTACTGCGGGGGGGAGAGCGTGCCGGCAGATCTTTTGCGTGCGGCCCGGCGGTCCTTTCCGCAGGCCCGGATATTTGCAGTCTACGGGCCGACCGAAGCAACCATTTGGGCCAGCGCCATGGATCTTGCGGACGCATCAACTTGCGGGGTCATGCCGCTTGGCCAGCCGGCGGCCAATACCTTCCTGACAGTTCGCGATGATCGCGGACGGCCGGTGGCGCCCGGTCAAACCGGAGAGCTTCATATCGGCGGCGCGGCGCTGGCACTGGGCTATCTTGACGATCCGGAGCGCACGCGCGCCGCTTTTGTGACCGACGCAGACGAGACGACACGGCTTTACCGGACCGGCGATCTGGTTCGGGTGGCACAGGACGATAGCCTGCATTTTATCGGCCGCGCGGACACGCAGATCAAATTGCGCGGCCACCGGATCGAGTTGGGAGAAATCGAGACCGCCCTGCGCGCCGCCGGTGCGACAACGGCGGCCTGCGTTCTTACGGACGACACACTGACGGCCTTTGTCGATGCCGAGGCCCCCGAGCGATTGCGCGAAAATCTGGCAACGCGCCTGCCTGATTACATGATGCCCGCGCGGATCGTCGCGCACGGCCCTTTCCCGCGGACCCCGAACGGAAAGATCGACCGCCGCGCGCTCAGCGACGCCGCACATCGCATTGCGACCCTGCCAGACGATGCGCCCCCGAAGGCGAGATTGAGGAAACGCTCGCCGAGATCTGGCAGGATGTGCTGCGCTGTGGCCCGATCGGGCGGCACCAGAACTTTTTTGCCCTCGGTGGACAGTCGCTTCTGGCGATTCGCATCATGACGACGGTCTCCGCCATCCTCGAAGAGGACGTTCCCGTGCGCGTCCTCTTTGCCAATCCAAGCATTGCCGATCTGGCAGCCCATATCGAACATCAACTGCTTGGCGTTCCAATGACAGGCCCGTCTGCATGACCCAGAACAACGATACACCGACACCGCCCAAGCGGTTCTCCCGCGCGCGGTTGCGAGAGGTGCAAGAGGCCCAGAGCTTACCGATCATTGATCGCGGAGCCGGACCGTTTCCCGCCGCGCCGGTGCAAAAGATGTTCTGGCTTTTGTCGCAGGTCGAACAGGCAGGCTCCGCCTACGTGATCCGCGCCGCCTTTGACATATCGGGTAAGGTGGACGCCGACGCACTGGCCCGCGCATTCGCGCATCTGGCGCACCGCCACGAAATTCTCTGCGCCCGGTTCGAGATGCGCTATAACACGCTGGTCGTGGATCACGCGGATCCGGCCAACGCCTTTCCGCTGACGCACAGCCATCTGTCCCAACACGCGGATGTGCAGGCCGAACTCACCCGGCAGGCCGCGATCCCGATGGACCTGCAAAAGGGCCCGCTCGCGCAGGCGCATCTGTGGACCCGCGCGCCGGACGCGCATACTCTGATGATCCGTCTGCACCACACGGTTGCCGACGATGCCTCCATCGATATCCTGTGGCACGATCTGACGCAGATCTACGCGGCCCTCGTCGCGGACGATCCTGTGCCAGCGCCTGCGGCGACCGCCGCGTATCTTGATGTCGCACAACATCAGGCTGTGACCGGGTCGGATGACGCATATTGGCGCCGCACGCTGGCGGGATCGCCCCCGCTGTCCACCCCTGCAGGCGACACCCGGCCCCGGCTCATCGACCATGCCGGGGCGGTGCACCGCTTTGATCTGGGCACAGATCTGGTCGACGCCATCGCCGCCTTTGCCACCAAAGGCGGCGTCACGCCTTTTGCGGTCGCCCTGGCAGCCTGGGTGATCTTTTTGCAGAACCAAAGCGGCCAACGCGATATCGTGACTTCCGTACCGGTCAGCCAGCGCGATACCGCGACGCTGGCGCATACGGTCGGCCCACTTTTGAACACGCTCGCCTTGCGGGTTGATCACAGGGCGCAAGCCGACGGGATCGCTTTCGTCAAGGATGTGCACGACCGCTTTTTGACCGCGCGCGCGCACGCAGGTACACCGATCAATCAGGTGATCGAACTGTCTGAGCCCGCGCGCAGTGCCGCGCACCACCCGTTGTTTCAGACGATGTTCTCGTGGATCTCCCGCGCGGCGACGGCTCCCTTGTCGCTGGGCGATCTACCCGCCCACCCGCGCGGCGTTCACCAGACAACCGCGCAGCTGGATCTGACACTCGACCTGGTGGCGGAAGGGGCGGGCATCAGCTGTGCCTTTGAATACGCGACATGCCTTTTTGACGCCGACACCGTGGCATCCTTTGCGCAGGATTTCACCGCCGGTCTCGAACGACTGGTGACGACGCAGGCGGGATCGGGGGATGCGCGCCCCGCCGCCCGGATCAGCCTGCCCCGGTCCTCATCGCCCGAGACAGCACCGCCGGTGCCCGAACGTTTTGCAATGCAAGCCACCCGCACCCCAGACGCCCCCGCCCTTGTCGATGGGGGGACGTGGTGAGCTACGGCGCGCTGAATGACCGCGCCACGCGCATTGCCCGGCATCTGATCCGTCTTGGTGTCACGCCCGGTGCACGGGTGGCGATCTGCCTGCCAAAATCCACCGATTGCTTTGCCGCCGCTCTGGCCGTTTGGAAAGCCGGGGCCGCCTTCGTTCCGATCGACCCAGACAACCCCGCCGAGCGGATCGCCTTCATCCTGCACGACAGCGCGGCCTGCGCCCTCATCACCGCCGCACCGGGCGCGGTGGAATGCGCGCTTCCGACGCTCGCGCTGGAGCATTTGCCGGCTTCGCCAGATAGCCCCCTGCCCGACACTGCCGCAGACGGGGCGGCCTATGTCATCTATACCTCCGGGTCCTCGGGCACGCCCAAGGGCGTCGAGGTTGCGCATCGCGCCTTGGCAACCATGACCGCCGCCTGGGGCGAGACCCTGCGCCTCGACGGCGATCACGTGTTCCTGCAAATGGCAAATTTCGCCTTTGACGTGGCAATCGCCGATTTGTGTCGCGCGCTGTGTTTCGGCGGGCGGCTGGTGCTGTGCCATAGGCCCGATCTACTGGATCCGCGCCGCCTGGCCACACTGATCGAGACAGGGAGCGTAAACGCGGGCGATTTCACCCCACCGGTCCTCGACGCGCTTGTGGCGGAGCATTCGACGCGGGGCGGTGTGTTGGATGGGTTCCGCCTGATCCTGTGCGGCTCCGACATCTGGTCGCGCGATGGCGCCGAAGCGGTACGTGCGTTGGCAGCGCCGGATTGCCTTGTGCTGCACGCCTACGGTCTGACCGAGACCGTGGTCGATGCGCTGATGCTCCCCGTCCAAACCGGTACCCCTGCCGACGGGCCCCTACCGCTGGGTCGCCCTTTCGTGCCCGGATCGGTCGTGGAAATCCGCGATACCGGGGGCCAACCGCTGCGCGGATCCGAAACTGGGGAGATCTGGATCGGCGGGCCGTGCATCGCCGCCGGATACGTCAACAACGACGCATTGAACGCGGCGGCCTTTGTGCCGAACGCAGGCGTGACCTTTTTCCGCACAGGTGATCTGGGCCGCATCAACGCGGCGGGAGATGTCGAGTTCCTTGGTCGCGCCGATATGCAGATCAAGATACGCGGCTACCGGATCGAGCCTCAGGAGATTGAACAACGCCTGCGCACGCTTGGGGCGCGGCAGGCCCATGTGACCCGACACGGCGATCAGCTGATTGGCTACGTCACCGGAGCCACGAATCCAAAGGCGCTGCGCGATGGGCTGGCGCAGCAGGTGCCTGAGTATATGTGCCCGGCGGTGATTGTCGGGCTTGATGCGCTGCCCCTGACGCAGAATGGCAAGATCGACACAGCCGCCCTGCCCGCCCCCGATTTCGATACCGTCTACCGCCCGGCGCAAGACCCTGTGGCCCAGGCCCTGGCGCGCCTTTGGCAAGAGATGCTGGGGGTCGCGCGCATCGGGCTCGACGACCATTTTTTCGAGCGTGGCGGCCATTCGATGCTGGCCGTGCGCATGGCCATTGCCGCCAGTGATGCGCTGGGATTTGCGGTCGATGGGGCCTTGATCTTTGCGCATCCGACGCTTGACGCCTTTGCCCGGGCCGTGACCGCCGCCGACACGCATCATGCGCCGCTGCGCAAACGCGCGCGCACTGCGACGCTGCCCGCCACCGCCGGGCAGGAAGCGTTGTGGTTTCTGGCGCAGGATCCCAACCAGAGTGTCGCCTACAACATGCCCTTTGGCCTGCAATTCAGCCAGAGCGCCGATCGTCCGGCCCTCGCCCGCGCGCTGCAAATGCTGGTGGATCGCCACGAAAGCCTGCGCATCGGATTCGCTGTAACCGACGGGCGGCCACAGCTGCGCATCCCCGACCACGTGGAATTTCTGTTGGGGCATGAGGACGTAACACGCGATCAATTGACCCAGATCGCCACGCGTGAAAGCACCCGCGCCTTTGATCTGTCGCACCCGCCGCTCATGCGGGCAACGCTGGCACAGGTGAGCGATGACAATGACGTGCTGTTTGTCACCTTTCACCACATCATTGCCGACGGCTGGTCAATTGATCTGTTCGCGCAGGAGCTTCGAACGCTCTACACCGCCTTTGTCGGCGGTGGCGGGGCCGATCTGCCCCCGCTTGCGCTGCAATTCGGCGATTACGCCGATTGGGCCAACAGCAGGCTGGACCCCGAAACCGAGGCGGCGCAGCTTGCGTTCTGGAACGAGACGCTGGCCTCTGCGCCCGCTCTGCTTGATTTGCCGACAGATTTCCCGCGGCCCGCCCAACAGGACTTTGCCGGCGCGCGCCGCGCGGTTTCAATCGACGCCGGGCGTACGCAGGCGATCCGCGCGCTCGCCCAGCGCTGCGGCACCACCTCTTTCGTCGTGATGCTGGCGGCGTGGCAATATCTGATGGCGCGTCTGTCCGGCCAGGCAGATATTGTCACGGGTGTGCCAGACGCCAATCGTGGCCTGCCGGAAACCCGCGCCATGATCGGCTATTTCGTCAATACGCTCGCGATCCGCTCGGCACCAATGGATACCGACACGCCGCAGGATCTTGTGCGGGCGGTGGCATCCGATCTTGCCCGTGCGCAGACGCACAAGGATGTGCCCTTTGCCCGCGTGGTCGAACATCTCAATCCGCACCGCGCGCGCAGTCACAGCCCGCTCTTCCAGACCATGCTCGCCTGGGAGACCGCCGCAGCCCAGCAGACGCAGACCGGCCCCGCGCCGTTCAGTGAGGTCGAGATGCCCCAGCAGAACGCGAAATACGATCTGCTGCTGGAAGTTTCGGAAAGCGAGACTGGCATCACCGGCAGCCTGCAATTCGCCACATCGCTGTTCGCGCCGGAAACAGCGGACCGGTTTTTGCGCTATCTCGACGCCCTTCTGGACGGTTTTGTGCGGCATCCGGCAGGCGCGTTGGAGCGGATCTCCCTGACCGGCACAGGGGACACGCAAAACATCGAGTGCGCCCCCAGCCCGCACCGCCGCAGATCGCACGCGATGCGCGCATTCTCGGCCGTTTTGCGGCAATGGCGCAAAAGACCCCCGACGCAATCGCGTGCAGCGCCGCGCATCGCAGCCTCAGCTACGACGCCTTGCAGACCGCGTCGGCCCGTTTCGCGAGCCATTTGCTGCAATCGGGTCTGCGGCAGGCGCAACCGGTCGCGATCTGGGCGGATCGCACGCCGGAAATGATCCTCGCCGTTCTGGGGGTCATGCGGGCAGGCGGCTGCGTTGTCCCGATCGACCCGCGCCATCCGCGCGCGCGTATTGACGCGATCCTGCGCGACGCAGAGCCGCTGGCGCTCTTTGCGGCGGACCCGGCGGCGGCATCGGCGGCGGGCGTTGATCCGGCATGGATCAGACCGATCCGGCCCGATGACTTGCCGGATGTCGATGCCGATCTGCCCCTGCCCGCGCCCGAAGATGCAAGCTATATCCTGTACACTTCCGGCACGACCGGGGTGCCAAAAGGGGTCGTTCAGACCCACGCGATGCTGGACAATCTGATCGGCTGGCAGCTTTCACAACCGGGTACTCCAAAGCGCGTCCTGCAATTTGCCTCACTCGCGTTTGATGTCGCCTTTCAGGAGATTTTCTCGGCGATTTGCGGCGGCGCAACGCTTGTTCTGATGCCGGTGGAGGCGCAGCGCGATGTCGCCAATTTAGGCCAGTTCCTGCAAGATCACCGAATTGAAAGGGCGTTCCTGCCTGCAGCGGTACTGCATGTGCTACAGGCCCCCGGACGCCGTCAGATCCACCTGCTTGCTGCGAGATCATCACGGCGGGCGAGGCGCTGAAATTGACCGATGCGCTCAGGGCCACGCTCACGGCCCTTGGTGGCACACGGATCTGCAATCAATACGGTCCCAGCGAAACCCATGTCGTGAGCCAGCAGGTGATTGGCTTGGACACCGCAAAGCGCGTTCCCGTCGATGCGCCCATCGGCAGCCCGATTGCCAATACGACGCTGCGCGTTCTCGACAGCGCGCTCACCCCCGTGCCGACAGGGGTCGCCGGCGAGCTCTACATCGGGGGGCCGGGCCTTGCCCAAGGGTATCTCAACCGTCACGACCTGACGGCGGCGCGTTTCATCGACGACCCGTTCGCGGATCGGCCCGGCGCACGGCTTTTCCGGTCCGGTGATCTGGTCCGACGGGATGCCGACGGGGTGCTGCATTTTCTCGGGCGCATCGACGATCAGGTGAAAATCCGCGGCTACCGGGTGGAGCCGGGCGAGGTCGAAAGCGTCCTGCGCGCGCAGGAAGGTGTGCGCGACGCGGCCGTGATCGTGCGCGACAAGCCTGCCGGGCAGCTCGCGCTTGTGGCCTATTGCGTGACGGGCGTGCCAGTTGCGGCGCTGCGCGACACGCTGGCCGCCCTTTTGCCGTCCTACATGTGCCCGCAGGAAATCGTGGTGCTGGACCGCCTGCCCCTGAACACCAGCGGCAAAGTGGATCGCCGCGCGCTGCCTGACCCCGATTGGCAGACCGCGCAGGACTTCGTGGCGCCCGTGACACCGACCGAGACGACGCTCTGCGAAATCTGGTCGCGGACGCTGGGCGTGCCGCGCATCGGCGCGCTGGACGATTTTTTCGCAAACGGCGGACATTCCCTGCTGGCCGCGCGCATATTGCATCTGATCAACGCGGAGCTGGGCTGCGATCTGGGCCTGTCCACCCTGCTGGGCAATCCCGTGCTGCGCGATCTGGCGCGCCAGATCGACCGGTGCGCGCCTTCCGCCGCGCCGTCTCCCGCCCCGCAGATTACCGCCGATCCGGAGAACCGACACGCGCCGTTTCCCCTCACCGACATCCAGCAAGCCTATCTTGTGGGGCGCGACGAAAGCCTGAGCCTTGGCGGCGTCTCCGCCCATTCCTACACCGAGTTGCGGATCGCCGAATTCGATGTGCTGCGGTTCGAGGCCGCGCTGAACGCCGTCATCGCCCGCCACGACATGCTGCGCGCCGTTTTTGCGCCGGACGGGACGCAGCGGGTGCTTGCCGATGTGCCCGCCTACCGGATTGCCGTGCACAGCGTCACAGATCCCTCGCAAGCGGCAGCGCGCGCCGCGTTGGATGCGCAACGCGCGCGCCTGTCGCATCAGGTTCTCGATGCGCAAACTTGGCCCCTCTTCGGGTTCGAGGTCACCGCCCTGCCGGACGGGAACAGCCACCTGCACATCAGCCTGGACGCGCTGATCGTGGACGCGGCAAGCACGTCACTGCTGATGACAGAACTTGTCGGTCTCTACGAGGATCCGAACCTCGACCTCGACGCGCCCGGCGTTACCTTCCGCGACTATGTCCTCGCCGACCGCGCCCTGCGGGCATCGGAAAGCTATGCGAAAGCGATGGCCTATTGGATGGACCGGTTTGAAGATCTGCCGACCGGCCCCGATCTGCCGCTGCTGTGCCAGCCCGACTCCATCGAGAAACCGGTGTTCCACCGTCAGGACCATTGCATCGAAAAACCGGTATGGAACGCGATCAAGGACAATGCGGGCCGCCACAAGGTCACCGCGTCGGGGATGCTCCTGGCCGCGTTCTGCACGGTGCTTGGCCGTTACGCCCAGAACAGGGATTTCAGCCTGTCACTGCCGCTTTTCAACCGTCAGCCGTTGCATCCCGACATCAATGCGGTGATCGGTGATTTTTCATCTGTTCTGCTGTTTCGGTCGCACCTCGATGCAGGCGGCACCTTTGCCGAATACGCCACCGCGGTGCAGGCCGCGCTTTGGCAGGATATGGATCACACGCAAGTGTCGGGGATCGAGGTGATGCGGGCGCTGGCGCGCCGCGCAGACCAACCACCGCAGGGGCTCCCGGTGGTGTTCAACTCCACCCTGACCGAATTGCAGACACCCGCGCCCGCGCGCGCCGCCGACCGGCAGTTTCGGGCGACAAATGTGCATACGATCACCCAGACGCCGCAGGTCTGGCTTGACCATACGATCATTGAGGAAGACGGCGCGCTGTTTTTCAACTGGGACAGCATCGACGGGCTCTTCCCGCCTGGCATGGTCGAGGACATGTTTGCGGCCTATTGCGACCTGCTGGAAGCCTTGGCGCGGCCTGCGTTCTGGTCAGAGGCAGGGCAATCGGTCTTTCCCGCCGCACCGGATGTGCCGACGTTGCCGCAGGCAGGCGCGACGCTGGACGCGCTTTTTGTCGGGCAGGCAGGGCGCACGCCCGATCGCGACGCGATCATCACATCCGCGCGCCGCCTGAGCTATGAAACCCTGCTGACAGAAGCGCAGACCCTTGCCGCCCGCCTGCAGGAGGCCGGCGTGCGGCGGGGTGACCGCGTGGCCGTGCTGATGCCGGTCAGGTGGGAGCAAACAGTTGCCGTGCTGGGCTGCCTGATGGCCGGTGGCGCCTATGTGCCGATCGACGCGGATTTTCCCGACGCACGTGTCACCGCCTTGCTGACCCGCACCCGCGCCAGTGTGGTTGTGACCAGCCCGGCAACGCCGCGCGTGCCCTCCGGCACCTCTGTCCCGGTGATCGAGGTTTTGCCGTATCCAGCCCCGCGGACGCCCGCGCCTGTGGCAGTCAGCGACACTGATCTGGCCTACGTGATCTTCACCTCCGGATCGACGGGCGAGCCCAAGGGCGTGATGATCGATCACGGCGGGGCGACAAACACCCTGCACGACATCAATGCCCGCATCGGGCTGACCGCGCAGGACCGCATCCTCGGCGTCTCTGCCCTGAACTTCGATCTGTCGGTCTACGACATCTTTGGGCCGCTGAGCGTGGGGGCCGCGCTGGTGCTGCCCGACGCCGAAAAGCGCCGCGATCCCGTTCATTGGCGCGCGCTGATCCGCGCCCATGACGTCACGATCTGGAACGCTGTGCCCGCGCTGAGCGGCCTGCTGGTCGAGGATTGGCAGGCCACCGACGATCCGTTGCCGCTGCGCTGTGCGATGATGTCGGGGGACTGGATCCCGCTTGCCCTGCCCGGCGCACTGCGACGGGCCGCGCCAGAGATCACGATATGGAGCCTTGGCGGCGCGACCGAGGCCTCGATCTGGTCCATCGGGTATCCTGTCACGGAGGTCCCCGACGACTGGACCAGCATCCCCTACGGCACCGCGCTGGAAGGGCAAAGCGTTCACGTGCTTGACCACCGGCTTGCCCCGCGCCCACCGCATGTGGCCGGAGAGATCTACATCGGCGGGCGCGGCCTCGCGCTGGGGTATTGGGAAGATCCCGAACGCACCCAAGACGCGTTTGTGAACCACCCAGTCACCGGCGCGCGGCTTTACCGGACGGGTGATCTGGGCCGGGCCATGCCGGACGGGACTATCGAATTTCTGGGCCGACGCGACAGTCAGGTCAAGCTGCAGGGCTACCGGATCGAGCTTGGCGGCATTGAAAAGGCGCTCGAACGTCATCCGGGCGTGACGGCCGCAGCGGTACGCATTGTCGGCGCGGCGATGGCGCAGAAACGCCTTGCGGCCTACGTGGTGGGCGCGCGGGATGCGGTGCGCGGCGCCGACCTGCGCGACCATCTTGCGGGGATCCTTCCCAGCTACGAAATTCCGTCGTCGTTTACCTGGCTCGACGCGCTACCGCTTTCCGCAAATGGCAAGGTGGACCGCGCAAAACTGCCCGATCCTGTTGACAGCGGCAGCCTGTCCGACACGGCGTTTACGATTGGCGGCAGCGTCGAACGCGACATCGCCGGGATCGTGTTGCGCACGCTGGGTCAGGAAAAGATCGACCCGCACGCGAACCTTCTGTCGCTGGGGGCCAGTTCGCTCGACATCGTGCGCATCAGCAATGCAGTCGCCGCCGCCCATGGGTTCCGACCGCCACTGGCGCGTTTCATGCGCAGCCCGACCCTCGCCGCGCTGATCACCCTTTGGCGCGACAGTGCCGCCGTTCAGGAAGCGCCGCCGTCGCAGGGCGCACCCGATCCGTCCGACGGCAACACCATCGAGGATGAGACAGCCCGCGCGGCGTTCAAGGCAGCGCAGAAGGGTCTGCGCGAGATCGACGGTCCGCGCGCCCGACTGCCTTTCAGTGCACACCCCCCGCGCAAGACAGATTTGTCGCAAACCGGTCCGTGCGCGATTTTGCGCACACGCCGGTCGCTCTGCCACAACTTTCGGATATGCTCTCGGCCTTGATGCAAAACCCCGCGCCGGACGGTCCGCGATTTCAATACGCCTCCGCAGGCGGGCTGTATCCGGTTCAGACCTACCTCTATGTCAAACAGGGCCGGATCGACGGCATCGCGCCGGGAAGCTATTACCTGCACCCGCGTGAGCGCACATTGATCCGGCTCGACAGCGACGCGACGCTCGACGGTGACAGCTACGATTATTTCGTCAACAGACCAACGTACGAGCGGGCGGCATTCGCGGTGTTCTTTGTTGCGGATATGTCCGCGATCACGCCGATATACGGGGCGGCCAGCCGCGATATGGTTCTTCTTGAGACCGGTCAGATGGCCCAGCACCTGACCAGCCGCGCGGGCGAGGTCGGGCTGGGCCTGTGCGGCATCGGCAATCTTGAGAAAAACCGCGTCGCGGACCTCTTTGATCTGGGGGCCGCGCATCAGCTGATCTATTCCATGCTGGGTGGCGTGGCGCCCGGGCCGATGGCACCCGCGTCCGATGCGTACAACGACGACACCGAAGAGTTTGACATATGACACCGCAGGCGCTGCTGAACCGGCTCGATACCCTTGGTGCGACGGTCACGACCGACGGCACATCGCTGAACGTCAAGGCTGCGAAAGGTGTGATCACGCAGGATCTGCTGGGTCAGATCAAGGCGCAGAAACAGGCCCTGATCGCCGCATTGTCACGGCCAACCGCAAGGATTTTTCCCCAGTCGTTCAATCAGGCCCAACTGTGGTTTCTGCATCGGCTCGATCCCGGCTCGGCGATGTACAACAACCCGATGGCACTGCGCCTTGACGGCCCGCTGGACCACGAAGCCCTTGGGGCGGCTTTTGACGCGTTGCTGCGGCGGCACGCAATCCTGCGCACCACGTTCCTCGATCACGCGGGAGAGCCCGCGCAAAAGGTATTTGATGGGCCAATTTGCGCACTCAGCGTCAGGGTGGTGGAAGATCCCGCCGACTGCAACACGCTGATCGAACGTCACGCGACCCGCGCCTTCGACCTCGAGAACGACGCAGGCGTGCGGCTCGACCTGCTGCAACTTGGCCCGCAAGAACACGTGCTGTTGCTGAACGTGCACCACATCTGCGCCGATGGCTGGTCGGTGGGGATCCTGCTCAACGAGCTGCTGGAAGGCTACACAGCCCGGAGCGCGGGCCGTGCGCCCGATCTGGCCCCGCTTGCGGTGCAATATGCGGATTTTGCGCTCATGCAGCGCCGCCGTTTCGGACCGCAGGAGATGAAGCGGAAAACCGATTATTGGGCCGACCATCTGCGCGGCATCCCGCACCTGCTGAACCTGCCCACCGACAGGCCCCGCCCCGCCGCACAAAGCCACGCGGGCGCGCATCTGCACAAGCACCTCGGTGCCGCGCTTTCGGCAGAGATCAACGCGCTCGCCCGGACCACGGGCGCGACCGGGTTTGCGGTGTTTCTCGCCGTTCATGCCATCGTGATGGGCCGTCTGAGCGGGCAGGAAGATATCTGCATCGGCACCTCGCTGGCCGGGCGCGACGACATCACGCTTGAGCCGCTGATCGGCCATTTCATCAACACAGTCGCGCTGCGGATCACCCTCGACGCAAACCCGACCTTTGCGGATCTGGTGCGCGCGGTGCAGCAGACGGTTCTGGGGGCGATGGAGCATCAGGACCTGCCGTTCGACCGCGTTGTCGAAGCGATCAACCCCGTGCGCAGTGCCGGGCACGCGCCGCTGTTCCAGACCATGCTCATCTACCAGAACACACCCAAGGCCAAGGCGCGCGACATGGGCGCGCTGCGCCTCACACCCGTAGACACCGACAGCGCGACCGCAAAATACGATCTAACGGTCGAGGTGTTCGAGACCGACGGCGGCTTTACCCTTGGCGCCGAATACTGCACCGATCTGTTTGAGGCGGAGAGCGTCGCGGACTGGCTCGATCAATTTGGTGTGGTGCTGCGCGCCGCAACGGCGGCACCTGATACTCCAATCAACGGACTGCCGTTTGACGTGCCCGGCCCGTTGGTGGGGTCGGCCCACGCGCTTGACCCGGATTTGACGCTGGATGGCTGGTTTGACCGCACGGCCCGCCTCTCACCGGCACGCGGCGCAGTGCGGGACGAGACGCGCAGCCTGTCCTACGCAGACCTCGGCGCGCGCGCGTCGGCACTGGCGGGGGTGCTTGCCGCACGGGGCTGCGTCACGGGTGCGACAGTGGCCCTGATGTTGGATCCCGATCTCGACTACGTCGTGGCGATGCTGGCGGTGCTCAAGACAGGCTGCGCCTTTGTGCCCGTCGATCCGCGCACGCCGCAGGCCCGGCTGCGCCACGTTCTGAGCGATGCGGGCGTCGCTCTGGTATTCGCGCGGGAACCCGACACCGATGCCCTGCGCGCCACTGGGTTCACGGGGCCGATCCTGGCCCCTGACGCGCCAACCGGGGGGCAGCGCATCGAGGTCAGCGCGGATCACGGCGGCAACGATATCGCGGCGGTGATCTATACTTCCGGGTCCACCGGGACGCCAAAAGGCAACCGCGTGCGCCACGCGAGCCTCGTCAATCTCATCGATTGGACGCAGCGGCAGTTCTCAATCGACGGCAACGTCGTTCAGAAAAGCGCGATCGGATTTGATGCGAGCCTGTGGGAATTCCTCTGGCCCCTGCTGGGCGGGCACGGGTTGCGGATCGTGCAGGGGGCGGCGCGCGCGGATCCCAGCCTGCTGGGCGCGCATTTGCAGGACACACCCGTTGCCGTTGTGCAATTCGTGCCCGCCACCCTACGGCTGTTTCTCGACGGGCTCACTGACGCCGGGCCGCCGGGCCTGTCCCACATCTTTTGCGGCGGTGGCGAGTTGACGCGCGAATTGGCCGAGGATCTGCGGCGCAAGCTGCCCGGTGTCACGCTCGTGAATGTCTACGGTGTGAGCGAATGCGCGGTCGATTCCGTTTTCCATGTGCAGGGTCCGCAGGACGCCTTCGGCGATGTCATCCCGATCGGCCGGCCCATCGCCAATACCACAATCCTGCTGCTTGACGAAAAAGGCAGGCCCGTCCCGCGCGGTGCAGTCGGCGAGATCTGCATTGGCGGTGCGGGCGTTGGCGCGGGCTACATAAACCATCCCAGCGCGGCCTTTACCGAAACGCTGGCCGGACTTCCGGGGCCGTGGTTCTGCAGCGGGGATCTTGCCCGACTGAACGCCAGCGGGCGCCTTGAGTTTGTCGGCCGCAGGGATTTCCAGATCAAGCTGAACGGCTTTCGGATCGAGCCGGGAGATGTGGAAAGCAGCCTCATGCGGGTGGGCTGTTCCGGGGCGCTTGTCACGGTGTGGGAGGATACGCTGGTCGCTTACGTCACGGGGCACGGTGATCCTGCGGCGATCAAACCGGCACTGGCCGACCTGCTGCCGGGCTACATGATCCCTGCAATCATCTGTCCGCTCGATGCCTTTCCGCTCAACGCATCTGGCAAGGTCAATCGCGCGGCCCTGCCGCCGCCCACCAGTGCCACGCCGTCGAATGCCGTCAACCAGAGCACACCGCGCGACGCCACCGAAATGACGCTTTATAACATCTGGCAAAGCGTTCTGCTGCATCCGGGCATCGGCATTCGCGACAATTTCTTTGACATCGGCGGCTCGTCGATCGCGGCGATCAAGCTGCTGCACAAACTGCGGGAGACGACGGGCCGTCAGCTGACCCTGCGCGACGTGATATCGAACCCCACAATCGAGGCATTGGCAGCCCTGCTGCGCGATGGAACCGATGCCACCGGGGGCGAAGACGCCTTGATCCGCTTTCGCAGGGGCGCGGGGGAGGTCAACGTGGTCTGCGTGCATCCCGCGGGCGGCACCGCGTTCTGCTATCTGTCACTGGCCAGGGCGCTGGCCTCGGAAATAGGTGTCTACGGTCTGCAATCGCCCGGTCTGAACCCCGGCGAGGCGCTCTCGCCCACGGTCGAAACCATGGCCGCGCACTACCTGACCGAGATTGCGGATCTGCTGGATGCGCCGCTGGTCATCACCGGGCTATCCTTTGGCGGGCTGGTTGCCCATGAAATGGGTCGGGTACTGTGCGACGGGGGCAAGCGGGACGTTTCGGTCGTTCTACTCGACACCCAAGGGACCGACGATGTCACCCTGCGGCAGCGTATCGACGTGGTAGATATGACCGAGTTCCGCGAAAAGCTGGTGCGTTTCAACGGAACCTATCCGGGGATAAGCGACGCGCAGATCGAGCGTTATTTCACCGTCTACAACCACAATCGGCTGAGCGTTCGCGACTATGACGTGCCCTTAAGCGCCGCGCGCACGGTGTTCATTCAGGCACTGAGCGATCTGCCCCGTTCGTTCCTGCATGAGGTGCGCCGCTATTGGCGCGGGCGCACGACGGGGGATCTGACCGCGCGCCTTGTGCGCGGGGATCACTGGGACATGCTTGAAACGCAGGAGCTGCGCATCGTCACCCGATTGATCACCCGTGAGACAGACCGCCTCACCGGCGCACCGGAGAAAGGATCGTGATGGCCGAGACTTCTCTGTTCGACGCGTTTGCCAGGCAGGCGACACGCACGCCGGATCTGACCGCGCTGGAGGATGGCGCCATCTGTCTGTCCTACGCCGAGCTTTTGGCGCGGGTGCAAAGCTGCGCCGCCGGGCTTGCCGCGCGCGGGGTGCAGCCGGGCAATCACGTTGCGATCTTGCTGCCGCGCTCCTGGCGGCTGGTCGTGGCGACGCTGGCGATCCTGCGCTGTGGCGCGGTGGTGGTACCGCTCGACCCCCAAAGCCCGCATGGCCGACTACAGCAGATGATCGCGACGGGAGCCTGCGGGCTGGTCGTGACAGCGCGCGCGGACATCGCGTTTGGCGACACGCCCGTGGTCCGCGTCGACGATCTGAGCGTCACCGGGACGCCCGCGCCGCCGAGGGTGGCGATGACGCGCGATGATCCGGCATTCGTGTTTTTCACCTCCGGCTCCACGGGCACGCCAAAAGCGGTTGTCGTCCCGCAGCGCGCGGTACTGCGATTGGGCCAGCAGGGCTATACCCCCCTGTCGCCGGGACGCAGGTTCGCGAGCCTGTCAAATCCCGCGTTCGATGCCATCAATTTTGACATATGGGCCCCGCTGTTGACCGGGGGGGTCTGTGTGATCATCGCGCCCGAGGACGCCGCAGAGTTTCCACGCATCGCCAAGGCGCTGACGGATGCGCGGATAGAGACGCTGTTTCTGACGGTCGCGCTGTTCAATGCAATCGTTGCGACGATGCCCGCCGCCTTCAGCACGCTCAAGACCGTTTTGATCGGTGGAGAACGGATCAGCACCCGCACGGTGATGCAGTGGTACGACGATAACCCCGCGTCGGAGTGCGTGATCCACAATGTCTATGGCCCGACTGAATGTGCCACCTTCTCGCTTTGCTGTGCGATCGGTCGCGACAATACCCGCGCCGACGCGCCCATCGGACGCCCGCTGCCGGGTACGCGCGTGCATATCGAGGCCGCGACAGGCGAGCTGTGGATCGGCGGCGACGCGGTCGGGTTGGGGTACTACGGCCAGCCCGACCTCACCGCCGCCGCCTTTGTGCGGCACGAAGGGCAGATCCACTACCGCACCGGCGACCGGGTCACGCTGAACGACGACGGGACGGTGCATTTTGTGGGGCGCATCGGACGGCAGGCCAAGATCCGGGGGTTCCGCGTCGAGCCGGGCGAGATCGAGACAACGCTGGAACGCCACCCCGCCATCAGCCAGGCCTATGTCCATGTACACACGTCCGAGGACGCCCCGGCGCAGTTGCACGGTTACCTGATCGTGAGCGACGCGCTCTCCTATGCCGCGCTCAGGGATTTCATGCAGCATGAATTGCCCACCTACATGGTGCCGCATCTGCTGTTCCGGGTCGCTGCGTTTCCAATGAACGCGAATGGCAAAGTGGATGCGGCGGCGCTTGCGGCCACCGCGCCGGACGCCTGGAAACCGGAGGCGTCGGATACGCCGGAAGGGCCTGACCTTGCGGCCCTGTTGGCGCTCGCGGCAACCCTGCTGGAGCGTCAGGACCTGACGGGGAACGACACCTTTCTCACCGGGGGGGCGACAGCCTGCGCGCACAGCTTTTCAAGCATGCGCTAGAACGGGACAGCGCGATGACGCTGGACCTTCAGGATATCCTGAGCCGCCCGTTCCGCGATCTTCCGGGTTTGATGCGGCCCATGGATGCCGTCCCCGACGCCATCTCTTTCGCGGAACGCACCCGCGCCCCCGCGAGCAGCGAGCAAAGACGGCTATGGCTCGATGCGCAGCATCATCCGCACAGCCGTGCCTACAGCGTGCCGCTGATCTATGATCTGCGCGGGCCGGTGGACGCGGACCGTCTGTCGCACGCTTTCACCGCGACTTTCGCGGCCCATCCGGCCTTTTCCACCGCGCTGGTTGAGGCCGACGGTGCGCTGTGGCAGGTGCAAAGACCGCGCAGCAATTGCCGGTTTCACGCCTATTCATCCGGGCAGATCATCGCACAGACCTGCGAGGCGCAGACGCAGGCTATTTTTGCGGAGCCTTTCGATCTGGCAAGTGCTGCGCTCTGTCAGGTCTACTGGATGCCCTTTGAGGAAACCGCCGGACGTCTGGTGATCCACGCCCATCACGTGCTGTTTGACGGCTGGTCGCTCAATCTCTTTCTCGACGAGGTCTCGCAACGCTACAACGATCCCGACTTTGAGCCGGAGGCGCCACATCTTGACATGGCGGGCTTTGCCGCATGGCAGGACCACGCCGCACGGACCGAGGAACAGCGCGCACAGCGCGCGCGGCTGGGACAGATCTGGACCGATACAGCGCCGCCCGAGCCGCCACTGACAACGCTGCGCGCGCAGGAGCCCTCAAGCGCACGCACCTACAGCCGTGATCTGGCGGCGGCGCAGCTAAGCCCCTTGCATCTGATGGCGCAATCGCGCGGGGTCACGCCCTTTCACCTCTTTACGATGGTGTGTGGCTGGGCGTTCTCGCAGGTCACCGGGCAGCGGCGTTTCAACATCGCCAGCCCCACCAGCAACAGACAGCGCGCGGATAGCGACGCAACCATCGGCATGATGGCCAACACGGTGATTTTCCCGGTCTCGCTGGAGCCTGACCAGACACGTGCCGCCTGCGTGGATGGCCACCACGAGGTCTGGGCGCGGGTGATGGGCTGCGCGGACGTGCCGCTCGAACATCTTTACGTGCAATGCGGGATTGAGGACGCGCGCGACAAGCTACGCTTTGACTGCCTGTTCGTGATGGAGAACACCGACTACGCACGCCTCGCACTGGCGGGGGTTTCGGCACGCTTCAGCCATCCCGCGCGCGTGGCCCCGAAAGCCGCGATTGTTGTCTTTGTGACGCCCACCGAAACCGGCGCCACCCTGCACGCCGAAATCGACGACTCCCGGTTTTCACCGGAGGATGCCACGCGCTTCATGGATGCCTTTGCCGCCGGTCTGGTGGGCCTTGCAGATCCGCAGAGCCCTTGCGCCGCCCTGACAGAGCCGCCGACGGCCGTGCTGCACGGGCCGGAGCAGTCGCTGGAGACAACGACCGTCGCGGGGCTGCTGCGCGCGCAGGCCGACAGGACACCCCACTCCATCGCACTGCGTGACGCGGATAAGACGCTGACCTACGCCCGGCTGATGGCGCGGGCAAATGCGCTGTCCCACTGGTTCAGCACGCGGATCGTGTCACAAGAGGCGCCCGTTGTCGCCCTTTTGACCGATGGCGGTCCCGAACACGTGATCGCAATCGTCGCATTGGCACAGATCAACGCGACCATCCTGCCGCTCGACCCAGACCTGCCAACTGCAAAACTGGAGAACATCGTCGCGCAAGCCCGGCCCGCGCTCATACTTGGGGCGCGCGCGGATGCCCCACCGGCGCTGGGCGGCCAGCCGATTGTCCTGTTTCCCGAACTTGAAGAGCGCGCGGAGTTCACGCCCAGCCACGCGGGCAATCCGCTTTATCTGCTGTTTACCTCCGGCTCGACAGGCACCCCCAAAGGCGTCCGGGTTTGGGACGAAAGCCTGTGCAATCTGCTGCAATGGCAAACGGAATACGATGGGCTGCACGGCCCCGCACGCACCCAACAATTTTCGCGGCTGTCTTTCGATGTCAGCTTTCAGGAGATCCTGACCACCCTTACCACCGGCGGCACCCTTACCTTGATGCCCCCGGATCTGCGCCACGATGCCGAGGGCATCCTGTGTCTGATGCGCGACACCCGTGCTCAGCGCATCTTTTTGCCGTTTGTGGCGCTCAAGCTGTTGGCAGAGACAGCTCTGACGGCCGATCAGGTGCTGCCCGATCTTCGGCAGGTGATCTCGGCGGGCGAAACGCTTGCGTGCACGGGGGCGCTGCGCGACTGGTTCGGGCGCATGCCCGACGCGCGGCTTATCAATCACTATGGTCCCACCGAAACGCACGTCATTGCCAGCCATCACCTGCCCGCAGATCCCGATACCTGGCCAGACGTCGCCCCGATCGGCCTTCCGATTTCGAATTGCCGTTTCAACATCGCGCAGCCAAGCGGTGAGTTGCGCGTCGCGGGTCCCTTCATCCGGCCATGCTACCTCGATCCCGCGCAGAACGATGCCCGCTTCCGGCAGGACGATGGTCCGCAGTATCTGACCGGCGACCGGGTCGCCCTGCTGCGCAATGACCGGCTGATCTGCCTCGGCAGGCTGGACGACCAGATCAAGATCTCCGGCCACCGCATCGAGCGGCAGGAGATCGAAACCATTTTGAATCGCCATCCCGATGTCGCCCTCGCCGCCGTCACCCTCTCTGCCGAAGGGCATCCCGTAGCCTTTGTAGAGCCATCGCGCGCCCTGCCGGATGTGGATAGCCTGAACGCCTGTCTGGCGGCGGAGCTTCCGGCGGCTGTTCGGCTCAAACAGGTGGTGCGCATCACTGAATGGCCGCGCACGGCCACGGGCAAGATCGACCGCAGGGCGCTGGCGCTTCCTGAACCTGTGGCGCGCGATACGCCCCCGTTTGAGGCCCCGGAGAGCGATATCGACACGCTTTGCCACATCTTCCAGCGCGTCGTGGGGCGGAGTATCGCGCCCACGCAGACGTTTTGGGCCGCGGGGGCCAACAGCCTTGATCTGATGCGCTACCGCAACGCGGTGCAACAGGCGTTGTCGTGCCGGATCGCGGTTGCCGATTTGTTTGGCAAGGGCACGACGCCCAAACGTCTGGCGCGGATGCTGCGCGGCGATCAAGACCATACACCACAGACGCCCCCGCCTGCGGCCGGCCCCAAATCCGACGAAATCGCCATCATCGGTATCGCGGTCGATTTGCCGGGGGCGCGGGACAGTGCGGAATTTGCCGCGATGATCGTGCAGAACCTGACAGGGGTCGAGACCTTCAGCGCGCAGCCCGGCAAGATCGGCGCGCGCAGTCAATTGGCCGCGCCATTGGGATTTGATCCGGGCTATTTCGGCATTTCCCCGCAGGAGGCCGTTCTGATGGACCCGCAGCAGCGGCATTTGTTGATGAATGCGGTGCAGGTTCTCGGCGATGCGGGGCTTGATCCCCAGCGCAGCCCGCGCAGCATCGGGGTGATCGCCAGCTGCGGCGAGAATACCTATTTTCAGGATATGCTGCGCAACGGCGATCCCGACGGCATCCCCGATCCGTTTCAGATGGCCCTGCACCATGACAAGGATTTTGCGGCCACAAAGCTCGCCTACCGTCTTGGGCTGACGGGGCCTGCGCTGACCGTTCAGGCCGCCTGCGGCAGCTCGTTGATCGGGGTGCATACGGCGGCGGGCATGCTGCGCCAGGGCGATTGCGACGTGATGCTGGTCGGCGCGAGCCTCGTCGATCCGACGCTGGGCGATGGCTACACCTGGCGCGCCAACCACATCTTTTCAAAGGACGGGAGCTGCCGCCCTTTCGATGCGCAGGCAAGCGGCACCATCGGCGCGAGCGGCGTATGTTTCGTGGCCCTCGCACCGTTGTCGCAGGCCTTGGCGGATGGTCATCGCATCTACGCAACGCTTGCGGGCTCGGCGATCAACAACGATGGCCGGGACAAGATGAGCTACACCGCCCCCTCCGCCACCGGTCAGCGGGCGGCCCTCTCCCAGGCGCTGAGCGCGGCGGGGTTGGAGGGGGCAGACGTCGGCTATATCGAGGCGCATGGCACCGGCACGCCTCTGGGCGACCCGATCGAGATCGACGCCATCGACGCGGTCTATGGTCAGCGCGACGACCCTCTGCACGTCAGCTCGCTCAAAAGTCAGATCGGTCACCTGGGCGCTGCGGCGGGGCTGGCGGGGCTGATCCGCGCAACGCTGGCAATCCGGCAACGGGTCACGCCGCCCAACCTTCATTTCGACACCGCCAACCCCGAGCTTAACCTGGCAGAGCGTCGGATTGACATTCCGGCGACCGCGCAGCCTTGGAGCGCGCCGACAAGGCGCGCGGGCATCAGCAGTTTCGGGATCGGCGGCACAAACGCACACGCGATTATTGCGCAATTTCACCCCGCGGCGCCCCGGCCCGAAGCGCCCGCGCCTCAGGCGCTGTTGATCTCGGCCCACTGCCCGAAAACCCTGCGCCGCTGGGCCGGGCAGATTGCCGATTACCTCGATACCTTCCCCGAACGCGCCGCCGGGGCGATGCAGTTCCTGAGGTTCGGGGCGCCCCTGCGCGCCTGCCGCGCCGCCTTTGTCTGGACCGATGTGGACGACGCCGTGGCCCGGCTGCGCAGCATCGACGACCAGACGCCACCGAAAGAATCGAACGCCGCCGCGCGGCTCTGTCAGAAATGGCTGGACGGCCGCGGCGCGCGGGAACCTGCGCCCGCCTCCCCCGCGCCCTTTGGCTTTCCGGTCTACCCGTTCGATATCGCCCCGTTTGATTTCAAACGCCGCCCTGCGACGCCCGCTCCGGCGCACGGCTCGGGTCGGCGCGATCCGGCGGAGTGGTTTTTGCAACCTTTCTGGGCGCCGCTCGGTCCGCCGACCGCACCACCGGACACCGCTGCCGTGGCGATCGTTCTGCGCGACCCGGCAACCGATCTGTCAAAGCTGCGCGGCTATGTCCGCGTCATCACGCTCGAGATCTCGGAAACAGCCGCACGTCTTTCAGACGATCATTTCCGCACGACAGCGCAGGCGCAGGATCTGACCGACATCGCCCGGCAGATCGTGGCGCAAAAACTGCCCGGGCGGATCGACATCCTCAACGCGCTACCGCTCGAAATCGGCGCGGGCATCGCTGGCGCGGACCGCGCGTTTGCGCAGCTTGCCTGTCTGGATGTGATGCCGGGGCTTGTGGCGCTGGCGCGTGGGCTTGAACGGGATGAGGTCCGCTTGATCCACCTGTCGCAAGGAGGGGCTTCGGCTGCGACCGGGCGCATGACGCATCCGCTCACCAACCTGCTCTGCGGGCCTTGCGAAGTCCTGCCGACCGAGACAGGTCTGCCCGTCCATTGGTTGGACCTACAGCCCGGAACCCGTGACCGGCTGCCCGACTGTCTGCACGCGCCCACGCTCCCGGAAGGACGCAGCGCATTTGCCCACGGACAGCTTTGGGAACGCCGACGCGCACCGCTGCCTCGGGTCACACAGCCGACCACCCTGCCGCGTCGCGCCGTGGTTATCGGCGGCACCGGCGGGATCGGGCGCAATATATGCAAGGCGCTGCTCGGCGCGGGGACGTCGCGGATCGACATTCTCGCACGTGATCCCAAACTGCCCACCAATCTTTCCGCGTTCTCGGATAGCATCACGCTGCATGCGCTCGATCTGTGTGCGGACCGCGTTGTCTGGCCCGCCTTCGATAGCCCCGTCGATACAGTGATATTTGCCGCCGGTGTCGGCAGCTACGCGCCCACAGCCTCCCGCGATGCGGCACAGATGCGCGCCCGCAACCGCGTCAAGATCGACGGCGCGGCCCACGTCGAGACGTTGCTGCGCGAACTCCAACCGCAGCGGGTGATCTACTGCTCTTCCATGGCCGCCGAGATGGGCGGCAACGGGCAGCTTGATTACGCCGCTGTCAACGGACTGCTCGACGCGATGGCGCATTACGACGATCCGCAGGCGCCCGAGGTCCGCCGACTGACCCTGAATTGGGACATCTGGTCGCAAAGCGGGATGGCCGTTAACGCCCTTGCAAGGGATGCGCAGCACCGGGCACATCTTGAGGTGGGTCTGACGGACGAAGAGGGCCGCGCGACCTTCGTTCAAGCGCTGCGGCACGGGTGCCCGCAAGTGCTGATCTCGACGCTGGATCTGACGGAGGCGCGGCAATTCTACGCCCCCGCCCCGATCGCCGCACGGGCGTCGGCTGCGCGGCAAAGCCCGCTGGATCTGATTGTGGCAACGGTTGCGGATTTGCTGGATATCGAAAATCCGGACATCGATATCGCGATGGCGGATATCGGTGTCGATTCACTCATGATGATCGACCTGCTGGAAAGTCTGCGGGCACAGTTTGACACCGTGCCCGACCTTTCGGCGATCGCGCCGGACGCGTCCATTGCAGATCTCGCAGAACTGATGCAGCCGGTCAGCCCCACAGCCGCGCCCATCGACACGCTGCGCGCCGTTTTTGCGCGCACGCTTGGCGTCTCGGACGTCGCGGCGGACGACACGATGCTGGCGCTTTGTATCGATTCCCTGCACGCCATCGACCTGATTGAAAACATTGACGCGGAGTTTGGCACGCCCCTCAGCGTCAATGATTTTTCCGAGGAACGGACCGTCGCCGACGTGCTGCGCCGCATCGCAGACGACAGGCCACCCCCCGCAGCGCTGCCCCCGGTTACGGTCGAGCGCTGGCGCGCGGGGGCCTCTGGGCGCATTGTCTGCTTTGTGCATCCGGTAGGGGGAGAGACGGCATGCTACAAGCCGCTTTTGCAACGGATCGCGCCCGATGTGACCGTGCTTGCCATCGCCGACCCAAAACTGCGGGCGATGGATCCCGGCGCCCAACCGCTCGCGTCGCAGGCTGCCGCCTATCTGGCAGCACTCAAAGAGCAATTGGGCACAGATATCGCGTCGGTCGAGCTTGTCGGCTGGTCCTACGGCGGTTGGCTGGCGCAGGAAATGGCGGTGCAGGCCGAGGCCGACGGCACCTGTGTCGCACATGTCGCGATGATTGATCCGCCGGATCCCGACAGCGGAGAACGGATCGGTCGCATCGACCGCGCGGAAATCCAGGATGCGTTTCTGTTTGAGCTGGCGCCGCGCCTGTCTTCCGCTGCGCGACCCGGCCGACCGCTGGAGACGCAGATCGCGCCCGAACTGCAAAACCAGCTTGACCGGCTGGTGACCTGCTGCGCGCTGAACATGCAGGCGATGCAGACCCACCGGCCCCGGTGTCTGCGCCGCACGCAGGCCAGCGTCTTTGTCGCCGATACCGCGGCTGCGGGTTTGTTGGTCACCCCCGTGGACGCGCACGCGCATCTTGACCGCTGGCGGTCCCTGCTCGAAGTGCCGCGCTACAGCGTGTCGCTGCCTTCGGATCACTACTCCATTTTGCAGGCACCGGCGGTAGACCAGATTGCAAAATACCTGTTTGGTTAGACCGCGCCACACGGCCCGCGTGAAACCTTTGCCGCGCGGCGCTCGTAACTCAATCAAACCCGGCCCGCCCCCTTCTCAAGGATTGCTCCCATGCCCTATCGCCACCTCCTCGCTCCGCTTTTTGTTTTGCTTGGCCTCAGCGCGGCGCAGGCCCATGAAGTCTGGATCGAACCGCTTGAGTGGCAGGTGGAGGTCGGGGCGCAGGTACAGGCCCATCGCATCAACGGTGAGGAGTTCGTTGGCAACAAGCTGCCGTGGAACGACCGCAGCACCGTTCTGGCGGAGCAACGCAGCGGAGCGCAGACGACCCCGCTGACCGGGCGCCTTGGTGACCGGCCCGCCTTTACCGCCGCTCAGGCCGAGGCAGGTCTGATGACGCTGATCTATCAATCGACATACAGCACGATTACCTACCGTGAGTACGAGAAATTCGCGGGTTTCGTGACCTCGAAGGGCTACGAGCAGACCCTCGCCGCCCACGCCGAGCGCGACCTGCCAAAATCGCCGATCAAGGAAGCCTATATGCGCTTTGCCAAATCGCTTGTCGCGGTGGGTGACGGGGCGGGCGAGGATACGCCGCGCGGGCTCGAGCTTGAGCTTGTCGCGCTCGATAACCCCTATACCCATTCGGGCCCGGATCTGCGGTTTCAGGCGCTCTACCGCGATGTGCCGCTGGCGGGCAACAAGGTTACGGTTTTTGTGCGCGGTACGGATGGCACCGTCGCGGAACGCAGCGCGGTCACATCGGCGGAGGGGATCGTCGCCTTCGCAGCAGAGCCGGGCGCGGCCTATCTGGTGGATACCGTCGTGCTGCGCGAACCCGCCCGCGCGCTGGTGATCGAAACCAAGGGTGCCGTTTGGGAATCGCTCTGGGCGTCGCTCACGTTCCGCGTGCCCGACGCTCAGTAAAGGCCGTTGATCTCGAGCGGCAGGCGGTTGACCTTACGCTCCTTGAGCAGGCTGCGCGGGGGCTCTGCGGCGTCGGCCTTGCGCAGGCGCTGGAACTGGCGTTGCGCCACGGCTTTTGCCTTGTGCTGGGTGTCGATAACCGTGGGCCGCAGGAACACGAAGAGGGTGCGCCGCGTCTGATCCTTCGCCCGTGACCGGAACAGCCCGCCGATCAATGGTGCATCGCCAAGCCCCGGCACCTTGCCCTCGACCGAGCGGTTGTCGTCGGTGATCAGACCGCCCAGCACAACCGTACCCCCATCCTGCGCCTGCACCGTGGTTTCAATCACGCGGCGGTTGGTGATCAGATCTGCGGCGCCCTCGACATTGGCGTTCACCAGGCTCGACACCTCCTGCGCGATATCCAGACGCACGATACCGTTCTTGGTCACGCGCGGCAGCACCTGCATCGTGATGCCCACATCGCGCCGCTCGATCGTGGTGAAGGGGGTGGCGGTGTTGCCATCCGTGGCAAAGGACCCCGTGCGGAACGGCACATTCTGACCGACAACGATGGTGGCGGGCTTGTTGTCGGTGGTGGTAATCGACGGCGTGGACAGCAGATTGGCTTGCGTCGATTGCGAAAGCGCCTGCACAAGGATGCCAAAATTATCGACGGCGCCGCCCAGCGTGAGACCGCTGGCGAGCCCAGACGCCTGATTGACCCCCAGCGCGGCCAGCACGTTCCCCAGTGAGGCACCGCCGTTGCTGAAACTTGTCGACGCGATACCGCCGCTGGGGATCTGATCGGCGATGCCCAGTTGCACGCCCAGACGCTCGGCCACCTCGCCGGACACCTCGACGATGGCGGCTTCGATCATCACCTGACGCGGACGCTGGTCGAGCGCGGCAATCAGGCTGGAGGCTTCCTGGATCTGACTGTTGGTCCCCCGGATCACGATGGAATTCGTCTCTGTCGAGGCCTGCACGGAAACCTCGGGCGCCGGTCCGGAGGCCGCTGGTGCCTGCCCCTCTACATCCTCGGCAACAGGATTGGTGATATCGGTGCCGCCCTGAAGCGTGTTGGCGACGATTTCGGCGACAACCTCGGCATCCGCAAATTGCAGCCCGTAGATATGGGTGCGCTTTTGCGCCTGTGGCGACGTCCGTGGCGCCACGTCCAGATCGCGGGCGAGCTGGCGTATCTGGCTGATGTCGCTTTCCGTGCCGCGCACCAGCAGCACGTTGGACGCCGCATCGACCGAAATCCGCGCACCCGTGCCAGATGTGCCCAGCACCTCCGACATTGCCTGCGCCACGGTCTGCGCATCGGCAAAGGCAAAACGCACGACTTCGGTGCGGTCCTGTTCGGGCAGATCAAATGTGCGTGCGATGTTGACGATGCGGTCGACGTTCGCCTGTGTATCGGTGATGATGATCGCGTTCGGATCGCTCAGCGCCTCGATGAAACCGGTCTGCGCCACCAGGGGGCGCAACACGCGCACCGCCTCAGAGGAGGGCAGACGGTCCAGCGGCACAAGCTTGGTGATGACATCCTGATCGCCCGCGCGGCCGCCGGGCGGGATCGTACCCGCCTTTGTCACGGATTCGCCTTCCGGCACGACTTCCCAGATGACACCGGCTTCGACCGCCACGAAACCGCGCACGCGCAGCATGGACTGGAACAGCGACCACACCCCCGCTTGCGTCAGCGGTTTGGCCGAAATGACGCTGACGTTGCCCGAAAGACCCGGATTGATGACAAGCGTACGTTCCGTAATCTCCGACACCTGCTCTGCCAGGACAGAGATTTCCGCGTCGCGCAGATTGATCGTAAAGACGGGATCGCTGTCGTTCAGGGCGACGCCCTGCGCCGACGCACCCGTCGGCAGCCACATCAAAAGCACCAGCGCGATGCTGACAAGCCTGCCCATGCGGTGCCCTCCCCTGCTCATTACCTCAGCGGGAAGGTCAGCAAGAGCGCCTTCCCGTCCCGTACCACTTCCAACCGGGCGATCCCGGACGCCGCTACCTCATCGTAGAGCAGCCTGTCATTCTTGAGATCGCCGAGCGTCTGCCCGTTGAGCCGGGTTACCACATCCCCCGCACGTAGCCCAGCCAAACTCACCCCGATGTTCGGATCGGTCTTTACCCTGTAACCATTTTCCACCAGTTCGAGGCCGACGGTATCCATAGCGGCCTGAGGGTTTTGTGTAATCCGCTCCCGCCAGAAGGCGATATATTCCTCGGTCGTCTCGGGCGGGGGCGCGTCGCGCAGGTCGATGGAGCCCTGCCCCGGCACGATCGCCGCCGCCAGCCGCGCGAAGGGATCATCCGGCGCCTCATCCACCTGCGGCGCGGCGGTCAGGGCCGTGCCCGTACCCGCATCGCCGTCCACGACACCGTCGAACCCGACGATCACCAGATCATCACCTGCCTTCAGGGTCACCGTATCGGTATTGATCGCCACCAGTTCAGCGCCCGAAACCGCATCGCCCAACCGATAGACCGCCGTCTGACCGGCAACCAGCAGGAACGCGCGTGAGGCCGCCGGGTCGGGATCCACCAGAACGCCGCGCAGCGTGGCGCTGATCCGGCTTTGCTGCGCGGGGCGCGCGACAGCGTCGGGTGCTGCGGCTTGGCCAAAGGGGGCAAGTGCCGCAATCGCGGCGGTGTCGCGCGGCGCGGTCTCCTGCGGGGCGGCGCCGATGGGCGGCAATTCCTGCGGCAAAACCGACGTATGCCCCTGCGCATGCCAGATCAGCCGCGCGCCCGCAAACATCAACGAGGCGATCAGCGCCACGACCAACAGCGCCGTCAGCGTCCACAGGCGCGCCGCGGTCATCGCACCGCCCCGTCAGGCAGCGCCGTATAGCCGGTGAGCGTTACCAGCGTCGCCCCCGGCCCCGCCGCTGCGTCGGCCACCCGCGCGGTGATGGCACTCAGCCCGCTGCCCGGCAAAGGTCGCGCATCCAGCTGCACTGCCCAATCGACGCCCATGGCGCTGCGCCAACGGGGCGCAACATCCAGCCCGAGCGTCGTTGCCGCGAGCGCGTTTTCAGCCACCCAGCGGGCAACGACCCTATCGGCAAGCATCCCGGTTGCGCTCGCGTGCCGCTCCACCCCGGTCAGCAGCGTCATTGCCCCCACGGCCAGAACCGTCAGCGCCACAAGCGTCTCGATCAGCGTAAAGCCTGCGTCGCTTTGGCGTCGTGCGTTCATGGTGCGACCGACGCGCGGGCGCCGTCAAAGGTGACCGCGTGCCGCAGCGCCCCATTGCCGATGCGCAGCACGCGCGGCCCTTCGGCGTCGGGCATCAGATCAGCGGTAATTCGGATCTCACCGCTGCGCGCACCGTCCGGATCGTCAAGGATCAGCCCGCTCTCGATCCGGTGCGGTCCGGCCAATGATTGTGCTGTGGCAGGGGTCCACGCCGCCCCGTCCCAAACCGAAAAGCCGTAGCTGCCATCGCCCCACGCCATGCGCAGGGTCTGGCCGGTGGTCAGGCTCCGTTCAGCCGCAAGGTTGAGCCGTTTGCCAAGCAGGTCAGCCTCCTGTGCGACCGCGCGTGGCGGCGCGGTTCCGGGAAGCGACAGCGTCACGATACCCGCCGCCACCGCAACAAGCACCAGAACCACGAGCGTTTCGATCAGGGTCACGCCGCTGTCGCCGCGCCGCGTCTCAGCCATTGTTGGCCTGCACTGTACCATGGGTGATGTCGGCATTCACTCCCTCGCCCCCGGGTTGCCCGTCGGCGCCGAGCGTCGTCAGATCGAATGGCCCCGTCTGCCCCGGCGACTGGTAGACATAGGGCGCGCCCCATGGGTCCTGTGGCATCACGCTCAGATAACCGCCGCTGGCCCAGTTCACAGGCTCCGGCGGTACGGTGGGGCGCTGCACCAGCGCCGCAAGACCCTGCGCGGTGCTTGGATAGGTGCGATTGTCCAGGCGGTAGATCTCGAGCGCGCCTGCAATCGTGCGCAGATCGGTACGCGCCACGGTGACGCGCGCCTCATCCGGGCGGCCAATGACATTTGGGACAACCATCGCGGCGACAACCGCGATGATGACTAGAACCACCATCATCTCGATCAGCGTGACACCGGCTTCCGGATCACGCCGCGCGGGATGCTTGCGGTTCTCTGAATTCTTGACCGTCATGAAACTCAACTCCTAGTCGTGCCGTGTGTTTTGTGCGAGCGTATCCACAACCGGAGGAACCCACCGACCATAGTGCATCAAACAAGGCGCCAGAGCAAGCCCGTGAATAACGAAAATACCTCAATAAATCAGGCAATTAAACCCCCGGTCGCGCCCCCTGCACCGGCCCCGGAAGACGTGGCCCACCCCCTGCAATCTGACGCAGAGCCGGTCGCATTCGAGGCGTTGGTCCCGCCTTCCCTACGTAACACAATCGTCGTGATCCCCGCCGAACTGGTCAGCCTGCATGTGCTGAGCCTCCCGGTGCGCGCCGCCCGTCAGCGCGCCGCGGCCTTGCCTTTCGCCATCGAGGGCGAACTGGGGCAGGCACTGAGCACCACGCATGTCGCGCTGTGCGGAGAAGGCGGCGCGCCGGGCGAAATACTTGCCGCGGCAGTTGCGACGGAGGTGATGCACCGCTATCGCGATGCGCTTCCCGGTCGCGAAATCGTACCGGAACAGCTCCTTGTGCCGCGCCCCGGCTTTAGCGCGGAGGGCGGGGCGCAATGGATTTGCTATGCCCACGCAGGGCGCGCGCTGGTACGCGGATCCGACGGCAGCGGCTTTGCCGCTAGGACCGACATGCTCCCGACGCTATGGCATCTGGCAGGCACACCCGATGTGCAAAGCTTTGGCGATCCCTTGCCCCGCAGCATCGGCGCGCAACACAGCGGTAGCGCCCTGCCGGCGCCGCCCCGCGTACAGGATCTGACCGACCTGCGTCAGGGGGCCTTTCGGCCCGCCCGCGGGCTGGCGCGCCCGCTGAAATGGCTGGCCGCCGCCAGCGTGATCGGCGCGATCGGCCACCTTGGCCTTGCGGCGGCGGACGCGGCCGCGCAGCGCACCATCGCCGACAGCTTGCAGGCCCGCGCGCAAAGCGCCCTCACCGCGCAACTGCCCGACGCCGACGCAGACCAACCTCCCGCCCTGATCCAGCGCAGGCTGGCGGCGATGAACGAGCCGATCCGCGGCTCAGCGTTTCTGCCGGTAATGCACCGCGTCTCGACCACGCTGGCGGCGCTGCCCGACGCGGTGACGTTCCGCCAACTGACCTGGTCGCCGGAGGCGCTGCGCATCACGTTGGAGGCGCCCGATCTTGACGCGCTGCAACGCGCCGAGGCAGGGCTGGGTGCCGAAGGTCTGCGCGTGTCGAGCGGATCGGCAACGGCAGAAGCAGGCTCCGCCCGTGCTGACCTGACGGTGCGGCCATGATGTCGGCGCTTGCCTCATTGACACCGCGCGAGCGCGCCTTGGTGCTGGGCGGTGCGGCGGTTTTGCTGGTTCTGGGCACGTGGGTCTACGTCTGGCAGCCGATTGCCCGCGCGCAGGATGCACAGGCCGACCGGATCGCCCGCTATCTCACCTTGATCGAGCTGTCGCGGCAAAACGGCGGCGCTGCCGCCCGGCCCGCAGCACCCGTTTTGCCTGACACGCCGTTGGCCCAGCGCCTGACCCAAAGCGGTGAGCGCGCGGGCATCACGCTTGCCCGGCTTGACCCCGAAGGCCCGCGCCTGCGCGTCACAGTGGCCGAGGCCGCCTATGCCGATCTCATTGACTGGATCGCAACGCTGGAGGCACAGAGCGGCGTGCGCGCCATATCGGTCGAGATGTCGCGCCTGACGGCGCCCGGCATGGTTTCCCTGCGCATGACGGTGGAGGACGCGCAATGACGTCAACGCTCAGCTATTCGTTTGCCAAGGCGCACGGCGTCCTGATCGCCGAGGAGACGGGCGGCCCGCCGCTGTGCCGCCATCTGCCCGGCGCGACGCTGCCCGCCCTTCTGGAGGCGCAGCGCGTCGCGGGCGGTCGCGTCACGTTTGAACCGATCGACGCGCAGGCCTTTGATCAGGCGCTGTCGGCCACATACCGCGACAGCGCCTCACAGGCGGCAAGCATGGCGGACGCGGACGGCGACGATCTGAGCGCACTGGCGGAAACCGCCGCCTCCGTCGATGACCTGCTCGATCAGAATGACGATGCGCCTGTCGTGCGGCTGATCAACGCGTTGCTGCTTGAGGCTGTCAAGGACGGCGCGTCGGACATCCACATCGAGGTCGAGGAAAAGCGGCTGGTGGTGCGCTTTCGTGTGGACGGCGTGCTGCGCGAAGTCCTTACGCCGCGCCGGGCGCTTGCCGCACAGCTCTCAAGCCGTCTCAAGGTGATGGGCAAGCTCGACATCGCGGAAAAACGCCTGCCGCAGGACGGCCGGGTCAGCCTGCGCGTGGGCAGCTACGAGCTGGATGTACGGATTTCGACCCTGCCGTCGCAATTTGGCGAACGGGTGGTGCTGCGCCTGCTCGACCGGGGGCAGACGCAGACCGGGATCGACAATCTTGGGCTCAGCGCGCGCGACCGCGAGGTATTCGAGGGGATCATCCACGCGCCCGAAGGTCTGGTGCTGGTGACGGGGCCCACCGGTTCGGGCAAGACGACATCGCTCTACGCGGCCCTGCACGCGCTCAACGGGCGCGAGCGCAATATCCTCACGGTGGAGGATCCGATCGAATACTCCATGGATGGCGTGGGCCAGATCCAGGTCAATGCCAAGACCGATATGACCTTTGCCAGGGGCCTGCGCGCGATCCTGCGACAGGATCCCGACGTCATTATGGTCGGAGAGATCCGCGACGGCGAAACCGCCCGTATCGCCGTGGAGAGCGCCATGACCGGCCACCTCGTTCTGTCGACGCTGCACACCAACACGGCCATCGGCGCGGTATCGCGACTGATCGACATGGGGGTCGAACGCTATTTGCTTGCTCCGATGCTGCGCGGGCTTGTCGCGCAACGGCTGGTGCGCAGGCTTTGCCCCGAATGCCGTGCGCCGCGCCCCGCGACAGATGCCGAGGCCGCGCTGCTGTCGGGTGCGCTGCCCGCCGGGACCGAGGTTTGCGAGGCCGTGGGCTGCGACGCCTGCAACGATACCGGCTACCGTGGACGGCTTCCGATCTACGAAATCATCGCGATGACCGCGAAGCTGGAGACGATGATCCACGACGGCGCCTCCGAAGCGGCGCTGACCGCCGAGGCGCGCGGTACCGCCCCCAGCATCCTGCAGGACGGCGTGGACAAGATCCGCGATGGCCTGACCACGGTGTCCGAAGTCGCCCGCGCCGTGCGCGACGACGCGCTGGTCGAGGCGCGCTGAGCATGCCCGCGTTCCAGTATCAGGCGGTCGACCCCGGCGGCAAGAAACGAAAGGGCCTCGTGGAAGCGACCAGTGCGGCTGCCGCCCGTGCCGATCTGCGGGCCCGCGACCTGCTGCCACTCTCGGTCGAGGCGACGCAACACCGTGTCGGCAGCGCGCGCGGCGTCCGCGCCCACCGGCTGAGCCTCAAGAAACAGGTTCTGGTGACGCGCCAGCTGGCGACATTGGTGGGTGCGCAGGTCCGGATCGAGGACGCGCTCAAGATCGTGACCGACCAGATGTCGAACCCTCGCGACGTGTCGTTGCTGCTGAACATGCGCAGCGCGATCGTCGACGGCCGCAGCTTTGCCGAAGCGCTGCAGGAGGTGCCGCAGTCATTTGACGAATACTACCGCGCGTCCGTGCGCGCGGCAGAGACGGCGGGAAAGCTGCCGCAGGTTCTGGAACATCTGGCGGTGCACATCGAAGATCGCGCGCGCAACCGGCAGAGCCTGCAACTGGCGCTGATTTATCCGGCGTTGCTTGCCATCGTGTCGATCGGCGTGATCGTGGCCCTGCTGACGTTCGTGGTGCCCGACATCGTGCGCGTCTTTACCGCGCGCGGCGCGGATCTGCCCGGTCTGACGCGCGGCCTGATAGCCGTGTCCGACTGGATGACGCGCTGGGGCCTTGCGGTGGCCGGCACCGGCGCGTTGCTCGTCATTGCCGGGCTTGCGCTGCTGCGCCAACCGGCGCTGCGCCTGCGCTGGGACGGCTGGCTGATCCGCGCGCCGTTGCTGGGTCCATTGGTGCTGCGCATGAACGCGGCGCAATTTTCGGGGACACTGGCGACGCTGGTGCAATCGGGCGTACCGCTCGCCGAGGCGCTGCGCGCGGCCTCCGGCACGGTACCCAACCGTTTCGTGCGCGCGCGTGTGGCCGAGATCACGCAATCGGTGCAGGACGGCGCGGCGCTCTCGCGCGCGGTCGAGGCTGCAAAGGTTTTTCCCCCGATGCTGATCGCGATGATCGCCAGCGGCGAGGCCAGCGGACAGCTGGGCGAAAGCCTCAACAAGGCTGCCGTTGATCAGGCGGCAGGGCTCAAGGCGACGGTCACGACGATTGTCGCGCTGGTGGAACCGGCGGTTTTGTTGGTCATGGGGGGGATCGTCATGTTGCTGGTAATGTCGATCCTGATGCCGATTGTGGGGCTCAATGGTCTCGCAGGGTAATCAGAACGGCAGTTGCAACGTGATCGGCCCGCCACGCGGCAGCGCCGGAAAGACCTCTGCCGCCGATGGCGCAATGTGGATATCCAGCACCCTGTCCCGACGCAGGCGCAGATGCGCCATTTCGGCCCCGCCCGGCTGCGAGAGGCGCGCCACGGCGTCGCGCCCCTCTGACGACAGCGCGATTTGCAGGGCGGGGATTTCCGCGCGTCGGTCGCCACGGGTGCAGGTACCCGCAGGCGTGGAGATCGTCCCCGCCGCTGCCGCATCGCGCCATCGCCACGCAAGCGAGACGTCCCGCACCACAGCCGTCATGTCGCACCGCCATGCCCCCGGAACCATCGCCGCCAGCCCCGGCCCCGCGCGGCCCGACGCGCGCTCAAGCGTGATCCCGCCCGCTCCGGTTGCCGCACGGGCATCCACACGGGTATCGGGCCCTTCAAGCAACAGATCGGTTCTGAGATGAGGCAGCGGCAGCAGAGCCAGACCGCTGCCCCAGCGCAGGGTATAGCCCTCCGTAAGTGTTGCCCGACCCCGGCGCGCAGAGCCGTGCACCGCAACCACCGCTGGCGGCAGAACGATGTTTCGGGTAAGCAGACTTACCGGGACGCGCAGCGCCAGACCCCCCAACACTAAAAGCAGGATCGCCAATGTCACAGCCCCGACTCCCATCCAGCGCCCGATCCGCGCGGCCCCGCGCGCGCGTCTCCCGGCGGCGTGTCCTGTCGGGTCTGTCTGCGGCATCGCTGGTCACTCTTTCATCTGGTTGCGGTGAGCTTGCGCTCCCCGGTTCGGGCACGTCGACAGGCAGTGGCGGGCCGCGTCGGTCTGCGGTGTTGTTGCCCCTGTCCGGTCAGTCCGCCGATCTAGGCCAGAGATTGCGCAGTGCCGCAACCCTTGGCGGCGGTCCCGGCATCGGGATCGAGATCGTGGACAGCGGCTCAACGCCACAAAGCGCCGTTGCCGCCGCCACTGCCGCAGTCGCAGCTGGCGCGGAGATCCTCGTCGGCCCGGTTTTCAGCGCGCAGGTCGAGGCGATCAGCGCCAGCGTGCGGGTGCCGGTCGTCACGCTGTCGAACAACGCAGCACTTGCCGGGCGCCGGACCTTTGTGTTTGGCGTCACGCCGGCGCAATCGGCACAGGCCATCCTGTCGATCGCCGCCCAGCGGGGTTTGGGCGATGTCGTCACGGTCGTGCCGCCCGGTGCCTTTGGCGCGCAATCCGCACAAGCGGCCGAGCGCGTGGGCGCGGCCCTCGGGATCCGCGTGCGCCCCAGCGTTGTACGCAGCAATGCCCAAGGGCTCATGGCCGCCCTTCAGGCCAACGGGCCGTTGCCCAAGGCCGTCTATCTACCCGTGGCCGACGCCACACTTCCCGATTTTGCCGAGGCCTTGCAGGGTCAGGGCGTGCAGCTTTTGGGATCGACCCAATGGTCCGCGCTGGATCTGTCGGGCCGTCGCGCGTTCCGGGAGGCGTGGTTTGCCGCGCCGGATCCGCTGCGCTTTGCCGCCTTCGACGAGGCATTTCGCCAGGCATCCGGCACGTCCGGCGGGATCATCACCGGGCTTGCCTTCGACGGGGTCGACCTGCTGCGCATTCTGGGTCAGGCCGGGAAATTGAATGCGGCGGGGCTGACCCGCCCCGAAGGCTTCACCGGCGTAATCGGTCCCTACCGCTTCCTGCGCTCGGGCCTGTGCGAGCGGGGCCTGGGTGTCCTGAAAGTCGGCGCAGGAGAGTTCAGCCTGATTGGCAGCACGTCGGTATGAGCCAGCCGCGGCGGGAGCCGGAGGCGGGCGTGAGCCTGATCGAAGTCCTCGTGTCCCTCGCGATCTTTGCCCTGATCGGTGTGGCCGGGCTGGCGGTTCTGAACACCGTCGCGCGCACCGGCGCGCGAACCGACGGGCGGCTCGAGCGCTTGGCCGACATCGACCGCACGTTCGTGATCCTGCGGCGCGACCTGTTGCAGATGACTGGCGCCAGCACGCAGTTGCAGGACAACGCACTGCAATTTGCGCGGCCTATCGATGAAGGCATCGTCATCGTCACCTACATCGCGCGCGACGGCGTTTTTGTGCGACGTGTCGCGCGGGCAGCCTCCCCTGACGTCGATCAGCGGCTGCTGGAGAACGTGCAAAGCGCGCAGTGGCGTACCATGGATGCGGCGGGCCGCTGGCATGACAGCTGGCCGCCGACCGCGGCGGAGACTATCCCGGCCGCGCACGCCGCCGAATTGAGCGTGACACTGCGGGCAGACCCGCCCGAAACGCTCGTGCGCCTTTTTGCCCTGCCTGCGGGACAGGGCCGATGAGCCGCAGGTCGGAAGACAGCGGCGTGGTGCTGGTCAACGTTCTTGTGGTGCTGGCCATCGCGGGGGGATTGATGGTGCTGCTGATCACCGGTCAGGAGCGCGCGCTGGACAGGATCGCCGACGCCGCGGACGTCGCCGTTGCCGAGCAGATCGCGCTGGGTGCCGAAAGCTCTGTCATCGACGCGCTGCGCCGCGATCTCGATACGGCGCCCGAGGCGGATCACCTGAACGAGCCCTGGGCGCTTGGCGTGATCCAGCGAGAGGCCCGACTGCCGACGGGGCGCTTTTCCGTCGCCATCGAAGATTTGCAGGCGAAATTCGACATCAACCAGCTTGCAGATCTATCGGCGGGCACGCAGGCCTTTGGCACCCGGCTTATGGTTGCGCTCGACCAGCCGCCACAGACCGTCAATCAGATTATCCGCATCCTGCAGGCGGCCGGTCCGGTCGCGGCGCTGGAGGATCTGACCGACTATGGCGTCAGCGCCGAGACCGTAGCCGCTCTGGGGCCGTATGCGACGGCCCTGCCCGTGCCCGGCACGGTGAACCTCAATTCCGTCGACCCGTTTCTTTTGTCGGTGATGATGCAGAACACCGGCCAAACCACGCAGCTGCTGCGGATGCGCGACGCGCGCGGAGAGCTTACCCGCGAGATGTTGCAGCGCGTTGGCGCCCTGCGCCCGCAAAACAGCGGCTTTACATCCAACGTCTACCGCGTCGACATCCTTGCCGAGGCCGGGCGCGCGCGGGTCGTTCTGGAAACCACGCTGGCGCGGCGCAATGCTGCGGGGGTCAAGGCGGTTCAGATCGTGCGGCGGCGTCTGCGTCCCGGCCAGGTGCCCGAGGCCGCAAACTGAAAAAGCCCCCGGTGCGCCGGGGGCTTTCTCGTGTTTTCAATGAAGCGCCAACCTCAGGGGTTGAACGGATCCGCTGTCAGATCGACCGAGATGTCGACCGTCTGTGCATCCACCGGTTCGGCGTTTGCGTCGGCGGCGAACATCGCACGGAAGGCAGAGCCGAGCGTGCTGATGCCCGAGGCCTCACCGTTGTCATCCGAGCCGTCGCAGGCGGCGACCAGAAGAACACCGGCCAGCAGGGTTGCTGTCTTGATACTCAGTTTCATGTGCTCTCCTTAGTCTTCGCTGTCATCGCCGCCGGCACCGGGCAAGGGCGTGTTCAGGTAGGGGAACGCATTCTGCAGTTCAGCCGCGGAAATCGGCGCGCCGTCGATAAAGGGCGCATTGCCAACGGGCGCGTCCTCGGGAGCGCACAGTCCCAGGTTCACCAGATCGCTGTCGGTATCCTCAACCGCACCTTCGATGCCAAGCTCGGCACCAAGGGGCACGGGGTGGCACAACGCACCCATCACGACACGCAGGGCGATGTCGACGGTGTCGTCACCCGGACGACGGCCATTCGGGAAACCTGCGAGATCTTCGGCAACCACACCGAAGGGGCTTTGCGCATCACGTGCGGTCGCGGGTATGGCCGTATTCAGACGCAACATCTCGGACGGGGTCACGGTGGCCAGCTGGTTCACACCCGGAAAGCCGGTAAGAAACGCGGTGACGAGATCCTGACGGGGCAGGTTCGACGGCGCGATGTTGCTTTCGGCGCCCAGCGCGTCGCGGAACAGAATGTCGATCAGCGCAGGCAGCGTCGGGTTGGTCACATAGGTGGCGAGCGCGCCATCCTGTGTCGGCTCTGCCGCGTTGAACAGATCCTTGTCCGGCAGACCGATGACGACTTCGTTCACCAGCGGGTTTGAGAGCCGCGATTGCTGCACAAAGGCACCACCGTAGACGGATGTGGATGCGTAGGTCGGAGACGGATCCTCAACTTCACCCTGTGGCAGGCTGGCCGTGGTCCAGGCACCGATCACGCCATTGCCGTCACCGGTCACACAGTCGATCGGCACTTCGAGCGCCAGAGAGGTCACGTTGAACAGACCGACCAGATCGTCGTTGGAGCGGTCGTTCTCGATCGAGCCTTCAAGCGGCACGAGGTTCACCAGATCGAAGATCTCGCCGAGATTAACGGCAAAGGCTTCGGCCCGCTGACCCACGAACACCTTGCCGGGCGCGTCGCAGCCGGGGATCGTGATGTCATGGATGAAGTTATTGGCGTAGCCTTCATAGTCGGGAAGCGTTTTTGTCCCGATATAATCCAGCGGTTTCGCCATGATGTGCCCGTCAGGCCCATCGACTTCCTCACGCGTGCCCGAGCGGCGGTCGCCGGTGATCTTGGTCAGCGTGTAGGTCTCGATCTCGTTGAGCGGATCATCCGCAGCGCCGGTGATCGGACCTGCCGTCCGCAGCGGGATCGCCACGGTGGCATCCCCGATCTGCAGCGCGATGCCCGCACCGTCCATTGCCAACTCGTTGTTGAAATCGAACTGGAAGGTCACATCCTCGACGGCATCGCCATCATTGTCGATGTGGATCTCGTAGATCGCGTCGGGGTCCATCGTGAAATAGTTCGGACCGCCGTAGGGCGCCTGCAACGGAATGTAGTTCGCGATGAAGGTGACGTAGTCTTCACGGCCCGGCTCGTAGCTGCGGAACATGTAGAAATCTGACGCGTCCACCTTGGGCTGTTCGGTAATCCCCGGGGCCTCGCGGTGGGACGACGCGCCCGCCGCGGACGCGACGAGGGCGGCAACACTGGCCGTCATCGCGAATTTTGTCGCTTTTTTCGTAAATGGCATCCGTCTCTCCTTGTTGAATGGCATGCCGGCCTCCCCGGATTATGCCCTGTCGGCTTGTGTTTGTTGTTCAAGCACCCGTACTCACGTAGGGGTTGCGCAAGAGTTTCAAGCGCGCGCAAAAATAATTCGGTTCGGAAAATGCAGGCAATTCTTTGGGGTGTTTTGACGGGGCTGCTTGCCGGGGGGCTGGGGTGGCTCGCGTGGATCGACCTGCGCACGCACCGGCTTCCCGACCGGCTCACGCTGCCGCTGATCGCGCTGGGGTTGTGTGGCGCGGCGCTGGAGGGGTGGGACCGGGTGGTCGCGGGGGCGATCGGGGGTGTTGCGGCCTACGCCCTGCTGGCGCTGGTCGGGCATCTGCATTTCAACCGCACGGGGCGCGAGGGGCTGGGCCTGGGCGACGCAAAGTTGTTTGCCGCGGCGGGGACATGGCTGGGCTGGGCGGCACTCCCCATGGTGATGCTGATCGCCGCGGGCACAGCACTTGTATTTGCGCTGCTGACACGGCGCGGCGGGACGCAGATCGCCTTTGGTCCGTGGATCGCACTTGGCTTCATGATCGTCTGGCTGATCCAGACGGCCCCCTTTTGACGACCCTGCGGTATCGGGTTCAGCCCCCCCAGCGTGAGCCTTGCCCCTTTTCATTGCGCGCGCTTCGGTCCAGATGAGGGTCCAGACTGCCATCCACCCAAAGGATCCACTATGACCGCCGCCAACCGCCTCGTTCTTTCCAGTGACCATGCTGCCATCGAATTGCGCCGTGCCATCGCCGCCCACGCCAAAGCGCGTGGCTGGCAAGTCACCGACATTGGCCCCGAAACGGCCGAAAGCACCCATTACCCGCTGCACGGCGCCGCGGCCGCACGTCGGATCGCGCAGGGCGAGGCGGATTTGGGGATCGTTCTGTGCGGCACCGGTCAAGGCATCATGATGGCGGCCAACAAGGTGCCCGGTATCCGCTGCGGCGTCTGCGCCGATCCGTTTTCGGCCCGGATGATCCGCGCGCATAACGACGCCCAGATGCTGTCCATCGGCGCGCGCGTGGTGGGCGAGAGCCTCGCCATCGAGATCGTCGATGCGTTTCTCGATACCGCCTTCGAAGGCGGCCGCCACGCGACCCGCGTCGATATGATCGAGCCTGCATAGACGCGCGGTTTCCCGCCCCCGACCATGGTATCATAGACGTGCGTTGACAGCGGACCGATACTCGGGTCAGCATCATTGCGTAAATGGAGGATCAACCAATGGCCTGGACCAAACCAATCATCCGCGAAATCGAATGCGGCATGGAAATCAACATGTACGGCCCCGAGGGCGAAGAAGACGCCGGCGGCGTTCTGTTCTGATTCCCTTCGCGCGGAGCCTGTTCATTGACTCTCCGCGTGCAGATTTTGGGGGCGGCCGCCGGCGGCGGCCTTCCCCAGTGGAACTGCGGTTGCGAGAATTGCAACTTGGCCCGCGCGGGTGAGATCCCGGCGCAGACACAATCTTCGATTGCCGTTTCTGCCAATGGGTCGGATTGGGCGATCCTGAACACCTCCCCCGATATTCGCGAACAGATGGCGCGCACGCCGTGTCTGCACCCGACCGGGCTGCGCGATCTGCCGCTGCGCGCTGTTATGCTTACCAACGGGGATATCGACCACGTTGCGGGCCTGCTGACGCTGCGCGAACAGCAACCGTTTACGCTGTTTGCGACGTCCGAAATCCTGTCGGTGGTGGCCGACAATCCCATCTTCAACGCGCTCAATACCGACGTCGTGCCGCGCCGGGCCATTGCCATGGACACGCCGTTCGACCTGGTCCCGGGCCTCATGGCGACGTTGTTTGCCGTGCCGGGCAAAGTCCCGCTGTACCTCGAAGGCGCTGAAGTAGAGACCGAAATGATGGGCGAGCAAACCGTTGGCGTTGCCCTCGACGATGGGATCAACCGCGCCTACTACATCCCCGGTTGCGCGCGGCTGACGCCCGGTCTGCGCGACCGGCTGACGGGAGCGGCGATGGTGCTGTTCGACGGCACGCTTTGGCGCGATGACGAAATGGTCACCGCGGGGCTGAGCCAGAAGACCGGCAAGCGCATGGGCCACATCTCGATGTCAGGGCCCGACGGGTCCATCGCGGGCTTTGCCGATATGGACGTGCGTCAAAAAGTATTCGTTCACATGAACAACACCAACCCCGTGCTGCGCCCCTCAGCGCCGGAGCGGGCAGAGGCCGAGGCGGCGGGATGGCTGATCGCCGCCGACGGAATGGAGCTGACCCTGTGACCCAATCGCGCGAAGAATTCGAGGCCCGTCTGCGCCGTATCGGTGCGGAGCGCTATCACGACAAGCACCCGTTCCACGATTTGCTGCACTCGGGCGGGTGCACGCCCACGCAGGTGCGTGCCTGGGTCATCAACCGCTACGCCTACCAATCGGCGATCCCGATGAAGGACGCGGCGTTCATGTCACGGGTCGAGGATCCGGCCCTGCGCCGCGCGTGGCGCTCACGGATCGAGGATCACGATGGCACCGACACCAACGAAGGCGGGATCGAGCGCTGGTTGCGGCTGGCCGATGCCGTGGGGCTTGATCGCGACTACGTCGCGTCCAAACGCGGGATCCTGCCTGCGACCACATTTGCGGTAGAGGCCTACGTGCGCTTTGTGCGCGACAAGACGCTGCTGGAGGCCGTCGCCGCCTCACTCACCGAGTTGTTCGCGCCCAAGATCCACGCAGCCCGGATTGAAGGGCTGCTGGCCAACTACGCCTTTGCCGACGACAGCGCGCTCAGCTATTTCCGCAATCGGCTGAGCGAGGCGCCCAAGGACGTGGCCTTTGGCCTCAAATGGGTGCTGGATCACGCAGATACGGCGGAAAAACAGGATGCTGCCGCCGAGGCGCTGATCTTCAAGACAAACGTGCTCTGGGCGCAGCTCGACGCGATCTCTGCCGCCTATGTGGCGCCGGGGCGCATCCCGCCCGGTGGCTGGCAGCCCGATACGCATCTGATCGCGGTCGCCGCATGAAGTTGCACGGCACTGACATCCCCGTAATCCCGCGCGGCGTGCGTCTGCACCACGACCGAGTGCGCGCGCGCTGGGTGCTGCTGGCGCCCGAACGGACCATCGCCCTTGATCCGATTTCCCACGCGATCCTGACGGCGCTGGACGGCGCGCGCGATCTTGACGCCGTCGTCACCCACCTCGCCGCTTCCTATGACGCGCCCGAAGATCAGATCCGCGGCGACGTGACCGAATACATCACCGGTCTGATGGACCGCCGCATCCTTGAGGTCGCGGCATGAACATCCCCGCGCCACACCCATCTCCCACCCCACACGCGCCCCCCGCCCCCATCGCCATGCTGGCGGAGCTGACGTACCGCTGCCCGCTCAGCTGCCCCTATTGCTCGAACCCGGTCGAGATGGCCGCGCGCGACCGCGAGCTGGATACCGACACCTGGGCACGGGTGTTCCGCGAGGCCGCGGATCTGGGCGTGCTGCAATTGCATCTGTCCGGCGGGGAGCCCGCATCGCGCCGCGATCTGACGGCACTTGTCGAAGCGGCACGCGCGGCAGGCCTCTACACAAACCTCATCACCTCGGCCATCGGCCTGACCGAGCGGCGACTGGCAGAGCTGGACGACGCAGGCCTCGATCACGTGCAGCTGTCATTGCAGGGTACGGATGCGGCCATGGCCGACCGGATCGGCGGGTACGACGGCGGGTTCAAACGCAAGATGCAGGCGGCGGAGTGGATCGTCGCCGCAGGCTTTCCGCTGACGCTCAACGCCGTTGTACACCGTCAGAACCTTCACCAACTGCCCGAAGCGATCGAAATGGCCGTCAGCATGAAGGCGCGGCGGATGGAGGTCGCCATCGTGCAATTCCACGGCTGGGCGATGCAGAACCGCGCCGCACTCATGCCGACCCGCGCACAGGCCGATGAAGCCAGTCGCATCGTGGCCGAGGCACGCAAGCGACTGAAAGGCACCATGGTCATCGACTACGTGCCCGCCGACTACCACCAGGACTATCCTAAACGCTGCATGGGTGGCTGGGGCACGACGGGTCTGAACGTCACGCCCGACGGGCTGGTGCTGCCGTGTCACGCGGCACAAACGATCCCGCATCTGGAATTCGACAACGTGCGCGACCGCCCGCTGGCCGACATCTGGACCCACGGCGCCGCCTTTAACGCCTACCGGGGCGACGACTGGATGCAGGAGCCCTGCCGCAGCTGCGACCGGCGTAAGCTGGATTTTGGCGGCTGCCGCTGTCAGGCGATGGCGATTGCGGGCGATGCGGCGGCGACCGACCCGGTCTGCGTGAAATCCCCGCTGCACGGGCGGATGCAGGAAATGGCACAGGATTTCTCCGCCGATGACACTGCACCGCTGACCTACCGCGTCAGTCCGCGCTGACGCGTGCCGCCTCGTTGAGGAACGACACAAGCGCGGCCTCATCCACCGGCTTACCCAGCAGCACCGCGCCCGCATCCCGCGCCGCCGCGCGCAATTCTGCGCTGCGATCCGCCGAAATCAGCCGCGCGGGCACGTGGCCGTAGCGCAGGCGGATCCTGCGCAAAAGCTCGATCCCCGTCATCCCGTCGCCCAATTGGTGATCCAGCATCAGAGCATCCGGCCGCAGGTCAATATCGGAAAGCAGGGCAAGCCCCTCTTCCCCGCTGGCGGCATGGATTACCTGCGCGCCCCAACCTTCGATCATCAGCGTCATCGCGCGGGCGAGGCTATCGTCGTTCTCGACCAGAAAGACGATCTGCCCTTTTTCGACAAGCCCCTTGAGCGGCGCGTCGGGAGGACTTTCGACGGTGCTCATGCCGGCCTTACGCACCGGCAGCTCGACCGAAAAAACGCTGCCCCGTCCGGGTTCAGAGGAGAGCTCAAGCGGGTGACCGAGGCTCTTACAGGCCCGCTCCACAATCGCGAGGCCAAGGCCAAGGCTGTTTTCGGGCTGCGAGGTGTCGAGACGTTTGAATTCCTGGAAAATCGCCTTTTGATCCGCCTTTGCGACCCCGCGCCCGGTATCCCAGACCTCCAGCCGCGCGACACCCGCGCGGCGCCGCACGCCCACGACGACGCGTCCGGAGTCCGTATAGCGGATCGCGTTGGAGACGAGGTTTTGCACGATCCGTCGCAGATATCCCGGATCGCTGCGCACGCTCAGACCGCAGGGCACCACCCGCAACGAGACACCCTTGGCCTGCGCCACCGGCGTCAGCTCATCCGCGAGCGGATCAAGGATTGCCGACAGGCGCACCGGCTGCACATCGAACGTCGGGCGCCGCGCGTCGAGCCGCGAGATGTCCAGCAACGCCTCGATGATCCGTTCGACGCTGGACAGCGCGCTTTCAGCCTTGTGCACCACGTCTCGGGTGGCGGCATCGGGGAGCTGCCCGGTGAGCGACGACATGAACAGCTTTGCCGCTGACAGCGGTTGCAGCAGATCGTGGCTGGCCGCCGCGACAAAGCGGGATTTGGAGGCATTGGCCCGCTCCGCCTCCGCCAGCGCCACGTTGAGCGCCTGTGTACGGGCCTCGACCCGCTGTTCGAGCATCTCGTTCATCTCCGCCAGCGCCCTGCCCGCCGCGCGCTCTGCGGTGACATCGGTAAAGCTGATCACAAAACCCCGGTCGGGCATTTCCTGTGCAAAGACGCTGAAAGTCTGCCCGGTCTCGCGCACCACTTCAAAGGCGATGGGCGGGCGGCTTTGCGTATTGGACACCCAGGTTTCCAGCATGTCCGCGTCGAACGGATCGGAAAAGCGCAGCTGATCGTTCAGCCTTTTGAGTAGCCCCGAGAATCCGTGCCCCATCGCCGCCTGCTGCGGGGGCAGATCCAGCAGGTAATCCATCCGCTTGTTCCAGCCCACAAGCCGCTGGTCGCGATCAAAGATACAGACCCCCTGATCGAGGTGATCCAGCGTGGCTTGCAGGATCTGCGCCTGCGCGTCGCGCATCTTTTCGCGTTCCTGCCGCTCTAGCCGGATAATGTTGGTCACGTCCGTTTGCAGGATCACCGTGCCGCCCTGCGCGGTGCGGTGTTCGCTCACCTGCAGCCAGCGGTCGCGGGTCAGGCTGACGTTGAAGACCACCCGTTCGTCCCGATGCCGCCGCGTGCGTTTGTCGGCCCAGTTGCGCGGGGTCAGCGTATCGGGCAGCGACAGATGGCGGCTGGTCGATATCAGCCCGACGTATTGCGCAAACGTCAGCCCGGGTCGCAGACCGTCGACCACATCACTCAGCCCCCGGCAAAAGCGGCTGTTGAACAGGATCAGCCGATCCTCGGGGTCAAAAAGCGCAAAGCCTTCGCTGATCGTCTCGATCGCCTCGGTCAGGGTCGCGCGGGCTTCCCGCGTCTCGAGGCTTGCGGTCTCGAGACGCGCGTTGGATTCCTGCAACAGATCAAGCGTGCGTTCCAGATCGCACGTGCGCTCACGCACCTGCACTTCGAGAAGGGCGGCACGTTCGAACTGCGCGTATGCGGCGCCGGCCTCATCGTTCTTCTGCTCGACCCTTCGCATCAAGGAGGTCGCGATCTGCATCAGCTTTTCGTTCTGACGCTCGATACTGTCGGCGGGATTGACGAGCGACATGGCCTAGACCCGTTCCATCCCATCCGCGGCATAGATCGCGACGCCGGTCATGGTTTGGTTTACGTGCAGCGCGCCAATCTGTTCGCCATAGGTTGAAAAGCCGATGACGCGGTGCTGCGACAGCACGTCCGATACCGCGCGCGCGGTCTGGTTCTGCTCGGCCTCGATGCGCCGCAGCAGACAGTCACAGCCTAGAATATCCGCCGGGGCGCGGGTGTCCGCCAACTGCGTCAGCGCGCGATCAAGGTGGCGCACCATGTCGCGCGGTTCCGCCACGGTCAGCACCATACCCTCGTCGATGGCTGAAAAGAACACCAGATCCCCCTCGGATGTTACCCGCTGGATCGCGCGCACGTGGTGGGTGGAGCCGATCCGCACCACGACCGGATGCGCGGCAAAGATAAACGGATCAAGCTGCCCGGGATCCTTTCCGACGATGCGGGCGTATTCCTGCGCCGCGGGCTCTGCGTTGATGGATTTTACGATGCGGTTGTCTGGATCCGCGCCCGTGACGACCATCTGCCTGTCCGTCGGCTCAAGGTGATCGATGCTGAACACCTCCGTCCGGTGCCGGGTCTGAATGAGGCTCAGCACGGCGGCATTGTCGCAGATGCGTCCGTTGAGCGCGACCTGCGTGCGCTCGAACGACTGCCCGTCCCCGGCGGAGCCACCGAAGAGGGGCATGTCGCGCAGCGCCGGCGCAATGGTTGCGGTCAGCGTATCCTCCCGCCGCGACAACCCGTCCACGGTCAGGAAAGCGAACCCATGTGGCATATCCGGGTGCGCCCGCTGCAGCGCGCGGCGGTCAAGGGCGATCCGGTCGATCACGGTTTGCGTGTGCCCATCGTCGAGGTCCTCGATCAGGATCGACGATGTTGCAAAATCCCGCGCCGGAAAACCTATGGCGATGATCTCCCCGTCCTCGTAGCCGCGTGCACCGATTTCGCCGGCGGTCGTACAGGCAACCACGTCCGACCCTGCAAACACCGTCTGCGCCCGCGCCACGATCCGTGCAAAATCCGCCTGCGGGCTGATGAACAGCAGGATCAGCCGAAGCTCCTCCGCCGGCCGCTCGGCCTGCAGCAACGCAACCGGATCAGCCTCGTGAATGGAGGCCTGAGCACGCCAGAGCGTATGCCGGGCCAACGCCCTTGCATCCACAATCTTGGTCATCAATGATTTCTCCCTAAGCGGGAGTTTGGGACGCTATTCGTCTTTTGGCAACAGATTCGTAAATTTGCTCTCATGGGCGACCAGGACCGCCTGCGTGCGGCTTTGCACACCCAGCTTGCGCATGATCGCGGTGACATGCGCCTTCACGGTGGTTTCCGCAATGGAAAGGTCGTAGGCAATCTGCTTGTTCAGCTTGCCCTCGCAGATCGCCTGCAGGATCCGCGCCTGCTGATTGGTCAGCGACGACAAACGGGCGATATTCTGCGCCTCCTGGGTGATTTCCTCACCTTCCACGTAGCCCGTCGGTTTGTAAACGCTGCCCGCGCGGATCGCGTCGAGGGCGTCCTTGAACGTGGTGCGGGCGGAGTGTTTGGGCACAAAACCCGAGGCGCCTGCGGCAATTGCCGAATGCACCACCGCGTTGTCAGCCATGGAGGAGACGACAATGATCTGCGCGGTTTCGGCCCGGCGCTTGAGTTGCAACAGACCGTCAAGGCCACTGACGTCGGGCAGGTTGAGGTCAAGCAGGATGAGGTCCGGCGCGGGCAGCGCGTCAAGTTCCTTCAGCGCGGCCTCAAGGCAATTGCTGGTCCGCACGATGTTGAAATCGGCAATGGATTTCAACGTCAGCTCAAGCGCGTCGCAGAACAGCGGATGATCGTCGACGATCAGCGCCCAGCTTCCGATGGCCGGGTCCGGTGCAGGCTGCGATGAGGGCACTTTGCTGGGTGTCATGATGCCATCATAGCGCGGGCGCGCCCCTGAATGCACCCCATCCAAAGGTCGCAAATCCCAAACACCTGTTCCCAAACGAAAATACGCCCCCGACCGGCCGGTCGGGGGCGCATGTTTTCAAAGCCTCAGGCTTACTCGATCGAGGCAAGCTGCTTGGGCAGGCGGAAGGTCCACAGAAGGCCACCCTGGTTGAGGTAGTTCACCTTCTTGGCGACTTCACCGCCCCAGAGCGGTACCGCACCGCCCCATCCAGAGATCACCGTGACATACTGCTCGCCGTCCTGCTCCCAGGTGACGGGCTGACCGATCACGCCGGAACCGGTCTGGAAGGACCACAGTTTTTCGCCGGTCTCGTCATCAAAGGCGATGAATTCGCCCTCGGGTGTGCCGGTAAAGACCAGACCGCCCGCGGTTGTCATCACGCCGCCCCACAGGGGCGCTTCGTTCTTGAATTCCCACTTCAACTCACCGGTGTCGGGGTCAATCGCCTTGAGCGAGCCGATATGGTCTTCATAGTTGGGCTTGATCGTGAAACCCGCACCAAGGTAGGCCGCGCCCTTCTTGTAGGAGATCGGCTCGTTCCAGATGTCCATGCCCCATTCGTTGGAAGGCACATAGAACAGGCCCGTGGTGGGGGAGTGCGCCATCGGCATCCAGTTCTTGCCGCCCAGGAACGACGGCGAGGCAAAGATCACTTCACCCTTCTTGCCATCGGCAGCCGCCGCCGGATCGCCGGGGCGATTTTCCTCGACAAAGATCGGGCGACCCGTGTCGTCGAGACCCGAGGACCAGCTGATGTCTTTTACGAAAGGCACACCGCGCACAAAGGCACCGTCCTCGCGGTTGAGCACGTAGAAATAGCCGTTGCGGTCGGCGGTGGCATAGCGCTTTTCACCGGCGCGGTTCTCATAGGCGACGACCTCGTTGGTGCCGTCATAGTCCCAGCCCTCGCGCGGCGTGGTCTGGAAGTGCCATTTGATCTCGCCCGTCTTGGGGTCGATGCCGATGCGGCTGGCGGCATAAAGGTTGTCACCCTTGTTGCCTTCGGTTGGCGTGCCCGCGTTGCGCAGGTGGCTGTTCCAGGGCGCCGGGTTGCCAGTGCCGAACACCAGCGTGTCGGTATCCGCATCATACGAACCGCCAAGCCAGGTCGCCCCGCCGCCGGTCTTCCACATATCGCCGGGCCAGGTGGCGTTGAGCGTACCGGTCATGGTGCTCTCTTCACCATTGAGCGTGCCCATGTGGCCTTCGATCACCGGGCGGGTCCAGACCAGATCGCCGGTTTCGGTATCGCGCGCCTGGACTTCGCCGACGATGCCGAATTCACCGCCCGAATTGCCCGTGATGATCAGCCCGTCCACGATCAGCGGCGCGGCGGTATAGCTGTAGCCGGCCTTGTAGTCGGCGATTTTCTTGTTCCAGACAACGTCGCCCGTGTCTTTGTTCAGCGCCACGATGCGCGCGTCAAGCGTGCCGAAATAAATCTTGTCGCCGTAGATCGCGGCACCACGATTGACCACGTCGCAGCAGGGCAGGATGCCTTCGGGCAGGCGGGCATCGTACTGCCACAGCTCTTTGCCCGTCTTGACGTCCAGCGCATACATCCGGCTGTAGGAGCCGGTGATATACATCACGCCGTCGTGGATGATCGGCTGGGTTTCCTGTCCGCGCTGTTTTTCCCCGCCCAGCGAAAACGCCCAGGCGGGCACGAGGTTCTTGACGTTTTCCTTGTTGAGCATGTCCAGCGGGGAATGGCGTTGCAGATGCCGCCCCATCCCGTTGGTCAGCACGTCGCCAGTGCTAGCGGCGTCATTCGCCAGATCCGCCTCGGTGACATCGGCCATGGCAAGGCTCGCGGTCATCATCGAGGCTGTCAGCGCCATAATGAATCGATTCATTGGTGTTTCCTCCCTGTTGGACAGCGGCGGGCGCAGGTGTCGCCCGGCGTCCGTCATGCGCTTTACTCTGCGGTCAAAGGCCGCACCGGGCTATTGAACAATGGTCGTAAGCCCCGCGACCCGAACCAAAGTCGCAGTGCCCACGGCGCGGATCTGCGCTAGCATGCCGCCAGATCTCTTTGGGAGGAGAGCCGTCATGATCCGCAGCAGCCTTCTGGCCGCCGCCCTGTTTTGCATGCCGCCGGATGCGATGGCGCAGACGTCGCGCGCCGTCACTCTCGAAGCGGATGACGGCACGCGGATCGTCATCGCGGAGCTGACGACCGACGATACCGGCGCCTACCGGATGGAGATGCACGCGGATGCCTTTTCGGAATATTTCCTGTCGATGCGCCCGTTCAAATGTATCGACGGGGCGCGGAAAACCTGGTGCCACGTCCCCTACCCCTATGAAAATGCACGCAACATTTCGCAGGATCTGACGGATCTGGAATACGATCTGCTGTTCGTCTGGAAAGGCACGACCGACTACGGAATCAACATGTGGAACGGGATCTACTACCGCCTCACCCCGACCGAGCACGGGTTTGACGGAACCCTGCACGAGATCGACATGGGCCTGCTCGCTGTCCCGCCGGCCCCCGGCGTCCTGCGCCCCCTGCGGGATCAGGACATCGTCGAGAGCGACCCCGAGGGCCATTGGCTGCCCCGTCTGGTCATCGAATGAGGGCGCTGCTGATCTGTGCGCTGCTCTGGGCGCTGCCCGCCGCGGCGGAGCTGCCGGTGCTGCGCATTGCCGTGCTCAAGGTCGGGACGGTCAATTGGGAGCTCGACAGCATCGCGCACCACGGCGACGACACCGCCAACGGTTTTCGCCTCGAGGTGCGTGGGACCGCAGGCAGCGCTGCCAGCATGGTGGCGTTTCAGGGCGGCGCGGTCGATGCGGTTGTGAGTGACTGGATCTGGGTGGCGCGCCAGCGCGCGGCGGGGCGCGACTATGTCTTTATCCCCTACTCCCGCGCGGTGGGCGCGATACTGGTGCCCGCTGACAGCCCCGCGCAAAGCCTTGCCGATCTTGACGGCGCGCGCATTGGCATCGCGGGTGGGGCGCTCGACAAAAGCTGGCTGATCCTGCGCGCCTACGCCCAGCGCCGCCACGGTATCGATCTGGCGCGCCGCACGACGCAAGTGTTTGCGGCCCCCCCGCTGGTATTCAAGGCCGCGCTCGACGGGGAGTTTGGCGCGGCCGTCAACTACTGGCATTTCAACGCCAAGATGGAAGCGGCCGGGATGCGTAAGCTGGTCGATGTGGGCGAGGCCGCCGCAGCCCTTGGTCTTGATCCTGCAACGCCCCTTCTGGGCTATGTCCTGCGCGGCGAGATGCTGCGCGAGCGTCCCGCGCTGGCCCACGGCCTGATGCGCGCCAGCCGTGCGGCCAAGGACCGGCTGGCGCGAGACGATGCCGAATGGGACCGCCTACGCCCCCTCATGCGGGCGGGCGATGATGCAACATACCGCTTCTTGCGGGACGGGTTCCGCGCGGGTATCCCGGAGCACGGCCCCGTTGACGAAGCCGCCGCCGACCGGATGTTCCGCCTGATGGCAGAACTGGGCGGCGCTGCGTTGACAGGGTCCGCGACGCGCCTGCCCGACGGCGTTTTTGCCGCGCCGCCACCGCCGAAAGATCCGTGAAGACCGCATGACCACCACCTTGACGATCAACAGCCTCAACCGCGCGGGGCGCATGCTTTTGGCTGATATTTCCCTCACCATCGCCGCCGGGGAAACGGTCGCGCTCACCGGACCATCGGGGATCGGCAAGACCACGCTTCTGCGCTGTCTCGCTGGGCTTGAGACCGACTTCGACGGCACCCGCCGCGTGCCCGGACCGATCAGCGCCGTGTTTCAGGAGCCTGCCCTCTTGTCCTGGCGCAACCTGCGCGACAACATCACGGTGCCCACCCGGGTCGATGTCTCCACCGCCGAGGCGGCATTGTCGGAAGTTGGTCTGGCAGGCCGGGGTGCCGATTTCCCCGGGCAATTGTCGCTGGGTCAGCGTCGGCGCGTGGCGCTGGCACGGGCTTTCGCCCGCCCGCCCGCGCTTTTGCTGCTGGATGAGCCTTTCGTCTCCCTCGATCCGGCAACGGCGGAGGAGATGATGGCGCTCTTTACCGGCCTGCGCGACCGACACCGTCCCGCCACGTTGCTGGTGACGCACGAACCGCGCGAGGCGCGGGCCCTCGCCGATCGGGTCCTGACCCTTGAAGGCGATCCGGCTGTTCTGAAAGGCTAGCCCTTTCGCCGTGCCCCGCGCGCCGGATCGTACCCCCAGACAGCCCCGGCCGTGAACACCCCCGCCGCCACCAGCGTCCAGACAAGTGCCGCGCCATTGAACTGACCGTAGAGGGCAAAGCGGATCAGCTCGACCCCGTGGGTAAACGGGTTGAGCGCGCAGATTGTGTAAAGCAGCTCAGAGCTCTCGGCCATTTTCCACAGCGGATAGAGCGCCGAGGACAGAAAAAACATCGGGAAGATGACAAAATTCATCACCCCGGCGAAATTCTCCAACTGCTTGATAAAGCTCGACAGCACCAGCCCGAGTGCGCCCAGCATCAGCCCGGTGACAACGAGCGCGGGCAAAAGCGTGACATACCCCAGCGCGGGCGCGCGCACGCCGAACGCGTAGGCAATGGCCAGAAACGCATAGACCTGAAGGATCGAAATCGCTGTCGACCCTGCGAGCTTGGCAAACAGCAGCCACCAGCGCGGCAGGGGCGAGGTCAGCAGCAGCTTCATCGACCCCATCTCGCGGTCGTAGACGAGGCTGAGCGAGCTTTGCATCCCGTTGAACAGCAGGATCATGCCGCACAGGCCGGGCACGATGTAGGTCTCGTAGGTGATATAGGTTTGGTAGGGAGGGATGATGCTGACGCCCAGCGCCGCCCGGAACCCGGCCGCAAAAACCAGCAACCACACCAGCGGGCGGACCAGTGCCGCGATGAACCGTTCACGCTGGTGGATAAACCGCAGCGCTTCACGTGCGACTATGGCACGCAGGGCGATCACATGCGCGCTCACGCCGCCTGCCCCGTCATGTCGAGGAAACGCTGTTGCAGGGGCACGTCGCCCGCGATGTCTCCGGCGGTGCCGTCGGCGATCACACGGGCACGGTGCAGCATGACCAGACGGTCAGCGCTGCGCACCTCATCCGTCAGATGCGTGGCCCACAGCACGCTGATCCCCTCGTCGCACAGCGCGTGCACATGGCCCGTGATCGACGCGCGGGCGGCGGCATCCAGACCCACCGTCGCCTCATCGAGCAGCAGAACCTTGGGGTCATGCAGCAGCGCGCGCGCAATCTCCGTGCGCCGCCGGTGGCCGCCGTTGAGCGTGCGGGCGCGTTCATCCGCGCGCGGCGCCATGTCGAGCCGCTCAAGGGCCGCATCGATGCGCCGCGCCGCATCGCGCCCGGCAATCCCGTGCAGCGCGGCAAAATATTTCAGGTTCTGGCGCACGGTCAGATCCAGATCCAGCGTGCTTTGCTGAAACACGATGCCCAGTCGCGCGAGTGCGGCGCGGGGGCTTTTGTCCAGCCTGTGGCCCGCGATCTCGATCAGCCCGTCACGCGCGGTCAGCAATCGGGTCAGCAGCGCAAAGAGCGTGGATTTCCCGGCTCCGTTCGGCCCCAATAGGGCACAAAAGGAACCGGGGTCGACCGTAAAGCCGACCCCGTCCAACGCCTGTTTGTCCCCGTAGGAAAACGATAGCCCTTCGACACGCAGACCGCTCATCGGATGGTGATTTCGATCCGCTGGGTCTCCCCCGAGGTGCCAGGCACCTTCATGTAGTACGCACCGGGTTTGATCGCGACGAATCCGATCTCCATCTCGCCCGCCTCGTCGAATTCGACAGAATCGAGACCAAGCGGGCGGATCTCCAACCCCTCCACAACGATCTCGTCGATCCAGATCGCGCGGAAGAATTCGGGGCCGACAAGGGCCAGTTCCTGGCTGCCATCCCCCTGGATTTCGAATTCGTAGTAGGTGCCCGATTGCAGCTCCCACGGCCCCTCCGAGATCGGCGCCCCGGCTGACAGTATGATCGGCGGCAGATCTTCCTTGTTCGAGCCGCCAAGGATGCCCGCGGCGCCGTAGGTCGGTTTATCCTGCGCGGTGGCGGGGGCGGCGGCGATCAGCAGGGCGGCAATCAGGTATTTCATCGGAAGTCCTCGGCTCAGTTGGTAGGGCGGAAGGCGGCACCCCAGGGGAAGCGGCCCACCTTGATGGATTTGATGGCCTCGCGCTTGGCCACGTCTATCACGGTCACATCGCCGGAAACCCCGTTCGTGGTGAACAGCAGCGAGCGGTCGGCGTTGAAATCCATGTGCCAGACACGGCGCCCGACGAGGATATACTCCTCGACCTCCAGCGTATCGGTGTTGACGACCGCCACGTGGTTCGAGGGGCCAAGCGCCACAAAGGCGTGGGTATCACCGGCGGTGAATTCAAATCCGACGGGCTGCACCCGGTCTGGGTGCACGCCCTGCACCTCAAAGCTGATCTTGCCCTTCTCGGTCTGGGTGGCGGTGTCGAACACGGTGATCGTGCCGCCGATTTCCGAGCTCACCCACATCTCCGCGCCGTCCTTGATGAATTCGGCGTGGCGCGGGCGGCTGTCGACCAGCGTATTGGCAAACAGCGCTTGCGTTTCCGTGTCGATCCAGTGGGCCATATTCGTCGTCTCGGAGGTGGTGATCGCGATCTTGCCATCGGGGGAGACGGCCATGCCCTCGGGCTCCACGCCCACGTCGATCTGCGCCACCACCTTGCGGGTCTGCGTGTCGACCACGGTGGTGATCGCATCGTCCTCATTGGCGATATAGAGGTGACGGTCGTCGGGGTGCAGCACGAATTGCTCGGGGTCCTCGCCGGAGGGCAGATCGTGCAGGATCTTGCCCGTCGCAGGGTCCATCACCTGCACGGCATCGCTGTCGGACGCGCAGATGTAGAGGACCGAATAATCCTTTGAAAACGTGATGCCGCGCGGGCGCTCTCCGGTGGGATAGGTCGCCACGACCTCCAGCGTTTCGACGTCGATGACGCTGACGCTGTCGTCTTTTTCGTTGGTCACCCAGATTTCATCCGCGGCGGCCAATGCAGGCGCGCTGAGCAGGGCAGCAATCAGAAGGTGTTTCATTCAAAGGCCTCACAGGTGCTTTCGGGCGCGTCCAGCCCCAGGGTGTCAAGTTCGTTGACGCGGTGCAAAAACCCCTCCAACGGGGCGGAGGCGACCAGCGCGCGCGGGTGCACGACCGAAATCGGCTGACGCAGCTGGCCGTTCCACGCGCGGTAGGTGAGCGGGCGGCCCTTGAAGCCCGCCAGCTCGAACGCGTCGGAAAAGATGTAATCGCGCAGGCTTGCCGGATCATCGGCGCCGGTGCGCGTCACCGCCTCGCCCAGCGTGCGCACGGCGGCCCAGGCGGCGTAGTCATCGGAGGTCATGTCGCGCCCGTGGGCGTCGGTAAAGCGGCTTTGCAACTGCGCGGCGCCCCATTGCTCGACAACCGGGCTCCATCCCACGGCGCTGAGCCCTTCGGACCCCGTAACCGGGCGTGCGGCCCATGTATTGTAGAGAACATAGCGTCCAAAATCATTGACCTCATCGGCGAGGATCATCGCGTCGTAATCGCCGAATTCCTGCGTGAACAGCGGCACCTCCTGCGCGGCGTTGCGGCGCATGTCGGCATCGAACGCCCATTCCTTTTCCGCCTCCAGATCCAGTCCGAATTTCGCCAGAGAGCGCCGCATCGCCTCGGCGTAGGCCACATCCTGCGGGTAGGTGCCGGTGATCATCACCAGATCGCGCCAGCGCTTTTGCACGAATACCTGCGCCAGCGCATCCGTGCGCATCGCGTCCGACGCGGCGGTGTGCAAAAGGTTCGCGCGGCATTCGACATCCCGCAGGCTGCCCGCTCCAGAAGAGATGTTGAATAGGATCGCGCCCTCCGCCTCCGGCAGATCGGCAATCTGCAACATCACCTGCGGGGCGGCGTCGATGAGCAGGTAGCGATGTGTGTCCAGCAGCGTCGCCGCAGCGGCCACGCCATCCTCGCCCTCGCCCACACGCTCGGTGTGCAGCGTATAGGTCTGGCCCAGAAACTTGCCGGTCGTGTTGTTGTCGGCCAATCCCGTCAATGCGCCGGCAAGGCCGCGATCCTCTGGCACCGGGTCCAGATTGCTGAGCGTTGGCGGCTGCGGCTGATCGACCTTGAGATGCGCGATCTCAAGCGTGATCTGCGCGGCGCCAGCCCCCGCAAATCCAAGATAAATCACGCAAATTGCGGCTCGCAACATCCCTGACGCTCCTCCCTGTCGGACACCCTATCAATCCGCTTCAAACCACGCGAATACGACCATGGTCGCCCTTGAGAGCCACGCGTGGGCGCAGGGGTGAAACCAAAGTCGCATAGCCGACCTGCGGCGCGCCACATAGAAAGGGATCAACCACCGGCCCACCGCAGGAGACCGCCATGAACAAGACACTTCTCACCACCGCCGCAGGCGCCACCCTTGGCCTGGCGATCGGCACCTTTGCCTTTGCCCACGGCGATGTCACACCGCAGGCGGTCGATACGACCGGATTGCCCGCCCTAGGCGATGAGTGGCTGATCGAAAACCCCTATCGCGCTGCCGCCGTCGGCGACGAGGTCTGGCAAACCGCGATCGAAATCGGTGCCTCGGGCTACAACCAGAACTGCGCGCGCTGCCACGGGCTGGAGGTCGTCTCGGGCGGGCTGGCCCCCGATCTGCGCTATCTCGAGGCCGAAGAATACGGCGATGAATGGTATATGGAGCGCTACATCCACGGCTACACCCAGAACGGCACCACAAAGATGCCCGCCTTTGGCGAGCTTTTGGGACAGGAAGCCGCCTGGGCAATCCGGACCTATATCGAAACCCGTCCCGACACCGAGGCGATGGACGAGGTGTCGGACGAGTTGAAGGCGCTGCGCGACCAGCTTGACGGCTACGCCAGCGACACTGCGGGGGCCGACCCGGACGCGCTCAAGGCGCGGTTGAGCGAGATCGCCGGCGGGATCGAAACGCTCTCGGGCGCACCCGTCGCCGACAGCGTGGCGTTCCGCGCGGCAAATACCATCGACGGGACGCCAGACGGCTATAAATCCGCCGCCGAGGCCCTGACCATCGGCCTGTCTGCCGCGAATTGATCGTGCGGCTGACGGCGACTGCACTCTCCCTGGTCATGGGTCTGTCCCTTGCGGGGCAGGCCCATGCGGCAGATCCCTGTGCCGATTACGTCCCGCAGGAGCGCCCGCAGAACACCAGCCGCGACATCGTCGGTCAGGAGCTCGACCAGATCATTGATCAGGGGCACATGCTCTTTGCCGTCTACGAAGACTATCCGCCCTACAGTTGGCAAGAGGCGGGCAAGCCGCGCGGCGTGGACGTCGACATCGCGCGCTTGATTGCAGAAGATATCGGCGTCGAGGCAAGGTTCAACTTTGTCGCCGCCGGCGAAAACCTTGACGCGGATCTGCGCAACAACATCTGGAAAGGGGCGTTGATCGGCGGACGCATCGCGAACGTGATGATGCGCGTGCCCTACGACAGCGCGTTCAAATGCCGGACGGAACAGGTCGTGTTCACGGGCCAATACGCCGCCGAAAGCATTGCGATCGGCTACAGCACCGCCGCCTACCCCGACGAGAAACCGGTGCCGGCCTACTTCCGCTTTGACACCGTCGCGGTCGAGAACGACTCGATCGCGGATTTCTATCTTTCCGCCTTCCCCGGCGGTCAGCTGAGCGGCAAGATGCAGCGATACCCCGACATGCGTGGCGCCATGCAGGCCCTGAACGATGGCACCGTCAAGGCCGTCATGGGTCCGCTTGCGCAAATCGAATACGGGCTGACCGACGCCACCGACGTGCACAGCCCGCCGCTGCCGGGCTTTGCATTAAGCGAATGGACGCTGGGGGTTGGCATCAGTTTTCTCTACCGTCCGCTTGCCTACACGGTCGACGACGCGATCTATGCTGCCTTGCAGGACGGGCGTATCTCGGCCATCTATGAAAGCTACGGGCTGACCCACCAGCCGCCCGAGCGCTGACAAAGGACCAACGCCATGAAGCTTAGCGACCAGAAAACCATCAACGCCGACCGCGAGACCGTCTATGCCGCGCTGCTCAACCCCGAGGTGCTGATGGCCTGCGTGCCAGGCTGTCAGGAGATGTCAGGATCACCCGAGGATGGGTTCGAGGCGACGGTCGTGCAAAAGGTCGGCCCGGTCAAAGCGACATTCAAGGGCGCCGTGCAGCTGAGCGAGATGAACCCGCCCGAAAGCATCACCATCACCGGTGAGGGCAAGGGCGGTGCCGCGGGCTTCGCCAAGGGCGGTGCGGACGTGCGCCTTGAGGCGGAAGGCGACAAGACCATTCTGCACTACGATGTAGAGGCGAAAGTAGGCGGCAAGCTGGCCCAGCTGGGCAGCCGCATTATCGACGGCTTTGCCAAGAAAATGGCAGATCAATTCTTTTCCAACTTTCAGGACGCCGTGGGCGCGCCGGCCCCCGAAGAAGCCGACGAGGTGGTTGAAACGGAAACCGGTGAGACCAAGAAAAAAGGGTGGTTCAACAAGCTCGTCAAGGGCTAGGAGGCCAACACCGCGCCGCGCAAAGCCCCCTTGATGGGGGCTTTTTTCGTCACAGCGTCGTGAGGTTGCCGACAGCGTCCACCAGCGTCACCCGGATCAATCCCGCCTGTGCCTTCATCCGCACTATTTCCGCGCGCGATGCCAGCACCATCGCGGTTGCATAGCCGTCCGCCGTGGTCGCATCGCGCGCCTCGACGCTGACGCTTGACCAGCGAGGGGCGCGCAGCCCGTGCAGGATGTGCCCGCCCCGGCCAAGGGTGTCGCCGCGGGGCTGGAGGTAGCGATCGCGTGGTCGCGCAAGGTGCGCTGTCCCAGCGTGCCGTGCACGGGATCGTTCAAGGCCAAGGTCCATGGGGCGCCCCTGCCGCGATGCTCCCCGATATTGATGAGCGTCTCGGTGAACCCGTGCCGGGCGAGGATCCCGCTCACCAGATCGGTCGCAAACCCCTGCGCGATCCCGTTGAAGGTCAGCGCCTGTCCGGCGTCCAGCGTGACCCCCGGCATCATCCCGACCCGCTCCCACCCCAGTGCTGCGCGCGCGCGGGCCGGATCACGCCCTTCGGCCAGCGCGCGCCAGAGCGGTTGCACTGTCGGGTCAAAAAGTCCGGCGGTGCCTTTGTGGATCTCTGCGGCACGACCCAACAGTGTGCGAAACACCGGCGAGGGGGTTTGCAACCGCCCTGCCGCATTGAGCCGCGACAGTTCGGACGCCGGATCATAAAGGTTGAACGCCGCCTCGACCCGGCGCAGCGCCCCGCGCACCTCGTCCAGAACGCGCGTCTCCATCCCGCGCGCACCGCGCAGGCTGATCTCTACATCCGCGCCCAGCGCGCGGCCGTGCCAGCGCAGCGGGGCCGCATGTGCGGCGGGCGCCAGCGTGCTGGCGGCGGCAATGCTCAGGAAACGGCGGCGCGAAAGGTTCATTCGGCGGCCACCCCATGAAGATTGCGACCCCGACGCGCCTTGATAATCAAGGGCACGCATTGCGTGTCGTCGTCGTGGATCGTCACGCAGTCGAGGCAGCCAAAGCATTCGGAGTACTGAATCTCTCCAGATTTCGCGATGGCGCCATAGGCGCATTTCACCTTGCACAGCTGACAGGGCGATCCGCATTCCCCGCGCCGGTCGATCCATTTGCGCGTGCGAATGAGCCCGCCGATCGCCATGACCGCGCCCAGCGGGCAGACATAGCGGCAGAACCCCTTGAACAGAACCATCGACGACAGCAGCAGCCCGACGGCATAGGCGACGTAGTACCATTCGCGGATGAAGAATGTGGTGATCGCAGTCTTGAACGGCTCCACCTCGATGGCCTTGTCCAGCCGCGCGGGCGCGGTGAAAAGCACCACCAAGAGCACCAGCAGCACCCCGTATTTGAGCCACTTGAGCCGGTCATCCCAAACATCCGACACGTCAATCTGCGGCAGCCGGAGCAAGCGCCCGATATGATGCGCAAACTCCTGCATCGCGCCAAAGGGGCACAGCCAGCCGCAAAACAGCCCCCGCCCCCAAAGCACGAACCCCAGGATTGTCACCCCCCAGATCGCCAGCGAAAACGGATCGTAGAGCAGAAACGCAAGGCTGCCGCCCTCGGCCAGCGTGCGCGTCACGCCCAGTGGTGTGGCGATCGACAGCTGCCCCTGCCCCCACCAGCCGATGAAGCCCACGACAAACGCAAGGATCCCCAAACGGATCGGCGTATAGTGCCGGTGCCCTGCCAAACGGTTGAGGCTGAGGCCCAGCACCGCGATCAGCCCCACAAGGAACACGCCCAGCACCGCCAGATCGCCCGCGCGGTTGCGCAGCGCGTCAAGCCACGGCGGCGAGGGTTTGATGACCTCCGGACGGGCAAAGAATCGCGCGTCGGTGCTGTGATTGATGGCCACCTCGGCGGAGCCGATCTCGGGTTGGAACATGCCGTGTTCGCGCAACGTCTTGACGTTCATCGTCCACTCCGACGCCGGATCGAACCCCAGCCGTCGGTCGGTGCGCAGGATCAGCGAGGCGCCGTCGTGCAACTCTTCCGGCAGGGCATCGTTCAGCTCGACAAAGATGTCCGAATCCCGCATGGCGATGGGAAACCCGCCCTGCTCCATGCTCAGCAGATCGGGCGCGGTATTGCGCACGAATTCATCCGTGACCAGTCCGTGACGCGCCGTCTCGATCACGAGGATCGGCTCGTCCGAGGTCGAGATCTCCATAAAGCTTTGCAGCTCATCAAAGCCCGACGGCGACAGGACGGCGCGGGCAATCGACGGTGGCCCCAGATCGACGATCCAGAAATCCAGAAACGTCTCGTCGGGGTATTCCTGGGCCTCTGGGTCGTCGTCTTCCCACAGGGTATCGGCAAAGCGCGCGTCGATTTCGGCGTTCGACAGCGTCGTTCGGCTGACAAGCCCCTGCGCCACCAGATCATCCCACGTCAAATCCTCATCCACGCTGCGATCAGGGTAGGCGGGCGGGCCTGCGGACACGCCGCCCATCTTCTCGCGCGCCACCTGCAAAGCCGCCGCCAGCAGGCTCTCGTGCGCGATGCGCACGGAGGCCGTCGCCTTGGTCACCCCATCCAGATACACCAGCGCGCTGCCGTCCGACCCCGCGCCGTAGGGTGTGCCCACAACAAGGCTGTCGTGAATGGAATGGCCGCGATATTGTTCGAAAAACTTGTGAAAGGGCGCCTGCCCCAGACCGGAGACAAAGATCGGCTCGTTATGGGAAATCAGTTTCACGTCCAGAAACTGCCCGTTCAGATCCAGCGTCACCAGCATGTTGATCGGCGCACCGGAAAAGCCGGGCAGCGGCGCCATCGGTTCGGTCTCAAGCACGTAACCCGCCTCGGCACCGCCGGAATTGAGCAACTGCCACACGCCCTGATCGTTGACCCGCTCGCCCAGCTCCATCGGGGGACAATCAGTGGCGCGATGGTCTCGCGCGGCAACAGCTCCGCCGCCAGCGCGGTGGCGCAGAGGCATAGGGCACAGAACGCGGCTAAAAGGCGGTGCAATCGCATGGGAATATCGTAGGCGCGGGCCTGCCCCCCGCTCTATGCGACCATAGTCGCGAAGGCCGCGGTTGCGCCTAGGGGAAGCGCCCTCACCGTGCAATATTATGCGCATGCAGAGCGCCCGTGATACCTCTTCCGTCAGTGTCGTATTTGTGTCCCTTGCCGCGCTGGTCGCCCTGTGGGCAGGCGCCGCGTGGATCACGGCAGACGCGAGCGTTTTACCCGGCCCCGCCGAGGTCTGGCGCATCGCCACGCTGGAGGCGCAGAGCGGAGAGCTTTTGCGCCACATCGCGGCCACCCTGCGGCGGGTCGCCTTTGCCTTTGCGCTGGCATTCGGGCTGGGCGCGTTGCTGGGTCTGGCGCTGGGGCTGGTGCCATGGGTCAATCGCTGGCTGGGACCATGGGTGACGGTGCTGTTGAACGTGCCTGCACTCGTGGTCATCGTGCTGTGCTATCTATGGATCGGGCTCAACGAAGTTGCGGCGATCACCGCCGTGGCGGTCAACAAGACGGCGATGGTCGCCGTGACCCTGCGCGAAGGGTTGCGCGCGCTTGATCCCGGCGTGGCGGACATGGCGCGGGTGTTTCGCATGTCTCGCGCCGCGCGGCTGCGCCACATCATCGCGCCGCAGCTGGCCCCCTATATCGCGGGTGCTGTGCGCAACGGGCTCGCCATCATCTGGAAGATCGTGCTGGTTGTCGAGTTTCTGGGCCGCTCCGACGGGGTCGGCTTTCAGATCCACCTTTATTTCCAGCTGTTCGAGACCGGATACGTGATGGCCTACGCGCTCAGCTTTGTGGGTGTGATGCTGGCGATTGAATACGGCCTGCTGCAACGCTGGGAATCGCACAGCCGTCGCTGGCGCGTGACCTAGAGTGCTCTTTTGCTGGGCAATTGCCGCCTGATCTGATGCTGCACCTTTCAGTCGCTCGCACAGGCTGTCATTGTAGCGCCATGAGCGACGAACCTCCCCTTTCCGCCTCCCTCAGCCGGATGATCGCGGACCACCTGACGCGGATCTACCCCGATCTGGACGCCGATATTCTGGCAAGCCACGTCATCGACGCCTTCTGGCCAGACGACACCAGCCGCCGCCGCCGCGCACGTCGTCCGGGTAATTCGATGTGGTCGCAGCGCGACGCGCTGCTGATCACCTACGGTAATTCGCTGATCGACGGGGTGCATAAACCGCTGGATCTGCTCAATGATTTTCTGCGTCGCGACATGCGGGGCGTGGTCAACGGTGTGCATATCCTGCCCTTCTTTCCCTATACCTCAGACGACGGCTTTGCCGTGTCGGATTTTGAGCGGGTCGATCCACAGCTGGGCGACTGGCCCGACATCAACCGCATCGCGGGCGCGTTCCAGCTGATGTCGGATCTGGTGCTCAACCATGTGTCGAGCCAGGGCGCGTGGTTCAACGCCTACCGCCAGCGGCAAGACCCCTTTGATCAGTTCTTTTTCGAGGCCTCGCCCGACGATGATCTGTCGGACGTCGTGCGCCCGCGCACTACGCCGCTGCTGCAAGAGGTCGACACCTCGGACGGGCCACGCCACGTCTGGTGTACCTTCAGCCACGACCAAATTGATCTGGATTTCCGCAATCCACGCGTGTTGATGGAATTCCTGCGCATCATCCGTCTGCATCTGGACAATGGCGTGCGCATCATCCGTCTCGATGCGGTGGCGTTTTTGTGGAAAGAGGTCGGATCGCCGTCGATCCACCTGCCGCAGACCCACGAGATCGTAAAGCTCATGCGCACGCTCGCGAATTTCGCGACCGAGCCGATGATCCTCGTGACCGAGACGAACGTGCCCAAGGCCGAAAACCTCAGCTATTTCGGCGCGCGCGACGAGGCGCATGTGATCTATAATTTCCCGCTGCCGCCGCTGGTGTTGCAGGCGCTGCTGTCGGGGTCAGCCGCGCATCTGAACAAGTGGCAGCGCGGGATGCCCCCCGCACCGCTGGGCTGTGCCTATCTGAATTTCACCGCCAGCCACGACGGCATCGGGATGCGCCCCGCCGAGGGGACGATCCCCGCCGAGGATCAGGCCCGCGTCATCGAAACGGTCAAACGCAGCGGCGGCCTTGTCTCGATGCGCACGCTACCGGACGGGAGCGAGGCGCCCTACGAGATCAATTGCACCTACTTCGAGGCGCTCAAGGAAACCCATGACGGCCCGGACGATCATCACATCGCGCGGTTCCTGTGCTCCCAGACCATCGCGATGTCGCTGGAGGGGATCCCGGCGTTCTATATCCATTCGCTATTGGCCACGCCCAACGATCACGAGGGCGTCGCGCGGCGCGGGATGAACCGCGCGATCAACCGGCACCGCTGGAACTACGACGATCTGCGCGCGCGGCTGGAAAGCGACACGCCCCAGCGCACAGTCCTGAATGCCCTGCGCAACCGCCTGCGCGTGCGGCGCAAACAGGCGGCGTTTCATCCCAACGCCACGCAGTTCACGCCCAAACTGGGCGATGACCGCGTGTTTGGTGTCTGGCGGCAAAGCATCGACCGACAGCAATCCGTGTTCGCGTTGCACAATGTCAGCAGCGACAGCGTGACCCTGCCCGCCGACGTGCTCAACCTGATCGAGGATGAAACATGGGTCGATCTGCTGTCAAACGAGCCCGTGGCGGAAGGGGAGATCACCCTCGCCCCCTACCAATGCCGCTGGATCAGCAACGGGGGTCACTGAAACTCCGCCTCATCGGCAAGTGCTGCGGCCTGCATGTCACGCAGGAAATCCGGATCGGCGGAATGCACGCGGTTCCACGTCGGGATGAACGGCGTCTCGTGCGGATTGTCGAGGAAGGTCTGCCCCGCGCGCATCAGGCTTTCAGCGAACAACTCGATCGAGACTTCCTCGGCGTGGCGATTGATCGTCAGCCCGTTCATCTTGGCGTCTGTATAATAGGCCTCCAGCAGATCGAGCGCGGTGCGGTAATACGTGGCCTTGAGCGTGCGAAAGGTATTGGCGGTGAAGACCGTACCGTCGGCGGCAATCTTGCGGAACACCGCCTTGCAGATGTCGGTCGCCATGCGGTTAAGCCCGGCACTCGCGTCCTCTGGGCTCAGATCCTGGTGCTTGTGATCGTAGGCATCCGCGATTTCGACCTGGCAGACGGCCTTGGGGGCGAGGTTGCGCCACGCCTCTGACAGCACGCCGATTTCCAAGCCCCAGTCGGACGGGATGCGCAGATCGGGCAGGATGTTGGTGCGCATGGCAAATTCGCCCGACAGCGGATAGCGAAAGCTGCGCAGATAATCGATATAATCGCGATCCCCAATCACCCGCTTGAGGGCGATCAGCAGCGGGCTGACCAGCAGCCGCGTCACCCGCCCGTTCATCTTTCCGCTGCCGATGCGGGCGTAATACCCTTTGGCAACCTGGTAGGGGAAATTCGGATTTGCGACCGGATAAATCAGCCGCGCCAGCAATTCGCGGTCGTAGGTCAGGATATCGCAATCGTGGATCGCCATGACCTCGCTGTCGGCGCACCCCAGCAGATATCCCATCGCGGACCAGACATTTTTGCCCTTTCCCGCCTCGGACGGGTACAATCCAAGCCCGTCAAGCCGCTCACCCAGTTGCTTCATGCGCGGGCTGTCGTTCCAGATGACCATGTGGTTCTGGTTCAACCCCTCAAAAAACTTCCGCGCGTGGCGAAACTGTGCCTCATCCGCCCGGTCGAGCCCCACGATGATCCGGTGCAGGTAGCTGACCTGCGACAGCTCGCTGAGGATCTTTGGCATCGCCTCGGTCTCGAGCTCTGAGTAAAGGCACGGCAGGATCAGCGACATGCGACGATTCTGTGCAAAGGTCTCAAGCTCGTGCGTCATCTCGGCCAGCGAGCGATTGCGCAGGTTATGCAGTGTGGCAATGTTGCCGTTCTGGTGGAAGTCGACCATGGGGGCCCCTTATTCGTGTCCTAGTCTATCAAGTAACCCGCACACGCTGTCGGTCCATCCCTTTGGGCCGGGTGCGGCGCTGCGGAGTATCCTGCCCGCCGCCTCACCCTTGAGGGGCGGCAGGGGCGCGCGGTGCGGGTTCGCGATGATCACACCGTAATCCGCCGCCTCAAGCATTTCGGTATCGTTGGGCGCATCCCCCAACGCGAGGGTCTTCACGCCGGGATAGCGCGCGCGCACCTGCGCCATCGCATCCCCCTTGGTGCGCCCGAACGACAGCGTGAGGTACCGCCCGCCCTCGCGCGCGTGAACACCCTTGTCGCCCAGCGCGGAAATGAACGCCGTGCGGCCAGCATCGCTGCCGTGCCACAGCCCCGGCTCGGAAAACCGGCGATCCCGCGCACGTCCCGCATCCTCGCGCGGCAGGCCAGTCTGTGCGGCAACCTCCGCGTCTGTCATATCCCCAAATCCGGTATAGGGCGCGCGCAGATCTGTGGGCAGATCGTCCAGCAGCGCCCGCAAGCGTTTGTACTCATCGCCCGCCGTTTCACCCCCCAGCCCGATCACACCGGCCCCGTTTTCGACAATCGCCGGATGCGCGTGCAAATCCATCGCCTCTTGCAGCACGGTAATCTCGGCGGCGGTTTTGCTGGAGGTCAAGATGACCGGCGCGCCAAGGGCAGCCAGACGCGCCAGCGCGGGGCGCGCGGGCGACCAATCGTAGGTTTCATGATCCAGCAGGGTGCCGTCGAGATCGGAGAACACAAGGAGGGGCGGCAACTTCATCCTCTTATGGTTGAGTGCCACGCGTCGATGTTCAAGCGCAAAACGCCCTACACCCGCAGACGAAAGCCCTTTGCGATATGGCGGCGCACAAAACCGATCAACAACAGGGCAGGCACCAGCGACAGCACCGTCATCGCCATCACCAGCCCCACATCGGTGCGAAAGCCGAACAATCCGTCGATGGCCATGGTGATTGGCTTGCCTCCGGTTGAGGTAAGGATGCGGGCAAAGACGACCTCGACCCATGAGAACACAAAGCAAAAGAATGCCGCCACCCCGATCCCCGGCGCGATCATCGGCACCAGATGGCGCAGGAAAAACCGCGGCAGGCTGTAGCCGTCGAGAAACGCGTTCTCGTCAAAATCGCGGGGGATGGCGGAGATGAAGCTTTCGAGGATCCAGATCGCGATGGGGATGTTGAACAGGCAGTGCACCAGCGCAATGGCGAAAGGCGTATTCAACAGCCCCACCTGCGCAAACAGCAGGAACACCGGCAGCGACAACACCACCGGCGGCATGATCCGAAACGCCAGCAGCATCAGCAGCACGTGGCGATCACCCACAAAACGGTAGCGCGACAGCGCGTAGGCGGCGGGCAAGGAGACGGCCAGCGTCAGCGCGACATTGGCGCTCACGTAGATCAGTGAGTTTGCCAGCGACGCCGTCAGCGCCGGATCCCCTGCAATCGCGCGGTAATTCCTGAGCGACAGGCTGCCTACCATTTCGCCGGGATGAGGGAGCGTGACCGTAAAGCTCAGCATGAGCATCTGCGCAAAAGGCGCGAGGATAAACGCCGCGACAGCAACAAGGGTAAGCGCGCGCATCACGACCGCTCCCGCAGCCCGCGCAATACCAACGTGAAAGCCCAGGCCAGCGTCAGCACCAACAGCACATAGAGCACCGAGCGCGCGGCGGCGGGACCGTAGTTGAAGGCGGCGATCTCCTCCCCCAGATCCAGCGCGAGGAACGTCGTCGCCCCGTCCGGCCCGCCCGCGTTAATGCCGAAGGCTTCGGTATAGATCATCAGACTGTCCATCACGCGCAGCACCAGCGCCATCATCAACACGCCGGTCAGGCGCGGCAGCTCGACATGGCGAAAGATCTGAACACGGCCAGCGCCGTCAATGGCCGCCGCCTGATAATACGCACCCGGTATTGCCGAAAGGCCCGAATACGAAAGGATCGCCACCAGCCCGACCCAATGCCACGTATCCATCGCAAGGATCAGTGCCCAGCTGTGCCAAGCGTTGAATTTATAGTCGAACCCGATACCCAGCGCGGCCATCGCCCGCCCGGCAAGGCCGGTCTCAACATCGACAAACCCCAGCCAGATCCCCGGGATCATGTTCCATGGCACCACCAGCGGCATCGCCAGAACCATCACACAAACGCTGCCCCAAAGCGCATTGCGCGGCAACAGCAGGGCGATGCCCACGCCCAGCGGAAACTGGATGAACACCACCAGCGCAGTGAAGAGTGCACTGCGCCCCAGTGCGGCCCAGAGTGCGGGATCGCGCAGCAGGTCAGCGTACCATTCGGTGCCGACCCAGAAGCGATCCTTGAGCGTGAAGATATCGAAGAATGAATAGTTGATGACCGAGATCAGCGGGATCAGCCCCACAAATACAAGAACCGCCAGCGCCGGCAGCACCAGTATCCACGCGCGGTTGTCGGGCGGCGGCACGGGCTATTGCGCGGCGCGCAGAACGCGGATGTAGGCGGCAGGGTCCAGCGGGGCCGCCCCCTTCCGCGAGGATGACGTATCGGGCGCCAGCGCCGCCATGTCGCCGTGGGCATCGGGCGCCACGCCCCAATCGGCCAGCCGACCAAGGCCCAGATCGTCGATCCACGCATCAAAGCGGTCCAGCGGATCGCCCCGCCCGGGCAATGCTTCGTCCATTATCTCAAGTACCTCGCGCACACGTGGCAAATCCGGCGTCTCGCGCAGGGTTGGGCCCAGAAACCGCCCGCACAGCCCGCCGTGCGGTGCATCAAAACGCCCCCCGACGATGGAGGCCAGCCCATGCGCCGCGCCAAGCCCACCGTTGGCAAGCGCGAGACCACTGGCGAGGCTGACCCACGCCATCTCGTCGAAGGGGCCCCCGTCCAGCACCGCTGGCAACGCGCGCAGACCCCGCGCAATCGCCGGGTGGCTCAGCGCGTCTGTGAACGGGCTGGCGTGGCGGGAGGTATAGGCCTCGATCACCTGACAGATTGCGTCGAGGCCCGATTGCAGGACGACCTGCCTCGGGGCGCCTGCCATCAGATCGGGATCTACAAACGCATGGGTCGGCGTGATTGCCGTTCCCCGCAGGCTGACCTTGGCGCCGCGCGTGGGGATGTCGATAACGGCATTCGCCGTCACCTCGGCGCCGGTGCCCGCCGTCGTTGGTACCGCAATGCAGGGAATATCTGGAGGTCGAGCGAGCGTACCAGCGGGGATCCGGTCAAAATTGTCGTCAAGCGGGGCACCCTGCGAGAGGGCGAATGCCAGCGCTTTGCCCGTGTCCATGACTGATCCGCCGCCGCACGCGACCACCGCGCGGATGGGCGTTCCCCGCGCCGCGGCAAACGCCTCGGCCAGATTGGGGACGGAGGGTTCACCCGATACCCGCACCTCGAAAAGGTCCTGATCCTTGAGCCACCGGGCGGCCGCGTCCGCCGCGGCGCTGGCGCCCCGCACCAGCAGCACACGCCCGGGACCGCCCGGCAGCCCCGTCGCGATCTCCTGCCCCACGCCCGCGCCAAAGCGTATCCGGGTCGGGCTGTTGATTCCGAAGCTGCTCAATAGCTTAACGTCGCCTGCACCGCGCGCTGCCAGTCGGTGTATTTAGCGGCACGGGTGTCGGCGCTCATCTGCGGCTCAAAGGATCGCTCGAGCGCCCATGTCTTGGCAAATTCCGCCTGCGCGGGCATCACGCCCGTTTGCATCCCGGCCAGCCACGCAACCCCCAGCGCCGTCGTTTCTAGCACCTTGGGGCGATCTACCTGCGCGCCGATGATATCTGCAAGAAACTGCATCGCCCAATCGGACGCGCTCATCCCCCCGTCCACGCGCAACACGGCTTCTCCACCCTGCCCCTGCCAATCGGCACGCATGGCGTCCAGCAGATCGCGGGTTTGGTAGCCCACGCTTTCCAATGCGGCGCGCGCCATCTCTTCGGGACCGGAATTCCGGGTCAGACCAAAGATCGCACCGCGCGACTGCGCGTTCCAGTAGGGCGCGCCAAGGCCGGTAAAGGCCGGCACAAGGATCACGCCCTGTTCAGGATCGGACGCTTCGGCCAATGGCTGCGTCTCGGACGCCTCGCGAATGATCTTGAGCCCGTCGCGCAGCCACTGCACCACGGCCCCGGCGATAAAGATCGACCCCTCCAGCGCATAGGTCGGCTTGCCGTCCAGCTGGTAGGCAATCGTCGTCAGCAGGCGGTTTGAGGAGCGCACGATCGTGTCACCGGTATTGAGCAGCGCAAAACATCCGGTGCCGTATGTTGATTTGAGCATCCCCGGCTCAAAGCATGCCTGACCGATGGTGGCCGCCTGCTGATCGCCCGCAACGCCGTTGATCGGAATGGGCCGACCAAACAGATCGGCGCGACATTCGCCGAAATCATCCGCGCTGTTCTTGACCTGTGGCAGCATCTGCATGGGGATGTCCATCAGCTCACAGATCTCGGTGCTCCATTCCCCTTCGCGAATGTCGTAAAGCATCGTGCGGGCGGCGTTCGTGGCGTCGGTCGCATGCACCTTGCCGCCTGTCAGGCGCCAGATGATGTAGCTGTCGACGGTGCCAAACAGGAGCTTGCCGTCCTGCGCCTTTGCCCGCGCGCCCTCGACCGTGTCGAGGATCCATTTCAGCTTGGTCCCCGAAAAATACGGATCCAGCAGAAGGCCCGTGCGTTCCGCAACCATATCCGCGTGCCCAGCGTCGCGCAGTTCCTCGCAGTACGCCGATGTCCGGCGATCCTGCCAGACGATGGCGTTATAGATCGGCTTGCCCGTCTCGCGGTCCCAGACCACCGTCGTTTCGCGCTGGTTGGTGATACCGATCGAGGCGATATCGCCAGCGTCGATGCCCGCGCGTTCGATCACGGCCCGGCAGGTGCCGGCGGTCGTCGCCCACAGATCGCTTGGATCATGCTCGACCCAGCCGGAATGCGGAAAATGCTGGGGGAATTCTTCCTGCGCGGTAGCGGTGGGGCTCAACCCTTCGTCAAACAGGATCGCGCGGGTCGAGGTTGTGCCCTGATCGATGGCAAGAACGTATTTCATGAAGCGGTCCCTTTTGCAGTGGCGGGGGTTCCGTGCCCCGAGGGGTCAGACCAGACCACCAGATAGGGTTAAAACGTGCAAGGGGCCGGGGCGCATCCGCCCCGGCCCGGTTTATCGCGGCACGCTTACTGCCAGGACTTGATCAGCTCGTCGTAGGCGACGGTCTGTGGCTCTTCGTCCTCGTTTTCAAGCTTGGCGTAGGGGGCGCCGGGCTGGCTGAACCAGTATTCGGCGTCCTGCTCTTCGTTCATGACGGGGCCCAGATCACCCTGGACGCCGGCACGCTCAAGACGCTCCAGCACACGCTCCTGATCGGCACACAGCTGATCGAGCGCTTCTTGGGGTGTCTTTGCACCCGACATGGCGTCGCCGATGTTCTGCCACCACAGCTGCGCGAGCTTGGGGTAGTCAGGTACGTTGGTACCGGTGGGCGACCATGCCACGCGCGCGGGCGAGCGGTAGAATTCCACCAGACCCCCCAGACGCGGCGCGCGCTCGGTAAAGTGCTCGCTGTCGATGGTACTTTCGCGGATGAAGGTCAGACCGACATCGGATTTCTTGAGATCCACCGTCTTGGACACCACGAATTGTGCGTAGAGCCAGGCGGCCTGTGCACGGTCAACCGGCGTCGATTTCATCAGCGTCCACGAACCGGCATCCTGATAGCCGATCTTCTGGCCCTCTTTCCAGTAGACACCGTGCGGTGAGGGAGCCATCCGCCACTTGGGCGTGCCGTCCTCGTTCATCACCGGCAGGTCAGGCTCGACCGTAGCGGCGGTGAAGGCGGTGTACCAGAACATCTGCTGCGCGACGTTGCCCTGCGCGGGGATGGGCCCCGCCTCGGAGAATGTCATGCCGGCTGCCGCGGGGGGCGAGTATTTCTGGAGCCATTCGATCGCCTTGGTCACGGCGTAGACCGCCGCAGGCGAGTTCGTCGCCCCGCCGCGTGCCACGCAGGAACCCGTAGGCTGCGAGTTTTCGTTCACGCGGATGCCCCATTCGTCGACGGGCAGGCCGTTCGGCTCACCCACGTCGCCCATCCCGGCCATGGACATCCACGCGTCGGTGTAGCGCCAGCCAAGGCTTGGGTCTTTCTTGCCGTAGTCCATGTTGCCAAAGACTTCGCCCTCGACGTCGAGGTGGCTCAGATCGCGACCGGTAAAGAACTCGGCGATGTCTTCATAGGCGGACCAGTTGACCGGCACGCCCAACTCATAGCCGTAGGCCTCCTGGAAGTCGGCCTTGTTCTTTTCGTCGTTGAACCAGTCGTAGCGGAACCAGTAGAGGTTCGCGAACTGCTGTGTCGGCAGCTGATAGAGCTTGCCATCGGGGCCGGTGGTAAAGCTGGTGCCGATGAAATCCTCGACGTCCAGCGTCGGCAGGGTCACATCAGCGCCCTCACCCGCCATCCAGTCGGTCAGGTTGCGCACCTGCTGATAGCGCCAGTGCGTGCCGATCAGATCGGAGTCGTTGATATAGGCGTCATAGATGTTCTCGCCCGACTGCATCTGCGTTTGCAGTTTTTCGACCACGTCTCCCTCGCCGATCAGATCGTGGGTGACCTGAATTCCGGTGATCGCCGTAAAGGCGGGGGCGAGCACTTCGCTTTCGTACTGGTGCGTTGCAATTGTTTCAGAGACGACCTTGATCTCCATGCCCTCAAACGGCTTTGCCGCGTCGACAAAGAATTGCATCTCGGCCTCTTGCGCGGCGCGGTCGAGCGTCGACAGATCACCGATTTCAGTGTCGAGGAACTGCTTGGCGGCCTCCATGTCGGCAATCGCGGGGGTGCCCAGCATCCCCAGCGCAAACACGACCGCCGTGCTTGATTTCAGATTCAGTTTCATTTGATCCTCCCGGTTGTTGAAACTTGTTTTTGGTTAGTGCCCCGCGCCCGATGAGGGCACGCGGCGGTGGTTCAGACGAAGCGGAAAACCGCAACGGCATAGAAAAGACACACGAGCAGCGCCCACGGCTGGCTGGCGCCCACCAGCCCGAGCCACGCGAGATTGATGAAGGCCGATCCCAGCAGCGTGATGAATAACCGATCCCCCCGCGTCGTCTCCATCCCGAGAATCCCGCGGCGCGGGGTTTCGGGGTAGCGCGCGGCCAACACCGTGAACACGATCAGCGTGCTCGCGATGATGATAAAGAACAGGGCCGTGGGCCAGGTCCATGCCATCCAGTCCATCAAACGGTCCTCCAAGTTCGTGTGGCGCGCATCACACCCTCCCCAGGGCAAAGCCCTTGGCGATGTAGTTGCGCACAAAGTAGATGACGAGCGCGCCCGGCACGATGGTCAGCACGCCAGCCGCCGCCAGCACCCCCCAGTCGATGCCCGCCGCCCCTTGGGTGCGGGTCATGATCGCGCTGATGGGTTTGGCGTCCACCGTGGTCAGCGTGCGCGACAGCAGCAGTTCCACCCAAGAGAACATGAAACAAAAGAACGCCGCGACCCCGATCCCGCTGGAAATAAGCGGCATGAAGATTTTTACAAAGAACCGCCCGAACGAATAGCCGTCGATATACGCGGTCTCGTCGATCTCCTTGGGCACGCCGCGCATGAACCCTTCGAGGATCCAGACCGCCAGCGGCACGTTGAACAGGCAATGCGCCAGTGCCACGGCGATATGCGTGTCGAACAACCCGACCGAGGAATAGAGCTGGAAGAACGGCAGCGCGAACACGGCAGGCGGCGCCATGCGGTTGGTAAGCAGCCAGAAAAACAGATGCTTGTCGCCCAGAAACGTGTAGCGGCTGAAGGCATAGGCGGCAGGCAGCGCCACGGCGAGGCTGATCGCGGTGTTCATCAGCACATAGATCAGCGAGTTGACGTAGCCCATGTACCATGCCGGATCGGTGAGGATCGTGGCGTAGTTGGCAAACGTCAGATTGTTGGGCCACAGCGAGAAGGTATTGAGGATCTCGGTGTTCGTCTTGAGGCTCATGTTCAGCAGCCAGTAGATCGGCAGCAGCATGAACAGCAGATACAGCGTCATGACGATGACCGATCCGCGCACCTTCAGGCGGCGCTTGGCGGGGGCGGCATCGGTCAGCTTGCCGGGGATTGCAGAGACGTCGGTCATGCTCAGGACCCCTTGTTATCCATGGTCGTCATCACGGTGTAGAACACGTAGGAAATGCTCAGGATGACGAGGTAATACATGATCGAGAAGGCCGCGGCGGGGCCAAGGTCGAACTGCCCCAGCGCCATTTTCACCAGATCGATCGACAAAAGCGTCGTGGCGTTGCCCGGACCACCGCCGGTGACGACGAACGGCTCGGTGTAGATCATGAAACTGTCCATGAAGCGCAGCAGGATCGCGATCATCAGCACGCCCGCCATCTTGGGCAGCTCGATATAGCGGAACACGGCCCAGCGACTGGCCTGATCGATCTTGGCGGCCTGATAATAGGCGTCGGGGATGGATTTCAGACCGGCAAAGGCCAGCAGCGCCACCAGCGACGTCCAGTGCCAGACATCCATCACGATGATCGTGGCCCAGGCGGCAAAGGTATCCTGCGTGTAGTTGTAATTGATCCCCAGCGCGTCGAGCGTGTAGCCCAGCAGCCCGATATCCACTCGGCCAAAGATCTGCCAGATCGTACCGACCACGTTCCACGGAATGAGCAGCGGCAGCGACATCAGGACAAGGCACAGCGACGACCAGAACCCGGATTTCGGCATGTTGAGCGCCACGAAGATGCCCAGCGGAATTTCGATGGCCAGGATGATGCCCGAGAACATCAGCTGTCGGCCCAGCGCGTCCCACATCCGATCACTGTCGAGCATTTCCTTAAACCACTCAAGCCCCGCCCAGAAGAACTGGTTCTGCCCGAAAGTATCCTGCACCGAGTAATTCACCACCGTCATCAACGGGATCACCGCCGAGAAGGCCACCAGCAGCAGCACCGGCAGGATCAGGAACCACGCCTTTTGATTATGGGTCTTGTTCATGCTGCCCCCTCCGCACGCCAATCATCGACGTAGACATTCACATGCGCCGGATCGAAAGCGACATGCGCGCTCTCTGACGGCACGGCCTCACCTTCACCCGCGACGATGTTGACCTCCTGGCCGAACAGATCCGCGCGCACGATCTTGTGGCGGCCAACGTCCTCGACCCGGCGCACGCTGACCGGCAGGCCCGTGTCGCCCAGTTTCAGGAATTCGGGGCGCACGCCCAGCTCGACCTTGCCCGCGAGCGGCCCGTACCCTTGCGCGAGGCTGAGTTGGTGGCCCTGAACGGTGGCCGTCTTGCCGCTTACCTCCGCCGGGATCACATTCATGCCCGGCGAGCCGATGAAGTAGCCTACGAAGGTATGCGCGGGCCGCTCAAACAATTCCTGCGGCGTGCCGATCTGCACCACGCGGCCGTCGTACATCACGACGACCTTGTCGGCAAAGGTCAGCGCCTCAGTCTGGTCATGGGTGACGTAGATCATGGTGTGACCAAATTCATGGTGCAGCGATTTCAGCTGCGTGCGCAATTCCCATTTCATATGCGGGTCGATCACCGTCAGCGGCTCGTCGAACAGCAGCGCATTCACGTCCTCGCGCACCATTCCCCGCCCGAGCGAGATCTTTTGCTTTGCATCCGCCGTCAGCCCCGCGCACGTTTATCGAGCGTGTCCTCCATCCCGATCATCGCCGCGATCTGCTGCACGCGCTCGGCGACGTAAGACGGCTTTGCCCCCCGGTTGCGCAGCGGGAACGCCAGATTGTCGCGCACCGTCATCGTGTCGTAGACCACCGGGAACTGGAACACCTGCGCGATGTTGCGATCGGCGGTGCTGGCGCGCGTGACATCCTTATCGTCGAACAGGATGCGCCCCTGACTGGGATGCAGCAAACCCGAAATGATATTGAGCAATGTCGATTTCCCGCACCCCGACGAGCCCAGCAGCGCGTAGGCCTCCCCATCCGCCCACGTATGGTTCAACTCCTTGAGCGCAAAATCATCCTCGCCGCCCGGCTTGGGCAGGTAGGAATGGGCGAGGTTGTCGAGGGTTATCTTGGCCATCGCGCGCTCCTCAGGCCGCGGCCGCGTAAGCGGCAGGAGCCACCAGCGCGCCGTCGGCGTCAAAAATGTAGATGTGGGCGGGGTTCAGGTACACCGGCAGCGCCGCGCCCAAAGCCAGTTGATGCACGCCATGCACAAGGCCGACCCAGGTTTCGCCGTGGTGATCGAGGTGAATGAACGTCTCCGAACCGGTAAGCTCGGTCACCTTCAGCTTGGTGTCAAAGGTGATCGCCTCGGCACTTGGCGTGATTTCCAGATGGTTGGGCCGGAACCCGGCGAGGTAGCTGCCGTCCGCAAGGGCCGCCAGCGTACCCGTGACCGCAGCGGTTTGCCCAGCGCCAAAGCGGATCTCACTGCCCGCTTTGGTCAGCTGCAGAAAATTCATCGGCGGATCGCTGAACACACGCGCTGTCGTCGCATCGACGGGCTTGCGGTAGACGGAGGGCGTCGGCCCGAACTGCGTCACGCGCCCTTCCCACAAGGCGGCGGTGTTCCCGCCCAGCAAAAGCGCTTCCTCGGGTTCGGTGGTGGCGTAGACAAAGACCGATCCGGCCTCTTCGAAAATCTTGGGGATCTCGACGCGCAGCTCTTCGCGCAGTTTGTAATCCAGGTTCGCCAGCGGCTCGTCGAGCAACACCAGCCCCGCGTCCTTGACCAATGCCCGCGCCAGCGCGCAGCGTTGCTGCTGCCCGCCCGACAGCTCCAGCGGCTTGCGATCGAGCATCGGGGTAAGCTGCATCAGGTCTGCGGATTTGCGCACCGCCGCGTCAATCTCCGCTTTGGATTTACCCATCAGGCGCAGCGGGGAGGCGATGTTGTCGTAGACCGTCATCGAGGGGTAGTTGATGAACTGCTGATAGACCATCGCGACACGGCGATCCTGCACGCGCACGCCGGTCACATCACGCCCTTCCCAGATCAGACTGCCGGTGGTGGGCACATCCAGCCCCGCCATCAGCCGCATCAGCGACGTCTTGCCCGACAGCGTCGGCCCCAACAGCACGTTCATTGTGCCACGCTCAAGCGTCAGGTCGGTCGGGCGAATATGCGTCTCCCCGCTCACCACCTTGCTGACCCCTTTAAGCTCCAGTGTCATCGCCGTCTCCTATTCCGCCGCCGCGCTGAGCGCGCTTGCGACACGGTCCCGGATCCAATCATCCAGCACCGAGATTTCTGGCTTGCTCATCCGCAGCCCCAATTTGCTGCGCCGCCAGACGACATCGTCGGCGCGGCGCACGTATTCATGCGCGATCAGCCAATCGACTTCGCGCTCGGTCAGCGTCGCGCCAAAATCCCGGCCCAGATCGGCGGCGGTGGTCGCGCCCTGCAACAGTGTGGCGGCCTCGGTGCCGTAGGCGCGGATCATACGGGTCGCCCACCGCTCGGACAGAAACGGGAAGGCCGCGCGCAGATCCGCGATAAGACGCGCCACGCCATCGTGCGGGAAATCCCCACCGGGCAAGGGCACGCCCGCCGTCCACGGCCCGGACAAGCCCTCAAAAACCGTCCCGATCTCCTTGAGCGCGCTTTCGGCCAGCCGCCGGTAGGTCGTGATCTTGCCGCCAAAGATGTTCAGCGCCGGTGCCCCACGCGCGCGATCCAGTTTGATCACATAATCCCGCGTCGCCGCCGTCGCACTTTTGGCACCATCGTCATACAGCGGACGCACGCCGGAATAGGTCCAGACGATGTCGTCCGTACTGATCGGGTCGGCGAGATAGCCATTGATGAAGTCCACCAGATAGCGTTGCTCCTCCGGCGTGCAGACCGGTTTTTCCGACGCATCCTCGTGCTCGGCATCCGTGGTCCCGATCAGGGTGAAATCGGTCTCGTAGGGTATGGCAAAGATGATCCGCCCGTCGGTGCCCTGAAAGAAATAGCACTTGTCGTGATCGAACAGGCGCTTGGTGACGATGTGACTGCCCCGTACCAGCCGCACGCCGCCCTGGCTGTTTGATTTGAGTGTGCCGCGCAGCACATCCCCGACCCACGGCCCTGCGGCGTTGACCACCATGCGCGCGGTGCGGGTGTCGCGGCGCCCTTCGGCGTCCTCAAGGATGACGTGCCAGATGCCGTCCACGACATCGGCGCTCACAACCTTACTGCGCACTTCGATCGTGGCGCCGCGGGCCTCTGCATCGCGCGCGTTCAGCACCACCAGCCGCGAATCCTCGACCCAGCAGTCGGAATACTCATACGCCCGCGCGAACATCTGTTTGAGCGGTTTGCCTTCGGGCGTGCCGCGCAGCGACAGGCTGCGGGTGCCCGGTAGGATTTGCCGCCCCCCAAGATTGTCGTACATGAACAGACCCATGCGGATCAGCCATGCGGGCCTGCGCCCTTTCATCCAGGGCATCACGGTGTTGAGGATTTTCGACGTGGGCGTTGTGCCGTCGAACCGCATGGATTTGTGATAGGGCAAGACAAAGCGCATTGGCCAGGCGATATGCGGCATCGCGCGCAACAGCGTCTCGCGCTCGATCAGCGCCTCGCGCACCAAGCGGACCTCGAAGTATTCGAGATACCGCAATCCGCCATGGAAGAGCTTGGTCGAGGAGGCAGACGTCGCCGATCCGATGTCATTCATCTCGGCCAGGCAGACTGAAAGACCGCGACCGGCGGCATCGCGGGCGATGCCGCAGCCGTTGATGCCACCGCCGATAACCAGAAGGTCGTATTCAGGTTTCATGTCGACCTCCTCCCAAGAAGCCATTGCTTTGGACGTAATTGCTTACAAAAACCGCGCCTCAAGGAAAGCAAAATATGTTCGTTTTTGCGCGGTTTTCGCTTTCGCCCTGAAATATAACAATTTATTTTTATCTATTCCCCTATTTCTGCGCCGCAGCAAGCGAATTTCTGCGGCTGCAAAGGTGGGTTTCGCACAAAAGGAACCCAAACGAACCCATGTCTTTGCGAAAAATGTGCGCTTTTGCGGCTATACATTTCTGCCACATCGAAACAGACTGACCATATGGTTCAGACCCTGAGAAAGCCGGAAATCATCGATATCGCCCGTCGCGAAGGAAAGGTGACGGTCGAACGGCTGGTGAGCTATTTTGGCGTCACGCCACAGACCATCCGCCGCGATCTGACCGAGCTTGCCGACGCGGGGCAACTTGAACGCGTGCACGGTGGGGCCGTTCTGCCCTCCAACACTGTGAACATCGCCTATAACGAACGGCGCGACCTGAACCAGGCCGCCAAGGTGGACATCGCCCGTGCCTGTGCGGCCGAGATACCAAACGACAGTTCGGTTTTTCTCAACATCGGGACCACCACCGAAGCTGTCGCGCGCGAATTGATCCGTCATGAGGGGCTGTTGGTGGTGACCAACAATCTCAACATCGCCACCATTCTGTCGGGGCATGACGCGATTTCGGTCGTCGTGACGGGCGGCAACCTGCGCCATACCGATGGCGGGCTTGTCGGCGATCTGGCCGCCCACACAATCCGCCAGTTTCGTTTCGACTATGCTGTGATCGGCTGTTCGGCGCTGCATGCGGGCGGTGACATTCTTGATTTCGACATTCAGGAAGTGAGCGTCAGCCAAACGATCATCGCGCAAAGCGATCATGTCTTTCTGGCTGCGGATGCGTCGAAATTCGACCGAAAGGCCCCGGCGCGGATCGCTTCATTGGCGGAGGTCGATGTCTTTTACACCGATAAACCCCCGCCGCCGGCATGCGCAACCGTCTGCGCGGCGGCGGATACGGCCGTAATCGTCACACCGCCGCAGTCGCGGCTCTAGCGGGCCTGACCAGCCGCCCCAATTCCGTCCCATTGTCGCTGAATTTGACACAATTCACCCCTCTCTGACCATAGTTTCACCACTGCAGGCCATTAACCACGATGCCAAAACGGGCGCCCATGCGGGCCCGATCCCGGTTGAGGTAGTGGACAGTGCAGATCAGTTTTTGGGGTTTCGGCGAAGGTTCCGCCGAGGATACATCGGTCGCCAACGGCGCGCAGGACGGCACATTTCAGAATGGCGCCGGGGCAACCTACGGCTCCTTGCAGACCAACGGTGTCGACCAATACGTCGAAGTCGCCCCCGATCCGGCGTTTCAACTGACGCAGGGCACACTGATCACGGAGTTCAGTGCCGACACATTGCACACCGGCGCGATCTTCTCGCGGGACAGCCTCGGGAATGACGAAGGCGGCCACTTTTATCTGCGGGTCCTCGCCGATGGGTCGGTCGAGACGCGATCGCAAACCTCAACGACCAACTACGTGCAGAACACCGGCCCTGGCTTTTACGCCGCCGGGGACGACATCCGCGTCACCTTCAGCTGGGACAATGGCACCGGCGGCACCTTTACCGTCGAGAACCTTACCCAGGGCACCACCTATTCCGAGCCGACCTCCCCCGATATCTCATGGGATCAAGGCGCGTTCAACGAGCCGATCACCATCGGCGCCAACCAGAACCAATCGGGGGACAACACCGCCGACAATCTGCAGCAATATTTCGACGGCAGCATCGACTACGTCTCGATCCACGATACGCCCGAAACCTTTGCCAGCTCTGGTCTGCAGGGCGACGGGATCGTCTCGGGCACCGGCGGCGATGATGTCATCGACGCCGCCTACACCGACGCCACCGACGGGGAGCGGATCGACGCGGGCGACGGCATCTTTGGCACCACCGGCGATCAGGACATCGTCAAGGCGGGTGCCGGAAATGACACCGTGCTTGCGGGCGCGGACAACGATATCGTCAACGCAGGGATGGATAGCGACAGCGTCGAGGGCGGCGCAGGCGACGATATGCTCTTTGGCGATATCCAGACCTCGGGCGCCGCGGGCCTGAATGTCACCTCGCTTGAGCTTGACATCAACAACGTGCGCCCGGGCAGCCTGACGGGTGCGCCCGATGCCGCAGTCGAGGGCGACAGCGTCATCTACGACAACGTCGGCTTTCTGGATGACGGCACCCCGATTTCCGCGCGCCTGACCCTCGTCAGCCGCAGCAACGAAAATCTGACCGTCGACATCGCGGGCCTGGCCGGCGCCGAGATCATCACAAACCGCACCAACGATCCGGCAATGGAGGGAGAGACCGCCAGCTTCCGCCTCGAATTCCTCGATCCCACGACCGACCAGCCCATCAGCCTGACCGGGCGCGCCACCTGGGGCGACATCGACGAAGCCGTCGGCGGCGCCGAAGCGATCAGTATCAGCGACGAGCAGTTCTCGGGCTACGAGACCTCGGTGACCAACCAGCTGACGCTGAGCGAGGCCAACGGCACCTATACGGCGACCGGTGCGTCGGGCGGCGTGAACCTGACACCGGACGACCAGACGGCGTGGTTCAGCGGCCTGTTCGAGGATCAATCCGACATCGCCTTCACAGCAACGACGCGGGGGGCAAACTCAGGCTTCACGCTCAACGGAGACGTCATCGCGGACCCAAACACCGTCAACTTTACCCAGGGCGACGACACGCTGCGCGGCGAGGCAGGCGACGATACGCTGCTGGGCAATGGCGGTGAGGATCTGCTCGTCGGCGGCAGCGATGATGACAGCCTGTTTGGCGGGACGGGGAACGACACCCTGTGGGGTGACGCAGAGGGCGAAATTACCGGCACAGCCGCCGGTGGCAACGACACCCTGCGCGGTGGCGAAGGCGACGACCTGGCCTACGGTGGCGGCGGGGCGGACGTCCTTATCGGCGGCGCGGGTGCGGATCTGCTCGACGGTGGAGCAGGAAACGACAATCTTGACGGAGGCGCGGGCAACGACACGCTGACGGGCGGCGAAGGCGCCGATACGCTTGTGGGCGGCACCGGCAGCGACACGATCTTCGCGGGCGGGCTTGACGTGGTTGACGGCGGCGAAGACGCCGATGGCAGCGATATCGACATTCTCGAGCTGACAGGCGTCGCGGCCGTGCAGTACCTCGACGGGACAGGCGCGGCCTCCGCCACTCCGACAGAGCGCGGGATCGTCACCTTTTCCGATGGCACCACGCTGGCATTCGACAACATCGAAACCCTGAATGCGGCGTTCGGGGACGGCTACGTTGAAGGGGATGCAGGCGACAACCTGATCGATGCAGGTTACACCGGGGATCCCGATCAGGATCAGATCGACAACGCCGATGCCGTATTCGCGGGCGAAGCCCCCGACGACGACATCGTTCTGGCGGGTGACGGCGACGACACCGTGCGCGCGGGTGCGGGGGATGACGTCATCTATGGCGATAGCCAGGCAATCGGCGCCAATGCCGACGGCAGCGGTGGCAACGGCACTGCGACGCCCTGGCAATACGAATACTACGACCTTGACCCGACGGGTAACCCGACCGACCTCGCGGCGGCGGGGTTCACGCAGAACGGTGGGCGCGACAATACCAACACGCTCACCGCGTCGGGTGTTTCCGACAGCATCACACCGGCGGACTACGACACCGCAGATGACTTTGCGCTGAAATTCACCTCGGAGCTCTACATTGAGGAAGGTGGCTTTTACACCTTCTCGACCAGCTCGGACGATGGATCAAAATTGTTCATCGACGGGATCGAAGTCGTCGACAATGACGGTTTGCACGGGCTTGCCACCGAAAGCGGTTTCATCGCGCTTGAGCCGGGGCCGCACCTTGTCGAGATCATCTATTTCGAGAATAACGGCGGCAATCAGCTGTTCTCCAGCATCAGCGGCCCGGATACCGGCGGGACCACCGTCGATCTGGTCAGCTACCCCGGATTGGTCGATCCCGCGCTGAATGACGGGGCGGGCGATGATGTGATCGACGGTGGGGCCGGTGACGATCAGGTGTTCGGACAGGGCGGGGACGACCGCCTTGTGCTCACCGATGGTTTTGGCAACGACACGCTTGTCGGCGGCGAGACCGGCGAGACCGATGGCGACACGCTTGACGCGGGCACTGTCGCGGCGCCACTGACAGTGACCTATACCGCCGAAGAGGCGGGCACGCTCACCGATGGCACCGATACCGCGACCTTCCGCGAGATCGAGACGCTGGAGACCGGCAGCGGCAACGACACGGTCGACGGAATTGCGGATACCGGCGGTATCGTCGCGGAGACCGGCGCGGGCGCGGACAGTATCCTCGCAGGCAGCGGTGATGACATCCTCGATGCGGGCACCGGCAACGACACGGTCAGTGCGGGGACTGGCAACGACACCGTCGAGGCGGGCGCGGGCGCCGATTTTGTCAACGTCGCCGACGGTGACGACCTCGCTTTCGGCGACAGCGGCGACGATACGCTGAACGCCGGTGCCGGAAACGATACGATCTGGGGCGGCGCAGATGCCGACCGGATCAATGGGGGAAGCGGTTCAGACGTCATCTCGGGCGGGTCACCGCAAGCCGCGGTCTTTAACGCGACCGGCACCGACGGTGTCGCGCTGGCCTCGAACGTAAGTGACTTTCCGACGGACGCCATCACCTTCGAGACACGCTTTACCGCCGATCCAATCGGCACGGGGCAATCATCGCTGTTCTCCTATGCGACCCCGACCAGCAACAATGAATTCCTGGTTTTTGCCACAGGTGGCACGATTTCGGTCTTCATCAATGGCTCTTCCATCAATACAGGCGTGCCGACCGCGGATCTGTTCGACGGTACACCGCACAGCTTTGCAGTCAGCTGGGACAGCTCCACAGGCAGCCTGAAGACCTACGTCGACGGCATTGAGACCAGCGACCAGATCCACCAGGCGGGCAATCCGCTTGAAGCCGGGGGCACCATCGCCTTTGGTCAGGAGCAGGACAGCGTGGGCGGTGGCTTTGCCGTGCCCCAACTGTTTGACGGCGCCATCCAAGAGGCCCGCCTGTGGAGCGATGTGCGCACCCCAGAGGAAATCGCCGACTTCGACGATATCCGGCTCGGCACCGAGCTGAGCAACCCCAACCTTGTCGCCGACTGGATCCCCGCCGCCGATCGCACGGGCCTTGAGGATATCGCGGGCGACAACGATGCAATCTTTGCCGGCGACGCGTTCGTTGCCGAGGATACCGCGGACGGAAATGACCGGATTGCGGGCGGCGCGGGCGACGATACGATGTACGGTGACGGCGGGGACGACACCTTCATCCTTGGAGACGGCACCGGCGCCGACAGTGTTGTGGGCGGGGAAAGCAATGAGACAGACGGCGATCTGCTGAATGCCACCAACGTCACGGCGGCCACATCCGTCACCTTTACCGGCGACGAGGCAGGTGCGCTGACCCACGCCACAGGCAGCGCCGACTTCGCCGAAATCGAACGGATCCGGCTGGGGATCGGCGACGACACTGTGGATGCAAGCGCCGACAGCGCGGGCGTCGATGTTTTTGGCGGTGCGGGCAACGACAGCTTCATCGCGGGCACCGGGGCAGATAGCCTGGAGGGCGGCGATGATGCCGATACGTTCAGCTATACCGTCGCAGGCGCGGCCTTTGGCGACACGATCGCGGGTGGCAGTGGTGGCGACGACAATGACACGCTGGATCTGACCGGTACGCTCAGCCCCGGCGGCAGCTACGTCGTGACCGAAACCGACGATGCCGATGGCAACAGCACCAGCGGCACGGTACAGTTCTTTGATGCGGGCGGTGCGCTTGAAGGCACGCTGACTTTCACCGACATCGAGAGCATTGTGCCGTGTTTCACCCCCGGCACGCGTATCGCCACCGACCGTGGCGGCCTGCGGGTCGAGGACTTGCGCGTGGGTGATCTGGTCAAGACACGGGACAACGGCCTGCAACCCATCCGCTGGATCGGGACCAAGGTGCTGAACGCCCGCGATCTGGCGCTGGCCCCCAGCTGCGCCCGATCCGCGTGGCGCGCGGCGCGTTGCGTCCGAACGCGCCGCTGCGCGACATGACCGTCAGCCCCCAGCACCGTTTTCTGCGCGAAGGCGCGAAGATTGAGTTGAACCTCGGTATGGACGAAGCCCTGATCGCCGCGACCCATCTGACCTGCCTCGACGGCGTCGAGACGGCCCCGGACGATAGCGCAACCTACATCCACCTGATGTTCGACGCGCATGAGATCGTGATGTCCGATGGCTGCTGGACCGAAAGCTTTCAACCCGGCGCACGCAGCCTGTCGGGGCTTGATGAGGGTCCGCGCGCGGAGCTTGAAACGCTGTTCCCCGAATTGTTCGACGGCACGGCGGATTACCCCGCCGCGCGCCCGACGCTGCGCCGTTTCGAGGCGGCAATCGCGCTGGCGGATCTGACGCCGCCTGCGCAGTCTGCGCTGTCACTGGCGGCCTAGGCCGCGCGTGACAGGGCGGGCGTGACGGTGCCTGCGACCTCACCCGCAAGGATGCGCGCCGTTGCCGCCGACAGGGTCCAGCCCAGATGCCCGTGGCCGGTGTTGAAATACACGCCCGCCGATTGCCCCGCGCCCACGCGCGGCATCATGTTTGGCATCATCGGGCGCAGCCCGGCCCAGGGCACGACGCTTTCGGTGCACACGCCGGGGAAATACCGCTCGCACCATTTCACCAGCGGGCGGATGCGGTCGTCGCGAATATCGCGGTTCTCGCCGTTGAACTCGGCGGTGCCGGCGATGCGGAAACGCCCCTCGCCCAGCCGCGATGTCACGATTTTGGCCGCGTCATCCAGCAACGACACCGTCGGCGCCGCCGCGCGCGAGGCCTCATCCGTGAGGTTCACGGTGATTGAATAGCCCTTGACCGGATAGATGTTCACCCGCTCGCCCAGTTGCGCGGCAAAGCGGCGCGAGGCGACGCCCGCGCAGATCACAACCGCGTCGTGGTGGGTGCCGTCCACGTCGATGCCGCCGTCCTTGCGCGTCAGCTGTTCGACCGGTGTGCCCATCTTGAACTGCACGCCCTGTCCGCGCAGCCAACCGGCCACGCCCATGGTGAATTTGTGAATGTCGCCGGTCATGTCGCTTTCGGTCCAGAAGCCACCGACCAGATCCCCGCTCAGCTCGGGGCAGTGCGCGCGGACCTCCTCGGGCATCAGTTCCTTGCGCGCGAGTCCGCCTTGGGCGAGCAGTTTGGTCACCTCGCGGGCGTGGTCGAAATCATGCTGCTGAGCATAGAAATGCAGGATCCCGGCGGGGGAGAGATCGAAATCGACGCCCGCCACCTGCGCCATTTCACGCAGACCATCCCGCGCGGCGATGGCCATGCGGGTGGTGCGCACGGTGTTGTCGCGGTACTGCGGGATCGCGCGGATAAATTCCGCCATCCAGCTTGCCTTGTGCCAGCTTGGCTTGAGGCTCACCAGCAGTGGCGCGTCGCGCTTCCACATCCATTTGAGGCCCTTGAGGACCGTGCTCGTCTGGTTCCAGACCTCGGCGTTGGACGCGCTGAGCTGGCCGCCATTGGCAAAGGATGTTTCCATCGCGGCATAGCGCTGGCGGTCGTAGACGGTGACGTCCAGCCCGAGGCGGTGAAGTTCGAATGCAGTAGTCACGCCGGTGATTCCGGCGCCGATGACAGCGATAGAGCGCATGGGGAATTCCTCTCCCAAAAATCGCCCCCTCCGTCACTGGCCTGAGAGTTTCACCCGGATGCAGGGCTTGCTCCTTCGGCGGGTGGCAGTGCCACCACTCTTCGGAGTGTTGAGGGCCGTCGGTCCTGGGTGCCTGAGAGTTTACCGGGGCGGTTGCTCCTTCGGCGGCGGATCGCTCCGCGCTCTCCCGAACGGTCCTTTACGTCGAGGGAAACTACCGTTTCCTATCGGAAACATGCGCAGATTTGTCGCAGACCGTCAAGCGATTCTGGCGGGCATCAGGCTGCCGATCCGCGACCGGGCCACATAGACCACCACGGCGAGCGACAACAGCAAACCGGTGCCCACACCGGCGGCGATCCCGATGCGTACACCGGTCAGACCCCAGTCAATCGGCACGGTAAACAGCCAGATGAACAGGGCGATCCCGATCCATTGGCGGTAGATGCCGATCCACATCGTCCAGCTGGCTTTTTTAAGCGCCTGCAACAGCGAATTGATGGAAAACAGCACCACGTAAAGCGGTAGAATCACCGCCTCGACCTTCAAAAACAGCGCCGAGATGCGGATCACTTCGGCGTCGTCGGAAAATACGCGGGCAGCCCATGCGCCCCCCCACCACAAAAACGGAAACGCCACCGTGCACATGATGACCCCCATGATCCAACAGCGGTGGAACGCCGCGCGGACCCGGTCACTGTCTTGCGCGCCATAGTTCTGTGCCGCGATGGGCACCAGCGCGATGGTGATGCCAAGCGCGGGCAGCAGGAACAGCTGCTCGATCCGCATGGTGATGCCGTAGGCGGCAATCGACGCCTCTCCGTAGGATTTCAGCGCGTATTGCACGATGAACCCGCTTGAGAAGGTCACCAGCAACGCAAAGCCCGCCGGAAACGCCTGCGCCATGATCTCACGGAACTTCGCCAGATCGGGGATGAATTCGGCGGCGCGCAGATCCTGCATGACGGCGCGCCCGAACACGCGCCACAGAATGAAAACCGCCACCCCGGATTGGCTGATCACAGTGGCCAGCGCGATCCCGTTAAAGCCGAGCCCAGGCACGACACCGGGGATCCCGTACATGAGCAGCGGGTTCAGCCCCACGTTGACAAAAAACGCCACCATCAGCGCGCGTTGCATGGATTTGGTGTCGCCGCGCGCTTGCAGGATACCGTTGCCGGAATAGCCGATGATGAATCCCGGCAACGACAGGATCAGCAGATTGAAATACCCCTGCCCCGCGTCGCGGTACGCTCCCGGCTCGGACACCAGTGCGATCAGCGAAGGGCCGGTGAGCAGTGCTGTAAGAATCATCAGCCCGGTCGCAACCACGGCAAAGCTGATGCCCTGCGCCGCCAGATGCCGCGCGTCCGCCGCATCGCGGCGTCCCTTGGCATTGCCCACCAGCGCGCTCATCGCCGAAGAGGTGCCGAAACCGATGGCCACAAGGATAAAGAACGCCTGAAACCCCACCGATAATCCAGCTTGCGCCTGCGTGCCGAACCACCCCGCGTAGAACGTATCGACGACGTTATAGAGCGTGGAAAACAGCATCCCGATCGCCGCAGGTAGTGCGATGCGGCGGAAGTGACCGCTCAGCGGTCCTTGGGTCAGGTCATCGTCGATCATGCAGGCTCCATCAAAAAGGGCGCCCCGGTGAAGGGCGCCCTGTGGTCAGCTATGAAAAGGTCTCACAGACCCCATTTCAGCGCGACTTCCTCAAAGAAGCCTTGCGTCTTTTTCAGCTCGATCCAGCTGTTGACGTAGTTGATCCAGACCTGATCGGTCTGCGGCAGCAGCATCGCGATGGGCGTGGGCGAGCGCGCTTCGCTCACTTCGATCTGCCGCACGTTGGGGAATTTTTGCAGCAGCGTGGACCCTTCGATGTTGGAGGTGATGAACACATCCGCCCGGCCAGAGAGCACTTCCTGGAAGCCGCGCGCGGGGGCTTCGACCACGACGATCTCCGCGTCGGGGAACCACTCCTTGACCATCGCCTCGAACGAGGTGCCGAGCGTGGTTGCGACCTTTACCTCACCGTTGTTAATGCTGTCCCAGCCGTCGAAATTCGCCAGCTTGTCCTTGGTGGTGAAGGGGAACATCTCGACCGCGATATAGCTATCGGAATAGCCTGCCGCCTTGAGGCGCGCGGGGCTGATCGAGGCGGAGCCGGTCATATGGTAGTTGCCCGCCACGACGCCGTTCACCAGCGTTTTCCAATCGGTCGGCACCATTTCAAGCTCGACGCCCATGTCGGCGGCCAGTTGGGTCATGATGTCGATGTCATAGCCCTGATAGCTGTTGGTCGCGGGATCGCGCACGCTCATCGGGTTCCAGTCGCCGGTCGTGCCGACCTTGAGCGTGCCGCCGCTGAGAATCTCGTTGAGCGCCGATTGCGCCGACGAAGCCGTGGCCCAGACAGTCGCGGCAAGGCCCACGGCCAAGCCGATATGTTTCAGAAATTTCATGATGTTTCCCCTGTGGAGTGGTGTTTGACCCTTGAACGGGCCTTGGTGGTGGCGCAGAGGTAATCCCGACTGGCGCCTTGGCAACTGTCAACTATACTATACACCTCAGACAGGGGCCGTCCATGACAGAACAAAACGACGCGATCACACTTTCCGGCGTTAACAAGTGGTTCGGCGACTATCACGCCCTGCGCGACATCGACATGACCGTCGCCCACGGCGAGCGGATCGTGGTCTGCGGGCCGTCGGGGTCGGGCAAATCAACGCTGATCCGCTGCGTCAACGCGTTGGAGCGGCACGACGACGGCACCATCACCGTGGACGGGACCGAATTGCGCGACGAAAGCTCCATCGACGCGATCCGTTCGGAGGTCGGGATGGTGTTTCAGCAATTCAATCTGTTTCCGCATCTCACGATCCTGCAAAACCTCACGCTTGGCCCGATGAAGGCACGCGGCCTGTCGCGCGGCGAGGCTGAGGCGCGGGCGATGAAATACCTCGAACGCGTGCGCATTCCAGAGCAGGCACACAAGAAACCGTCGGCCCTGTCGGGTGGCCAGCAACAGCGCGTGGCGATCGCACGCTCGCTGTGTATGGAGCCCAAGATCATGCTGTTCGACGAGCCGACATCGGCGCTCGACCCCGAGATGATCTCGGAAGTGCTGGACGTGATCGTCGATCTTGCAGACAGCGGCATGACCATGATCGTCGTCACCCACGAGATGGGATTTGCCCGCCGCGCCGCCGACCGCATGGTGTTCATGGATCAGGGCGCCATTGTCGAAACCGGCACGCCCGAAGGATTTTTCGAGAACCCGCAAACAGAACGCTGCCGCACGTTCCTCAACCAGATCCTCAAGCATTGAGAGCGCCCATGAAACGCAACACCCTTCTGGCGCTTGGCGCGCTTTTACTGCTGACGGGCTGCGCGGCCGGAAACTGGGGCTGGTACGTGATCGACCCCTCCACGCCCAATGGCGCATCCAACATCCGCTTTTTGCTCAATGGGTTCGGCAATACGATCCTGCTGTCGGTGATCGCCGCGGTGATGTCGATGGTGATCGGGCTGGTCGTCGCGCTGCCCGGCATGTCCGACAATCGCTGGATCCGCCTGCCCTCCCGCATCTACGTGGAGTTCATCCGCGCGATCCCGCTGCTGCCGATGCTGTTCTGGGTGTTTTACGGGTTGCCGGTAGTGCTGAAATCCATGGGCATTTCGGTCAGTATCGACGCGTTCTGGGGCGCGATCATCACGCTCGCCATCTCGGATTCGGCGTTCACGGCCGAGATCTACCGCTCCGGCATCCAATCCATCGCCAAGGGGCAGACCGAAGCCGCGCGCACCGTGGGCCTGAGCTACACCCAGACGATGCGCTATGTGATCCTGCCGCAAGCAATCCGGCGGATCCTGCCGCCGCTGGCCAACCAATTCATCTATATCGTGAAAATGTCGGCCTTTGCCTCTGTCATCGGGATGCAGGAACTGACGCGCCGCGCCAATGAGCTGGTCGTGACCGAATACCGCCCACTGGAAATCTACACCCTGCTGATTTTCGAATACCTCGTGCTGGTGCTCATCATCAGTTTCTTTGTGCGCTGGCTGGAACGCCGCATGGGCGCGAACGAAAGCCGATAGGAGAGAGCCATGAGCTGGACCAAATTTCTCAATGAGACCAACGCCCGCATCGGCACCCTGCAAAAGCAGACGCCGGGCATGTTCGAGGGTTTTGGCGCCATGTCGAAGGCCGCCAAACGCACCGGCGCGCTGGATGAGAAAACCAAGGAGCTGATCGCCCTGGGCATCGCCATCTCGACCCGCTGCGACAGCTGCATCGGGTTCCACGTCAAATCGCTGGTGCGGCTGGGCCTGACCCGCGAAGAGATGTGCGAGGCGTTGGAAATGATCGGCTACATGGGCGGCGGGCCCTCCATCGCCTACGGCGCCAAGGCGCTGGAGGCTTACGACGAATTCGCCGCATGACATACCGCCGCTACGCGATCTACGCCACGCCCGACGGGAAATTTGCGCAACTGGGTGCAGCGTGGCTGGGGTGGGACATGCACGCGGGTCGCGCGGTGGCGCATCCACCGGATCTGGATCTTTCCGGGGCCACTGAAAGACCGCGCCGCTATGGGTTGCACGCAACGCTCAAGCCGCCGATGCGGTTGGCGCCGGGTTCCGATGCGGAGGGCCTTTCACGGGCCGCGCGCGCGTTGGCCGCCGATCTTCCGCCGATCACGATTGACCGGCTGGACGTGATGACGATGGGCAGATTTCTGGCGCTGCGACCTGTCGATGAAACCGCCGCGCTGCATGAAATGGCCGAAACATTCGTGCGCGGGCTGGATACCTTTCGTGCCGCCCCGTCCGAGGATGAAGTGGCGCGACGGCAAAACCCCCGGCTCAGCGCGCGTCAGCGCGCCAACCTGGCCCAATGGGGCTATCCCCATGTCGTGCAGGATTTCCGGTTTCACATCACGCTGACCGGCCCGTTGCGGGACGCCGAACCCCTACGGGCGCAGGCCCAGCGCCACTTTGCCCCCGTACTGTCGCAGCCCTATACCATCGACCATGTGACGCTGGCCGCTCAGGATGCGCAGGGGTTCTTTCACGCGCTCGAACGCATCCCCTTGGGCAACCTGTGACGGGCCCGCGACCGCCTGCGCAAGGCGCAGCCGTGCATCGGGCAACGCGGCCTCAAGCTGTGGCAGGTCGTTGACACAAAGGAATTTTGCGTCGCGCATCCCCTCGGGCGACAGACGTTTTGCCGCCTTCGCGCCGCTGGTCCCGCTTTTGACGTGCACGTGGTCGCGGGTCACGGCAAAGCGTACTTCGCCGGTTTCGATCAAACGGTGATTGTGCAGGGCCTGCGGCAGGAATTGCCCCAGATCGCGAAACCGGTGCCGGATGTTGTCGAGAAATGCCTGACGATGTTCGACAAATAGGCGGGCCATGACCGACCGGCGCAGCGGATGCACCACATGGGCGGCCGCAAATATCTGGTCGGGTGCGTGCCCCAAGAGGCCGGCGGCATTGGCGTGCATCACCTGATTGAACCGCGCGGGATGCGCGCGTCGATCTGCTTGCGTCACGACGCGTTCATAATTACGCCTTTTGCCCCGCAGAACCGGGGCATTCCCCTCAAACATGTCCGACGGATGCAGCGGCGCGGTGAGGAACACATCGTCATTGAAATAGAGAAAGCGGTTCGACAGCCCCTCGATTCGCCACAACATGCTTTCTATGGCCAGGCTGTTGAAGGTGGGCAGCACATGCTCGAACCCGGCAAAGATTTCGTGATGGCGCACCAGCCTCAGCTTTGCGCGGATCGCGGGCGACAGGCGGGCCGGATCGGGCCCCTCCCCATCGACCACCAGCCAGATCGTGCGGATCCAGGGCGCGTGAAGATTAATCGAGTGCAGGCAAAAGAATATCTCGTCATCCGCGCCCCAGCGATGGGGATTGCTGGCATTCTCGCAAAGCGGTGACGTCTGTCGCCGCAAATAGCTTTCGCGCAGCGCGCGGTGGGTCGGGTCGCCGCCATCGACCCAGGTAATCACCGCATCGATCGGGTCTTCACTGTCAAACACATGCATGATCGTTGATCCCCTGCGGACCTTCACTCTTTTTGGGAAGTAGTTTTGGCCTCGCAAAAGAAAAGGGATCGGTGCACTTTAGTGCCATAAATCCAGACAGGAGGCCGCGCGTGCAGACACCCCCCGAAACCGCAGATCCGCGTGCGTGGATCGGACACAGCCAGACCCGGCAGGACCGGCTGCACGCGGACCCCGCGCGGCGGATGCAGATGACGCTTGATCGCGACGCGACCCTCGACGACGGTATGGCCCTGCCCGCACTTTGGCACTGGCTTTATTTTCTGGAAACCGCGCCGCTGAGCGGTCTGGGTCGGGACGGGCATCCGGCAAAGGGTGGTTTTCTGCCGCCGGTGGCGCTGCCGCGGCGGATGTGGGCCGGCGGTCGGCTGGGCTTCATGCGCCCGCTCGTATTGGGAGAGGAAGCCCGCAAAATCTCGACCATTCGCGCCGTGACACCAAAGAACGGTCGCAGCGGGCCTCTGTGTTTTGTCACCGTGCGCCACGAGATTGCGGGGCCTGACGGTCCCGCGCTTTGGGAAGAGCACGACATCGTCTACCGCGCGGATCCCGCGCCCGGTCCACCGGCTGCGACGCCAACCGATCCCGTCGGGGCGGATTGGGAGACGACCCGGCAAATCGTGCCCTCCGAGGTGATGCTCTTTCGCTATTCAGCGCTGACCTTCAACGGGCATCGCATCCACTACGATCGCGACTACGCGACGGGTGTCGAGGGGCACGCGGGGCTGGTGGTGCATGGCCCGCTGATCGCCACGCTGCTGGCCGATCTTGCCACCTCGCGGCGGGGAGACAGGATGCGCGCGTTCTCCTTTCGCGCGGTGGCGCCGGTGTTTGATACTGCGCCCTTTACGCTGCACGCGCGCGGGGACGGCCCGCGCGAAGAGCTGGCAGCCGCGACCGCCGAGGGGCGGATCGCCATGCGCGCGACCGCGACGTTCTGACGGGCTACCGCCTGCCGCGTGCGACGCTATGATTGCCGCATGATCGTCGTGACCCACCGAACCCTGCGCAACCCCGCCATCCTCAAGGTGCGCCAGCTGCCGCGCAAGTTCTTTGGCCGGGTGACGGTCTGGCCGCGCACGCGCGTCGGGTTCTGGCTTTATCTGCGGCTGATCATCGAGTTTCAGGCGCTGCGCTATGCGCTGACGCTGTTGCCATTGATCCTGATCGGGTTGAGCTGGAACGCCATGGCGCTGCCGATGGCGCAGGCGCCGATCCTGATGGTGGCGATGATCTGGCTGGTGGAAATGCGCCTTTTGCGGGTGCCTAAGGCACGGCGCGCGCGTCTGATCGATGCCGCGGCGGCAGATCGGGGGCTGGATCTGCTGCGCCTGCAGGCCCGCGCCGCGCTGACCCGGATCGCCGCGGGGCGCGACATGAAACGCGGGGAGCTGCATTTGGTGATCGAGCAATCCGAGCTGTGGCGGTTGCCGCCGCTCACCTACGTGTCGGTACAGTCGGAAGACGGGCCGAAGGTGATCGCGCTGAGCGTCGAGGAATGCGCCATCCTGCGCGAAGAGCTGTTCAAGGCGCCCTTGAGCGAGCGATTGCTGCAACGGATCAACCAATCGCAGGGGGTATTCCTGCGCGATGTGACCTTTGACGCGCGAGGCGTGTCGGCGCACGCCCGTCTGGCCGCAGCACTCGGGTGAGATGTCGGATCAGGTATTTTTGAAAGGGTGCAGGGGCGGGCTCAGGCGCCCAGATCGAGAAGGGTTCCGAACGACGGCTCGCGCGCGGGGGCGGCGGGGGTGGCCCAGATGACACGCAGCCCTCGCGGGGCCGGGCCGGGATCGCCTTCAAGATCGGTCAGGAGTACAAGCGCCGCGGCGCCCAGCGCCTGCGCTTGCGCGATGACCGGGGAAAAGGCCGTGCCACCACCGCGCGGCAGGGTCGGCAAGGGCAACCGGGTCTGGGACGGATCAAAGCGGACCTGTTCGCGGATCGCATCGTCAAAGATCATCAGGTGAAGCTCGGCCCGGCTGCGGCGCGCGATGCCCGTCACCTCGGCCCAGAAAATACCCAGCGCTGCGTCGGGGATCGAGCTGGAGGCGTCGAGGCCGATGGCGATGCGCGGCACATCCGTGCGGTTGCGGCGTCCGGCTTCAAACCCCGGCGTCGGGGTTTGCGCAAGGCGGGCCTGGGCAGCTGTGGCGATCCAGCGGCGCGCGGGACGCAACGGGGTCGGCTGTGGCGACTGCAGGACCGCCGCCGTGACCAATCGGCGCAAGACATGCTCCCACGGGATACGCGGGCTTGGCAGATCCGCGAGGCTATGCCCGATCCGACCGATCCCGCGCCCGGCGCCGCGCCCGGCCTGCATGGCGCGGGCGGTGTGCTGGCGCCAGCGGGCAGCGTCCTCGATCTCACCTTGGCTGTCGGGGTTGCCGGTGTCCGGCTCCAGATCGGTCGCGAACTCCTGCGCCTGCGCGTAGCTTTGCGCATCGCCCTCGCGGCCTTGCGCGCCCTCTGATCCCGCGCCCAGCGCGAAGTAGAGCCGTTCGACATCCCAGTTCACGAGTGGTGCGGGCCCCGGTTCCAGCCCGCGCACGGCGCTCAACAGACCGCTCAGCGTCACGGCGGGTCGGGGAAGGGCATGATCGCCCGCCAGCACCGCTTCGTTGACCAGCGCGTCAGCAGCTAGGGTAAAGCGATCAGCGTCGAAGGCCGCGCCCAGCCGCGCGGCCAATGCCGCCTGTCGGGCGGAGTGGCGCAGGGCAACGTGCAGGATGTGGTGACCCGCGAGGCCAATCTGTTCGTGCAGCGGCAGCGCCGCAAATTCGGGCCCGTAGGTGATGCGCGCACCGGCGGTCATCGTGCGCGCGCCGTCGCGGTGGGTGCACCAGAGCGAAAGCGCCGCCAGGGCCGGATCCGCTTCGGCCAAGGCACGCAAGGCGGGGCCCGCGCGGATGGAATGCGTGTCGTTCATCCGCTCTCGCGCGCGGCGAGATAGTCGGCGTAGCTTTGGGAGCTGCGGAATGCCTCCTGTAACCCCTCCGCCAACGCACGCTCGATCAGCAGCTCGAAACCGTAGGTCACAAGCTCGCCCAACGGCAGGCGGGCGAATTCGGGCTCGGGGCGATGCACCGCGAGCGTACGGATCCCGGCAAGCGTGTCGATTGCGGCAGGCAGGCTGCGTTCATCGGCCAAAGCGACAAGGGCATAGACCAGCGCAGTGAGCCCGTGCAGGCTGACGGGGTACATCTCAAGGCGCGCGCGCGCATCGGCGTCCAGCATCGCTTCTGCCTGCACGCTGGCCGCAATATCATCGGCGACCAGCGCGAACTCCGCTGCGGCGGCCTCCCCCACGGTGCCGGCGACGAGCGTATCGCGCAGCATCCTTTCATCGGTGCTGCGCAGAATGGCACTGACGCGGGTCCAGGCGCGGGGCGTGCAGGCGATCATCTCACCGCGGCGCAGGGCGTCTTCGGTCGTGTCGAGCAGGTCAGGCCGGGTGCGGATAAAGGCGGTCACGCTGGGGTGCAGCGCCTGCGGCACGGCGTAGCTGCGCAGCCAGTCAGACGCCTCCGCCCGCAGGTTCAGATGCAAAAGACGATCGGACAGAGCTGTCCCCATCTCGTAAGCGACGGCGCCATCCTCGACCGTGTTGCCCGCCGCCACGATGAAAGTCTGCGGCGGGAGTTGATTTTGACCGATGCGCCTTTCCTGCAAAAGGCCGTAGACCGTGGGTTGCAAGGCGGGTGCGGCGGCTGTCAGCTCATCAAGGAACAGGATCGCGGGGGCGTCGCCCGTTGGCAAATCCTCGGGCGGATACCAGATCGTGCGTTTGGTTTCATGGTCGTAGAATGGCAGGCCGCGCAGATCCTGAGGCTCGATCGTGGTGAGGCGCAGATCGTAGAGGCGGCTGCCGGTTTCGCGCGCGAGCTGTGCGACGATCTCGGTCTTGCCGATGCCGGGACGGCCGTGCAGCATCCACGACGCAGTCAGCTGTCCGGCGGCTTGCGCGGCAAAACCCGCGCGCAGCGCCTCAAGTGCGGCGCCGGCAGTGATGGGCGGGCTGTTGATCGTCATTGGTGTCGCTCCCTGTCTGCGAGACACCTAGCGGGCGGCCCCTGCGCGACAAGGCAAGGCCTTAGCACGCGTGGGTCGCAACCAGCTCCGGCAGGCGGCGGAAATCATCAAAACCTGCCGCATGGGGGATCTCATCGGCGGGCAGCTTGCAATAGCCTGGCAGATACAGCGCGAAGGGCACGTGTGCCGCCAGCGCCGTTGCACCATCCACATCGCTGTCGCCGACGTAAAGCTTCGGGCCCGTGCCTAGCGCCTCAAACGCGTGGTGCAGGGGGCGGGATCAGGCTTGTGCACGGGCAGGGTGTCGCCGCACACGACCGTCTCAAACAGCGGCGCAAGATCGAAGTGGGTCAACACCGCGTGTGTCGCCTGGGTCGGTTTGTTGGTGCACAGGCCTAAGCGGTGACCCGATGCGACGAGGTGTTCAAGCGTCTCACGCACCTGCGGGTAAAGCACTGTGAGCGCATGCGCATCGGCGTAGCGGTCGCGAAATGCGGCGGCCATGGCGGTCTGCAACGCGTCGGGCAGGCCAAGTGCCGCGCGCATCTTGGCCACGAATACGTCCACCCCGTTGCCGATGAAGTCATGGGTCTGCGCAAGCGTGATCTCCCCCGCACCGAGCCCTGCCAAGACCTCATTCGCGACCGCACGAATGTCGGGCGCGCTGTCGATCAATGTCCCATCGAGATCAAAGACAACCCGCGCGCTCATCCCAGCGGCAGACGCTGGCGCACGAGGGTTGTCCAATAGGAACAGCCCCAAGCAATCACGTCGTCATTGAAGTCATACTTGGGGTGGTGCAGCCCCGCCGATGGGCCATTGCCGATATTGATCATCGCGCCGGGCACCTCGTTGAGCATGAAGGAGAAATCCTCGCCCCCCAGCGACGCGGGCATGTCGAGGCTGACCCGGTCCGCGCCCGCGACCTCTATCGCGGCGGCAGCGGCGCGGCGGGTGCCTTCGGGATCATTCACCGTGACAGGGTACATACGGATGTAGGCGAGATGCCCCTTGGCACCGGCGGCGGCACAGGTCTGCGTGACCAGATCGCGCAGCCGCGCCTCGATATGTTCGCGCACTTCTTCGCGCAGGGTGCGCACGGTGCCGGTGATCTCGATCTGCTGCGGGATGACGTTGAACGCGTCGCCCCCGTGGATCGTGCAGAGTGAGACGACAGCGCTGTCCATCGGATCGAGGCTGCGCGCCATCATGCCCTGCGTGGCGCTGATCAAGCTGGCGGCAATCGGCATCGGATCGACGCAAGTGTGCGGCATGGCGGCGTGACCGCCCACACCCTCGACCGTGATGCGCACCTCGTCGACCGAGCCCATGATCGGCCCCTCGTTGATGGTGAATTCGCCCACTGGCAGATTGGGACGGTTGTGCATCCCGTAGACCTCATCGCAGGGCCAGCGGGTGAACATACCGTCCTTGATCATCGCATCGGCGCCCGCCCCGCCTTCCTCGGCGGGTTGAAAGATCACCAGAACACGCCCCGAAAACGCCCGGCTTTCGCACAGCTGTTTCGCAGCACCCAGCAGCATGGTGGTGTGTCCGTCGTGGCCGCAGGCGTGCATCTTGCCCGCGACGGTCGAGGACCACTCCGCCCCCGTCTCTTCCTCAATCGGCAGCGCATCCATATCCGCGCGCAAGCCAATGGTGCGCCCTTCAGATTGGCCAAGGATCACCCCGACGACGCCCGTGCGTCCGATCCCCTCAACCACCTCGTCACAGCCATAGGCGCGCAGACGCTCCGCCACGTTGCCGGCCGTGCGGTTCACGTCGTACAACAGCTCGGGATTGCGGTGCAGATCGCGGCGGAACGCTGTCAGTTCTTCGATCTCCTTGGCGACCCAATTCTCGACGGCCATCAGTTCTCTCCCTTCATGCGGTAGCGGAAATCGCAGTGGCTCGCGCCCTTCATCAGCGTCTGCGTGCGCGTCAGCTCCATGTCCGGGTTGTAGCCGATGCAGAAATCACCGTCACGGTTGCACGACAGCAGATGTCCGATGTCGCCCAGCCCCATCTCCCGGTACATCTCGGAGTATTTGCAGCGGGTGACGTTGAAATCCATCTTGTCGTCGGTGACCTCGATCACCTCGGTCTCCAGCGCACCGCCCGCACGCCACTGCGGCATGATATTCTCGAAATCCTCAAAGGTCGGATCGCGGCCCTTTTCGGCGCGGTTCTTCTCACGCAACCCCGCGCCCTGCTCAATCGCGGATTTCGAGCATGCCTCGCCGATGATCGCCTCGGCCTCCGCGCGCGAATGGCGCTCGGTCACGACCTCCAGCACGTGGGAGAGGATCATCGCCTCGATCCGGCGGCGCAGCAGGATGGGGATGTTGGTCAGATCGACGGTCTCGGGTGTGACCCCTTTTTCGGTCAGCTCATTCATCGCTTAAATCTCCTTTTGGTCGGCGCGTTTGAGCCACGCCAGATAGGTGGGGGCCAGCCGCGTGACCAAGCCATGCATCGGGAACGGCGCAGGCTCGGTCAGTGGCAGGGCCAGCGTTTCAATATCCTCGCCGGTAACGGCGCGGGCCAGCTCGCGGCCCATGGCGGTGCCGAACGCCACGCCGCGCCCGTTGCAGGCCATCCAGGCAAAGCCGTCGGGACCGATCCGGTGTACCCGCGGAAAACGGTCAAGGGTCATGCCGACGTAGCCGGACCAGACATGCGTCATCTCGGGCACGCCCATCTCGGGGAAGGCTTCGGCCATGTTGGCCGCCGCCTTGGCGCGCACGCGGGCCTCGACGTTGCGGCGGCCCATGACGGCGCCGCCGGTAATCATCCGGTTGCGCGCATCGTAGCGGAAAAACCGCAGATCGCCGCGCGTGTCGCTGACCGCCTGTCGCCCCGGCACGATCTGCGCGCGCAGATTGTCACCCAGGGGCTGCGTTGCCATCTGCCAGCTGACCACCGGGATCAGCGAGCGTGCGAGGCGCGGCGCCAGCGATGGCACCAGCTCGGCGGTGTAGGCATTGGTCGCAAGGATCAGCGCGCGCGCGCGCAGCGTGCCCTCGGGCGTGGTGATGACCCATTCGACACCCTCGCGGGCATAGCGCGTGACCCGCGCGCCCTCGTGAATGACAGCGCCCAATCCCTCCGCCGCCTTGGCCAGACCGCGCGCAAAGGCGAGCGGGTTGATGTGCCCGCCCGTGGGGTTCAGCATCGCGCCGTGCCAGAAATCGGTGCCCAGCAGATCGCGGGTTTCGTTCGCGTCGCGCAGCTCCGCCGGGAAGCCATAGCGCTGCCAAGCCTCGACCCGCTTGGCGATCAGTTTGACCCGGCCCGGCGTGTGTGCGGGCTGCATCCAGCCGCTTTGCTCCGCCTCCGCGTCCATGCCGAATTCCCGCGCAAGGCCAAAGAGCGTGTTGGCAGAATTCCCGATCAGATCAACCATGCGGCGGCCTGCGTCACCGAAGCGTTTCACCCAGACGTCCGGTTCGGCGCTTGTCAGGATCGGGATCACCTGCCCGTTGTTGCGCCCCGACGCGCCCCACCCGACTGACGCCCCCTCCAGCACCGTGACCGCATGACCGCGCCGCGCCGCTTCGACCGCTGCCGAAAGGCCGGTAAAGCCACCGCCGATCACGGCCAAATCCGTCTCTGCCGCCCCCTTCAGTAGCGGGCGCGGGACACGCACGGGCGCCGTGGCGGCCCAGATCGACGGCTGATGCTTGGGCGGCTTCATGCGCTGAGCTTGGGCGGGGTCCAGTCGCGCCCGGGTATCGAGGACATGAGCGTGCGGGTGTATTCCGCCTGCGGGTCGGCAAAGACATCCGCCGTGCGCCCCGCCTCGACGATTTCGCCGCGCTGCATGACGATAATGCGGTCGCACAGTTGTGCCGCGACGCGCAGATCATGCGTAACGAACAACAGCGACAGCGACATGCGCGCGCGCAGATCGGCCAGCAGTTTCAGCACCTGCGCCTGCACCGATACATCGAGCGCCGAGACAGGCTCATCCGCCACGATCACCTTGGGCTCCAGCGCGAGCGCGCGGGCGATGCCGATGCGCTGACGCTGCCCGCCCGAGAATTCATGCGGAAAGCGGTCGGCGGCGGCGGGCGACAGTTCCACCAGTTCCAGCAGATCGCGCGCCTTGGCCCGCGCCTCTTCGCGCGGCATGCCGTGCACGATGGGCCCTTGGGCGATCAGATCGACGACCCGCTTGCGCGGGTTCAGCGACGCCATGGGATCCTGAAACACCATCTGGATTTCGGCCCGTTTCGCGCGCAGCTGCGACGGGGTACAGGCCAGCAGATCCGTCTCGCCCAGTTGCACCGCGCCGCTGTCAGCCTCCAGCAGACGGGTCACGATGCGGCTGACGGTGGTCTTGCCCGATCCGCTTTCGCCCACCACGCCAAGGGTCTCGCCCCGCCGCAGGGTAAAGCTGAGATCATTGACCGCCACGACCGCCTTACGTTTGCCCGTCAGCAGACCACCGCGCGCGCGGAACGTCTTGCGCAGGTTCTTGCCCTCCAGCACGATGGGCGCATCGCTCTGCTGCGGCGCGGGTGGTTTGAGATCGGGCACCGACGCGATCAGCGCGCGGGTGTAGGCGTGTTGCGGGTTGTTGAGCACCTCTGACGCCGGGCCGCTTTCGACCATCTCGCCCTGACGCAGCACGACGACGTGATCGGCAATTTCTGCCACCACGCCAAAATCATGGGTGATGAACAGGACGCCCGCGCCTTCCTCTTCTTGCAGGTCGCGGATCAGCTTGAGGATCTGCAGCTGCGTGGTCACATCGAGCGCGGTCGTCGGCTCGTCCGCGATGATGAGTTTGGGCGACAACGACAGCGCCATGGCGATCATCACGCGCTGGCGCTGCCCGCCGCTGATCTGGTGCGGATAGGCGTTGTAGGCGCTGGCGGGATCGGGGATCTGCACCCGCTCAAGCATGGCAATGGCGTGGGCGTGGCGGTCGCGGCGCGGGGCGTCCATATGCAGGCGCAACATCTCGTCGAGCTGCCAGCCCACGGTTTTCTGCGGGTTGAGCGCGGTCATCGGCTCCTGAAAGATCATGGCCATCTGCGCGCCACGGATCCGTTTCATCTGCGCCTCGGTCTGCGCGACGATATCGGTGCCGTCGAAAGTGATCGTGCCGCCAACCGTGCGCACGTGTGGCTCCGGCAGCAGGCGCATCACCGCCCCGGCGGTGAGCGATTTGCCCGAGCCACTTTCCCCGACAAGGCACACGACCTCCCCCGCCCTGACCTGCAAATCCAGCCCGTCGAGCGCGAGCGGACGGTCGGCCCCCTTGGGCAGGGCGATTTGCAGCCCCTTGATCTCCAATACCACGCTCATTGCTTTTGCCGCGGGTTGGCCGCGTCGTTCAGCCCCTCGCCCACCAGCGAAAAGCTGAGCACAGTCAGCACGATGACGATACCCGGGATCACGGCACAATAGGGATCGGTGCGCAGCACGGCGCGCCCCTGCCCGATCATGTTCCCCCAGCTGGCGTAATTGGGATCGCCCAGCGACAAAAACGCCAGCGCCGATTCCAGCAGGATCGACAGCGCCATGATGACGGAGGCATAGACGATGATCGGCGGCAGCGCGTTGGGCAGAATCTCGCGAAAGATCAGCGCGCCGTTCGACACGCCGAGGTTGCGCGCGGCATCAACGAATTCGCGGTCGCGCAGGGACATGAATTCGGCCCGGACCATGCGCGCCGGCGCGGTCCAGCTGACGATACCGATGGCGACGGTTATCCATTCGATCTTGGATCCCATGATCGCCACGAGAGTCAGCAGCAGCACGAAATTCGGGATGGTTTGGAAAGCTTCGGTGATGCGCATCAGCAGATCGTCGACCCAGCCGCCAAAGTACCCCGCCAGTGCGCCGATCACCACCCCGATGGCAATCGCGACCAGCGTCGCGGCAACCCCGACAAGCAACGAGATACGCGCACCATAGAGGATCCCCGCAAAGATATCGCGGCCCAGCTGATCGGTGCCCAGCGGCGTCTCCCACGATTGAAAGGGCGGTGTCAGCGGCGCGCCCGCGCGCGCCAGCGGATCGCCCGGCGTGACCACGCCCGCCAGCAGCGCCATGGCGAGCACCACGATAAACAGCCCCAGCCCCAGCAATGCTGCACGGTTGCGCCTGTAGCGGCGCCAGAAAACGATCGCGCGCGACGGCTCGGGGGCGCTGAGTTCGGTATCGGTGAGGCTCATTTCAGCTCAATCCTGCTGTCGAGACGGGCGTAGAGAAGATCGGTGAGAAAGTTCACCACCACCACGATGACCGAGCACAGAAAGATGATGCCCATCAGCGTGTTCATGTCGCGCTGGATCACGGACTGATAGGCCAGCTGCCCCAGCCCCGGCAGGGTAAAGATCGTCTCGACCACCACGGATCCCCCCAGCACCGTCGAGAATTGCAGCCCCAGCAGCGTCACCACCGGCAACAGCGCGTTGCGCATGATATGGTGGATCATCAGGCGGCTCTCCGAGGCGCCCTTGGCCCGTGCGGTGCGCACGTAATCGAGGTCGGCAACCTCCATCACGCTGGCGCGCATCAGGCGCAGGTAGAACGAAAGATAGATCAGCGAGAGCGCCGCAGTGGGCATGATCAGATGGCGCGCCACGTCCAGCACATGGTCCCAGCCGGTGTAGAAGCCCGCGATGGTCTTGATCCCACCGACGGGCAGCCAGCCGAGCTTCACCGAAAATACCAGCATCATCATCAGCGACAAAAAGAACGACGGCGTCGCATAGAACACCAGCCCCAGCGTCGAGATCACGTTGTCCGTCGCGGAATACGCCCGCCGCGCGGCGATGGCACCCAACGCGATGCCCACGGTGAACGCAAGGCTCAGCGAGGTGGCCATCAACAGCAGCGTCACGCCCAGCCTATCCCACAGAACCGTGGCGACGGGTTGTTCATAGACGAACGACCAGCCGAAATCGAATGTCGCAAGCTTGGTCATGTAGACCCACAGCTGCACGTAAACGGGTTGATCCAGCCCGTATTCCGCCCGCAGCCGCGCGATGAATTGTGCATCCGCGCCGCCCATGTCGCCGACCAGCGCATCGACCGTATCACCCGGCGCGAGTTTGAGCAGAAGAAAGGTGCCGATCATGATCAGGATGATCACCGGCACGGCCTGCGCCAGACGGCGCAAGGCGTAGATCAGCAAAGGCGGCAAGCCAAGCTTCATGGGAGTCCGTCCAGATCAGGTGTGATAGGGCGCGATCCGGGGGGACCGGATCGCGCCCCGCAAAAAGCTGCTATTCGGCCAGCCACAGGTCGTACCAGCTGGAAGAATTCCAGCGGGGCGTGTTGTGGTGGTTTTGCAGCTTCTTGTTCGTGACAGAGATGAACGGATGCTCGATCGCGAACATCACTGGCAGGATCTCCTGGTTCTTGCGCTGGATCTCGTGATACATCGCCGCGCGTTTTTCGGGATCAAGCTCGGACGCGGCGTCGTCGATCATCTGGTCGATCTCATCGTCCTGCCAGCCGAACTGATTGGTCCAGGGCGTGCCCGCAGGCTGGCCCGAGCGCAGCCAGACCATCGTGCTGACCGCCGGATCAGAGCGGAACTGGTGCCAGCCGTTCGCCGTGTCAAAATCATAGTCGCGGTAGACACCGTTCAGGAACCCCGGCGCGTCGTTGGTCAGGATCTCAACGTCGATGCCGACCTCTTTCATCGCCTGAGCGTAGTATTCGCCCCAAAGCTGGGTGTATTCGCCCCAGGGCGCGGGACGGTGGCGCAGGGTGAAGCGCACACCATTGTCATCGGCGGGATAGCCCGCCTCGTCCAGCAGCGCCTTAGCCTTTTCCACATCGTATTCGTACACCGGCACGTCGTCGGTGTAATTCGCGCCTCCCGCCGCAGGCACCGGGCCACGACCCGGCGCCGCAAATCCGCGCATGATGTTTTCGATCGCAAAATCGATGTCGAGCGCGTGGTGCATCGCCTGGCGGACCTTCACATTGGCGAGGATCTCGTTGCGGTGGTTGAATTCGAGCGTCGAGTGGGCGACGTTGTTCTCGTATCCCTTTGTGCCGACCTCGAAACGATCATCATTCGACAGGCGCTCCACATCCGCCATCGACACACCGATAAACCCGCTTTCGTGCACCTCGCCCGCCTCAAGCGCGGCGGCGGCGGCGGATTTATCGCGGATGAACCGCCACACGACGCGGTCAAGGTGCGGATAACCCTCGCGCCAGTAGTCTTCGTTCTTGACGGCCATGACGTATTGACCGCGCTCGTACTCCACGAATTTGAACGGGCCCGTGCCCACCGGCGCGGTGTTGTATTCGTTTTTGAGGATGTCCGTCCCTTCATAGAGGTGCTTGGGCATCGGATGGCCCAAATCGGGCATCGCGGCCACGAACAGATCCAGCGGCATCGGTTTTGAGTAATTGAACACGGCCGTCAGATCGTCGGTGCAATCTACGGACTCCAGATTGGCCTGAAGCGCGGAGGAATAGTTCAGCAGCGGCTTCCACATCTCCATCGCGGTAAAGGCGACGTCGTCGCAGGCAAACGCCTCGCCGTCGTGCCAATTGACCCCTTCGCGCAGCTTGACCGTGATCGCGAGGCCGTCGTCGCTGGTCGACCATTCGGTCGCCAGCACAGGCTCGTAGCCGTCGTAGCTGCGGTCGATCAACGGCTCCACGATCTTGCCGGAGATATAGTAAACCCCCGTCGAGGCGCGCAATGCGGGGTTGAGCGTTCGTTGCTCGGAATTCATGTGAACGATTACGGTGCCGCCCTTGCGCACTTCCTGTGCGCTTGCGGCAGTTCCAAGCCCGAGCGCCGCGGCGCCCGCGACGGCCCAGACACATGTTTTGAAAAACCCTGTTGTCATCTTATCCGTCCCTGCGTTGATTTTCTGATTGATTGAGTGCAATCATACCCGCTCAACCTTAGGGTTATCCGGTTGCTAGTCAAGATTCTCCAATGTTCGAAAAGGACAAGTTTCATGCCCCATCCCAGCCTCGGGATCGACCATTGCTTTGCACTTGTGCATGATCTCGAGACTGCGGCAGCGCAGTACCGCAAGCTGGGTTTTACACTGTCACCGCGCGGCGAACATTCGGCAGAAAAAGGCTCGGCCAATTATACAATCATGTTTCCCAACGACTATTTTGAGCTTTTGGGCCTTACGGCCCGCACACCCTTGAACAGCTCGCGCGCGGAGATCCTGCAAAAGCAAGGCGAGGGTCTGCACGCCATCGCCTGCCGGATCAAAGATGCCGCAGCGGGGGCCGAGGCGCTGAAGGCACTGGGAATCTCTGCCGGAAAAACAGGCAGTTTTGAGCGGCCCGTGCCGCTGCCCGGTGGCGGGACGGCCCGTGCCGCGTTCACGACATTGCCCTTTGCCCCCGCCGAAGTGCCCCGCGGAATCGTTTTCATGTGCGAGCATCACACCCCCGACAGCGTCTGGCTGCCCGAATTGATCGACCACCCGAATGGTGCCAGCGGCCTTTCTGCCATCGTGGCGCTGAGTGACGCGCCCGTCCATGAGGCGGCGCAATTCGCGCGGCTCTGGGCCGAGGGCCGGGTGACGACGACGGCTGAGGAGACCCGTATCGATACAGGCCCCGCTTCGGCGCCGGTAATCCTGATGACGCCAGCGCAAATGGCGCAGGCCTATCCCGGCGTCGATGCGACCGGCACGGCTGAGGGGGCCTTTACAGTGCTGCGCCTCTCCTCAGACGCGCTGGAGCAAAGCCGCGCGGCGGTCGAGGCGACAGGCATCCGCCCAATCCCGACGGCCCGTGGTTTTGCCATCCCGGCCGAATACGCCAGCGGTGTCGTTCTGGAATTCTGCGCCAAGGCTTCGGACGCGGAGCGGTCACGCTCCTGACAGGCCCGCAGATCAGTTCAGACAAAGGCCGCAACCGCGACAATCGATAACGCCAAATACGCCCCTGGGTAAAACGACCGGCGCCCGACACCCGCCCAGGCGGTAAAACACCGTGGCGACGATATTCTTGCGTTTACAACACCCGCAATCGCCGTAGTCTGCGTGCCTTGACGTGCACCTGACGATCAAAGGCCCTCCCGACATGACCCCATCAGCGTTGACGATTGAAACAAGCGACAAGGACTGGCTGGCAAAAACGCTGGAAATGGACATTATTTTCGGGCGCCTCTATCCAAATCAGCGGTTGATCGAGGACGAGTTGATGGACCGCTTCGGCCAATCCAGGCACCGTGTGCGCCGGGCCATCGACACGCTGGTTCTGGGCGGCCTTGCCATACGTGAGGTAAACAAGGGCGCGCATGTGTGCAGCTACTCCGGCACCGAGATCGAGCAGATGTACGAATTGCGCAACATCCTGCACGCCGCCGCGCTCGAACGGATCGACTTTCCGCTGTCTGCCGAGGCCCTGCAGGATCTGCGCGATATTCACGACGCGCACGGCGCGGCAATCGCTGCGCAGGATTTCCCGCAGGTGTTCCAACTCAACAACGCGTTTCACAAACGCATCTTCGCGTGTTGCGGCAGCCCGGTACTGTGCGAGGCAATTTCGGTTCAGGCGCGCCGCACCTATCCGATCCGATCCCTGAATTTTCACCAATCTGGGTTTCTGGAAGAGACCCAGGCAGAGCACGCGCAGATGATCGGCGCGCTGGAAGCCGGTAACCTTGCCGTGCTGATCCCCCTGCACGCAGAGCATATCCTGCGCCCGATGCAGGCCTATCTGGCGCAATACGATCTGGGTCGCGGCTGAAAATCGTTGACCTCTCACAAGGTCGAAACAATGCAGTGAATTAACCTCGATTAATTCCCAATCTGTCCTACTTTCGCCATTTTTCACCAGCAAGTTGTACTCAGCGCCCAAAGGGGCAATGGCATTTTCGGAGTGAACAGATGCGAATTCTTGCGGTCGATGACGATCCCATCATCCTGGAGCTTCTCAAGCAATTCGTGACGGTTTTCGCGAACCACGAATTGCAGACTGCAAGCTCGGGGATCGAGGCGCTTGAATTGATGCAGGGTCCGGATGCCCCGCAGATCGATTGCTTCATGCTGGATATACAGATGCCCCGGATGGACGGGATCGAGCTGTGCCAGGCGCTGCGCAAGATGGAGGCGCATACCAATACGCCGGTTGTCATGCTCACTGCCATGTCCGAAAAACGATACATCGACGCAGCCTTTGCCGCCGGAGCGACCGACTACGCCACAAAACCCTTCGACGTGACCGAGCTGAAGGCCCGTATTGCAATGATCGACGAGCTTGTGAAAAGCCGCGCGCCGAAGACCAGCAAGATTTTTGCCGCTCAGGCCTTGCATGATCAACAAGACCCGCAGGACATGCCGCTGGAGCTGCATACGCCGATCCTGCTCAATGACGTGGACAATGTGATCGAATGCACCGCGATGGAGAACTATGTCGCCCAGCTGTCGCGCAACTCGCTTTTCGGCTCGACCGTCTTTGCGTTTACATTGCGCAAGGTTGAAGGGTTTCACAGCACGCTGTCGCCGGCGGAGTTCCGTTTCCTGATCGAGGACATAGCCGAGGTGATCTCGGACACGCTGTCGGAGCACCAGTTTCTGATGACCTACGCCGGTAGTGGCACATTCGTGTGCATCACGGAATCGGGCTGGCGCCCGGACATGACGCAGCTGTGCGATCACGTGAATCTTTACCTTAGCCGTGCGCAGATTTTGTGTAATGATGGTACCGAGCTGCACCCAAGGGTGAGTGCTGGCGCTGCGATCCGGCTGGTCTGGAAATCCGGGGAGCAGATCCTCAACGCGCTGGGTCAGGCGCAGGCCTCCGCCGAAGAGGCCGCGATCGAATACGAACGGCTCAAGAATGACTTTTTCCAGTTCGGGAGAACCGCATGAACGCCGCCGCATTGGAATTGCCAGGACTGGACAAGATCCGGGCGCGCTTTGTCGAAATGCTCGAAGAGCGTAGCAGCCGCATCGCGCAGCACGCGCTTGCCGCCTGGGACGCTGAGACAGCCGAAGAGATCAACCGCAACCTGTCGGATGCCAAGGATATCCTGCACCAGATCGCGGGCAGCGCAGGCACCGTCGGTTTTCCCGAGCTTGGCGCAATGGCGCAGGAATGCGAGATGGAGATTATTGCCCATCTCGACGGCGAATACGCCGATCTTGCGGTTTGCCCGGGTCAAATCATCTGGCGCATCGACGGCTTTGTCGCCAGCTGTCTGGAACTGCGCACCTGACTTGCGCGAACACCACCACCTTGAAGGATGTCACCGCCCCGCAATTCCCTGCGGCGGCGGTGCTATCGCGTTGGTGTGTCAGGTGTCTGCGCGTCGGCCCCGCGCGCCGGTCTGTCGGCGCCTGCGTCTCACGCATATCAGGCGATGGCAGCCTTGATTTGATCGGCCAGTGCCATCGGATCAAATGGTTTGCTGATCACTTCCGCCGCGCCGATGGCGCGCAGCTCGTCCAGCTCGGATTCCTGCGCGCGCGCGGTCATGAAGATCGCTGGCGTATCCTTCAGATGCGGCATCCCGCGCATATGCGCCAGCGTTTCCTTGCCCGTCATCCCTGGCATCATCATGTCCAGCAGGATGATATCCGGCGTGACCGTCTCAACCAGTTTCAGCGCATCGGGTCCGGATTCGCACTGCGTCACCTCGAACTCGCCCGACATCTCCAGCGACAGTTTTGCAATTTCGCGGATATCGGCGTCGTCTTCGACATGCAGTAATTTGATCATTAGGTTCTCGGTCCCCGTTCGGTCGTGTTATCCGGCGTGACGCATGCGCGCGGCGCCGGGCACAGTATCCGAGATATCGGACCGCATAGGAAGGGTGAAATGGAACGTGGTCCCCTGCCCTTCGATGCTCTTGAACCCGATTGTCCCGCCAAGCATATCGACGATCGCCTTGCTGATGCTCAAACCCAGCCCGGTGCCGCCCTTGGCGGTGCGATCGGAATTGGTCATATCGGCAAAGCGTTGGAAGATCTTGTGCTGCTCTCCCAGCGGGATACCTGCGCCCTGGTCGGTGACACTGATGCGCACTGAATCGTCGAGTTGTTCCAGCGCCACCGTAATCTTTCGCCCGGCCCCCGAGAATTTCGCGGCGTTCGTCAGCAAATTGTTGAGCACCTGCATGATGCGGTTTGCATCCGTGTCGACCCAAACGGGGCGCTCTCCGCCAACGACGTCGATTTCCAGATCAAAGCGCTGCACAAACACGGCAGAAGCCTCGCGCGCTTCATTGACAAGCGCCGCAAGATCAACCGGTTTGACATCGAAATGCATCCCCCCTTCGAGATCTTTTCGAGGTCGAGGATATCGTTGATGATCAGCACCAGCCGCTCGGCGTTGCGGTGCGAAATTTCGACCATGCTGCGCGCCGCGCCAGGCAGATCGCCCGCAGCATTCGACAGCAACAGCCCCATCGAGCCCTTGATCGACGTCAACGGCGAACGCAATTCGTGACTGACAGTCGAGATGAAGTCGGCCTTGCGCTGTTCTTCGGCAAGTTGATACGAAATATCGTGCAGCATAAGCATGATGTAACCGGCGCCATCGTCGCCCGCGAAACACCGCAGCGTCACCTGGAAGGTTGTCTGGCCCAATCGCACGGTCGCGGGCGCGGTACCCGGATTGCCGTGCACGACTGCGTCGTGAAGATCCCTATGCAATTCAGGGTGAAGAAGATCCGTCAAGGGCACGCCCGAGCGCGATGCGTCGACAACACCGGAGCGCACGCGTGCGGCTTCGTTGAAATAGATAAATGCAGCTTTGCGGGGATCAAAGATCCAGACCTCGTCTGCCAGAACGTCAAAGGCCGATACCGCAAGCGCGGCCCGACCGGGCGATCCGCCGCCCCTTGCGCGGGCCATCATCAGCGACCCGTAGGCGGCTGTACCGCCAGCGATCAGCGCCGCGGCAAGCAGCAAGGGCTGTGCCTGCGCCTGCGACAGGATGTTCAGACTGGATCCGACGGCCGCACCTGCGAACAAGGCGGCGGCACTGGTAAGAAGGGTCTGGCTGGTCAACGTATCGCTCCATCACTGACTGGACGGCGCTTGGAGGCGTGTCCGGACTGCGGGCAACATTTCAGATCAAAATGACAATAATGCGGCGTTGTCGCAAATTAGCTGAAAGACAGCCGTTTCGAGACCGAATGCTCATTGACCGCGTCGCGGATCGTTGCCGTGATCTCTTCGATCTCGACCTGCGATTTTGTCAGCGTCGCATGAGCACGCGGATCCTCTACGCCATTTGCCGCTGTCAGCACGATCAAGCGCGCCTGCGGCTGTTTCCGCTGCACCTCGGCCAACAGGTCGCGGCCGTCACCATCCGGCAGCGTCCAATCCATCACGACGGCGTCCCACTTGTCCTTATCGAGGATCGAGCGTGCCTCTGACAGGCTGCGCACGCCGACGAAATCAGCGCTTTCTCCGAAACCTGCACGGATGACGTCGATGAAATCAAGGTCGTCCTCGACGTGAAGCACCTTGATCGGGCGCGCGGACAGCACGCGCTGGTGCGGTGCGTCATCCCGCGGGACAAGAGCATCAACGTCTACCAGTGGCGCAGTAAACCAGAATACGGTCAAACCTCCGGGCGCGCTTTCGAACCCGATCTTGCCCGACTGGCGCGAGACGATCTGCCGCGTGATATTCAGCCCCAACCCGGTCCCGCCCTTTGACCGGGTATCGGAGCCATCTGCCTGCGTGAACGCGTCAAAGATCGATTCGCGAAAGCTGTCGGGCACACCGGGACCGGTATTCTGAACAAAGACGATTGCCTCGTCGTCCAGCCGCTCAAATTGCACAGTGACCTCGGTATCGGGATCGGAATACTTGCAGGCGTTGGACACCAGATTTGCCAGCACCTGTTTTGTCCGGCTCGCGTCGATGTTGACAATGACGTCCCCCTTCGGGGCGTCGATCCTGATCGTGTTTTGATGTTCCAGCGCAAACGGCTGCATTTCAGCGACGGAAGCCTCGATGATATCGCCAAGATTGTTGTTCTCGATGTCGAACACGACCTCTCCCGATGAAATCTTCTCAAGATCAAGGATGTCGTTGACGATCATCGTCAGGCGGTCGGCATTGGTGCGCGCGATTTCCAGCAAGCGCGTTGTGCCCGCCGACATATTCTTGGCTTCGGTCGCGCTCAGCAATCCCAGCGCGCCCTTGATCGAGGTCAGTGGCGTGCGCAATTCGTGGCTGACCGTGGCCACGAATTCGCTCTTGATCTGCTCGACCTTCTTTTTGTCGGTCACGTCGACGATCTGCGCGATATAGACCAATTCGTCGATGTTCTTGTCGTGGGTCCAGGTGACGCTGAACAGACCCCAACGCTCCTCGCCTCCTTTGGTCAGCAGACGCAGTTCCGCCTCGTAAGTACTCTCCTGACCATCGTTGACACGGTTTTGCACCTCGTTGGCCAGCGCGCGGAATTCATCCGGATCCAGCAGATCGCTCAGGCGCATCTTGTTGATCATCGCCTCCTCGCTATAGCCCACAAGCGTGCTGAGCGCACCGTTGGCTCCCACGAGATTGCCCTGCTCATCCATCAGCGCCATACCGACGGGCGCGTCCTCAAGAACCATCCGGAATCGCTGCTCGCTCAATTCCAGCGCATTTCTGGCGTGGCGGATTTCGGTGATGTCGGTCTGGGTGCCGACCAGCCGCAGGGCGCGCCCCTCCCCGTCCCGCTCTGTCGCGACCGCATCGGAATACATCCAGCGCCAGTCATCGCCGAATTTCACCCGGTATTCGGCCTTGGTCCGTGTCGCCTGTCCGTTTATGCAACGCTGATCCGCCTCGAGAAGCGCTGGCAGATCCTCTTTATGCACGCGGCCCATGAAGTGGCGCTGGTGATCGAACTCCTCGGTCAGATCCGCCGTTCCCATGATCGTATGCCACGTATCCGAAACGATTGACTTGCCGGTTTCGAGATCGACCTCAAAGATGCCGATCTCTGCGCCGGCCAAGGCCGCATCATAGCGTTTGCGCACGGATTCGACACGTTGCCGCGACATGATCGCGGGGGTCACGTCGCGCACCAGCGCGGTAATCCTGCTGCTGCCGTCCGCATCGGTCCAGGTGTTCATCTCCACATCGAGGAAAAGCCGCTGACCGTTGGCACAGATCCCTTCGGCGTTATACCCCTGCGTCTGTCCCGCCCCCGGCTTCAGCGCGACAAAGTCGGAAAGGCTTTTGCCATCGAAAGCCGCCCGATCAATCGCGAACAGAGCAGCCGCACCGGCGTTGGCAAACTGAATTTCCCCGTCGTCATCGGTCACCAGCACGGCAGCCATGGTCGTATCGAGGGTCGCGCGCCGCTCTTGCTCGCGCGCGCTCAACAGTTTGGTCCGCTCTTCCACCGCCTTGGCCAGCGCTTCGCCGCGCAGGTTCACGTATTTCAACGCCATTGCCAGCAACGCCGAGAGCATGATGCCAATCAACGCCAGCAATAGAGGCAGATAGCTCAGCATCGTTCCATCAAAGGAAGGGGTGCTGGTGTAGCGCAGGGTCCATCGCTGACCAAAAAGCTCGATCGGGTAATCTAGCGTGAATTGCCCGGCTTCGCTATTCTCCGCACTGCTGTCGAAAAAGTGCGTGCTGCCATCCGGCCGATCGGAGGCAAAGACCTCAAGGTTGTAGTTCAGCCCCTGCGAGAACGTTGCCCCGGCCAGCATTTCGCGCGCGATAAAGGGCGCAGCGACCCACCCCAGAAAGTCACCCTCGGCCGTCGACTGGGTCTCGGGCACAAATTCCTTGGCGAAAATGGGACGCACCAAGAGAAACCCGTCACTTTTACTTTTATCCTGAACAAGAACGATGCGCTGTGACATCAACATGGTGTTTTCGCGCCGCGACCGTTCGAAAATCTCTCTGCGCAGCGGATCTGCCGAGACATCCAACCCCAACGCGGCGCCATTCTCCGCCAGAGGCGAGACGCGTGACACAACAAAAAGCTCGCTGTGGGTCGTCTCAGGATAAACGGTGATGTCGCGTCCGTATTCGCGCGAGATATTGCTTTCCAGAAATCGTCGGCCCAGTGGATTGATCGCCCGGATATAGCTCACGCCCAACATCGCGGGGCGGGTTTCCGAGAGTTTTTGCGCCCCGACATATTCGTTGTATTCAAAAAGCGAGACGTTTTCACGCACGCCCAGAAACGCGCCGACGCCGCGCAGAACTTCCCCGTAGCCTTCGACCCGCGAAACGACGACCTCGACGCTGTCGGCGGTGATCGCCCGGAATTCGGCTGACGCGTTCATCCGCTCTGCCCGGGAGGCATAGTGAAAGAGCGCCGCGCTCATCACGAGGCTGGTGATCACCAGCAATAGGGCAAAACGCTTGGACAAACTTTGCGTCCTTGTTACCAACATTTCCTCCGACGCAGCGCGTGCATTAACGTCAGAATGCCCGCTCCAGTCCTTCAGGTAAGATCATCTATAGGTTGAAATATTCTTTAGCGCCACGAATTTCACCCTTTCGTGCGGCATAGCGCTGTTGCCATTGCCGGATCACGCCACGCGAAAAGGGCTACGGTTATCCCGGATATGATTGAACGACGGACCGCGCAAAGATACCGATATATTTGTAAAATATGAATGAAAGTGCAATCGTCGGGCCCATGGCATAGCGGCCGGGCACCGTAATCCCCGCCCAATCCGGCATCATCCGCCCGACGTGGGGGCGTGCCATTTTCAACACAGTGAAGGTGACCACAACAAAGGCGGACAGGGCCAGGACAAAGGCGGCGACCCCGTCGACGGGAATGAAAAGAAACACAACCGGGAGGAGTTTCACGTCCCCCCCTCCCAGCAAACGCGCTGCAAACGCAAGAAAGCACAGTCCAAAGACCACAGCGGCGGCGACCATCCGGCCGGTGACATCATCGGGAGGGCCGGACAACAGACAGCCCAGTACAAAGATCAGGCCAAGGGCGGCGACGCTTTCGTTGCCGATGCGGCGATACCGCAAATCCGTGTAGACAACATGCATCAGGATCGCCGTCGGCGCCGCCAGCCAAAACACGGTGTCGATCACCCCTGTCGGTCCCGCTCAGAACTGATCATGGCAAGCAGCTCGACCTGGCCGGATGTCTCTGTCTTGGCATAGATGTTGCGCAGATGGGTCCGCACCGTCGGGATAGAGATATCAAGCGCCTCGGCGATGTCCTTTGCCTTGGCCCCTCCCGCCAGCAATTGGCAGACCCTGCGTTCGGAGCGGCTGAGCCCGCAGCGATTCCGCTCCCCCAGGATGGCGCCGTCCGGCTCATCGGTTACGGGCCCCCGGGTGCGGCCAAAACTTCGTATGGTGCGGGCAATCAGACCAGGACTGCGCAGACCCCAGCCATCGGCGAGTGCACGTGCGATCAACAAAGGCGGCATTTCGGGATCTTCCTTTGGCGGTCGGGCGAAATGCATCTCGATCGCGTCGATCTGCACGGCGGTCGCTTCGAGGATGATAACATGCACGCCCGACAGATCGCCCCGGGCGCGCCATTCCTGCCCGGCGTGGGACGCGGAAAAGGCATCCTCGAGCATGAGATCGGACAAGAGCCAAAGTGATCCCGGCGTCAACGTATCGAGCCGGGTATCGCGCAGATAGCGCAACAGCCGCCCACTGCTGAGCGTCGGCTGTGTCCGGTCCAGATCGCCCACCACTGCGGCAACCGGCAATACCCGGTCGCGCGCCAGCCGCAGAACCTCGGCGTTGGCCGCGCCGCATTGGCGCGCGAATACCGAAAGTACCGAAGAAATCGGCAGATGCCCCGCAAGCGCACCATTCCAATCGGTCACAAGCGCGAGCGCCTGGGCGATCCTTGCATGCAGATCGGTCGCGCCGTGAAACGGCATCACGTCCGTCAGGTCGTTCACCTGTGCCCTTGGCAACTCAAAAACCCTCGCCAAAAAAGTGCGGTCATAACGTTCTGATAAACTATAGCGCATAGTCTGCGTGCACCACCAAGGTCGGAGGTAGCGAGAGTAGAGAGATGTTGCGTGAATAATACATTGATATGTCAATGTTTTCCGCCTGCATCAGCGAAGCCGTTGATATTTTCTGGTGTCAAATCAGGCAGTCGCGCCCCGCAACCGCCCAGAAATGGCCCCAAAGGCTCATCCATGTGGATGATGTGGATGTGTCAAATACTCGGTAATTTCTATTCATCGGCGGCACCCAGAACGGGAGCCAATCACCACAAAGCGGGCAGTTGGCTCCGCGCTACACAACGAAGGAAACGACATGACAAACAACCTGAAAAACGCATTTGCCCGTCTGCGCCGCGATGAAGAGGGCGCAACCCTCGTCGAATACGGCATCGCACTGGGCCTTGCGGTCACACTCGGCGCCGGTGCGCTGCTGACACTCAGCGGCGACGTGGGCGAAACAATGGGCAAAGCCTCTGGCGCTCTGGAAAAAATCGAAGAGCCCGCCGACGAGCCCACTAGCTAAGCGCTGCGAAGCTTTCTCAATGGGACCCGCCGCGCCACACCGGTGTGGCGGGTCTTTTCTTTCCTGCTGTTCATAAGGTTTCGCATGTTTCGCACCCTGTTCACCACATTCCGGCGCAGCCAGGACGGCAGCATGTTGGCCCTTTGGGCCGTTTCGCTGGTGGTGTTTCTCGGGCTGCTGGGCATGATCTTTGATCTTGGACGCCTCGGCACCACACAGGCAGAACTGCAATCCTACGCCGACAACGTGGCCCTCGCCGCCGCGGCGGAGCTCGACGCGCGCCCCGACGCGCTGTCCCGCGCGCAGACGGCGGCAACCTCGCTGATCCGCGACCAGCAGACATTCGGCGAAGGTGCGACCGCACTCACCGGCGTCGATGACGTCACCCTCACGTTTTACCGCCCCGACACCGACGGCAGCTTCACCCGTAGCGCGGCCCTTGAAACGACCAGCCCGTTCAACGCGCGCTATGTCGATGTCGCGGTTGCCCCGCGCAATGTCCCGCTGGGCCTTGGTGCGATCCTGACCAGTTTCCGTGGCGCCGAGATCAATACGCAGACCTCCGCCAGCGCCGCCGCAACCTTCGAGCAGGAGGCCTGCAATGTCGCCCCCGTGGCCGTATGCCTGCCTGCGCTAAGCCTGAATGCAGACGCCGCCATCGGCTCGACCCTTGAGCTTGAGGCAAGCGTGAACCTTGGCCAATTGCTGCCCGGCAACATCGGCGCCGTGAACACGCTCACGAATGCGCTCGACGGTCTGTCGATCTGCGCGGGTCTGCTGGGCGACCAACTGACCGCCTGCCTGATCGCCGCGCGCGAGCCAGAGACCGCGTGCAGCGGGCGCGGCGGGCTCGAAATCTCGCTCGGCGTAAACGGCAATGAGCTGATGGAATCGATCAATACGCGGTTCGGCGAAACCCTTGGCGTCGCCTCGACCCTGATCGGCGATGATTTTGCGGGCGCACCGAATATCCTGCAAGGCGTCATGAGCGGCAACATCTGCGAGGCGCTTCCGGGCGGGGACGACGCCGCCTTTCCCGGGGATGATTGCCTGCGGTTCGGCAGCTGCGACACCGTCGGCAACGGGAGCTGGCAGGTCGGTCGCGACATCTACGTGGATACCTACTACGACGGCGAGGATCCGTTTCCCGAGGCCGGCACCCGCTTTGAATTCTACCAGGCTGAAATCGCGGCCTCAGGTCAGCTCGGCGGCGTGCCCGAAGAGACCGGCGGCGGTGGTTTGCTGGGGGGATTGCTCGGGGGTGTCGGCGACATCGTCGGCGGGCTCACCGGTCAGATGTGTGCCCCGCAGGAAATAATCGACCCCACACGCCGCCTGATGGTCGTGGCCGGGATCGATTGCCTGAACGTTGACGTGCAGGCAGGCGTCAGCGCCCCCGTTGTGCAATATTTTGAGGCGTTCGCGCTTGGCCCCGCCCGCGACGGGACGCTGAATGTCGAGATCACCGCCTGCCTTGGCAATAATTGCACCAGCGGCGACGGCCGGGGCAATCTGGATACCGAAATCCGCGATATCGTGCGGTTGGTTGAATGAAACGCCGCCCCCTCATGCGCTTTTGCCGCGATCAGGACGGCGCAGCCCTTGTCGAATTCGGGCTGCTGTTCCCGATCTTCATGCTGATGCTCGGCATGACGGTTGAAGGAGCCCGCACCTATCTGGCCTATCAGACGACCGTGTCGGGCGTGCGCGATGCCACCCGTTTTATCAGCCGGGTGGCGGATGTGGATACCTGCACCACCGGCGCTGGCCTGTCGGGTTGGAACGACCGGCTTGCCCTCATCGTGGCCGCCGACGCCGGTGGCCGATCCCTGATGCCCGTAGCCGTACAGGTTGAGGACGTCACCGCGACGCTGAGTTGCCCGGCAAACGGCCTGCGCGGGGGTGCTACACCGCTTGCGACGGTCACGGCGACCCTGCGGATCCAGTACCCGTTCAGCGGTTTGATGCGGCTCGCCGGTGTCCGGACCGACACGCTGACCACGACGGTCAGCGATCAGACACGGATCCTGGGCTCATGATGCGCGCTTCCCTCTCCCCCTTGCGGTTGCGCATCAACCGTGCGCTGCGCGACGAGGATGGCGCAACGCTTGTCGAATTCGCCCTCGTGACGGCCCTGTTTCTGCTGATCCTTTTCACCCTGATCGATTTTGCGCGGTTGGGCTTTACCAATGTGCTCGCCGAAAAGGCGACCGAGCGGGCGGTCCGCATGGCCGTTGTGCGGCCCGCCGTCTGCGACGGCCTCCCGTTGGGCAACGCGCGCGGGATCATCGGTACGCTGTCGATTGACATCCCCAATGGGACGCGCTGCACCGAACGCGCCGGGCTGTGCCACACACCGGCCACGCAAACCTGCACTGGCGATCTGTCGCATCCCACGGTTGCCGCGATCTGGGCGCAGGTTGCCCCGTTGATGCCGACCAACGCGGGCCCCGAAAACCTCGCGTTCAGCTACAGCTTTGATCCCGCGCTCAACCGCGTGGGCGCTACCTACAACCCGATCGTCACCGTTGAAATCACCGATCTGACGTTCGACTTCATCTCGCCCCTCGGCGCGCTTGCCGCCGCCGCGGGCGCCTCCGGGCAACGCGATCTGGGGGAAAGCTTTGCCTTTTCCTCGATGAGCGCGTCGCTCCCCGCTGAAACCATTCGCTAAGGACACCCACAGATGACCCTTGCACATCACGATATCGAAGACCGCGTCGCCAAAGCCATCGACACGCCCGCCCCGCGCACGCAAGTCCTGTTGCTGACCGTCAGCGACGGTCTCGCCGACGCGCTTTACGCCGAGATGTGTCAGGATACGACCGTCGAGGGCCGGATGGAACGAGCGGCGTTTGCCGACGCGGCTGGTGATGCCGACCGTGACTGGTCAGACGTGGATTTGCTGGTCTTTGAAGCAAGCGCCACACCCCACCGCGATGCCGACGCCCTGCGCGCGCTGCAGGCCCGGCTGGGTGCGCCAATGCCCTGCGTCGCGGTTGCCACCAGGTCGATTGACCCGACCCACGCCGAAGCGCTGCGCACTGCCGGTGTTGCAGAGATCTTGCCGCTGAAAATCGCCCTTGAGGAGGATGCAGAACCGGAGGAAGACAACCTCTTTGCCGAAGAATCCGCCACTCCCAAGACGCGCCGTGGATGGCTGCCCGCCGACGCCGAGCGGCAGCACGCGCCGCGCGAACTGGAAGCGCCCACGCAACAGGAAGCACCCGCTCAACAGCAGGCGCCCGACTGCACCCCGCCGGAACACGCCGCAGCCGCGATGACCGGAGCAGATGCAGAAACGCCTGCGCCCCACGCGGACGAAAGCGAAACGGCAGACGACGATTTCGACGTCCTGATCGAAGAGCCGGCCCCAGAGCCCGAGCCGAAACGCCGCCGCACGGTTACACAGGGACAGTTGAGCATCGTAATGCGCTCCCGGGGTGGGGCCGGCGCCACCACACTGGCGGTAAACCTTGCCGTCGCCAGAGCGCAGTCGGCGCCCGATAGTACGGTCGCGCTGGTCGATCTGGACATTCAGAACGGCGCGATTGCCGTCGCGATGGATCTGCCCGACAGCGCCGCCGCAAGCGCCTGGATGCGCGGCCAGAAACGCCCCGGTCGCGCGTTCCTGGAGGAAGCGATGACACGTCACAGCTCGGGCGTCGATGTCATGACTGCGCCGGACGTCTTTGCCCCGCTCAGCGCGCTTGACGCGGAGGGGGTGGCCCTGCTGCTCGACGCGCTCAAGGCGCGCTACGATCACATCGTCCTCGACCTGCCGCCCGCCATCGCCGAATGGATCGATCCGGTGCTCGAACGCGCGGAGCGGGTGCTGATCGTCACCGACACCAGCCTGCCCGCGATCAAGCGCACACGCCGCCTGATCGATCTGATCGGCGAAGAACATATGACCCTGCCCGTTCAGGTCGTGGTCAATCAGGAACGCCGCCCCGTCATCATGCCAGCCGTTCTCAAGGAATGTGAGGCCATGCTGGGCCGCCCGCTGGAGCATTGGGTGCCATGCGACCAACGCGCCGCCCGCCGCGCCACCGATCTCGGTGTGCCGCTTCAGATCAGCGCAAAGCGTTCGCGCATGGCTCGCGCAATCGCAGTGCTCGGCAACGCCGTCTTTGTCGCGCCTGCCGCGTCGGCTTCCACGACCAATTCCAGAGCGAAAGGATAGACCATGTTTCGCGCTTTCAAAGAGGTCAAATCTGCCCCCGACCAGGCGGCCAACGCAGCCCCCGCGCCACGTCCGGCTCCGGCGCCCGCAAAACCACCTGCCGACTTCGCTCACGCAGCGCCGTCCATGGCAGCTGCCCTGAGCACGGCACGCGCCCCTGCATCGCCTGAGCCAGACACCCCAGCGGAGCCCGTATCCCCGCAGGATCCGAACCGCGCCCTGAAAACCGTCCTGCACGAGCTGGTACTCGACAAGCTGAACCTGACCCTGCTCGATCAGGTCAGCCGCGAGGATCTGCGCCGCGAGATTGCAGGGCTTGCCGCAGGACACCTGAAATCCAAGGGGCAGCTCATGCAAAAGGGCGCTTTCAACGCGCTGGTCGATGAGTTGCTTGACGAGGTGCTGGGCCTCGGCCCGCTTGAGCCGTTGTTGGCAGATCCCAGCATCAGCGACATCCTCGTGAACGGCACCGAAAAAGTATTCGTCGAGCGCGGTGGCCTTCTGGAGCGTACGAATGTCTCGTTTCAGGACGAACGCCACCTTTTGCGCATCATCGACAAGATCGTCTCGACCGTGGGCCGCCGCATTGATGAAAGCCAGCCCTGGGTCGATGCGCGCCTCGAGGACGGCAGCCGCGTGAACGCGATCATCCGCCCCTGCGCCATCGACGGGCCGTCCCTGTCGATCCGCAAATTCTCGAAAACGCCGCTGCGCATGGACAAGCTGATCGAGCATGGTGCGCTCAGCAAACCCGCCGCGCTGTTTCTCGAAGCGGCCGTGAAGGGACGCATGAATGTGCTGATCTCGGGCGGGACAGGCTCGGGCAAGACGACGATGCTGAACGCGCTGTCATCCTACATCGATCCGCGTCAGCGCATGGTCACGATCGAGGACGCCGCCGAGCTGCAATTGCAGCAAGAGCACGTCGTGCGCCTTGAGACCCGGCCCGCCAACGCCGAGGGCAAAGGCGCCATCGCCCAGCGCGATCTGCTGGTCAACGCCCTGCGCATGCGTCCCGACCGCATCATGGTCGGCGAGGTGCGCGGCGCCGAAGCGTTCGATATGTTGCAGGCGATGAACACCGGCCATGACGGATCCATGACGACGATCCACGCCAATACAGCGCGCGATGCTGTCAGTCGGCTCGAACAGATGGTGACGATGATCGGCAATGATTTCCCGATGCAGGCCGTGCGCTACCAGATTGCCGCGGGCTTGCAGCTGGTCTTGCAGCTCAACCGCCTCTCGGACGGCTCTCGCCGGGTGATGAGCATCTCGGAAATCGTGGGCCTTGAGGGGGATACGATCATGATGCAGGACATCTTTGTGTTCAAGAAGATGGGCGTCGACGCAGAGGGTCGTGTGCAGGGCCGCATGATGGCCACCGGTGTGCGCCCCGCCTGTTTCGAGGCGCTGATGGCCTCCGGCGTGCCGCTGGCACATGATGCGTTCGCCCCCGGCGATCCGGCGGTGATCTGATGGAGATTTCCGGCACCCCGATGATCGTGCTCGCAACGCTTGGATGCGCCCTGCTCGCCGCGCTGGCGCTGCGCATGATCTTCGCCCCTGAGGCGCGCGAGGAAAAGACGCGCAGCGCGCGCATCCGGGCCATGCGCCCCGAACGCGCGAGCGACACCGCGCATGCGCTGGTGAAATCGTCTGCGGCACCGATGCTGGGGCTGACGCTGCCGGTCGTGGGAAATCTGCCACTGCTGCTGCGCCGGGCCGACATGGAGGGACGCGAGTTCTCTTTGGGGTTGATCGTGCTAGCTGCCGGAACCCTGACCGGCGCGGGCATGTCCTTTTTCCTGGTACCGATTATTGCCTTTCCCGCCGGTCTTGCCCTTGCCGCCTTTCTTGCGTTCAAGGTGCTGAGCGCGCGCCACGAAAAGCGGATGACTGCCCTGACTCAGCAATTGCCAGATGCGCTGGACCTGATGATGCGCGGCCTGCGGGTGGGTCACCCGATCAATGCGACCATCGCCAACGTGGGCCGTACCATGGCCGATCCGGTCGGCGCGGAATTCCGCCAGCTTGCCGAGCAGATCGCACACGGCGACTACCTAACCGACGCATTCCGCGACTTTGCCGAGAGGACCGGTCAGGAAGATGTCGAATACCTGTCGGTCTCGATCTCGATCCAGCACGGCACCGGCGGCAATCTGGCAGAAATGCTGGGCACGCTGAGCAAGGTCGTGCGCGACCGCATCATCATGCGCCGCCGGATCAAGGCGATCTCCTCCGAGGGGCGCATCTCGGCCTACCTTTTGTCGGCATTGCCCGTCGTGATCTATGTTGCCACGTCGCTTACCGCGCCGGATTACTACAGTGACGTCAGTGACGATCCACTGTTCAAACCTATCGCCGTGGCCATCGTGGTTCTGGTGGTGGCGAATTTCCTCACGCTGCGCAAGCTCGTGAATTTCAAGGTCTGATTCCATGCTTGCAGCCCAGAACAAAATGGCCGTGACCGGCCTCGCCACCCCGGAAAACCTGCTGCTGTACTGCGCGGCCTTCGCGGCCATGCTGCTGCTGTTCGGGCTTGTCGGCCTGTTTGCGATGCGTGATCGCACCGCTGGCCGGGTGCGCGCTATGAGCCAATCAATGAACAGGCCCGCGCAGCCCGGCTCCGCACATCCCCCAAGCCTGACCAAAGGCGAAGAGCGTGCGCCAAGCGGGTGGAAAAAAGCCCTTATCCCCGAGGATCCTTCCGAGCGGATGCAGATCCGCTTCCAGCTGGGCAAGCTTGGGTTCGAGCGGCCGGATGTGGTCGAACTGTTCTTTCTGCTGCGTTTGTTCTTGTCGCTGATTACCCCGATCTCCGTGTTCGGGGCCGTGGCGCTGACCCGCGCGGGACTGTTGCCCGAAGGGCTGAGCGAGACAATCAATGACACCGCCCCGCTGCGCCTGTTGCAGATCGCCATGGTTGGCACGGCGGTCGGGTTCTACGGCCCCGGTTATTGGCTGAAATCACGCATCAAGGCGCGACAGGAAAAGATCCGCAATGCGTTTCCCAACGCGCTCGATCTTGTCCAGATCTCGGTTGAGGCGGGGTTGGGTTTTGACGCGGCAATCAATCGGGTGGGCCACGAGCTTGGCCGCGTCGCACCCGAGGTAGCCTATGAATTCCTGCTGTTGCAAATCGAGATCCAGGCCGGGCGCGACCGCGAAGCCGCCTTGTTTGACATGGCCGACCGCATGGGCATCGACGAGGCGAAATCCTTTGCACTGGTGATCGTGCAATCGCTGCAATTCGGCACAAGCCTGACGCAGGCGCTCAAGACCTACGCGGTCGAGATGCGTGAGATGCGCGAGCTGAATGCACAGGAACGCGCCAACGCGCTGCCGGTAAAGATGTCGGGTGTGATGTCGATGATGATGCTGCCCGCGCTGTTTCTGATCACGCTGACGCCGATCATTATCCGCTATACGGCGATCTACTGATCCTGCCCCGCCGGATCGGCGATCAACCGCAGCTTTTTGCGTGCGCGCATCTTTGACGGGGTGGCGCCGTATTCATCGCGCATCGCGCGCGCCAGCGCCCCTTGCGAACCAAAGCCCGTCGCCACGGCCACATCGATAAGCGGCACCAGCGTATCCTCGACCATGGCGCGCGCCCGACGGACGCGAAGCCGTTTGTAGAACCGCGCCGGCGTCTCGTCGAAAACTTCACGGAACACCCGTTCCAGATGCCGGGTCGACAGTCCAACCTCCCGCGTCAGCTCCGTCATGCTTAGCGGCTCTTCGAGGTGGGTTTCCATCAGCCTGATCGCGCGGGTAACGCGAGCGTCGAACAGGCTTGCGTTGTCGGCAATGTCGCGCGGTTGCTCTGCGTCGCTGCGCCGGATCGCGGGCAGCAGCAGGCGATTGCCCAGCTCGGCCACTTCGACAGGTGTGAGATGGGCCGAGATCAGACCGATCACCAACTCGGGAGTCGCGCCACCGCCCGCGGCGGTCGTCACCCCGTTGGACCGCTCGGAAAGCCGTGTGGTCAGAGTGGGATGATAGCCCTGCTCGCGCAGCATCGCCACGTCCCGCCAGTGGGTTGTCACAGCCCCCGGGGGCTCTCGGTGTTGCGGACAAAGGCGGTGGCGGCCTGGCTTAACAGCACCACGGGACGCCGCAGCCGCTGCATTGCACGCATCCGCCGGGCCCAGGCGCCAAAGGAGACATGCCCCCGCCCAGCACCACCATCACATCGCCAAAACCATGGTCGTCGATCGCCGGCGCCGCCCTGACCAGCACGTCGCCGATTCCCTGCACAAGCCCCGGCATGTCGCTGATGATCCGCGTCGCGAACCTGGGCGCGCCGACAACGTCATTTGCAATGCTCAGGGTGTGCGTGATGCCCGACATCTCGACCGCGTTAAAGCGGCGCTGAACGAACAGCTCAAACATCAGCGGGGCAGCATCGGGCAAGGGGGTTTCTCCTGCGGTGCGCGGCGGGGCCGTGAAAATTTCGCCCCGAATTTCACGAGGCCCCCTGCGTATAGCAGATTTTTCCGCTAGCGCTAGATCGCGCGGCCAAGCAGCATCAACGACAGAACCGTTACGCCCGCGCCGACTGCGAGCTCCAGCACCGGCATGACCCAGACCCAACCGGCAGCAGTGCGCAAAAGACCGCCCCGCAATCCGCTCGCGGCCAAGCCCACGGCCACTGTCACCGACGCGGTGCCCAGCGCCATCGCAATCGTGGCAGCGATCCCCATCACCGGTATGCCCATCTGCCAAGTGATGATCAGCACAAAGAGGGCTCCGGTACAGGGGCGAATGGCAATGCCTGCGATCACGGCCGCCGCTTCGCGCAGCGACTGCACATCGCTCACCTCGTCCAGTGATGGTCCGTGGCGGTGGCCGCAGCTGTCGCAGACCTCACCCGGACCATGATGGTGATCGTGACCCTGCCCGTGGCCATGGCCATGGCCATGCGAGTGGTGATGTGCGTGATCGTGGGTGTGCGCGTGTACCGCCGCCTTCTGCCGCCGGATCCCACGCAGACCTCGCCACACCAGAATGATCCCAAGGCCCGCAATCATCGCGTAACTCAGCGGCGCCAACGTATCTTCAGCGGCGCCGACCATGCGCTCACGGCCCAAGTCCAGCAACCACAGCCCGCCGAATGCCAGAACGATCGCGGTCAGCGCCTGCCCCAGGCTCGCCAGAACGGCGATCACCGACAACCGCACCATCGGTACGGCCCGCGCGATACCGTAGCCGCCGACCACGATCTTGCCATGTCCCGGCCCGACCGCGTGGAAAAACCCGTAGGCAAAGGCACCTCCCAGCAGCGCAAGCAGCGCACCGGGCTCTCCGCCGCGCAGCGCGCGCAGGGTCAGGGCCATGCCATTTTGAAACGACCGCTGCTGCTCGGCCGCCCAGGCAGAAAGCGTGTCGAAACCGCCACTGAACCACAGCGCAAGCAAACCGCCCCCCACGGCGAGAAGAGCGATCGCTATTGCACCGCGCATGTCACCGTGACCTCCGTTGCGAACCGCGCGCCGATATCGCCATACCCCTGCTCTTCGGCAAGGTCAGGATCCTCCGGTATCGCGGAAAGCTCGGCCTGCGTAAGCGCAAGCGCGGCTTCAAAATCCGGCACGTCGCGGGTGATCTCGCAGCCCTCGCGTCCGCTCACCGAAATCGGCAGGTCGACCTCATAAGCGGTGTAGAATGTGCCATCGTAGGGGCGCAGGACCAGCGGCGCATCAAGGACAGGCGCCCCGACCACGCGGCGCAGATGGGTCGTGGTGATCTGGCCCTCGTCAAAGGCTGCAGTCGCCGCGGACGGCCTGGAGAACGCAAGCCCGACCCCGCCCAGTTCGCCAACCAGATCGCCGTTATATCCTTCGATCCAGTTCATGTCGAACCCGGTCAACGTGGCGATTTCCGCATCCGTCAGCGTGCCGTCGTAATCGTCATCAAGGCCCATGTCCTCGGTAATCAGCAGCGAAAAAAGCGCGTCGTAGGTCCATGTCACGCGCACATGGGTCAGGCGGTTCTGGTCATCAACGATGATTTCCAGCCCCGTGTTCACAAAAATATGCGGGTGTGCGCCGAGCGGTGCGGCGCAAAACGCAAGGAATAGACCAAGGAGGTGTTTCATCGGATTAACCTAAGGCCGCGCGCGCGCCGGTTCAATCGCTCACCGCTAGATGGCGGCAGCGATCAGCCGACCCAGACGGGTAATCCCTTCGGCGATGGTGTCTGCATCCGTGCGGCTGAAGCTCAGGCGCAGCGTATTCTGCCCCGACCCATCCGCGTAAAACGCGTGCCCCGGCACGAAAGCGACGCGCTCGGTTTCCAGCGAGCGTTCGAGCAGGGCAACCGTCGCCACATGCGCGGGCAGCGTCAGCCAGATGAACATGCCCCCCTCGGGCCGGGTCCAGCTGACTCCCTCGGGCATATGCGCGTCGAGCGCCGCCAGCATCGCGTCGCGGCGGCTGCAGTAGGCGCTGCGGATCTTTTCGACATGCGCGTCAAATTCCGCACCGGCCACCTCCGCGATAGCCATCTGGTTGAGCGTCGCGGAATGCAGATCCCCCGCCTGTTTGAGCAGCACAAGCCGGTCGATCACCTCTCGCGCGGCGCAGACCCAGCCAACGCGCAGCCCCGGTGCCAGTGTTTTCGAGAACGATCCGCAATAGATCGTGCGGCAGGCGTCGATTTCCCCCCGCCGGGCGATTTCGCGGGCGAGCACGGGGGCAAGCGCCTCCCCGTCGTAGCGCAGGGATTGATAGGCGGCATCCTCGATCACCGCGATGTCGAGCGCCTCCGCCGTGTCAAGCAACCGCTCGCGCGCGGCGGCATCCAGCGTGCGCCCGGTGGGATTGGCAAAATCAACCGACAGATAGGCGAATTTCACCCGCCCGGGTTCGGCGCCTTCGGCATAGCTTTCCGGCGGCCGGTTCGTGTCTGGGTCAAAGCGGACGTAGCGCGGCTCATAGGCGTTGAAAGCACCCAACGCACCGAGATAGGTGGGCCAACCGACCAATGCCGTATCGCCGGGGCTCAGCATCAGCTTGCCCAGATAGTCGAGCGCTTGCTGCGACCCTGAGGTGATCAGGATATTGTCGCGCACACAGGGCACGCCCAGCCGTCCCATCTCGCCCACGATCCAATCGCGAAGGGGTGCGTATCCTTCGGAGACGGAGTATTGCAGCGCCTCTCCCGCTTTGGGGCCCGACAGCGCGCCGCTCATCGCGTCGGAGAACGCCTGCGCTGGAAACAGGTCCGGGTCGGGGATCCCGCCCGCAAAGGAAATGATATCAGGCTGGTCGAGGAGTTTGAGCAACTCGCGGATTTCGCTCGCGCTCATGCGCTGCGTGCGCGTCGCCAGAATCTGTTGCCAATCCATGTCGCCCCTCCCGTTGGTCAGCGTATCTGACCTAACTCAGCGCCATGGGTCAACACCTATGTCCTAACGGGCAGCCGTCATCGTTCCAGATACCCCAGCAGGCGGTTCTCCACCGCCCGCAATCCCGAGCGTCCGGCGTCAAAGCCTTCGAGCGCGTCTGCCCCGGCCAGATCCACCACATCGGGGTGGATATAGCTGTTGCGCGCGATCGTGGCTGTGTTGCTCAGGCGCTCCGCCGCGGCCTCGGCCATGTCCTTGATCGTGGCGCCACCGCGTTCGGCCACGCCAAAGGCGGCAACGGTGCCGGTCCATGTGCGAAACGTCTTGGCCGTGATGGTGCTCTCCTCGCTCCCCGCAGCCTCCGCGATGTATGCGTTGAGCGCCTGCGCGCTCAGCGTATGCACCGCGCCGCCGTCTGACCAGGTCAACAGTTCGGCACCGGGCAGATCGCCCACGCGGTGCAAGACCTTTGCCAGCGTCCGGTCGCGCAGGCTACGGCGTACTTTCTTGCCACCCTTGGCGGTATAGCGCAGGCGAATGGTGTTCCCTTCCAGCGACACGTGACGACGCCGCAGGGTCAGGGCACCATAGCTGCCGTTCTCTCGGGTGTAATCGGGATCACCGACGCGGATGGCACTGCGGTCGATGAGGGTGACCGCGGCAGCGAGGGCAAATGCCTTCTCCCCCGGCTCTTCCTTCAGGTCGCGCGCCACACGGGCACGCAGCCGCGGCAGATGCATGCCAAAATCGCTCAACCCGTCGAATTTGGTGCGCGCCTGCGCCTCGGCCCATGCCTCGTGATAGCGATACTGCTTGCGCGACCGTGCGTCGCGCCCCGTCGCCTGGAGATGCCCGTTTTCGAGCGGCGACATCCAGACGTCCTCATAGGCTGGAGGCACCGCCAGTGCCTCCAGCCGCTTGCGCTCTGGTCCACGGGCGATGGTCGTCCCGTCGGGCGCCACATAGGTGAAACCGCGCCCGCGGCGGCGCCGGGCAATGCCGGGCCTGTCATCGCTGTAGTAGACCAGATCGACGTTCACGCCGCGCGCACCTCCGACGACAGCTTGAGCACCTCATCCCCGTCCTCCTGTTCGATGAACAATGCCGGATCGTCGTCGGATCCGTCGCGGGTCACTTCACTGCCCTTGATCTTACGGGTGATTTTTTGGGTGTAGGTCTTTTGCACCTCGCCTGTGCCGGTGCCGTTGCCCCAATCCCATTCCACCTTGTCGCCTACGTTGTAATCGGCCATGGCCATACTCCTTTTCGGTCCTGCCAAGCAAACCACCCCGAACCGCGTTCGGTTCCCCCCGTTGTGCGCGTGAGGTCAAGCAGGTACACCCCCAGCGACCGCGTTCAAATCACAGGTGCCCCATGTCCAGCCCGCTCCCGATCAAAATCGCCCCCTCCATCCTCGCCGCTGATTTTGCGAATTTCGGCGCCGAATGTGCCGCGGTCGAGGCACAGGGCGCCGATTGGATCCACGTCGATGTGATGGACGGGCATTTCGTGCCCAACATCACCTTCGGCGCCGCGACCTGTGCGGCGATCCGCCCGCATATCAAGGGCGTGATGGACGTGCATCTGATGATCTCGCCCGTCGATGCCTATATCGAGGATTTCGCAAAGGCCGGCGCCGATGTCATCACCGCCCATATCGAGGCCGGGCCGCATATCCACCGCACCCTGCAAGCGATTCGCGGGGCCGGCGCCAAGGCGGGCGTCGCGCTGAACCCCGGCACACCTGCGCAGGCGGTAGCCGAGCTGCTGGACCTGACCGATCTGATTTGCGTGATGACCGTGAACCCCGGCTTTGGCGGACAGAAATTCATCGACATGAGCGCAAAGATCCGCACCTTGCGTGACATGATCGGCGACCGCCCCATCCACATCGAAATCGACGGTGGTGTGGACCCGACCACCGCCCCCATCGTCGCCGAGGCAGGCGCCGATGTTCTGGTTGCGGGTTCTGCGGTTTTCCGGGGCGGAACGGTCAGCGATCCCGCGCCCTATGGCGCCAACATTCGCGCCATTCGCGCCGCCGCCGAGGGTGTGTGGACCTGAGCGACCCCAATCGCGGCTCAGGGCAGCTCGTCTGCGAAAGCCTCGATCATCTTGTGCTTGAGCAGCTTGCCGGTAGGCGCGGCAGGCAGGCTTGTGGCCAAAACGATATGCTTGGGTCTTTTGTAGGCCGCCAGCCGCTCTTTCACGAAGGCGCGCAGATCGTCCAGCTGCGGCGCGTCCCCCTCGGCGACTTGCACAAAGGCCAGCACCTCTTCGTCCCCGTCCTTGGTGCGCCCGACCACCGCAGACTGGATCACCTGCGGATGATCGTTCAGCGCCGCCTCCACTTCCGGTGGGTAGACGTTGAAACCGCCGTGGATAATCAACTCTTTTGACCGCCCGAGGATGTGCAGATTGCCATTCTCGTCGATCTTGCCCAGATCGCCCGTGCGCAGCCAGCCGTCGGCGCCCAGCGCCTTGGCGGTCTCGGCCTCGTTGCGGAAATAGCCCTTCATCACGTGGGGCCCGCGCACCAGCACCTCGCCCTCCGCCACGCCGTCGCCACCGGGGGCGGTGGCGTCGATGCTCAGCTCGGTGCCCGGCGTCGCAGGGCCGACCGAGATATCGGGCGAGCCGATGGGATTGCGCGTGGCCGACGCGCCACTCGTCGTCTCGGTCATGCCGAACCCATTTTGCAACGGCAGCTCGTAAAACCCTTCCGCCTTGCGCTTCCACGCCGGGTCCAGCGGCGCACCGCCCGATGAGACATAGCGCAGCGCGGGCGCGTTCAGCGTCGCAAGGCCCATTTCCTTGACGTACTGCATGACCAGCGCGTGCATCTGCGGCACCGCCGGGATCACCGTGACCCCACCCATCGCGGCATCGTAGAGTTTTTGCGCCGAGAAGCGCGCCTCCATCATCAGATGCGCCCCCGACAGGACACAGCCCGTCAGCACCGACACCAGTCCGAACACGTGACTGATCGGCAGCGCGCAATACACGATGTCCTCGGGCGATAATGCGCGCAATTCGCTGGACGCGGCACCGCCAAAGATCATGTTGGAATGGCGCAGCATCACCCCCTTGGGATCGCCGGTCGTGCCGGTTGTATAGAGCAGCACCGCCACGTCCTCCAGCCCGGCCTCGGGATCGGACGCGCGCTTATGCAGGGCAATCGTGCCGAACGCGCCGGTCACTTCCTTCCCGCCAAGTGCCGCGACGTGCCTTGCCGCATCGGGGGAGGCATCGACGGTGCCTACGACCACGGCGGGCGTGGCATGGCGGATCACGCGCGCCACCTCGCCCTCGGTCTGGCGGGCGTTGAAGGGGATGGCGACGGCCCCGATCTGCCACGCGCCAAACAGAACCGCCGCTGCGGTCGCGCAATTCTCGACCAGCACCAGCACGCGGTCGTTCTCAACAACGCCCGCGCCCGTCAGCACCTGCGCCATTTCATCGGCGGCCCGGTTCAGATCAGCGTAGCTCCACGCGGCGCCCGTGCTGTCGCTGATAGCGGGAGCGTCGGGGCTGCGCGCAACGGTCGCGGCAAGCATGTCTGGCAAACGATCGGTCATGGTATTTCCTTTTCAGCCGTAATTCGGCGGGCGTTTTTCGAGGAACGCGGCGATACCTTCGCCCGCTTCGGGCGCGCCGGTGGCAAAGCCCATCGCGTCGCGTTCGGTATCAAGCTGCTGTGCCTCGGTCTGGTCGTAGGCGGCGGCAACCATGCCGCGGATCATGCCCTGCGCCACGCGCGGCCCCGCCGCCAGCCGGTCGGCATAGCCGCGTGCGACGTCCATCGTGCCGCCCACATCCGTGAGCGCGTTCACCACGCCCAGATCGAACATCTTTTCGGCAAAGACGGTCTGGCCCAGCAGACACATCTCCATCGACAGCTGACGCGGCACGGCGCGCGCCAGATGGGCGGTCAGCCCGCCGTCGGGCACGAGGCCGGCCTTGACGTAGGCGGCGACAAATTTGGCGCCCTTGGCGGCCACGACGATGTCACAGGCCAGTGCAAAGCTGAGCCCGGCGCCCGCAGCCCCCCCTTCGACCGCGGCGATGATCGGCACCGGACAATTGCGCATTGCGCGCACGACGTCGTGGAGCTTTTCGATGCCGGCGCGGCGGTCTGCCTCTTCCATGCCCTGCCGCGCGATGAGAACGGTCAAATCTCCCCCGGCACAGAAAAACGGCCCCTCGGAGGTCAGGATGATCGCGCGGATGCGCGGATCAGAGGCGCGTTCACAGGCGTCGAGGATGGTCGCATACAGCTCCGGCGACAGCGCGCCACGCTTTTCGGTATTCCCGTTCCAGATAATCAGGCGATCACCCGCATCCTCAAGCCGTGCACTCATGTCAGTTTCTCCTGCGGGACGCGCTTGAACACGCCGGTTGATTTCGCGACGAGCGTTCCGTCCTCGTGGCGCAGTTCTGCGTCGATGAAAAGGATGCTGCGGCCGCCGCCGGTGATCGTTCCGGTGGCCGTCATACGCCCCGGACGGCCCGAGCCGACAAATTGCGTATTCATTGAAACGGTCAGGAACGGGGCGGTGCCGGTCGCATCCACGGTCAGCGATCCGGTGGTGCCGCTGGCATTGTCCAGCAGCGTCACCGCGATCCCGCCGTGCAGCGCGCCGTGGCGGTTGAGGTGCTGCGGACCCACGTCGAGCCAGCAGCGCCCGTGCGCCGGATCGGACACGTCAACGACGTATCCGACCAGCGTTTGCGTACCCGTCTCATCGCGGATGAGGTGGGCCTCGTCAGGCAGCGGAGAGCGCAATGAATCGCTCCAGATGATGATCGACATCGCCAAAACGGTGGTCGGCCATGACGATACGCTTGGCGATATGCGCAAGCTCGTATTCCTGCGTCATCGCGATACCACCGTGCAGCTGGATCGATTCCTCGCCCACCAGACGGCCCACGCGGCCGATCAGGTTCTTGGTGGCCGAGATGTTCAGCTCGCGTTCCTTGCGGTCCGCGTGCAGGTGCCCTGCGGCGAGGATCACGGCAGACCGGGCCTGCTCCATCTCGATCAACAGATCGGAGAAGCGATGCGCCAGCGCCTGAAAGGTCGCGATGGGACGGCCGAATTGCTTGCGTTGCAGCATGTAGTCCTTGGTCAGCGTGCAGGCGGTTTCCATCGCGCCCAGCGTCTCGGCGGTGGAGGCGACATTGGCGTAGGCCGTGCGCGTCTCGATCGCGTCGAACGCCTTGCCGGCCGCGCCCAGACGGGCGGAGGCGGGCACGGTCACGTCATCGAAGGTCACCTCAGCCGCGCGCCCCCCGGCCAGCAGGGCATAACCCTGAACGGTCAGCCCCTTGGCGTCCTTGGGCACGAGGAACAGCGAAATCCCCTCGGCGTCCCACTGATCGCCGCTTTCGCGGGCCGAGACGACCAGATGATCGGCATTCTCGGCGTTGACCACGACCGATTTGCGGCCCGAAATCACGATCTCATCGCCCTTTTCGGTGGCGGAGGTGTTCACGCGGGTCAGATCATAGCGGCTGTTGGCCTCGCCATGGGCGAAGGCCAGTTGCACCGTGCCGCCGATGATCTCTTCGATCAGGCCAAGTTGGTCATCGGTGCCCAGATCGGCCACCAGCCCTCCGGCCAGCACTGCCGTATCCAGGAACGGCTCAACCACGCCCGCGCGGCCCAGCTCTTCGAACACCACAGCGATGTCGAACCCCTTGCCGCCAAAGCCGCCCTGCTCTTCGGTAAAGAGCGCGCCAATGACGCCAAGCTCGGCCAGCTCGTTCCAGATGTCCGCACTCATGCCGGTATCGGAGGCGAGGATCTTGTTGCGGGTTTCGGTATCGTAGCGGTCGCGCAGGAAACGCCGCAGCGTATCCTGCAACATTTGCCGTTCTTCTGTCAGATCAAAATTCATGGATCAGCTTCCCATCGTTACTTTGGCAATGATGCCGCGCTGGATCTCGTTGGACCCCCCAAAGATCGACAGCTTGCGATTGTTGAAATACTTGGCAGCGACGGGCCCTGCGCCAAACGGATCGGGCAGCACTTCGTTCGTGCCCTCGACCGCCTCTGACGAAAACGGCATGGCGAACACCCCCGCCGCACGGCGCGCGAGATCGTTGATTTCCTGCCGGATGATCGTGCCCTTGACCTTGAGCATAGAGGATTCCACCCCCGGCGCGGTGCCTGCGGCGGCTTTGGAGACGATGCGCATGTTGGTCGTGCTCATCGCCATCAGGTCGATTTCCACCTGTGCGACACGCGCGGCGAAATGCGGGTTTTCGATCAGCGGTTTGCCGTTAGCCATCTCCTGACGCGCCAGACGCTTGACCGCCTTCAGCCCGGCCTGAGAAAAACCAACGCCCGCGATGTTGGTGCGCTCGTGCGTCAGCAGATATTTGGCGTAGGTCCAGCCCTTGTTCTCTTCACCAACAAGGTTTTCCACAGGCACTTCGCAATCGGTAAACCAAACCTCGTTCACCTCATGAGTGCCGTCGAGCAGGATGATCGGGCGCACTTCGACGCCGGGCGTTTCCATGTCGATCAGCAGGAAGGAGATGCCTTCCTGACTTTTTACGGTCTTGTCGGTGCGCACGAGGCAGAAGATCATGTTGGCGTGCTGGCCCAGCGTGGTCCATGTCTTTTGACCATTCACGACGTAATGCGTGCCCGCGTCATTCAGCACCGCCTCGCATTTGAGCGAGGCAAGGTCAGATCCCGCGCCCGGCTCTGAGTACCCCTGACACCACCAGTCGTCACCGTTGAGGATGCGCGGCAGCCAATAGTCCTGCTGCTCCTTGGAGCCGAATTTTTGCAACACGGGCGCCAGCATCCCCAGACCAAAGGGCACGATGCGCGGGGCCGAAGCCGCGGCGGCCTCTTCCTCAAAGATGTGCTTTTGCACGGCGTTCCATTCGGCCCCGCCGAATTTCTTGGGCCAGTTCGGCGCCAGCCAGCCCTTTTCGTTGAGCGTCGCGTGCCAGCCTTCCATATCCGCCTTGGTCAGCTCTCCATCGCCTTTGACCTTGGCCTTGAGGTCGGGGGTGACTTTCTCGGCCAGAAACGCGCGCACTTCGTCGCGGAAGGCTTTTTCTTCGTCGGAATAGCTCAGGTCCATTGGATGTTCCTTTCAGGTGCGCGCGGCTCAGCCTGCGCGGTTCAAATCATCAAAGCTGCGGCCCTCGGCCACCAGCTGTTTCAGTAAGGGCGCGGGCTGCCAGAACCACGCGTCCTCCTTGGCAAAGCGCTCGATATCGGCCAGCACGCTGTCCAGCCCGGCGATATCGGCCCATTTCATCGGCCCGCCCCAGTAGCGCGGGAAACCGTAGCCAAAGAGCAGCGTCATATCGACGTCCAGCGGACGTTTCGCGATACCCTCTTCGACCACGCGGGCGCCTTCGTTCACCATGGCACACATGTAGCGTCTGACAATCTCGGCATCGGTGAAATCACGCGGCGTAATTCCCAGATCGCGCTGTTCTGCCGCAACCAATTCCGCGATTTTCGGGTTCGGCGTGCCGCCGCGCTTGCCCGCCTCATAGATGTAGTAGCCCTCGCCGGTTTTCTGGCCGAAATGCCCCTGCTCGCACAGGCGGTCGATATAGGTCGGCACGCGCTCTTCGGGGTGACGGTCGGGCGCCTTGCGCTTGCGTGTGGCCCAGCCGATGTCGAGGCCCGCCAGATCGGCCACCGCAAACGGCCCCATGGCAAAGCCGAAATCGGTCAGAGCCTTGTCGATCTGGTAGGGCGATGCCCCATCCAGCACCATGTGGTCCGCCGCCGTGCGGTAAACCGCAAGGATACGGTTGCCGATGAACCCATCGCAGACCCCTGCACGGACCGAGATCTTGCCCAGCATCTTGCCAAGCGCAAAGCCGGTCGCGACCACGTCCGGCGCGGTGGCATCGGCCACAACCACTTCGAGCAGTTTCATCACATGCGCGGGGGAAAAGAAATGCAGCCCGATCACATCATCGGGGCGTTTGGTGCTTGCCGCGATTTCGTTGACGTCCAGATAAGAGGTGTTGGTCGCCAGCACGCAGCCCGGTTTGCACACCGCGTCAAGCTTGCCGAACACCTGTTTCTTGACGTCCATATCCTCGAACACCGCCTCGACCACCAGATCGACATCGCTGAGAGTGTCGTAGTTTGTGGCCACCGTCAGTGCCTGCGTGGTCAGCGCGTCGAACTGCGCCTGAGTGATCTTGCCGCGTTTCAACGCGCCTTGCAGGTTGCCGGTGATCCGGTCGCGCGCGGCCTCGACGGCCTCTTCGGTCATCTCGATCAGGGTGACGTTCAGCCGGGCCAACAGCGCGGCGGTGGCGATGCCCGCCCCCATGGTACCGCCGCCAATCACGCCGATGGATTGCAGCGCGCGCGGCTCAACGCCCTTAAGCTCGGGCAGGTTGCTCACCGCACGCTCGTTGAAGAACGCGTGGATCAGCCCCTTGCGCTGGTCGGTGCCCATCAGCTCCATGAACAGATCCCGCTCGCGGGTCATGCCGTCGTCGAACGAAAGCTCTGAGGCGGCCTGTACCGCGCGCACGGCTGTGGCCGGGCTGATTTGCCCACGACCCTTTTTCAGCACCGCGTCATAGGTTGCATCCCAATCGATCGCCTCGGCCGGGGGCATGGCGGAGACGGGGCGCGGGCCTGCGCCCTTGCTCAACAGATCCTGCGCGTAGGCGATGCCGATCTCCTGGCTGTCACCGTCCTCGATCCGGTCGATGATGCCCAGCTCCAGCGCCTCGGGCGCCTTGATGTGGCGGCCCGTCGTGATCGCCTCCACCGCCTTTTCGGCACCGGTCAGACGGGGCAGGCGTTGCGTGCCACCGGCACCGGGGATCAGACCCAGATGCACCTCGGGCAGGCCCACACGGGCGGAGGGCTGCGCCACGCGGTAGTGACAGCCCAGCGCCACCTCAAGCCCGCCACCCAGCGATACGCCGTGCATCGCGGCGACGACCAATTTTGGCGACGCCTCGATCCGAGTGCAAAGCTCTGGCAGATGCGGCTGCATCGGCGGCTTGCCGAATTCCGAGATGTCGGCGCCCGCGATAAACGCGCGCCCCCCGCCGCAGATGACGATGGCGGCCACGTCCGCGTCCGCTTCGGCCCGGTCCATGCCGTCAGACAGGCCCTGACGCACGGCCTGGCTCAGCGCGTTGACGGGCGGGTTATCGATGCGCAGGACAGCGATGGCGCCGTGGGTGGAGTAGGTAACGGGGGTGGTCATAAATGGTCTCCGATAAGTCTATCCGCGCCGGGCCAGCGCGGGGGCGCGGCCGGTGCGATGTTCAAGCGCCTGCACGAGCTTGTGCAAGGCAGGGCCGACCTCGTCAGCCATACGGCTGCGCGGCAGATCGGCGGGCAAGGCGCCACAGGTAAAGGCGACGCTTTCGCCGAATTCACTGGCGTAATAGGGCACACTCACGGCATTGACGGTCGAGGCATAGCGTGTCTCCTCTGGTGCGATGGCAAAGCCGCGCCCGACAAGCTGGCTGTAGCCCTCTTGGCGGAATGCGCGCATCGCGTCGCCAGGCTCCATCGCTTCGAACCGTTCCCCATCCAGCGCGGCCAGAAAGGCCATGCCGGAGGACGAACTGGCCAATGGGATGCGGTGCCCCGGCTCCAGCCAGATGGTCGTGGCCGTGGCCGGGCGCCACGTGCGCACCAGCATCATGCGCTCGCCGTCGCGTACAGCGATCAGCGCGAGCGTGCCGGTCTCGTCCGCCAGCTGCTGCATCGGCTCATCGACCATGTCGACAAAGCTGACCGCCTGATTGGCGACCGATCCCAGCACGATGGCGGCGGGCCCAAGGCGAAACCGATCATTACGCCCGCCGTGGCTGAGATAACCCAGCTCACACAGGGTATAAGTCAGGCGGCTGATCGTGGGTTTGGGCAGGCCCGTCCTCTCGGCAATCTGCGCGTGCGTGAGGCCGTTGTCACTGGCGCGAAAGGCGCGCAGCACGCCCAGCCCCCGCGCCAGCGTATTGGCGAATTTGCGGTCTGTGCTTTGGTCCGTCATCGCGCCGCCATCGGTATCAGCAATGAAATCGCCGGAAAGGCCATGATCAGCAGCAGCACGATCACATCGACCGACAGGAACCGCGTAATCCCCGCAAAGATCTTGTCGATGGGCGCCTCACGCCCGACCACATTGGCGATGACAAAGACGTTGAGGCCGACGGGCGGTGTAATCAGCCCGATCTCAAGCAGTTTGATGACCACCACACCGAACCAGATCAGGTTCAGATCGTAGCTTTCCACCAGCGGGATCATCAGTGGCAGCGTCAGCACCATGATCCCGATGGGATCGAGGAACATGCCCAGCAGCAGATAGATCACCGCGATGCAGAGCATCAGCAAAACGACGCTCAGCTGTGCGTCAGTCACGGCCTGCACGATCACCGGGGCCACGCCAGTCAGCGCGATAAAGGCCACGAAGATCTTGGCGCAGGCGGCGATGATGAAGATGGCCGAGGTCTGCACACAGGTTTCTTTGACCGCGTCCCACAGATCGGGCAACGTCAGCTTGCGCTGCGCAAAACCGATCAATGTGGCGGCGGTGACACAGACGGCGGCGGCTTCGGTCGCGGTAAAGATACCGCCGTAGATGCCGCCGATGATGACGACAAACAGCAACACGGCGGGCCAGCTTTCGTAGGCCGCACGCCAGCGTTCGGACGCGGAATAGGTGATGTCATTCACCGGGGCGACCTCGGGGCGTCGATTGACCCAGACGGCGATCACAAGGATGAAGCCCGCCAGCGTCAGCAGCCCCGGCAGAATCCCCGCGAGAAACAGCGAGGAAATCGAGGTTTCGGTAAAGATGCCGTAGATGATGAACAAAACCGACGGCGGAATCAGCGAGCCCAGCGTGCCACCCGCCGCCACCGATGCCGTGGCAAGGCGCGGATCATAGCCCATGCGCAGCATTTCGGGCGTGCAGATCTTGCCCATGGTCGAAGCACAGGCAATCGACGAGCCGGTGATCGCGGAGAACCCGCCACACCCCATGACAGAGGCCATCGCGACCCCGCCCGGCAGGCGCGTGAGCCAGACCTTGGCCGCGTGATAAATCTTGGTCGTAATCTCGGCCTTGTAGGCGATATGCCCCAGCGCCACAAAAAGCGGGATCATCGACAGCTCGTAGCTGTGCACAAGGTCGTAGGAATTCGAGAACACCATAGACGACGTCGGCTTGATCGCGCGCTCGGGCGCCCAATCGCCGGTGCGGGTGGCGTAGATGAAGAACGCGCCGGTCGTGGCGACCGAAGCAAGGGTAAAGGCGATGGGAATACGCATCGCCAGCATGAAGATGACGGTGCCAAAGGCAATCAGGCCAATTGTTGCGGGATCCATGTTATTGGCCCTCTTTCATCAGATCGCCGGCGTGTTGCTGTTCGTCCGAGACGATCCCGCCGCGGCTGACCACGATGAGGTCACGCACAAAAAGCTCCGCCAGACGCAACCACGCTGCGCCCAGGCCCAGCACGAAAAACAGATTGCCCGGCCATTTCGGCAGATCAAGATCACCGGCAAAGAACGATCCCCGCTCGATCACCTTGATCAGCTCAAGGCACCCTTTGTAGAACAATGGCGCCAGGGCCATCATACCCACGAGGCTGCCCAGAACGATCAGCCAACTGCGGGCGCGGTCGGGGAAGCGGTCCGTCAGGAACGCGACCGAGACATGCGCACGCTGCGCCGTGGCGGCCCCCAGCGGCAGCAGGATCGCGGCGACCATAAGCTCGCGCACCATGATGACGGCGTCGGGGATGAAGGTGTTGAACACCGCGCGGGCGATCACATTAGAGGTGATCAACACGCCAAGCAGGATCACGGCAATGGCGCCCAGCGCCAGCAGGATCTTTTCGAGGGGTACCAGCACGGTCCCGACCTCCTGAAAATGAGAAAGGGGGGCCCAGCGCGCAATCGGGGCGCAGGGCGGGTGTGCCCCCGGGATCACCCCGGAGGCATCGCGGCAAGGCCGCTTAGTTCGTCGCGGCTTCCCACGGGTAGCCGTTGGTGTCGCGCTCTTCGGTCCATTTGGCGATCAGACCGCGATACTCGTCCAGCAGCGCCTGACCTTCAAGGCCCGCACCATCGGCGGTCTCGACCCACTCGGCGAGGAATTTCTCCCCTGCGGAGACAAGCTTGGCGCGCTCTTCTTCGGGCAACTCGATGATCTCGACGCCCTGTTCCTTCATCTCGGCAATCGCCGCGTCGTTGGCGGCTGTGATCAGGCGACCGAATTCGTCGGCCATATCCATGCCCGTCTGATCAATCACTGCGCGCTGTTCATCGCTCAACCCTTCGTAGGCGTCGAGGTTCATGAAGATCCCCAGGCCGCCGACCTGACCCCAGTTGAGCAGCGTGTAGCTGTCCATCACCTCGGCCTGCTTCAGCGCCGCAACGGCATAGCTGTAACCCTGCGAGCAATCGATCAGCCCGGTGTCGAGGCCCTGATAGGCGTCATAAATCGACATGGAGACAAGGTTTGCGCCCTCTTCGCCCATGACCTTGCCGTAGGCGCCCACGCCACGCACCTTTTTGCCCGCGATGTCTGCGGCGGTACGGATCTCGGTGCCTTTGCAGCCGATGTTCACCTGGCTGGTGGTCCAGGTGCCAATGTACTTCAGATCCCGATCGGCGAGATTGTTCTGGATCGCCTCGGACGTGCGCATCAGCTCATCCGTGGCGCGCATGCCGACCCACGCATCGGGGTTGTTGAGCGGCAGATCGGCAATGCCGTAGGTGACCATGTCCTGCGGGTAGTAGACCGCAATAACGGAGCCCATGTCGGCCACGCCGTCGGCGATCGACTGCATCGCGGCCTTCGCCTTGAACAGCGCGCCGCCCCACTGGATGTCGATCTTGATATCGCCGCCAGAGCGTTCCGCGACCTGATCCGCGTACCACTGCAACGCCTCGGCGCGCGCGCCACGGTTCGGGCCTGCCTCACCGTGGATCAGAGTAGTTTCCGCGATGCCGGCGGATGCCATCACGGACATGGCCGCGGCGAGGGTGGTCATTTTCAGAAAATTCATGTGATCTCCTCCCGAGAGATGTTTTGCATAGTAAAACTTAGTTTCACCTGTTGATGCCGGAAGCTAGGTCGCTTTGCGAAACAACGCAAGCAAAAGTTGCGCGCGGCCGTTCGGCCAGAGGAGAAGCGCCGGGCAGACATTGCAAGCATCTGATCAGACGTAATATTAATGTTTCTGCTTCAAACGGCTGCGCAGCCCTACCGCCAGAGGTTGATCTGCCAACGATTCTTCCGGCGCGGCGGAGATATCGGAGACGGCGGGACGCTGCGCACTGGACGGCGCCGCGTGGATCGGGTTCACTCACGGCAGAATCCTGGGGACAACATGCCAATACTGGACGTCAAATCGCTGAGCATCGGCTTTGGCACTGCACCCGCTGTGGTGGACGGGGTGAGCTTCTCTGTCGATCGCGGACAGACACTTGCTCTGGTTGGCGAAAGCGGTTCGGGCAAGACCTTGTCGTGCCGGGCCGGGCTGCGCCTGCTGCCGGCGGCGGCCCGCATCCTAGGCGGAACGGTGCAGTACCAACACGACGGGCAGACAATCGACGTGCTGACGGCCCCCGAACGGCAGTTGCGCCACCTGCGCGGCAACCGCATGTCGATGATCTTTCAGGAACCGATGCGCGCGCTGTCGCCCCTGCACCGCCTTGGCGATCAGGTGTCCGAAGTTCTGCACCTGCATCAGGATATCTCGGCCGCGGAAGCCAAGAAACGCGTTCTGGCGCAGTTCGAGCGTGTTGGCTTTGTCGATCCTGAGCGCGCTTGGCGCAGCTACCCGTTCGAGATGTCGGGCGGGATGCGCCAGCGCGCGATGATCGCCATGGCCATGGTCAGCAATCCCGATCTGCTCATCGCGGATGAGCCGACGACGGCGCTGGACGTGACGACACAGGCGCAGGTGCTGGGGCTGATCAAGGATCTGCAGAAGGAAACCGGCATGGCCGTGATCCTCGTGACCCATGATCTGGGCGTGGTGGCGAATATGGCCGACACGGTCGTGGTGATGAACCGGGGCCGCGTGATGGAGGCAGGAGCCGCCCGCGACGTGCTCGGCGCCCCCGCACATGGCTACACCAAAAAGCTGTTCGCCGCCGCCCCGGTCATCCCCGAAGTGGCGGGCCCCGTCCCGCCCCCGCCCGGTGATGACATCATCCTCGACATTCGCGGCGTGACCAAGAGTTTCACGATGAAGGCCGGTGGCTGGCGGGCGCCCGTCACCATCACCGCCTGCCGCGACGTCGATCTGCGCCTGCCGCGTGGCAAAACGCTGGCCGTGGTCGGCGAGAGCGGCTCTGGCAAGACGACGTGCGCGCGCGTAGCCCTTGGCGCCACGCTGCCCGATCCCGGTGGCGAGGTTCTGTTTCGCCCTGCACCGGGCGCCGATCCCATCTGCGTGCACGACATGAGCGCGCGCGTGCGCCGCCGCTTCCAGCGCGAGGCGCAGATGGTGTTTCAGGATCCCTATTCATCGCTGAGCCCGCGGATGCGCGTGCAGGACGCGCTGACCGAACCGATGGAGATCCACGGCCTTGGCAATCGGCGCGCGCGGCGCGACAAGGCGGCCGAGATGATCCGCATGGTCGGCCTCAGCCCCGATATGTTGCCGCGCTATCCGCATGCGTTTTCGGGCGGGCAGCGCCAGCGCCTGTCGATTGCCCGCGCGCTGACGCTCGACCCCAAGCTGCTGGTCTGCGATGAGCCGACCAGCGCGCTGGATGTGTCCGTGCAGGATCAGATCCTCGGCCTGCTGGAAGAAATCCGCGACCGCGCGGGCCTAAGCTATCTCTTTATCAGCCACGATCTGGCGGTCGTCTCGCGCATCGCGGACGAAGTCGCGGTGATGCGCGCAGGCGTGATCGTCGAGCAGGCCCCGCCCGAGACACTGTTTCACAACCCGCAACACCCCTATACCCGCGCGCTGATCGCCGCCCAGCCAGAGCCGGACATCACCCGGCCCATCGATCTGGATCTGGTGGCCAAGGGCGCGGGAAAGCCGCAAAGCTGGCCGGAGATGTTCCGTTTCGAGGGCGACAGCGCCCCGGCCCTGCGCGAACTTGAACCCGGACACAAGGTACGCTGCCATGCTTGAACGTTTCACACTCGCGCTCGCCGCGCTGCTGCTGGGCGCGGCCACGCTCACCGCCCAGCCAGCGGTGCAGGAATCGTCCTTCTGGGCCGAGGAGGTCAACAACGGCGATCTGCCCCCCGCCGCCGAGCGGATCCCCGATGACCCCCTGATCGTCGATCTTGAGGCGAAGGGCCGTACACTGGGCGTTCAGGGCGGCACGATCCGCACGCTGGTCTCGCGCACCAAGGACATTCGCCAGATGGTCGTCTACGGCTACGCCCGCCTTGTCGGCTATGGAGAAGATTACGCCCTGCGCCCCGATATCCTGCGCGATGTCACCGTCGAGGACGAGCGCAAATTCACCCTGCACCTGCGTCGCGGACATCGCTGGTCTGACGGGGCGCCGTTCACCTCGGCGGATTTTGAATATTGGTGGAAAAACGTGGTCGGCAACGCCGAGCTGACGCCCTCGGGCCCGCCGGAGTGGATGATCGTTGACGGCAAACTGGGCACGGTGAGCTTTCCCGATGCGCACACGGTCGTGTTCGAATGGGAAAGCGCCAATCCCGGCTTCCTGCCGCTGCTGGCCCAGGCGCGCCCGCCGTTCATCTACCGACCCGCACATTACCTCAAACAATTCCACCTCGATTTCACGGACCCCGACGCGCTGGCGCCCCTGATCCTTGAGGCGCGCGTGAAAAGCTGGGCCGCGCTGCACAACAAGGTCGACAACATGTACAAGTTCGACAACCCGGACTTGCCCACACTGCAACCCTGGCTGAACGCCACGGGCGGCAATACCTCGCGCAATGTATTCGTACGCAACCCCTATTATCACCGCATGGATACGGCGGGCACGCATCTGCCCTATGTCGATGTCGTCGTGATGACGGTGGTGGGCAGCGGCCTGATCGCGGCGAAATCCAACGCGGGCGAGGTTGAGCTTCAGGCGCGCGGCCTTGATTTCCGCAACGTGGCGATCCTGAAGAAGGGCGAGAGCGAGGGCGGCAATTACCGCACGCTGCTTTGGGGCAATGGTACGGCCAGCCAGATCGCGATCTACCCCAATCTCAACTTTGCCGATCCGGTCTGGCGCGAGGTGATGCGCGACGTGCGTTTCCGCCGCGCGCTGAGCCTTGGCATCGACCGGCGCATGATCAACCGCGCGCTGTATTTCGGCCTCGCCAACGAAGGCGGGATGAGCGCACTGCCACAAAGCCCGCTGCATGATCCCAAGGATCTGCACGCCTGGAGCGATCTGAACCTCGACCGCGCCAACGCCCTGCTGGACGACATGGGCCTGACGGAGCGAAACTCGGCAGGCCTGCGCCTGCTGCCCGACGGACGTCCCATGGAATTTGTGGTCGAGACCGCGGGCGAGCGTCAGGAAGAAGAGAACGCGCTGGCGATCATCACCGACACATGGCGCGATCTGGGCATCCGGCTGGTGATGCGCCCGCTGGATCGCGACATCCTGCGCAACCGCGTGTACGCGGGCCTGTCGATGGCTGCGGTCTGGTACGGCTGGGACAACGGGCTGCCCCGCCCCGAAACGGATCCGCAATTCGCGGCCCCCACCCAGCAGGAGTTTTTCGCCTGGCCCAAGTGGGGACAGTATTACCAGACGATGGGTGATCTGGGCGAAGAGCCCGATGATCCGCACGCCCAGCGCCTGCTCAAGCTCAATTGGGAATGGTCGCACACCGACGATACCAGCAAACGCGCCAACATCTGGGAAGAGATCCTCGATATCCACGCCGATCAGCAATACGCCATCGGCGTGCTGAACGGCGCGCCGCAACCCGTCGTCGTCTCGCGCCGTCTGCGCAATGTCCCCGAGGAAGCGATCTGGGCCTACGATCCCGGCGCGCATTTCGGTGTGCACCGCCCCGACGAGTTCTACTTCGAAGATCCGCTGCAACAGGCCGCCGCCGAATGATGTTCCTGCGCTACGCCATCTCGCGCCTTGCGACGATGCTGCTGACGTTGTGGATCGTGTCGATCCTCGTGTTCGTCATCATCAACCTGCCACCCGGCGATTACCTGAGCAATCAGATCGCCGAATTGCGCGCGACCGGACAGGCCGAAGGCGTGGCCAAGGCGGAATTCCTGCGACGTGAATACGCGCTCGACCGTCCCATCTGGGAGCAATATCTGATCTGGGTGGGCTTCGCTCCCGGTCCACAGGGATTTTCGGGCCTCATTCAGGGCAATTTCGGCTGGTCGTTCGAATTCGACCGCCCCGTGGGCGAGATCGTGGGCGACGCACTGTGGCTGACGGTGTTGATCAACCTGGCTGCGGTCCTTTTTGTCTACATGGTGGCCTTGCCACTTGGGGTGCTCGCGGCGGCCAAATCGGAAACCTGGGTCGATTACACCTCCGGCTTCATTGGCTATCTGGGGCTGGCCACGCCAAATTTCCTGCTGGCGCTGATGCTGTTCTACTACGGGCAAAAGTATTTCGACCTGCCGATCGGCGGGCTGATGGCGCCCGAATTCGAGGGCCAGCCAATGAGCTGGGACAAGGTCAAATCTATCCTCATCCACATGATCGTGCCCACGTTTGTGATCGGCACCTCCGGGGCTGCGGCAATGATGCAGCGGCTGCGCGCCAACATGCTCGACGAGCTGAGCAAACCCTACGTAGAGACAGCCATCGCCAAGGGCATGAAGCCGTCGAAAATGCTGCGCAAATATCCGCTGCGTATGGCGTTCAATCCCTTTGTTGCCGATATCGGCAATCTGCTGCCCGCGATGGTGTCCGGCTCGGTTCTGGTGTCGGTGGTGCTGGGCTTGCAGACCATCGGGCCCTACCTGCTGACCGCGCTGAAATCGCAGGACCAGTTTCTGGCCGCCTTCGTGCTGATGTTCGTGGCCCTGCTGACGCTGATCGGCACGATGATCTCTGACATGCTGCTGGTCCTGCTCGATCCCCGCATCCGCATGGGGGGCAAGAAGGCATGAGCGTGCAGCCCGACAACCGCTTCGTCGATACCGCCCCTTGGGGCGAGGACGAAAACCTCTCCGCGCCCGAGCGGGCGGAATTCGACGCGCCCAGCTATATCCTGATCTGGCGCAAGTTCCGGCGTCACAAGCTGGGGCTGATCTCGGGGCTGTTCCTGCTGATCTGCTATCTGATCCTGCCGATTGCGGGCTTTATCTCCCCCTATACCCCAAACGAGCGCAGCGCGGATCACCTGTATCACCCTCCGCAGGAGATCAACCTTTGGCACGAGGGTAAATTCATCGGCCCCTACGTCTATGCCACCACGGCGGTGGCCGATCTGGAAAACTACCGCTGGCGCTATACCGAAGACCCCAGCACGCCGATGCCGCTGGAGTTCTTTTGCGAGGGAGAGACCTATCGCCTCTTTGGCCTGATCCCGTCTGACACGCATCTTTTCTGCGCACCGCAGGGCGCGACAGTGTTCCTCTGGGGATCCGACCGATTGGGCCGCGATGTCTTCAGCCGGATCCTCTACGGCGCGCAGCTGTCGATGACCGTGGGGCTGATCGGGATCACGGTCAGCTTTGTGCTGGGGATCTTCTTTGGCGCGGTCGCGGGCTATTTCGGCGGGCGCACGGATTGGACGATCAACCGCGCGATCGAGATCCTGCGCTCGCTGCCCGAATTGCCCCTGTGGTTGGCGCTGTCGGCGGCCGTGCCGTCGAACTGGGGGCCGGTGGCGGTGTTCTTCATCATCTCGATCATCCTCGGCATCCTCGACTGGCCGGGCCTCGCGCGCGCCGTGCGGGCCAAATTCCTCAGCCTGCGCGAAGAGGAATACGTGCGCGCCGCCGAGATGATGGGCGCCAAGCCCGGCCGCGTGATCCGTCGCCACCTGCTGCCGAACTTCATGAGCCATCTGATCGCGAGCGCCACGCTGTCGATCCCCGCCATGATCCTCGGTGAGACGGCGCTCAGCTTTCTCGGCCTTGGCCTGCGCGCGCCTGCGGTCAGTTGGGGGGTCATGCTGAACGACGCGCAGAACCTCGCCAGTATCGAGATCTATCCCTGGACGGCGATCCCGATGCTGCCGATCATCGTTGTGGTGCTGGCGTTCAACTTCCTGGGCGACGGGCTGCGCGCCTCGCTGGATCCCTACCGAAGCTGACCGCCCCGCTTCATTGTGCCGAAAATACGCCGGAGAGCGCGAGAGGCAGCGACTCTCGCACGTCCGTGCAGCGCACGGACGTCAGTGATCCCCGTCGTACCATTCGGCGATCTTGACCTCGGTATCCGTGCCCACCATCCGGGCAAAGCTTTCGGGATCCTGCGTGCCGCCGTCGCGCCCGCGGAAGTGGTAGGGGTAGACATAGGTCGGTTTGAACTCCGCCACGGCAGAAGCCGCCGCGCGCGCGTCCATGGTGAACGGCAGGTTCATGCAGACAAACGCCAGATCGATATTCTGCAACGCCCGCATCTCCGGCGTGTCCTCGGTATCACCGGAGATATACATGCGGAAGCCCTCAAAGCTCAGCACATAACCGTTGTCGCGGCCCTCAGGGTGAAAGTTCAGGCGCTCCTCAGTCGTGTTGTACGCCGGGATCGCCTCGATCGAGACATCGCCAAACCCGCCGGAATCGCCATTGGCCATCTCTGTCGCCTTCGCCTGCATCGCCTCAGGCAGCATCGCAAAGACCGCCGGGTTCGCGACGATCTGCGTCTGCTCGACCACGATCCCGTCGAGCGTGGGCTGATCGTAGTGATCGCCGTGCTCGTGGGTGATCAGCACCATATCCGGTGGGGGAAAGCCGCCGTATTTATCCGACCCGCCCACCGGATCGACATAGATCACCCCTGCGGGCGTCTGCGCCACGAACGACGCGTGGCTGACCGGCGCAATCGACAGCGCACCCGCAGGCGTATCAAAGCTGTCCAGCGCATGGCCATCGGCCAGTGCCGCATAGGGGAGGATCGTAACGGCACCTGCTGCGGCAGTTCCCCCCAGAATAAATCCTCGGCGGTTTGGTATGCGTAAATCCGACATCTCTCTCTCCTCCATGGGTTTCACCCCCAAGAGGTAGCTGCCAGCCGGTGGGTTTCAATCACAACGCCGCGCGGTCAGCGATCATCCGCGCTGTCATCGCCCCACCCCGGCGCCATATCATCCTCCTGGAGAGAGGCATGGGCGGCGGCGGCCACCTCGCGACGTTGTTCGGGCGTCAGATCGGATACCTTGCCGTCGGCGAGCCGTACGGTGACCTCGCGGTGGGCAAATTTGATGTCGTTTTCCTCGAAAAGCGTGCGGATCTCTTCGTAGACGCGTTTGCGTGCAATCCACTGGTCCCCAGGCTTGGTCATGAACTTCACCCGGATGATCATCGCGCTATCCTGCATTTCGATCACACCCTGTGATTTCAGCGGCTGAATGAAATCGTCCCCGATCACCGGATCGTCAAGCAGGCGCTGGCCGAGTTTCTTGATCAGCTTGCGCACCTTTTCCACGTCGGTGTCATAGGTTACGCGCAGCGGCAGCTTCATCATCACCCAGTCGCGGCTGTAATTGGTCATCACCTGAAGCTGACCAAAGGGGATCGTGTGCAGTGCGCCCAGATGGTGGCGTAGCTGCATCGAGCGGACCGAGATCTTTTCGACCGTGCCCTTTACACCGCCCACATCGAGATACTCCCCCTTGCGGAAGGCATCGTCGAACAGAAAAAACGCGCCCGCGAATATGTCCTGCACGAGCGCCTGACTGCCAAAACCGATGGCGATGCCGACGATGCCGGCGCCGGCGAACAGGGGGCCCACGTTGATGCCCATCTCCATCAGCGCGATCAGACCGATCGAGACGACGACAACGATCAGCACGACATTGCGGAACAGGGGCAGCAGCGTGGCAAGCCGTGTGGCGGAGCTGCCGCCACCCTCATCGCCCAGTTCACCTTCCTCCTCATCCCCGACTTCTTCGGCGATCTTGTTGTCGATCCAGATGCGAAATACGTGATAAACGATGTACCCGAGAAAGATGATCACAAGGATGTCGAGGAACCGGCCGGTCGTGCTTTCGACCATGCGCGCCCCTTCGGTATCCCAGATGTAGAAAAACGCGTAGGCCCCCGCGACAAAGGCCAGGATCCCCGCGACCCGACGCGCAAGCGCCTCGAAACTGTTGAGCTCATGCGCGTGGGTTTCGAGCAGCGCGTCATCCCCAAGATCAAGCGTTTGATCCGCGTCGCGCGCGGGCTCGATGCGCGCAGCCAACGGACCGGCGGGGCTGTCGGCCTCCAGCGCGCTGTCTTCCTCGGGCTCTGGTTCGTCCTGCTCCGCCCCTTGCAGGCGCAGGGCTTCGGCATGACGCTCTGCCTCCTCGGCGGCTTCGATTTCGGCCTGGCGGGCGCGGATGGCGCGCAGCAGGCGCGCCCGGGCAAACCCGCGTTCGATCACGTAGTTGACCAAACCGTAGACGACGATGATCGAGACAAGGATGATATAGGCGCCGGCGACCAGCGGGATCTCCTCCCCCTGCTCCAGCACAAGGCCAGCCGTCAGGTCGACCCAGGCGTACAGCAGATAGACAATCGCAAAAGGCGCCCAGGCACGGGTGACAAATCGCAACGGCCAGCCGGATTCTGCGGGCTCCTTGCCGCCGCGCAGGGCGGTGTTGATCGCCCGGCGATTGACAAGGATACCCACGATGTTCAGCAGAACGATGATCGCCGACAGCAACGACGACATGAAAGCGTAGACATCGTAATTGAGCCCCAGCTCACGGATCCAGACTGTGAACAGCGTCGCGCAAAACCCCAGGCTACCCACGACCCAGAACCAGCGGTGCAGCCGCTTTGCCTCACGGTCGGTGAGCGCGGGAATGCGGTATTGGGTGAGAAACGGCGAGAAAATCATCCGCCAAAGACCAGCAATGACACGCGACAGGAAATAGGCGAGATTTATAAGTGTAATCGTGAACTGTGCGGCGCTGTCCGTGATCGGATCAAAGATCAGCGCCCCCAGCAGATAGGCCACCGCCATCGACACGAGGATCCCAAACACTCCCATGACAAACCGGAATGCCAGAAACGGCATTTTTTCGGTATAGCCCTGTGGATTTTCCATGATCCGGCTGACGACAAGCCCACGCATCAGCCGCTTACCAAAGATCTGCCGCTCGACGATGACCCCCGCCCCGAACAGCAACAGCGAATAGCCCAATATCTCGGCGTAGAGCATCAAGGTGCCGTCGGGCGACGCCGCGCGCAGGATAAAGATCACCTCTTGGATGGAGGCGGGCAGATTGCGCAACCGCTCGAACAGCGCGTCGCGCACGGCATCGGCCTGCTCTTGCACCTTCATCAGGTTCGAGCCGCCCGCCACGGGGACAGCCGCCGGTTCCACCGTCGGTGCACCGGTCTCGACAAGGCGCCCGTCGCTGTCGATCACGACCACACTGAGCCCCGCCGCCGCCGCCGCACGCACCGCGGCGGCCAGATCGCTGTCGCTTTGTCCCTCCGCGGGCTCGCCCAGAACCGAACCGAGCCCCTGCGCCTGCCCGCCTGTAGCGGTGGCAAATGCCGCAAAAAGAGCGAACAGAATCCCCACGATCATCCGGCTGAAATTCATTGCTTTGGCCCTCCGACGGCGGCACGTATCACACGGTTGTGACGCTAGGGGCGCACGCGCGCCATTGCAATCATCCTGACCGTGATCATCTGCAAGGGCATAGCCGACACATGCAGCTTTTGCATGCGCGCAAAAGCTGTGCCATAGCGTCCCGCGGGTGTCGGCGCGCGCGCCCGGAAACACGGCCGATAGCCCGAAGGGATGACACGATGACCACAGCCGCCCCCCTGCCCCCCATTGCCGTGCTTGGCCAGGGCTACGTTGGCCTGCCGCTGACGCTGGCGTTGGCCCGCGCCGGTTTCGATGTCACCGGCTTTGATATCCACGCGCCCGTAATCGACGCGCTGCGCGCCGGGCACGATCCCAGTGGCGAAATTGCGGATGCCCGTGTCGTCGACACGCGCGCGCGGTTCAGCCACGACAGCGCGGACCTCGCGGCGGCAGAGGTCTACATCATCGCTGTCCCGACCCCGATCACCGATGCCAAAGCGCCCGATCTGGGTCCGATCCTGGGCGCTTGCGCGTCGATTGCGCCGCACCTCACGCCCGGCAATCTGGTGATCCTCGAAAGCACCGTCTACCCCGGCGTGACCGAAGACGTCTGCGGCCCCGCGCTGGCAGCGGGCAGCGGCCTGATACCGGGCCGCGAGATCAAGCTCGCCTACAGCCCCGAGCGGGTGAACCCCGGCGACGCCGAACATTCGCTGGAAAACGTGATCAAGATCATTGCCGCGCAGGACGACGAAACGCTTGCAAGGGTCAAGGCGATCTATGCGCCGGTGGTCAAGGCCGGGCTGCACAGCGCGCCCTCCATCGCCACGGCCGAGGCGGCCAAGGTGATCGAGAACACGCAGCGCGACCTCAACATCGCGCTGGTCAATGAATTCGCACTTATCTTTGACCGGCTGGGCCTCGATACGCTGGACGTGCTGGAGGCGGCGGGGACCAAATGGAACTTTCTGCCGTTCAAGCCGGGCCTCGTTGGCGGGCACTGCATCGGGGTTGATCCCTATTATCTGACGTATCGCGCGGCGCAGCTGGGCTATCACCCCGAGGTAATCCTCGCCGGGCGCCGCATCAACGATCATATGGGCGCGCATATCGCCCAAAAGCTGGTCAAGACGATGCTCGCGCGCGACACGCCCGTGCGCGGCGCGCGGGTGCTGATCCTGGGCTACACGTTCAAGGAAAACTGTGCAGATACGCGCAATACCCGCGTGGCCGACATCGTGGCGGAGCTGGCCGAATACGGCGTGACCCCCGTAGTGCACGACCCATGGGTCGGGGTCGAAACCCTGCGGGATACGCACGGGCTGACCGCGACCGAAACACTCGAACAGGACGCCTATGACGCCATCATCGTGGCCGTCGGCCATAGCGCGTTCACCGAACTTGGGCCGGAGGCGATCCGGGGCTTTGGCAAACCGGGCGCGTTGGTCTATGACATCAAGGGAATACTCGGCAAATCAGGCGGCGACCTGAGGCTGTAGAATGCGAAGCGAGTGACTATGCAAGACCAGCCCGGCACGCCGCGCCCCCCGCGCGTGATGTTCTACAGCCACGACACCTTTGGCCTGGGCCATCTGCGACGATCACGCGCGCTGGCCGCGGCCCTCACCGAAGGGACCGAGGGTGCGTCGGCGATCATCCTGACAGGCTCTCCCGTCGCGGGGCGTTTCACCTTTCCCGAACGGGTCGATCACATCCGCCTGCCCGGTGTGACCAAACTGCCCGATGGCTCCTACATCAGCTCGACCCTTGGCCTCGATATCGAGGAAACCACACGCTTGCGCGCCGGTCTGATCCAGTCGGCGGTCGAGCAGTATCAACCCAATCTGCTGATCGTCGATAAAGAACCCGCCGGATTTCGCGGAGAGCTTTTGCACACGCTCGAATGGCTGCAGGAGAATTCGCAGTGCCGCGTGGTGCTGGGCCTGCGCGATGTGCTTGACGATCCGGCCACGCTTGCTGTCGAATGGGAACGCAAGGGCGCCGTACGCGCGGCCGAAGCCTTCTACGATGAGTTCTGGGTCTACGGACTTGAGAATGTCTATGATCCAACCGAGGGGCTCGCCTTTTCCGCGCAGACCCGCGCGCGCATCCACTATACCGGCTATCTGCGCCGTGCGACCGTCACCGCCGACGACGTGCCCGAAACGCCGTATATCCTCATCACCCCCGGCGGCGGCGGCGACGGGGCCGCGATGGTCAGCCAGGTGCTCTCCGCCTACGAGGCCGATCCGGATCTCAAACCCGACGCCCTGCTTGTCTACGGTCCGTTTTTGTCGGGTGAGGTGCGTGAGGCTCTGGACGTGCGGGTGGCGGCCCTGAACGGGCGCGTCACCGCCACCGGGTTCGAAAGCCGTATCGAGGCGCTGTATGCCGGGGCGCAGGGGGTCGTGTGCATGGGCGGCTACAACACCTTCTGCGAAGTGCTCAGTTTCGACAAACGCGCGGTGATCGTGCCGCGCACCTCTCCGCGGCTTGAGCAATACATCCGCGCCAGCCGCGCGCAGGAGCTGGGTCTGGTGCGCATGTTGGCCCCCGGAGAGGTCGGCGACGAGACCGCCGCGATGATCGCCGCGATTCGGGGCCTACCCAACCAACGCCGCCCCTCCGAGGCTGGCGCCGACGGGCTGCTCGACGGGCTTGACGTGGTGCGCGCCCGTGCCGCCGCCCTGCTGTCAAAGGACACCGCATGAGCCATCCGCCCTTCGCCTTTCTCGTCAAGGGCTGGCCGCGCCTCAGCGAGACCTTCATCGCGCAGGAGCTTGTCGCCCTCGAAGAGGCCGGGATAGATTTCACCGTCTGGTCCTTGCGTCATCCAACCGACAAAAAGACGCATCCGCTGCACGACCGCCTGCGTGCCGAGGTGCGCTATCTGCCGGAATACCTGCGCGACGAGCCACGCCGCGTGCATACCGCAATGGGCGCCGCACTGGATCTGCCCGGATTTGATGCTGCCGCCGAAATCTACGCCCGCGATGTGGAGCGTGACGACACCCCCAACCGCCGCCGCCGTTGGGGGCAGGCGTGCGTGCTGGCCCATGAAGCGGGACCGGAGCTGGAAGCGCTCTACGCCCATTTCCTGCACACGCCTTCGTCGGTGGCCCGCTACGCGGCAATCCTGCGCGGACTACCGTGGTCGTTTTCGGCCCACGCGAAGGATATCTGGACCTCTCCCGGGTGGGAGCTGCGCGAAAAGCTGAGCGCCGACAGTTTCGGCGCGGGGTTCGGCGCGACCTGCACGGGCTTCGGCGCAGAGTATTTGCAAGGGCTGGCCGACCGGCGCGACCGGGTCGATCTGGTCTATCACGGGCTTGATCTCAGCCGCTTTCCCGACGCCCCCGATCGCGCGATGCGCGACGCCGGGTCGCCGCTGCGGATGATGTCTGTCGGGCGGTTGGTCGAGAAAAAGGGCTTTGACACGCTTATCGACGCGCTTGCATTGCTCCCCGCCGATCTGGCCTGGACGTGGGAGCATATCGGCGGTGGCCCACTGGATGGCTCGCTGCGCGCACGGGCCGAGACGGCGGGCGTCGCCGACCGCATCACCTGGCGCGGTGCCTGTGACCAGCCCGAAGTCATCGCCGCCATGCGCGCGGCGGACCTGTTTGTGCTGCCCTCACGGATCGCGGCGGACGGGGACCGCGACGGGCTGCCCAACGTATTGATGGAGGCGGCCAGCCAGCGCTTGCCGATCCTTGCCACACCGGTCTCTGCCATACCCGAGTTCATCACCGATGGCACCCACGGCCTGTTGGCCGAAGACAGCGCACGGGCGTTTGCCGACGCCATGACGCGCATCGCGCGCGATCCCGCGCTTGGCCCCCGGCTTGCGCAGGCCGCGCACGCCCGGCTGCACGCAGAGTTCACCATGGCGCCCGGCATCCGCCACCTTGCCAAGCGGTTGCGCGGGCTGACGGCAGCCTGATGCGGCTGGCCTTCTACGCCCCGATGAAGCCGCCGACCCATCCGGTCCCCTCGGGCGATCGCACGATGGCGCGGGCCCTCATGCGTGCGTTTGAGACTGCGGGAGCCACCGTGACCCTCGCCCATGATCTACGGGTGCGCGACGGGCGCGGCGACGATGCGGTGCAGCGTGATCTGATGGCGCGGGCCGAGGCGCTTGTGCCCGATCTCGTCAGCCGCGGGCGGCAAGCCGGTTGGCAGGCATGGATCACCTATCATTCGTATTACAAGGCGCCCGATCTGCCGGGGGCGGCCGTTGCCCGCGCGCTCGGCATTCCCTATTTGCTGATCGAGGCCACCCGCGCCCGCAAACGGCTTGGCGGCCCGTGGGACCGTTTCGCGCGCGCCGCCGAAGCAGCCTGCGATGCGGCAGACACTGTTTTCTACCTCACGCACCGGGACCGTGACGCCCTTGCCGCCTATGGTCCCGCAACGCAGCGCCTGATCCACCTTCCGCCGTTCCTGCCGCGCAGCGATCTGCCGCCGCTGGCCAAGGGCCAAAACCTGCTGGCCGTCGGCATGATGCGCGAGGCGGCCAAGCTTCCATCATACGAATTGATTGCCCGGACCCTGCAGAAGGTGCCCGACGCGCCCGATCTCGATATCGCGGGCGACGGTCCGGCACGCGACGCGGTCGCGCGGGCGATGGTCCCCTTGCACGGTCGCGTGCACTGGCTTGGCGGACTGGACAAGGATGCGCTGTCCCACACCTATGCCCGCGCCCGCGCCCTGATCTGGCCCGGCGTCGATGAGGCATTCGGCATGACCTATCTGGAGGCACAGGCCCACGGTCTGCCGGTGATTGCGCAGGACCGTCCGGGGGTGCGCGATGTGCTCTATCCCGGCGATTACCCGGCGCCGGAGGACGGGGCGGACGGCCTTGCTGCACATTTGCGCGCCACGCTGGCGCACCCGCCTGACCCGCACGCAATCCGCGCATGGATCACCAAGAACCACCTGCTCCCCGCCGCCAGCGCGACATTGGCGCAGGGGCTGTCCGATCTCGGGGTATCGCCATGATCCGCCTTGCCCTTCTGCGCCACGGCCATACCGCGTGGAACCGTGCGGGCCGCGTGCAGGGCCGCAGCGACATCCCGCTCGATGCGGTGGCGCGTGCGGATTTATCCAGGCTGCGGATACCCGCGCCCTGGACCGACACCGATCTTGTCTCAAGCCCGCTGTCGCGCGCGGTCGAAACCGCAATGCTTGTCGCGGGCCGCGCTCCGCGCCCGGTCGCCGCGCTGACAGAGATGAACTGGGGCGACTGGGAAGGGCGCGAGGCCGCTGCCCTGCGCGCGGATCCGGCCTGCGATCATCGCGATATCGAGGATTGGAGCTGGCACTACCGCCCGCCCGGCGGCGAAAGCCCCGCCGAGGTGCGCGCGCGGGTGCTCGCCTGGCGCGACGCGCTTACGCGCGATACACTTGCGGTGTGCCATATCGGCGTAATGCGTGTTCTGCTCGCTGACGGCACGGGCTGGGATTTCAGCGGCCCCGCCCCATTCGCCGTTAAACGCAACCGTCTGTTCGTGCTGGAACGGACCGCAGCGGGCTGGCGCCACCTGCCCGACACGCCCCGGCTGGAGGATCGGCCCGAATGAAGATCATGATTGTCGTCACCCATCTGCTTGGCACCGGCCATCTGGCGCGCGCGCTGAACCTTGGCCGCGCCTTTGCCGCTGCTGGCGACCGCGTTCAGGTTGTCAGCGGCGGTGGTCCGGTGCCGCATTTCGACACCAGCGGTTCAGAATTGATCCAGCTGCCACCAGTGCAATCCAACGGCACCGCCTTCACCCAATTGCTGACCCCGGATGGCCCCGCGGACACGGCCTATCTCGCGCAGCGGGCCGTAGCCCTGCGCGAAGCCTTTGACACATTCGCGCCAGATGTCCTGATGACCGAACTCTTTCCCTTCGGTCGCCGCATCCTGCGGCAGGAATACTTTGACCTGCTGCGCCACGCGCGCACGCTAAAGACGCCGCCGCTGATCCTCGGATCGATCCGCGATATCCTTGCACCGCCCAGCAAACCCTCCAAGGCCGCCTTCGCCGATGAGACGGTGCGCGACTATTACGATGCTGTGCTGGTGCATTCGGACCCGGCGCTCACGACCCTCGATCTCAGTTGGCCGGTCAGCGACACGCTCGCCCCCTTCCTGCGCTACACGGGCTTTGTCGCCCCGCCTGCGGCCACGCCGCATCCGATGGGTCTGGGGGCGGGCGAGGTGCTGGTGAGCGCGGGTGGCGGTGATCTGGGCGATGAGGTTTACGAAACCGCGCTGGCCGCAGCCGACGGTGATTCCCGCAACTGGCGCCTGCTGGTGGGGGCGGCACTGCGAATGCGGCCAAGATCACGAAATGGCAAAGGCGCGCGCCCGCCAATGTGACCGTCGAAACCGCCCGACCCGACTTTCGCGCCATGCTGCCCCACGCCGCCGCGTCGGTGTCGCTGTGCGGCTACAACACCGCCCTTGACGTGTTGCAGGCCGGGGTGCCTGCGGTGTTCATCCCCTATGACCGGGGGCCGAAGTCGAACAGGGGATCCGCGCGCATGCGCTCTCGGTGCGCGGTGGCATCACCACACTTGATTGGGACGCGCTGAGTGCCGACAGTCTGACGGCAGCGCTGGCGCAGGTCACGGCACTGCCCCGCCCGACCCCGGTGCGCGACACGATGCACGGCGCCACGCGCACGGCCGAGATCGTGCATGAGATGCGAGCCGCGCGGTGAGCGTCTGGTCCCCGCTGCGCGCCACCCTGCGCGAGATGCGCAGGCAAGGCTGCGCGCTGCCGATCTGGTGGCGCGACGATGATGCCGTTGCCGCAACGCCCGCGCTTGAGCGTCTGACCCGGCTGTCGGTGCGGCTCCGCGTGCCGGTCCATCTCGCGGTGATCCCCGGTGCGCTTGAGGGCTCACTTGCGCCATTCATTGCGGACACGCCCGCGCTGGTCCCGGTGGTGCACGGGTGGCGCCATGTCAATCACGCACCCGAGGGCGCGAAAAAAGCCGAGTTCGGTCACCCGCGTGCGGCAGCCCCGGAAGAACTGGAAGCGGGGCTTGCCACGTTGCGCGCAGCCTTCGGCACCCGCACGATGCCGATGTTTGTGCCCCCTTGGAACCGGCTCACCCCATCGTTGATGCCCGATATCGCAACGGCGGGATATGCAGCGGTCTCAACCTACGGCCCCCGCGAGACATCCCCGCCCGCGCCCGGGATCACACAGATCAACACCCACATCGATCCTATCGACTGGCGCGGCACCCGCGGTTTGGTGGATCAGACCACACTCGTCGCCCGGCTGACGGCCACGGTGCGCGCGCGCCTGACCAAACAGGCAGACGCCACCGAACCGCTTGGCCTGCTGACACATCATTTGGTGCACACACCGGAGGTTTGGGATTTTGCGGAACGGTGTCTTGCCGAACTCCTGGACGGCGGCGCGGAGGTGGCACGAGTCATCTGACGGAACCCTTGGCGCCATTGCGGGTTAGTCGGGTGAACAAAAGGAGATCATCCATGTCCGACCCAAAACAGAACCCCACGGATAACGCCATCAAGGACCCCGAAGACTGGGTTACCGGGGACGAGCCCATGACCGGTGCGCAAGCGAGCTACCTCAAGACGCTCTGCGAGCAAAAGGGGGAGGAGTATCAAGACGGGCTGACGAAGGCACAGGCAAGCGAGCGGATTGAGGCGTTGAAGGAGTAAGGGTAGCTTTTGCGGCTGCCCGCCAAACCGGTGGTTGCAGGGAGAGACCGTGGACCCGGCGGCCTCCCCGTGCGGAGCAGCGAAAACGTGTTCTCATGCTGCGCGAACACGCCGCAGACGGCGTGCCTGCGTTAATTGCCTCGCGCATCGTCGATACGCCGCAATTTTCGATTATTTCGCGATGGGTTTTCATATCGCCGCCGTAGTTGCGAATTCTGAATCGCGCCTTCAGTCGGCCAATACCACGCGCGCGCGCAAGCCCCCATGTGGAGGTCTTACCGCCCGCCCTTCAAACGTTTCAGGCTGAGCAGCACTCAGCCATCCATTTTCAGCGCCGAAATAAACGCTTCCTGCGGAATGTCCACTTTCCCAAACTGGCGCATCTTCTTTTTACCGGCCTTCTGCTTGTCCAGCAGCTTGCGTTTGCGCGTCGCATCCCCGCCGTAGCATTTGGCCGTCACATCCTTGCGCATCGCTGAAAGCGTCTCGCGCGCGATGACCTTACCGCCGATTGCCGCTTGGATCGGGATTTTGAACATGTGGCGGGGAATGAGATCCTTGAGCTTTTCGACCATTGCACGGCCCCGGCCCTCGGCGCGGTCCCGGTGCACCATTGTGCTCAGCGCATCGACGGGTTCATCGTTCACGAGGATGCTCATCTTGACCAGATTATCCGTGCGGTAGCCGATCATCTGGTAGTCAAACGACGCATAGCCTTTCGTCACCGATTTCAGCCGGTCGTAGAAATCAAACACCACTTCATTGAGCGGCAGATCGTATACCACCATTGCGCGGGAGCCCGCGTAGGTGAGGTCTTCCTGAATGCCGCGACGGTCCTGGCACAGCTTCAGCACGTCACCGAGGTAATCGTCGGGCACGAGGATTGTCGCCTTGATCCGCGGCTCTTCAAGGTGATCGACCAGCGTCAGGTCCGGCATGTCTGCGGGGTTGTGCAGCTCGATCATCTCACCGTCGCGCATGTGCACGTGATAAATCACCGAGGGCGCGGTGGTGATCAGATCAATGTCATACTCCCGCTCGATCCGGTCGCGGATCACTTCCAGGTGCAACAGACCCAGGAAACCACAGCGGAAGCCGAAGCCGAGCGCCGCTGACGTCTCCATCTCGTAGCTGAAGCTTGCGTCGTTGAGCGCGAGCTTTTCGATGGCATCGCGCAGATCCTCGAATTCGGCTGAATCGACGGGGAAGAGACCACAGAAAACCACCGGCTGCGACGGTTTGAAGCCCGGCAGCGCGTCCTCGGTGCCCTTTTTTTCGGTCGTGATCGTATCACCGACGCGGGTGTCGCGCACCTGCTTGATGGACGCGGTGAGAAACCCGATTTCGCCGGGGCCAAGAACGTCGATCTCGGTCATTGCGGGGCGGAAGACACCGATACGGTCGACGTGATGTGTCGATCCGTTTGACAGCATCTTGATCCGGTCACCCTTTTTCAGCTGACCATCCATGATCCGCACCAGAACGATAACACCAAGGTAGCTGTCGTACCAGCTGTCCACCAGCATTGCCTTCAGCGGCGCATCCTGCGTGCCCTTGGGTGCGGGCAGGTTGTGCACGATACTCTCCAGCGTCTCCACGATGCCTTGGCCAGTCTTGGCCGACACCCGAATGGCCCCGGAGGCGTCGATGCCGATCACATCCTCGATCTGCTCCGCCACGCGGTCACAGTCGGAGGCAGGCAGGTCGATCTTGTTCAGGACCGGCACGATCTCATGGTCGGCGTCGATGGCGTGATACACGTTGGCCAGCGTCTGCGCCTCGACGCCCTGGGTGCTGTCCACCACCAGCAAAGAGCCTTCGACCGCGCGCATCGAGCGGGAGACCTCATAGGCGAAATCGACGTGGCCGGGGGTGTCGATCAGGTTGAGGACGTAATCCTCACCGTTCTTGGCGGTGTAATTGATCCGAACGGTCTGCGCCTTGATCGTGATGCCGCGCTCGCGCTCGATATCCATACTGTCGAGCATTTGCTCTTTCATCTCGCGCAGGCTGACCGTGTTCGTCTCTTGGATGAGACGATCGGCAAGGGTGGATTTCCCGTGGTCGATGTGGGCCACGATCGAGAAATTGCGGATGTGTGAAAGCGGTGTCATGGCCCTGATATGATGGGCTTTGCGGGGGCGGTCAATGGGGATGATGCCGCAGGCGACAGGGGCAGGATTGTGTGGCGAACGCCGCTCGGGTCCCGCTGGCCCGGAAGGGGGTCCCGTGCGGGTCGTCCTCCCACCCTGCGGCACGATGTCCCCGTTTTCAACATTTGCCGATGGCACTGGATTCGGGCATACTGGAAGCAGAGCAGAAACGCGCCGCACAAATGGGGCCAACCCCAATCGCGGACAGATCGAGGGCAGATTGATGAAAACGATGGCATATGCGCTGGTCGCGGTGACCACACTGGCCGCCTGCGGCGGCGGAAACGCAAGCTTGTCAACGCGGGGGACCCTGGCGCCGACACAGCTGTACGCGACGGGCCCGATCCAGCGCGCCTGCCTCGCCGAGGGGCGCCGGGCCGCAACCAACGCGCGTTGTGGCTGCATTCAGGCGGTCGCGGATCGTGAGCTGTCGAGTGCGGAGCAACGGCGCGGGGTCAAAGCCTTCAAGGATCCGCACAAACTGCAGGTCTGGCGGCAGTCCGACCGCGCGTCTGACAATGCGTTCTGGTCCACGTGGAAAGCCTTTGGGCAGAGCGCCGCCGCAATTTGCAGCAACGGCTAGAGCGCGCGGATCCAGAATTGTAGCGGCTTGGCGCTTTCTTGCGCCTCTTCGTGATCCTTCCACGCAAATTTCGCGATGACACCCGGCAGGGGCGCATAGCCGCGGGCGCGCCAGAACGGATCGAGCGCGCGGGCGTCCGCAGGGCGGGCCGGATGATCCTGCGCGCGGATCACCGCACAGAACGCGCAATAGGCAAACCCGGCCGCCCGCGCGTGGGCTTCGCGCAGATCAAAGAAACGGTGCCCCACGCCCTGACCCCGGTACGCGGGCAACAGCACACTTTCCGCACAATAGAATACCTCATCCAACGCAAACTCGGTGTCGTTGAACGCGCGGGCAAAGTCATCGGCGTGCTGTGTCAGCGGGCTGCCGGTGCTGGCGCCGACCAGACGCTTTCCATCGAAGGCGCCCACCACGATCGCATCGCGCGCATGCCGGTAGGTCTCAAGATACCGCGCCTCATAGGCAAGATCCCCGTCGTAGAGATACGGCCAATCGGCAAAGACCTCGATCCGCAGCCGCGCCACATCCTGCAACGCCGAGGCCAGCGCGTCGCCGTGCAAGACCCGCACCGCAAGCGTCACGCGGAGACCTGCGCGGTCCAGTCCCCGAGGTTGTAGTAGGTCGTCACGCGCGTGATCTTGCCGCCCGCAAGGGAGAAGAATGATCCGGCAGGCAGGCAGTATGTCTGGCCCCGCGCCTCCGGCAGACCGTCATCGGTTGCGAGATATGTACCGTTGATGGTGTATTCCGCCGCCGCCCGCGTGCCGCCCTCCGCCTCAAAGATCACCAGATCGGTCAGCTCCTCCCGGTAGCAGCGCGTCATGTGGGCACAGAAGGCGGCAAAGGCCTCCTTTCCCACGCGCACCTGTCCTTCGTTCACGTGGTGCGCCACGTCGGGGGCAAGGCAATCGAGCATGGCCTGCGTATCGCCCCGGTTGAAAGCCTCAAAATAACGTATGATTTCATCGATCATGGGCTGCTCTCAAATCTGCGGCTGGGTCGGGGCGCCAAAGCGGTCGGTAATGCGCCCGATGATCTGGTCGCGGGCCGCACGGAACTGCGTCAGCTTGGCATCGCGCGTCTCCCCCAGCCCTGTGGGATCAAGGATCGGCCAATATTCCACGTCGAGATGAAACACCCGCGTCAATTCCAGCGCGCGGCGTTGCGAGGCGGGGGAAAGTGCGATCACCAGATCAAAGGAGCTCAGATCATCGCCCCATTGCTCCATCTCGTCAAAACTGCGTGAGCGGTGGCGCGACAGCTCCACGTCCATTTCCTGGCACACGGCGATGGAGAAGCCGTCGATTTCAAGGTCATTCTTCACGCCGACGGATTGCACGTATGTATCCATCCCGTAGAGCTTTTTCATGATGCCCTCGGCCATCGGAGAGCGCACGGCGTTGTGATCGCAACAAAACAGAACCGATCCGGGCAGGTCCTGCGTCACCCCTCAGCCCCCGAAATGCAAAACGCAGATAAGAGTGAAAAGGCGCCGCGCGGTGTCGATGTCGATCTCTGCCTTGCCTTCAAGCCGCTCCTGCAACACCCGGCTGCCTTCCATGTGGATGCCACGACGGGCCATGTCGATCGTCTCGATCTGCGCGGGGGGGAGTTTCTTGACCGCGTCGAAATACGACTCGCAGATCTGGAAATAATCCTTCACCACCTGCCGGAAGGGGCCGAGCGACAGGTGGAACTCCGCCGCCTTCTGCGCATCTTCGGTGGCGACGTCGAACACCAGCCGCTTGTCGCGGATCGACAGGCCCAGATGATAGGGGCCGGGCGGTGCGCTGCGCTCCTCGCGGGTGGGCAGCACAAATGTGTTGTCCTCCAGCAGGTCGAACATGGCGACGCGGCGCTCCTGCTCGATCTCGGGCGTGGGCGGCGGCAGATTGGCATCATCGAGCACGATGTTGGTAATGCGGGTCATGGTGTCGGCTCCGGGCCGGGGTGGATTTCATGACCTGTCTACCGCATGCCGCAGCGCGGCGCTAGTCGTTGAGGGTGCGCAGACGCGCCGTCACGGACAGGCCATGCGCCTCAAGGCTTTCGGACTGGGCCAGCGTTTCGGCGGCGGGCCCGATGGCGCGCAGGGCGGCGGGGGTCATGCGTGCAAGCGTTGTGCGTTTCATGAAATCCAGCGTCGACAGCCCCGAGGAGAACCGCGCCGATCGCGCCGTCGGCAGCACGTGGTTCGGTCCACCGACGTAATCGCCGATGGCTTCCGGCGTCCACTGTCCGAGAAAGATCGCCCCGGCATGGGTGATGCGCGCGCTCAGCGCGTCTGGGTCGGCCACGCACAGCTCCAGATGCTCGGGCGCAATCCGGTCGCTCAGTGCGGCGGCGGTGGTCAGATCCGGCACCGTGATGATCGCGCCAAAATCGCGCCAGCTTGCGCCCGCAATGGCGCGCCGTTGCAGCGTTTCGAGACGTTTATCCACTGCCTGCGCCACGGCCTTGCCGAATGCTGCATCGGTGGTGATCAGGATCGACTGCGCGCTCTCGTCGTGTTCGGCCTGGCTCAGCAGGTCCAGCGCGATCCAATCGGGATCGTTCTCGGCGTCGGCAATCACGAGGATCTCGGAGGGGCCCGCGATCATGTCGATGCCGACCTTGCCGAACACCCGCCGTTTGGCTGCCGCGACATAGGCGTTGCCGGGGCCCGTGATCTTGTCGACCGGCGCGATGCTCTCAGTCCCGTAGGCAAGTGCTGCGACTGCCTGCGCCCCACCGATACGGTAGATTTCATCCACACCGGAGATTTGCGCGGCCAGCAATACCAGCGGGTTGAGCACACCATCCGGCGTCGGCACCACCATCGCAAGCCGCCCCACGCCCGCCACCTTGGCCGGGATTGCGTTCATCAGCACCGAGGAAGGATAGCTTGCCAACCCACCGGGCACGTAGAGCCCGGCGGCAGAAACAGCCGTCCACCGCCACCCCAGCGTTGCGCCCTCCGCGTCGGTCCATTCGGCGTCTTCGGGCAGCTGGCGTTCGTGATAGGCGCGGATACGCGCCGCCGCCTGCTCGAGCGCCGCGCGCTCCGCCGCCGGTACCGCCGCGACCGCCGCGGCGATCTCCTCGGATGAAATCGCCAGCGTTTCGGGTGTGATCCTGTCGAACCGCGCGGTGTAGTCGATTACCGCAGCATCCCCGCGCGCGCGCACATCCGCGATGATCGCGGCAACGGTATCGTCCACATCGGGGCTGTCCTCACGCTTGGCGCCCAGTAGCGTGGTGAACCCCTGCTCGAACTCAGGGTCGGTGGCATCGAGGAAAACGGGCATGTCGGCTCCTTCAGGGATTGCGTCAGGAGGTAGCGGGGTTTGCGCGCAGGCTCAAGCCATCGCAGCTGCGTCGAGGGGGCGCAGCATGAACAGATCATCCTGATAGCTGTCTACCAGCCGCACCGAACGGGGCAGACGCCCCCATACCGTGAACCCTTCGCGTTCGTAAAAGCGGATCGCGCGGGTGTTGTCAGCGGCCACGCACAGCTCAAGCTGAACGAAGCCCTGCGCGCTGGCTACCTGTATCACATGGGCCAACAGCGCGCGCGCCCCCGGTCCGCCGTGAAACGCAGGCCGCACGTAGAATGCATTGAGTGTCACGCGGTGTGCGGTGGCAGGGGCCGGTTCGGGATCCAGCGCGGCCGTTCCCGCCGCTGCCCCTTCGAGGAAAAGCCCGAAAACCTGCCGCGCCTCCAGCATCCGGACACGGTCGGCATCGCTGCGTTTCTCTTCCTCCGCAAGTGTCGTCAGGAAATTCGCGGGAAAAATTCGCAGCGCCTCGAGGCGCAGATCCCGCCACAGGGCTACATCCGCGCCGGTGAGGCGGCGGATCTCACACGTCATGCCGGGGTCGTTTGCCCGAAGGAGCCACGTAGGGCTTGGTCACGTCGCGCAGGTTCACCTCCAACGCCTCGACGCTCAGGCGGATCGCGCCGTCCCCGGCAAGTGTCAGCGTAACATGGCCCGAAGGCGCGTCGGTTTCGCTGAATGCGACCGCGAGCAGCGACAGGATCGTGTCGGCATCCCCCTTTGGGACCCCTTGCGACGCGACCCCCTGCACGTTTTCGATCGTCAGCACGGATTGCACCCGCTCCGGCGCATGGCGGTCCGTTCCTGCATCTTCCCAGCGCATCCGGTTGACCAGCAGCGCAAAGCGCCGCTCACCCGGCAGCCACCGCATTTCGGATGCCGGAAACACGGCGTCCTGTGCCAGCGACGACAGGATTTGCAGATCCTCGGCGTCCAGTGCGCCAAGGTTCAGCGGCGCCTCTGCCCCGTCTTCAAACCGTGCGTCATCACTCATGCGCCCTTGATCCTCTCGATGTTGGCGCCCACGCCGCGCAGCTTGGCCACGACGTGCTCATACCCACGATCCAGATGGTACACGCGCGAGACCTTTGTCTCTCCCCGCGCGGCCATGCCCGCCAGGATCAACGACACCGAGGCGCGCAGATCCGTCGCCATCACCGGCGCGCCCTTGAGCTGATCAACACCGGTCACCACGGCCCGGCCACCTTGCACGTCGATGTCGGCGCCCATTCGGATCAACTCGGGCGCGTGCATGAAACGATTCTCGAAAATCTTTTCTTCAAGCGTCGAGGTGCCCGTCGCCGTGCACATCAACGCCATCATCTGCGCCTGCAAATCGGTGGGAAACCCGGGGAAGGGTTCAGTCGTCACATCCACCGCGCGCACGCGATCCTCGCGGCGGCGTACCTTCAGGCCCTTTTCCGTTTCGGTCACGTCGATTCCCGCCGCATCCAGCTTTTCGCAGAAGGCCCCCACCAGCTCGATCCGGCCGCCGAGGCATTCCACCTCTCCGCCACAGATGGCGGGCGCCAGCATATAGGTGCCCAATTCGATCCTGTCCGTCACGACGGGATGGGTCGCGGCACCCAGCCGGTCAACCCCCTGGATGGTGATGGACGACGTGCCATCACCCTCGATCTGGGCACCCATGGCGCGCAGGCAGCGCGCCAGATCCACGATCTCCGGCTCGCGCGCGGCGTTGTTGATGATGGTCGTCCCCTTGGCCAGCGTCGCTGCCATCATGATGTTTTCGGTCGCCCCGACGGAGGCAAAGGGGAAGTCGATCACCGCCCCCTTGAGCCGCCCGCCCGCCGCCTTGGCGTAAAGATACCCGTCGCGCAGATCAATCTCGGCCCCCATCAGGGTCAGACCATCGGTATGGATGTCCATCGGCCGTGCGCCAATCGCACAGCCCCCGGGCAGCGAAACCTCGGCATAACCCTCACGCGCCAGAAGTGGCCCCAACACCAGATTGGAGGCGCGCATCTTGCGCACGATGTCATACTCTGCACGGGTATTGATCGCGCCATGGGTCGACATGGCCAGCACGCGCCCCTCCTGCAGCGAGGTCACCTCGGCGCCCAGCGACTGCAAAAGCTGCGTCATCGTACGGATGTCCGACAGGCGCGGCGCGTTGGTCAGGGTCAGCGGCTCTTCACTCAAAAGAGTGGCGGGCATCAGTGTCAAACATGCGTTCTTTGCGCCCGCGATCGGAATTTGCCCGCTCAGCGAGCCGCCACCGCGTACCAGAATTTCGTCCATGCTCAGTCTTCCTTTTTGGGTGCCTGCTGCACCGTACCTGTATCGCCCTGCGCCTCGCGCGCCCGCGCCTGTGCCTTGCGTCGTCCCATATTGGCCTTGAGCGCCTGTTTCAACCGCGCCTCCCGCTCGGCAGCGGCCGATTGCTTGGACCTTGTGTTTGCGGATTCACCGGTGTCTTTCTGCGTCATGGGACGTGTCTACCGCAGCGCCGATACCGGGTCCAGTTTGCTTCGGAAAATAGGCTTGCGCGACGGGATCAGAGGGGCTAATCACCCCGCACGGCGCTGCTGTAGCTCAGAGGTAGAGCACTCCCTTGGTAAGGGAGAGGTCGAGAGTTCGATTCTCTCCAGCAGCACCAGATTTCCCCGCAATCATGTGCCCGTGGTGCCCCTGACAGGTGCGATTGGTTTTCTTGCTGACTCTGATCGGGGAAACGATTGGGGGCGGGCGTGCTGTTCTTGTCCCTGCGAATTCGTGTAGCACGTCAAACGTTCCGCCAAGCAGGCTCTGCCCGAAACCGACCCAGCAGACGGAAACAGGGGTCGGCGCTAGCTGCTTGTCAAACACACTCGGGCAGCGTCAATTTCGCACCGATATTCTTCCGTTCGCAAGTGTCAGAGAGGTGGTTCGGTTTGTTTGAACAGTTTGGAGCCACTCCGTAGGTGGATTTCCCGCTCGATTATGCCGCCCCCGGGATTGGTGCCGACGGGTTGAGATATGCCTTATCGGGTGTTTTCCCGTCCAGCGATGAATGCGGTCTCCACGTGTTGTAGAACTTCAGATATCGGCGCAGGCTTTCCCGAGCCTTCGACACGCTGTCATAGGCGCGCAGATAGACCTCCTCATATTTGATCGTTCGCCACAGACGTTCGACGAAGACGTTGTCCCGCCATGCGCCCTTGCCATCCATGCTGATCTGGATGTCCGCCTCTTTCAGCGTCTTGATAAAGTCGATGGATGTGAACTGGCTGCCCTGATCCGTGTTCATGATCTCGGGCTTGCCATGGTGGCGCATCGCCTCTTTCAGAGCTTCTATGCACGGGCCGGTTTCCAGCGTTGTCGATAGTCGCCAGGCCAGGACTTTTCGGCTGAACCAGTCCAGCACGGCAACCAGATAGACGAATCCGCGCGCCATTGGGATGTAGGTGATATCCATGGCCCAAACCTGGTTCAGGCGGGTCACAGCCAGCTTTCTCAGCAGATAGGGATATACCTTGTGACCCGGTGCCGGTTTCGACGTGTTTGGCCTGCGATAGAGCGCCTGAATGCCCATGCGCTTCATGCAGGTGGCCACATGCAATCGTCCGGCGGTGAAGCCTTCCTGGCGCAAGAAACCCTTCATCATGCGGCTGCCCGCGAACGGATACTCCATGTGCAACTCGTCGATCCGACGCATCAGCTTCAGATCGCCCGCGCCGACCGGGCGCGGCTCATAGTATAAGCTCCCCCGGCTGATCCCGAGCAGATCGGCCTGGCGGGCCAGGCTCAGCTTGTGGTCGCGATCCGTCATTTCTTTGCGCTCGGCAACAGACCGGCCTTGTCGAGCGCTCCTTCCAAAAAATATTCTCCAGCGTCAACTGGCCAATCTTCGCGTGCAACGATTTCACATCGATCTCAGGTTCTTTTGACGCCTTCGGCTTGTCATCAAAGACATCTGTCACGCCGTCGAGAAGCTGATCCTTCCACTGCTTGATCTGGTTGGGATGCACATCGAACTGCGTTGCCAATTCGCTCATCGTCTTATCGCCCTTCAACGCCGCTAACGCGACTCTCGCCTTGAATGCAGGGCTGTGGTTCCGTCTTGGGCGTCTTGCCATCTTCGCTCTTTCGTCCCGGCACGCTGCCGGATCAGGAGCGGAAAATCCACCTAGCTCAACTGTTCAGATTTCTCGGGCCACCTCTGAAAGCCCGCTTCCGGCGTTTGTCGCTCACCTTCAGAACGATGCGTTTTGCATAAGTTTTTCGATCTGCAAAAGCGTTCTGAACGAACTCGATGGCTTGAAAAATCGCCCCAAAGACCTGGTTCGGATGTGTCAATGCGCATATTCCCAGCAAAAAGGACAGATCCTCGGGTCAAGTGCCGGTTTCGACGTATTCGGCCAAGACACCCTCCCGCTTCATGCAAGTCGCCCTATGCGGCCATTCGCCGATGAAGCCTTCGTGCCGCAAGAGACTCTCCAACATCCGGCTACCCTAAAGGGTTACGCGCGACAGCATCCCGAGAGGGGTGAGGTGCCCCTAGTTTCCTATCCACACGCGCTCCAATTAATGGTATCCAACACCCCAGCTCGGCCTTCCGGGCTGAAGGCATTGAACACACACCGTATACGGTGCCTGCTCCCGGCTTCAGCCGCAGCCGACATGAAGTCGAGCGATCATCTCTGGCATAGGCCTTGGTGGGTGCCCTTAGCAAATCGTTCCCGACCGCCATGTTTGCGGACGGTTCACACTGCTTCTCGGGGGCGCCGGTACAGCTTCTTCCAGTTCCCCTACGACCACTCACGCTTTAGCGGGTCACCGACGCCGATAGCCGGTTTAAGCTCAAGGGCTTTGCCGTAAGACCACGTTATCAGCGTATTTTCAAAATGAGCGTACCCACGCGGTTCGTTCTGTTTGAGCTGATGTTATCGTATAGAGAGATACTGTGGGATCTTATTAGGTTTGGCGATGACCTACTCTCCCACGTCTTAAGACGCAGTACCATTGGCGCAGTAGCACTTAACTGCCGGGTTCGGGATGGGACCGGGTGTTTTGCTTACGCTATGATCACCAAACCAAATAAAATCCCCCATGTGCTGTTTGAGGTCCCTGTTTTGGGGTTTCAAACAGCGTGTGTTGTCCAAGCCGAGTACGGCTAATTGTGTGTGTATGCTTTTGATGCGTGACAGGGAGACAAGTCTCTCTGTTACTGGATCAAATCAAGCCTATCGAGCCATTAGTACCAGTCAACTGAACACATTACTGTGCTTACATCTCTGGCCTATCGACGAGGTGGTCTACCTCGGCTCTCAGGGATACCTTGTTTTGAGGGGGGCTTCCCGCTTAGATGCCTTCAGCGGTTATCCTTTCCGATCATAGCTACCCTGCACTGCTGCTGGCGCAACAACAGGTCCACCAGTGGATCGTTCACCCCGGTCCTCTCGTACTAGGGGCAACTCCTCTCAAGTATCCTACACCCACGGAAGATAGGGACCGAACTGTCTCACGACGTTCTAAACCCAGCTCACGTACCTCTTTAAACGGCGAACAGCCGTACCCTTGGGACCTGCTCCAGCCCCAGGATGAGATGAGCCGACATCGAGGTGCCAAACACTGCCGTCGATATGGACTCTTGGGCAGTATCAGCCTGTTATCCCCGGCGTACCTTTTATCCGTTGAGCGATGGCCCTTCCACTCGGGACCACCGGATCACTATGGCCGTCTTTCGACTCTGCTCGACTTGTCAGTCTCGCAGTCAGGCTGGCTTCTGCCATTGCACTCAACGAGCGATTTCCGACCGCTCTGAGCCAACCTTCGCGCGCCTCCGTTACGATTTAGGAGGCGACCGCCCCAGTCAAACTACCCACCACACAGGGTCCCGGATCCGGATAACGGACCGCGGTTAGACATCAAGCAGAACAAGGGTGGTATCTCAAGGGAGGCTCCACAGGGACTGGCGTCCCTGCTTCAAAGCCCACCACCTATCCTGCACATGTTCGGCCTAATGCCAGTGTGAAGTTGTAGTAAAGGTGCACGGGGTCTTTCCGTCTAACCGCGGGTAACCTGCATCTTGACAGGTAATTCAATTTCGCTGAGTCGATGTTGGAGACAGCGGGGAAGTCGTTACGCCATTCGTGCAGGTCGGAACTTACCCGACAAGGAATTTCGCTACCTTAGGACCGTTATAGTTACGGCCGCCGTTTACCTGGGCTTCAATTCAAGGCTCTCACCTCTCCTTTTAACCTTCAGGCACCGGGCAGGCGTCAGACCCTATACGTCGTCTTGCGACTTCGCAGAGCCCTGTGTTTTTAATAAACAGTCGCCACCCCCTGGTTTGTGCCCCCAGCCCCTAGTTGCCTAGGAACCGGGCCTCCTTCTCGCGAACTTACGGAGGTATTTTGCCGAGTTCCTTCAACATCGTTCTCTCAAGCGCCTTGGTATTCTCTACCAGTCCACCTGTGTCGGTTTAGGGTACGATCTTATGATGGAGCTATTTCCAGGAACCAATTAGCGGCCCATCCAATCCGATAAGGATGAACAACCTTCATGATCCGTCACTTCCATCTGGCCCAGGAATATTAACCTGGTTCCCATCGACTACGCCTTTCGGCCTCGCCTTAGGGGTCGGCTTACCCTGCTCAGATTAGCTTTAAGCAGGAACCCTTGGACTTTCGGCGAGAGTGTCTCTCACACTCTTTGTCGCTACTCATGTCATCATTCTCACTAGTGATCTCTCCACGGGATCCCTCACAGGCCCGCTTCACAGAAAGCTCCGCGTGTCCAACTCACCCCGAAGGATGATAAGGACACATGGAACTATGTCACACTACGCTCTGCTACCATGCAATAAATGCATCCTAAGCTTCGGCTCATGGCTTGAGCCCCGTTACATCTTCGCCGCAGGACAACTTATTTAGACCAGTGAGCTGTTACGCTATCTTTAAAGGATGGCTGCTTCTAAGCCAACCTCCTGGTTGTTTTGGTCGTCCCACCTGCTTTCCCACTTAGCCATGAATTAGGGGCCTTAGCTGTAGGTCAGGGTTGTTTCCCTCTTCACGACGGACGTTAGCATTCGCCGTGTGTCTGCCGACTAGTACTCCTCGGTATTCGGAGTTTGGTTAGGATCAGTAAGCCTGTGGGGCCCCATTACCCATCCAGTGCTCTACCCCCGAGGGTATTCGGTCGACGCTCTACCTAAATAGATTTCGCAGAGAACCAGCTATCTCCGAGTTTGATTGGCCTTTCACCCCTAGGCACAGCTCATCCCGATCTTTTTCAACAGATGTGGGTTCGGTCCTCCAGTACGTGTTACCGTACCTTCAACCTGGCCATGCCTAGATCACTCGGTTTCGGGTCTGATCCCACAAACTCAATCGCCCTATTAAGACTCGCTTTCGCTGCGCCTACACCTAACGGCTTAAGCTTGCTTGTGAGACCAAGTCGATGACCCATTATACAAAAGGTACGCTGTCACCCCGCAAGGGGGCTCCAACTGATTGTAGGCGTTCGGTTTCAGGTACTGTTTCACTCCCCTCGTCGGGGTGCTTTTCACCTTTCCCTCACGGTACTGGTTCACTATCGGTCAGTAAGGAGTACTTAGCCTTCGAAGGTGGTCCTCCGATCTTCAGACAGAATTTCACGTGTTCCGCCCTACTTAATACGTCTGATCATGCTTCTTATACGGGACTGTCACCCACTCTGGTTGCGCATTCCAACGCATTCTAACCACACTCACAGCTCGGCTGGTCCCCGTTCGCTCGCCGCTACTAGGGGAGTATCAATTGATTTCCTTTCCTCCGGGTACTTAGATGTTTCAGTTCCCCGGGTTTGCTTTTCTAAACCTATGTATTCAGTCTAGAAATACCTGTTTCACTGCATTATTCGTCGCCGCCTAGACGGCTAAAATAACACAGTATCAGGTGGGTTGCCCCATTCAGAGATCCATGGATCAAGGCCTATTCTCGGCTCCCCATGGCTTATCGCAGAGTATCACGTC